>NZ_WOTH01000008.1 GCF_011516945.1 Acetobacter estunensis
TTTCCAAGGCGTGCCCGGTCCTGTGCGATCTGCGATTGTGGGAGACCGTCCGCGCGCGCCGCACTGCTCCAGCCCAGAAACAGGGCCGATGTGCATAGGCCTGTGAGGAGGAAAAAGCGTGGTTTCAGGAAAGGGGAGCGGGTTTGAGACAAATAGGTAGGTAGAGTGTGCATGGAGTGCGAAATCCGAAAAGCATTTGCAATGGAGCACGTCCTGAAACTGTCATGTGGCTGCAATCGACAGAATGTGTCTGTTTTTGGCATTAGCCCATGTGGTCAGGAGCGAAGAGAAAGTTCGCTGCGTCAGTTGGTGCGCCGCGCGAATCTTTGACTTTCCGGCATCGCCTCAAGGCAGCTTTGTATGAAAAAGAAAGGCATATTATCACTCCAGCCGCCGACACATCCCGATCGGGGCAGGTTAAAACGACGACAGCAGGTCTCCTGACTTGTGGATCATCATCGCATCCCCGACCTTCCCGGCAGTCAGTGCCAGTGGTGTCAAAAGACGTGGAAGACGCGACCTACCATTTACAGTTGCGGGAACAGTTGCCGACTTGTCTGCGGACAGACGCACGGCATTCCCTTTTCACCCGCTTGCGCGGGACTATCGACAATTGGAGCGGACCATGCCGTTCCAGCGCATCACTCGCAATATCCACAAGGGAATATCGAACGTGTTTCTCCTCAGCCATGCAGGGTTTGCTGACAGGTGTGACCTGGAGGGTTCGAAAAACCCTCTTTTACAGCCAATTTAAAATGATAACTCATTGATATTGTTGTGTCTGGAAGATCCGAAATCGGGGTTTTTAGAACCCTCCACCTGTATGTAACACTATAACATTTCCATGACGATGCAGATGGATGAAAGGCGCCTGCCACTGGCCTTCAGTCGTGCTAGACTTATGAAATGTCCTACGCCGATTTCGTCCATCTCCGCGTCCATTCCGCCTATTCCCTTAGTCAGGGCGCCATCCGAATCCCGGAGTTGGTGGGGCTTGCCCGCGGGATGGATATGCCCGCCGTCGCGATTACGGATACGGGCAACCTGTTCGGTGGACTGGAGTTTTCGCAGTACTGCTCGGGGAAGGGTGTGCAGCCCATCATCGGGTGCCAGATCGGGCTGCCCCCACGTGATGATCGACCCTCTGCCACTTCTGAGCCGATTGTGCTGCTGGCGCGCGATGAGCAGGGATTGGCCAATCTCCAGTTTCTGTCTTCGGCGGGATTTCTGGAAGGCGATACGAGCGATCCCTCCATCAATCTCGATCTTCTGTGTGAGCGTAGTCAGGGATTGTTCCTGCTGACTGGTGGCACGCGGGGGCCACTCTATCAGATGCTGGCGGAAGGCCAGCAGGACATGGCGCAGGCATGGCTGGCGCGATTGCACGAGGCTTTCGGCGATAATCTTGTGGTGGAACTCAACCGTTTCGGCGTGCCGATCGAAGAGGCGGTCGAACCGGGCGTGCTTGCACTTGCAGACCGAATGCATCTGCCAATTGTTGCGACCAATGAATGTTTCTTTCCACGTCCCGAGATGCATGAGGCGCATGATGCGCTGATCTGCATCGCGCAGGGGCGGACCATGGCGGAAAAAGACCGCTGGCGCGTTTCGTCGGAGTGCTGGTTCAAGCCGGCCGCCGATATGCGTGCCCTGTTTGCGGACCTGCCGGATGCTTGCGACAACACGCTGGCCATTGCGCAAAGCTGCGCGATCAAGGTGGAAACACGCAAGCCGTTGCTGCCAATGTGCCCAAAGGTGCGTGAGGGGCAGACGGAGGATGAAACCGTTCGAGGTATGGCTCGAGAGGGGCTGGTCAGGCGTCTGGACGCGATCAACGCGGACGAAGAGACGCGCAAGACGTACTCCGAGCGACTGGAGTTTGAACTCGACATCATCTCCAGCATGGGGTTTCCGGGCTACTTCCTGATCGTTGCAGACTTTATCCAGTGGGCGAAGGCGCATGACATCCCGGTAGGGCCGGGGCGCGGTTCGGGTGCCGGTTCGCTCGTGGCCTATGCGCTGACCATTACGGACATTGATCCTATCCCTTTCAATCTGCTGTTCGAGCGCTTCCTGAACCCGGAACGTGTCTCAATGCCGGATTTCGATATCGATTTCTGTCAGGATCGACGTGACGAAGTGATTGCCTATGTCCGGCGCGAATATGGCGCGGATCGGGTGGCGCAGATCATCACGTTCGGAAAATTGCAGGCGCGCGCGGCGGTGCGCGATGTGGGGCGTGTTCTGGGGCTACCTTACGGCATGGTCAATCGCGTGGCCGAGTTGATCCCAAACAATCCAGCCAAACCTGTCACGCTCAAGGACGCCATTGCGGGCGAGCCGAAACTGCAGGAAATGCGCGATAACGATGAGGCGCTGCGGCGTCTCATGGAAATTGGGCAGCAGCTTGAGGGGCTGTATCGCCACGCGTCTACGCACGCCGCCGGTGTGGTGATTGGAGATCGGCAACTTGTCGATCTTGTCCCGCTTTATCGCGATCCGAAGAGCGATATGCTGGTGACGCAGTTCAACATGAAATATGTTGAGCAGGCGGGGCTTGTGAAGTTCGACTTTCTCGGCCTGACCACGCTCACCATCCTTCAGCGTGGTGTCCGGTTCTTGAAAGATCTTGGCATAGAAGTCGATCTTTCAAAAATACCGCTTGATGACAAATTGACCTATGAAATGCTGGGACGTGGTGACACGGCGGGCGTGTTCCAGTTCGAAGGCGCGGGCATGCGTGACGTGCTCAAGCAGATGCGGCCATCGCGGCTGGAAGATCTGATCGCCGCCGTGGCGCTGTATCGTCCGGGACCGATGGCGAACATTCCCGATTATTGCCGGCGTAAGCACGGGGAAGCCTGGGAGCCGCCGCACGAAGAGATCCGTGACATTCTTGAAGAGACCTATGGCATCATGGTCTATCAGGAACAGGTCATGCAGATCGCCCAGAAGATGGCGGGCTACAGCCTTGGTGGCGCCGATCTGTTGCGGCGCGCGATGGGTAAGAAAATTCGCGCTGAGATGGACAAGCAGCGCGAAATCTTCACCGAAGGTGCTACAGGGCGCGGGATTCCGAAAGAGAAGGCGGGCGAGGTCTTTGACCTCATGGCGAAGTTCGCTGACTATGGCTTCAATAAATCCCACGCGGCGGCTTACGCGCTGGTGTCGTATCAAACGGCGTGGATGAAGGCGAACTATCCCGTCGCGTTTCTGGCGGGCTGCATGTCGCTGGCACGCGAACGCACGGAAAAGCTGGCGGCCCTGCGGCAGGAAGCGGAACGACTTGGTATTCGCGTGCTGCCGCCTGACATCAATCGTTCGGATGCGGATTTCACGGTTGAGAAGCAGGACGATGGCTCCTACGGTATTCGTTATGCACTGGCGGCGGTGAAGAAAGTCGGCTTTGCCGCCATGCAGGTGTTGGCGGCGGCGCGGGGAGGAAAACCCTTCCGCGATCTGGCAGATTTCGCAGCGCGGATCGATCCGAAAAACCTCAACAAGATGCAGCTTGAAAATCTGGCGCGTGCCGGAGCGTTCGATTCACTCGATCCCAATCGTGCGCGCGTGTTCGGGGCTATCGAGACGATCCTGCGAAGTGCGCATACGCGCGCGCAGGAAGCGGCAAGCGGGCAGGCGGGGCTGTTCGGTGGCCCGACGGAGCCTGAGCCGCTGCGACTGCCAAACTGCCCGCCATGGCCCGAGTTCGAAAAACTGTCTTATGAAGCCGAGGCTATCGGCTTTCACATGACCGCGCATCCGCTGGATTCCTATAAGGCGGCAATGCGAAGGATGGGTGTCGTGCCGATGTCACGCCTGTTAACGGCGGCGGAAGGGGGCGTGACGCGTGTGAAGATCGCGGGTTGCGTGGTGGATCGCAAGGAGCGTCCGACACGCACGGGCAGTAAGATGGCATGGGTCAATCTCTCGGATGCCAGTGGCAGTTGTGAGGTGACACTGTTCTCCGAGGTTCTGGGGCGTGTGCGTGAACTGCTTGTGGCGGGGCGGGCTGTTCTGGTGACAGCCGATCTCAAGCTGAATGGGGAAGCGCTCCGGATCACGGCCAGCGACCTGGTGGATCTGGAAGAAGAAGCCTCACGCGCAGGTGGGGAGATGCGGGTCTGGCTGGACAGCGCGGAGGCTATTGCCGGTATCAAGGCGATTCTGGCGCGTCAGGAAGGAGGACGTGGTTCGGTCGTCCTTCTGCCCGGCATTGCCGAGACGCAGGAGGTGGAAGTGCGGTTGCCGGGGAGATACCGGATCAGTCCTGTCGTGGGACAGGCGCTCAAGACAGTCGCAGGCGTTACGCGAATAGATTCTATTTGATGCAACTTATGGTTGCATAAGGTTAAGGTTTATGGCATGCCTGACAGTAGCCTCATAAGGTTGGGAGAGGGCAGATGCAGATCGCGGCTGCTGGTATGGAAACGACACGGACGTCGGAGCGCATGACGGTCCAAGACAGTTCATCATCGAATGGAAGCGCCAACGTGGCTGTTTCCGCTTCGACGCCAACGGCGGCCAGTAATCTCCCGCCCGTCAATCCGGCGTCGCATATCGATCCCGGTCTGGGCATCGTTGTGGTGGAAACCTACAACACGGCGGGAGAGGTGATCAAGCAATACCCGACGGCGCATATGATGCAGCAGTATTCGTTGTTCGGTTTCAAAGCGAGCTGACGGAAGCATCGCCTTTTCGTGTTCTTGAGATGGATCAAGAAAACAGTCGGGGCAGGTCGCGCTGCCATGCAGAGCGCGGGACTTGCAATCGGTAGGCCACCGGTCGATCTTCTTCTGTCATAACGATGGACTGATCGGTACCGGGGCTGGACGCGAGGAATGTGATCCGCTGTTCCTGCCCGTGTAAGGTCACGTTGCAATGATCTGGAAACGGGAGATGCGGAAATGGTGATGCAGATGGACGTGGAGCGGCAGGCCTCTGCTCCGACGGAAAAGCCGGTTCGCCGCGATGAGTCTGCGGTTACGCGCGAACTCCACACCTCGACGGAGCCGGATCTGCGCCGCGTCGATCTCGATCCGAATTTCTGGTACCCGGTCGCTTGGTCGAACAAGGTCAAAGCAGGCAAACCGTTCGGAACACGCTACGGGGCAGATCCGATCGTCATCGTCCGTCCCGATAACGGTGCACCGATCTATGCTCTGGAAGACCGTTGCGCACATCGGCAGGTGCCGCTGAGCAAGGGCAAGGTCGAAGGCGATGTGGTAAAATGCTGCTACCACGGCTGGTCGTTTGACCGGAAAGGGTGCTGCGTGACGGTGCCTTATCTCAATAAGCCCGGTGTGGGGCGCGGCGTGAAGACCTATCCCTGCAAGGAAAGCGGCGGGCTGGTCTTCATTTTCCCCGGTGACCCGGCTCTCGCCGAGAAAATACCTGTGCCCGTTCCGTGTCAGGTGAACAACACCGAGGAGTTCAAGACGCGGCGCTTCGATCCGCACGTGAAATGCCACTACAGCTTCATGCACGAAAACCTGATGGACATGAATCATCAGTTCCTGCACCGCAAGCAGATGGGGCAGATCACTGCCCGCTTCCTTGGTCAGGACAAGGGTGAGAACTTTGTGGAGGCCAGCTACAGCTTCGCCCGCAAGGGTGGCGAGCAGCCTCTGGCGGAACGTCTGCTGTTCGGACGTCACGACAAGACCATCGACGTGAAGGATCAGCCGATTGATGAGGTCGTGACGATCCGCACGACCTATCCGTACCAGACGCTCCAGATACGCGACAAGGACGGGGATCTTATGATGGATCTGTGGGTGGCCTATGTGCCGCTCGGGGAGCATCAGGAAGAAACGCAGGCTTATGGTCTTCTCTCCGTGCGGCGGCCGAAGATGAAGTTCCTCCTTGATCTGGCGTGGCCCGTGTTGGGCATCTTCACGAACCGTATCTTCATGGAAGACAAGGAAATCGTGGAGATGGAGCAGGAGGCGTGGCGCGAGCTTGGAGGAGACCACAATGTGGAGGTCTTCCCTGTGGTCCGTAATCTTCGGGAGCTTTTGCGCCGTTCGGGTGTGCCTGAACAGGCGTAAACGCTCTATTCCGGGCAGCAACCGCCGCCCGGAGCCTGTCATCATATCTGCGCGGGCGTATTTCTTGCCTTTCGAGGGCAAAGGCGGCATATACGCCCCGTTCGCGTCAGGTGGCGCGGAACTTCACACGCAGCGTCCGTCCTGGTGTCCGGCATGACCGGATCTGGTGCGCTGCGGAGGAACAACCGGAACACAAGGATTCTGCATCATGGCGATGCCTGATTTCACCCTGCGCCAGCTTCTCGAAGCCGGTGTCCACTTCGGCCATCACACCCGTCGCTGGAACCCGCGCATGGCGCCGTATCTGTTCGGCGTGCGCAACCAAGTTCACATCATTGACTTGCAACAGACGGTCGTTCTGCTTGATCGCGCCTTGAAGGTCATCCGTGACACGGTGGCAAGCGGCGGTCGCGTCCTGTTCGTGGGCACGAAGCGCGCGGCGTCCGATCTGGTGGCTGAATCCGCGCAGCGTTGCGGTCAGTATTACGTCAATCATCGTTGGCTCGGCGGCATGCTGACGAACTGGAAGACCATTACCGGTTCGATCAAGCGTCTGCGTCGCATCGAGGACATCCTTGCTGGTGAGACGCAGGGTCTGACGAAGAAGGAAATCCTCGACATCACCCGCGACAAGGACAAGCTTGAGCGTTCGCTGGGTGGTATCAAGGAGATGGGCGGTCTGCCCGACATCCTGTTCGTCATCGACACGACGAAAGAGAAGCTTGCAATCGAGGAAGCCAACAAGCTCGGTATTCCGGTTGTGGCCGTACTCGACAGCAACTCGAACCCTGAGGGCGTGACCTACCCGATCCCGGGCAACGATGACGCTATCCGTGCAATCGAGCTGTATTGCAACCTTGTCTCCGGTGCCGTGCTTGACGGTATCTCGGCTGAGCTGGGTGCTTCCGGTCAGGACATCGGTGCGGCGGAAGAGCTTCCCGTCACCGAACTGATGGAAGAAAAGGCGGTTGCCGAGCAGGCCGTCGCTCCGGCTGAGGCTGGCTGAAGACATACGGGACGTTTCTCCTCTCCTGTCCTCTCATGGGCGGGATGAGGCGACCCCGCAGAATTGATGCAGGCACGTTGCCCGTCGTGGTGACGTGCTTGCTGCTATTGTGGAGATAAGATCATGGCGGAAATCACTGCTGCACTCGTCAAGGAACTGCGTGAGCAGACCGGCGCGGGCATGATGGACTGCAAGAAGGCCCTCAACGAGGCCGCTGGTGACATTGAGGCGGCCGTTGACTGGCTGCGCAAGAAGGGCCTTTCGGCTGCGGCCAAGAAGTCCGGTCGCGTGACGGCGGAAGGTTTGATTGGCGTTGTCTCCGAAGGCAAGCGTGCGGCGATGGTCGAGGTGAATGCCGAGACTGACTTCGTGGCCCGCAACGAAGCATTCCAGAACTTTGTGGAAGAAGTGGCGAAAGCTGCTCTGAAAGCTGGTGACGATCTGGAAAAGCTGAAGGCCGCTGTCGTAGCGTCTGGCCGTACGGTGGCTGACGAACTGACGCACCTGATTGCCACCATCGGCGAGAACATGTCGATCCGTCGGGCGCGCGTTTTGGAAGTGCCGTCAGGTGTGGTTGCAACGTACATCCACGGCGCGCTGAAGCCCGGTCTGGGTAAGATCGGCGTTCTGGCCGCTATCGAAGCCCCTTCCGAGAGCGATGCGATCGAGGCTCTTGGCCGTCAGGTTGGCATGCATGTCGCCGCGACCCGTCCGAGTGCTCTGGACATCAGCAGCGTCGATCCGGAGTCGATTGAGCGCGAGCGTTCGGTGCTGCGTGAGCAGGCTCTGGCTTCGGGCAAGCCGGAAGCCATTGTCGAGAAGATGATCGAGGGGCGTATTCGCAAGTTCTATGAGGAAGTCGTTCTTCTGGAGCAGGTGTGGGTCCATGACGGCGAGAGCCGCGTGAAAGCCGTTCTCGACAAGGCTGGCGTGAAGCTTGTTGCGTTCGATCGCTTCCAGCTCGGTGAAGGCATCGAGAAGGAAGAGAACGATTTCGCCGCTGAAGTTGCCAAGGTTGCTGGCAGCTAAGGTCAGGCGTCGTTGACGATGCGCGAGGGCGGGGCATCCCTGAACTGGGAGGCACCCGCCCTTGTTCTTTCCAGCACTCCTTTTTCCGAAACGGATGCCCTCGTGCATCTGTTCGCACCGGCGCAGGGCGTTGTGCATGGATTGGTAAAGGGCGGTGGCGGCCGTCGCAGCGCAGGCATCTGGCAGATGGGTAATCTTGTGCAGGTGACGTGCTGGATGCGTTCGGAAGGCCAGCTTGGGCTGGTCTCTGGCGAACTCGCAGCAGCGAATGCCGCTCGTGCAATGAATTTTCGGGCAAGCCTCGCCTGTCTTGCATCCGTTTGTGCGGTTACGGATGCGGCTCTTCCCGAAGCCGAACCCTATCCGGGTCTTTGTCAGGATACGGCAGGTTTTCTGTCCATGCTGGGAACGGAAGGTGAGGCAGGGCAGGGTGCCGAGATTGCCACCCTTGTGGGCTGGGAGATCATTTTTCTGCGCGATCTGGGGTTTGCGCTCGATCTTTCCTGTTGTGCCGTGACGGGCGACACGGAGGATCTGGTGTATGTATCCCCCCGTACTGGTCGCGCGGTCTCACGTGCCGGCGCGGGGAAATGGGCATCCCGTCTTCTGCCGTTGCCTCATTTCCTGTTGGACCCGTCGGTCAATGGAACGCCGCAGGACTGGGACGACGGTCTGCGCCTTACGGGCCATTTCCTGATGCGGGACGTTTTCGGCCCCGTTCACCGCCCCTTGCCAGCCGCACGTGTTCGACTTGCCGACATGGTGCGAGCTTTGATCCCGACGGTTTCCTTAGGCGAGGAAGGCTGAAACGCTTCCCAACGTGTCGAAGCACGCGGAAACATGCGTTCGGTGCGGCACAAAAGTTGCGCCGGAAAGAGAGCCGGTCGTCACAATCGTGCCGGCTGTGATCGGCAACCCGCGCTCGGCGGCATGTCGCGCCAGCCAGACAAGAAGTCGTAGGGGGTCGCCTGCAGCGTTGCCACCGATACGCTCGGCCGTCTGACGATGATCAATGCGCAGCACAAAGTGCTCCGAGGCGGGATCGAATGTTTTCCAGTGAGAAAAAGCTGCTCCAACGACCAGCGCGCCATGGCTTTGCTGATCGGCCATATGCGCGAGAGAAGGTTGAGAGGCCGGGCGCTCATACCGTGTGTCCACAATCTCAATGACGGGATGCACGCTGCCGATAGCATTGAGCACTGTCTCGCGCGTGATGGTGTCTCCCACATCATGGGCAAAGCGCCATGCTATTTCCGTTTCCACACCGCGATGGCGCAGGAAGTCGGCGGGAATGATGGCGCCATCGGGAAAGAGAGTGTCCTCGTGAAGTGGGGCGGCGGAAGGTTCGGCCTCCGGGCTGCTGGCCCCCACTTTCCATCCGCGCACGGGACCGAGTGCGGCTGCCACGCTGTTTTGGACCGCATAAGCCTCTGTCACCATTGTTGGCACGAGATCTGTGGGAACCTGTGTCAGAGGAGCCGACACACCCTTGCGGACGGAAAGCAGATGGGCGGCAAGAGAGGCAGTCGCGGATGTCATGGAAAGAATCCTTTGTTCTTCGATGAGAAGAATGTGTCCGCATCATGAACGACCGCCGGAGTGTTTGTCTTTTCGAACCTGACGCGAAAAAGAGTATCAAGCATGGGGACAGAACTGCAAAGAGACGGCTTTTGATTTGATGACGGTCTCCATTGAGCGGGCGAATGTTCTTTCCGGCCGATTTTGCAACTCATGCCGTCAGGTCAGCCCGATAAGGTGCAGCAACATCAGACTTATGGCCGCGAGTGTGAGCAGTGAGAGAATTACGGCTCCTGTAACGGGCCCACCCGCTTTCATGACGGTGCGTATATCCACGCCCAGACCCAGTGCCGCCATCGACACTACCGTCAGGAATGTCGCCAGATTGCTTGCTGCCCCTGCCATCGTTTCGGGAATGAACCCAAGGGAGCGGCAGGCTGCCAGCCCAAGAAATCCGACGATAAACCACGGCACGAGATGGGATAGTCGGGTTTGTCGGCCCTTAGGCGTAGTGATCGCGTCCTCAACCGTAGTGAGATGCGGGGTTGCAAGAGAGAGCGCGACGCAGACCGGGCCAAGCATCAGCACCCGCACCAGTTTCACCAGCATGCCCGTCTGGACAGCCGTTGCGCCGAAAGGGGCTGCGGCCGCGAAGACCTGAGGAACGGCATAGACGGTGAGACCGGAGAATGTACCGAACGCGGCATCGTCCATATGGAGCATCAGGCCGACTACAGGCAGGCCCAGCACGACCGCAACACCCAGAATGGCCGTAAAGGCGATGGAAGCCGCGACATCCTCACTGTCCGCGTTGATGATGGGAGCCACGGCCGCGATGGCGGAGTTTCCGCAAATGGAATTGCCGCACGCCACCAGCATGGCCATGCGCCATGGCAGACCGATCAGGCGACCGATGCCGAAGCTCAGGGGGATGACAAGCGCTACGACGCTAACAATGCCTGCAAGAAGAACGGGATTGATCGCTTGAAGCGTTCTGGCGCTGACCGAGGCGCCCAGCAGGACAACCGAGATTTCCAAAAGGCCTTTCGCGCCGAAAGCGATGCCCGCATGCCATTTCAGGCTTGGGTTCCACAGTGTTCGCAGAACGGCCCCCAGCAGAATGGCCAAAACGAGGGCTTCCAGCCATGCCTTGCCGAAAACCACCTGTTCTCCGGCTTGCAAAGCATAGGCCATGGCTGTGACAGCCAGACATAGAGCCAGGCCGGGGCCGAGGGCGCGTAACCGACAAATTCCTGCGTGGTGGTGCGCGAGCGATGCGTGCTGGACCTGTGAGACCATGACGGTGTCCTCCCGTCCATTGATCTAGGTGCTTGCAATCAATCACTCCAACGCATTGTAATAGTCATTCTGATCGTATTTTGTGATTGATTGGAAGCATGACCCTTGAACAGCTTCGCATTTTCGTGGCGGTGGCCGGGCGCGAGCATATGACGGCTGCGGCCCGTGCACTGAACATCACGCAATCCGCAGTTTCGGCGGCCATTTCAGCACTTGAGGAACGGCATGGCATCCGGCTGTTCCATCGTGTTGGACGCGGTATCAGCCTGAGCGAGGCGGGCCGACTGTTTCTGGACGAAGCGCGGGCTGTGCTGGCGCGGGCTTCAGCCGCCGAAAACGTGCTGGACGAGTTGGGTGGCCTGCGGCGTGGAACTTTGCGGGTCGTGGCCAGCCAGACCATTGCAGCCTACTGGCTTCCGCCCATTTTCGCGCTCTTTCGTAGGCGCTATCCTTTGCTGGGAATGGAACTGTCCATCGGCAACACGCAGCAGGCGGCTGCGAAAGTGCATGCTGGCGAAGCCGATCTGGGATTTGTGGAAGGAAAGGTGGATGACCCAACATTGGCTCACTGGCCGGTTGGGGAGGATCGCCTGCTGCTGGTCGGTTCGGAACCGTTCGGGAAGAGAGAGATTGACGCGGCGTGGTTACAGAAGGCGCATTGGGTCACGCGTGAACCGGGGTCTGGCACCCGGTCCACACTTGATGAAAGCTTGCGTAAAATCGGTGTCGATCCGGATGATCTGCACGATGTCCTTGTGCTGCCATCGAACGAGGCGGTGCGCACAGCCGTCGAATCGGGCGCAGGCATTGCCGCCCTGTCTGCGCTGGTGGTCCAGCCAGCCTTGGCGGCAGGACGGCTGCACGCTGCGCCACTCGAATTTGGACCGCGCGTTTTCTTCGGTCTGCGGCACAAGGAGCGTTATTGCAGCAAGGCGACCGATGCATTTCTCGAGCTGATGAAAGAATATCAGGCGGGACGATAGGCTGCAGGAGAGGCGCTCCTGTGGCGTTTCTTACCATTCGGCTCCGATGACATGCTTGGGCTGGTTCGGGCCCGGATCGGCATTGGCGGACCACACGCTCCAGTCCCAACCGGGATGCTGGTTGATTTCAGCCGTCATGGCGGGCTGGGAGGGAACGGGTTCGAGCGTGTGGCGGGTGTAGTCTATAAACGCGGACTGACTGCCCATGTAGACACAGCCGCAGCCGATACGGTCAGCATAGAGGTAGACCGGGCCGGATGTGGTCGGGCGATAGGTCATTACGCCCGCAGGCAGCAGGTTCATCATTTCGTAACGGGCCGTGGTGTTGGCATAGTGCGCGGTGAAGCCGCTCATGGCCAACTGATCGCCCGCTTTGAGAAAGCGGTCGGCCGGGGAGCAGGCCGACAGCGTGCCAATGAGGATGGCAAGCGGGGCGAGGCGGAGTGGCAATCCGCATCGAACGCGGGTCGGGACGTTGGCCAAAGCGTGTCTCTCCGTTATTGGGTGCACACGACGGAGGACACGGGACATGAGTGACACGTTCGAAGGCCATATCGAGGACACGCGGCTCACGGATGCATTGAGCGAGCGGTATCTGGCATACGCACTGTCCACCATCATGTCCCGCTCGTTGCCGGATGTGCGGGACGGTCTGAAACCGGTGCACAGACGTCTTGTTTATGCCATGCACCAGCTCCGCCTTGATCCGACGTCCGGGTTTAAAAAGTGTGCACGTGTCGTCGGTGACGTGATCGGTAAATACCATCCTCACGGCGATGCTTCGGTTTATGAAGCACTCGTGCGTCTGGCTCAGGACTTCGCCGTCCGCTTTCCTCTCGTAGAGGGACAGGGCAATTTCGGTTCCGTGGACGGCGATAACGCGGCTGCGATGCGTTACACCGAATCCCGCTTGACGAAGGTGGCGCAGGCGCTGCTGGAAGGCATCAATGACGATGCCGTCGATTTCCGCCCGACCTATGATGGTGAAGACGCCGAGCCTGTCGTGTTGCCTGCCGCCTTCCCGAATCTTCTGGCCAACGGTGCCGCAGGCATCGCCGTGGGCATGGCGACGTCCATTCCGCCGCACAATGCGGGTGAAATCTGTGCGGCGGCCGCTCTTCTGATCCGTGATCGGAACACGTCCATCCCGGACCTGCTGCGCCATATGCCGGGTCCGGATTTTCCAACCGGCGGCATTATTGTTGAAGATGCCGATGCCATTCTCAGGGCTTACGAGACCGGGCGCGGAGGTTTTCGCATCCGGGCGCGGTGGACGACGGAACCCGGTCGTTTCGGCACATGGCAGGTGGTGGTCACCGAAATTCCGTATCAGGTGCAGAAGGCGCGGCTGATCGAGCAGATTGCGGACCTTCTGGTGCAGAAGAAGCTGCCGTTGCTGGCGGACATTCGCGATGAAAGCTCCACTGACATCCGTTTGATCCTTGAGCCCCGATCCCGCGCCGTTGAGCCGGAAGTGCTCATGGAGACGCTGTTCAAGGCGACGCAGCTTGAGAGCCGTTTCTCTCTGAACATGAACGTCATCGGTCCCGACAGGACGCCGGGCGTGCTCAATTTGCGCGACGTACTGCTGGCGTGGCTCGATCACCGCAAGATCGTGCTGGAGCGCCGGAGTGTTCACAGACTGACGGCAGTGGAGCGACGGCTGGAAATCCTCGAAGGGTTCCTTGCGGTCTATCTCAACCTTGATGAAGTGATCCGCATCATCCGTGAAGAGGATGATGCCAAGGCAAGCCTCATGCAGACCTTCGCCCTGTCCGATGTGCAGGCCGAGGCCGTTCTGAACATGCGGCTGCGCAGTCTGCGTAAACTTGAGGAACTCGAAATCCGCAAGGAACACACGGTGCTCTCAGTGGAACGTGATGAATTGCGGGCGCTTCTGAGTGATGAGGCTCTGCGTTGGAAGCGAATTGCGAGCGAAGTGAAGGAAATTGGCAAGGCGTTTGGTGGCGGTCCATTGGGCACGCGCCGCAGCACGCTGGGTGCGCCGCCTCCGCAGATCGATTTGTCCGCCGCCACGTTGGTCGAGCGTGAGCCCCTGACGATGGTGCTTTCCGAGAAAGGGTGGGTTCGCGCGATGAAGGGGCACGGCATCGACACCGCCGGCCTGAAGTTCAAGGAGAGCGATTCCCTGCGTATGGCGCTGCCTTGCCAGAGCACGGACCGGCTGTGCTTCTTCGCCACCGATGGACGCGCCTTCACGATCAATGCGGCCGATCTTCCGCGCGGTCGTGGAGATGGGCAGCCCGTGCGCCTGCTCATGGATCTGGCCAATGAGGAAGACATTCTGTCGGTTTTCGTCATTGAGCCGGAGGGAAAGCGGCTCGTCGCGTCCGATGTGGGACGCGGCATGATCGTGGCGGATTCCGATTTCGCGGCGGAGAAGCGCAGCGGCAAGCAGGTTCTCAACCTCAAGGGAGACGAGAGCGCGAAGCTATGTATTCCGGCGGAAGGGGATTATGTGGCGGTGCTGGGAGGAGACAGGCGGCTTCTGATCTTCCCGCTTGAGCAGCTTCCCGTCATGGCGCGCGGATTGGGTGTGGCGCTCCAGAAATACCCCGATGGTGGAAAGAAACTTGGGTTGAAGCAGGCCGTCGTCTTTACGCAGGCGCAGGGTCTGATCTGGCCGGGTGCTGTGCGCCCCCGGTCCATGGCCGATCTGGAAGCTTGGGTTGGCAAGCGCGCCGCCTCTGGCAAGGCGGCTCCACCATGGGCGCTGCGCAAAGCCTGAGCATGCGGGTCGTGCGCCATAACGAGCTGACTGCCAGCCGGGACGTTGTGTCATCCTGATATTCGCCCTTCTTCTGCCGATCCTTGTCGCGTGCGGCCTGCCTCTGCTGCCCGGACGCTGGACGCACCTGCCGCCTGATCGGCAGACACAGATTGCTCAGGGCGCATGGTTGCTGGGTGCCCTGCTGGCGCTGGGACTTTTGCCGTGGAGCGGCAGTCCGGCGCGTTCGCAGTTGCCGGGGCTGGCGTTCAATACAGTTCAGGCGATTTTCTTCTTTGCTTTCGCCATGACCGGTCTGTGCGCGGAAAATCCAGCGGTGCCGGGACGACGGATTTCGCTGTCCTGCGGTGCGGCCTGTCTCGCAGCTTTGGCCGATCAGCCTTTCGTTCTGATGGGCAGCGGTTGCTGCGCGTTGCTGCTGACGCTTTCCGATCGGAGGGGCGGTGCGCGGGGGATGGTGCGGGCGTTCTTCTTTGCGGCGGCCTGTGGCGCGAGTGTGAGTGGAAAAGGCGATGGGTTGATGCTCATCGCCACATTGGCCTGCCTGCTTTCCGAAGCCCGCGCGGCGCCGGAGTTTACTCTCGCGCCATTGATGGATGCGGGCTGCGGCCTGTTGCTGCTGATCCGCACGCAGGTGGTGACCGCGCCACTTGGTCAGTCTGGCGCCGCGTTCGTTCTGCTTGCGCTGGGCATTGGGCTGGCGGCCCTTCGGCTCTGGCGCGCCCTTGCAACGCCGGAGTTTGGGCAGGCTGTCACCGGATTGGCCATGCTTCCAGCGTTGATAGGGGCCATGACATTGGCGCTGTTCGGGCTGGCCCATGACAGCGGTTCGACCCTGACAGCGCATGCGGCCCAAACCGCTCTGATCCTTGACTTCGTGGTGTTGTGGCCCGCAGCCGCCGCCTTTCTCGCGGCCTCGGCGCTGGTGCGTGAGGGCGCCGGGTCCGACCGTCTGAACGCCATGGGGGGAATGATCGGTCTTGCGCCACGGCTGGCGGCCATGTTCGCCGTCACGCTCGCGGGTCTGCTGCTTCTGCCGCCCACGGGTGGTTTTGTCGTGCTGTGGATGCTGGTCGAAAGTGCCCTCGGTCTTCTGCCCGATGGATTCACGGCGGCCCTTCCGTCGCTGGCTTTCCTGCTGGCGCTAGGTCTTGTGGTGGCGCTGGTGGCTCTCGTGGTGCTGCGACTGGGCATGCTGGTTCTGATGGGGGGAGCGAGACGTTCGCGTATGGCCGTCTGTCCCGATGCATCATGGTTTGCGTTGATGCCTGTGGCTCTGGCCGCAGGCTGCTCTTTCTTTCTCTCTCTTGTGCCCGGCCTCGTTCGTTGGCTTGCGGCCGCATCGGTAGAAGGTAAGGAAAAGCCCTCCATCTTCGCACTGGGAGCGCCGGACGGATTGTCCTTCCTGCTTCCATCAGGCTTCATGACGCTGCTTTTTGTCCTGATCGGGGCTGTGAGGTTGGTGCAGGTACGTCATGAGACGCGGCTTGCCCACACGACAGCCGTTCGTCCGTCACCGTTTGGCAGCCATGAGAAGGAAGCGGCATCGCCTTGGCTGGGGGGGCTGGTTGTGTGCTCTCCTGTCTCACCTTTTGGAGAGCCGCTTCTCTGGCCGGGGGCAGACCTCGTTGTCTCCATTTTGCGGACAGTGTTTCGGCTTGAGCGCTTGCCAAAATGGCGGAAAGAGGGGCGATGGATGCCCGGTTCCCGTCATTTGTGGCGAAGGATACGACGCATATGGGGAGACGGCACACAGGCATCCGGCATCGTTCTGGCGCTGGTGGCCGTCGTGCTCTGTCTGGCGGCATGGTGGTCATGACCCTCTTCTGGAGCGTTCTTCTGACCCTGCTTCAACTGCTGCTCGTGGTCTGCCTCGCGCCGCTCTGTGCGGGATTGCGTGCGTCGTTCGGAGCGCGCTTGAGCGGTCAGCCTGCGCCGCCCATTCTGCGCCATGTTTTCATGCTGGGACGGTTCTGGTCGCAGCCGGTTTCCCTGCCTCAGGGTGATCTGCCGCCGCTGTCACGGGAAATGGTGGCCCGGATCGCAGCACCGGTCGCGCTGGGGGCGGCTCTCACGGCATCGCTGCTGCTTCCAGCCTTTACCGTCAATCTTGTAACCGCTCCGTGGTCGGACGCGGTGCTGGTCGGTCTTCTTCTGGCATTTGCACGACTTGCCACACGACTTTCCGCACTTGATCGTCCAGCGGCGGACACATTATGGGCTTTTGGTCGCGTGGTGGGAGAGGTGATGCTTCTGCCTGCGCTCCTGCTGCTGGTTGCGCTCCTGTTCAGTTCTGGTGCCACGACCGCCCTCGCTTCTGTTCTGGCAGAAGCCGCTGGAGGCAATCCGTTTGGAAAGGATGCGCCGCTCGTGCTTGCGGGGGGCGTGATCCTTATGTTCGCAGTCCGAGACCGCGAAGAGCGAGGGCTGGAAGGTTTGGGAGCGGATGCGGCGCTGCTGATGCTGGCAGAGGACGTGATGACTCTGGCGTGGATCACTTTGGCGACGGATCTGATGTGGCCGGCAGGGCTTCTGGCTTTTCATGAGGGAGCGCTGTCGTTTGGTGGCCTTGCTCTGGCGTTGCTGTGTTGGGTGGGGAGAGTTTCTGCCTTCTCGCTGCTGCTGGCTGCTGGCCGCGCGATTGTGATCACCCCTGTCACCGCGATGCGGCTGCGGGCGGCGGCTGCCCTTTTGCTCGCGCTTGTCGGTTTCCAGCTCATGACGGCTACACGTCTGGGAGTGGCCTCTGCTGTTCAGCCGGAGGCTCGCGTCCCGATGAATGGGCGAGGAAGCCCGCCATGACCCTCGCCCTCGCGCTATTGCCATTCGCGGCACTTCTTGCACTGATCGCAGGACTTTCCGCAGTGCCGTTCGTGGGTCTACTGACGGCGCTCTCGATTGTTTTCGTGCGTCAGGGAGGACTGTTCTCTCTGGCTTGGCCCGTGGTCTTTGCCGCCGTCGTGGCGCTTATTATCGCCACAGTCCCTGTCGGCTTGCTGGCAGGTTATGAGGAAGATGCAACGCCTTCCCGAAAGGCGGGCGCCTTGATTCTGGCGCTTCTTCTGCTCGTTGCCGCCAATCTTACAGTGCCCGTCGGGGATGTTTCGTTTTTTGCCGGTTCGCTGCCTGAATTCGTGAGGCCCGTCAGCGTTCCCGCTGTGACGGTGGCGCTTGGCGTGACGTTTGCCGGGCTTGCCACAATGGCGCTTCGTTCCGGCATTCGCCGCCAGCTTGCCGGGGTGCTGACGGCCTGCGATGGCGTACTATTGAGTGCTGTGAATACTCCCGATCCCTCTATGGCGTGGCTGGTCGGTGCATGTGTCCTTCTGGTGGCGGGCGCTGGAACCTGGCTTGCGCGGCGGTTGTCGCTTCTGCGGGAAAGACAACAGGTGCCGCATTCGGGAAAGATGACCTGATGCTCATGGCCGCCAATATTCTTCTGTTTTGCAGTCTTGCATGGCCGTTTCTTGCGGGCACGGTCGTGGCGGCGCTGGTGGGACGGGCCGGGGAAGGCGGTGAGAGCGCGCAGCGTCAGTCCCAGCTTGCCCCCAATCTGTCGCTGGTGGGTCTTGTCCTGATGGTGTTCGATATTCCCTGTGCGTGGTGGCTGGAGATACATGGCTTCGCGACGCAACAGGGATGGATGACGGAATCCTCGCTTGCGGTGACGGGAGCGGTGGTGCTGCACGCCTCTCTGGTGTCGCGCTGCTTTGCGCCGCCCCGACGGGAGGATGCGCGGGCGCTCCTGTCACGCGATGCCGTGCCGTTCTGGACGACCGGCCTGCTTGTGCTGGCGTTGATGCTGTCTGCGCCCGTGGCCCGCGCGGCGATGCTGCTTTCAGCACCTGTTCTGGCTGTCATCCTGCTGGACACCGGGGCGGGCTGCGCGCTCGTGGGATGGAATATGCTGCGTCGGAATGTGACGGGCACAGTGTTGGCGTTGACCGGGTTGCTGCATCCCAATCCCACAGTTTCGGGACTGCTGACGGGATTTGGCATGATGCTGGTAAGCGGCCTCTGGCCTGCCTGCCTGCCTTCGCGTTCCAGTCCAATGCTTGAAAGTGTAAACAGCGGAGAAGCTTTGCGTCTTGCCGCGGCCGCACTGATCACGGGTTCATTATTGACCGCAGCCCCTCAGTCGATGGAGGCGGCCCAAGCGTTTTCCTTTTTAATGATTGTGGCGGGTTTTCTGACGGTCGCGACAGCGTCCCTTCGCCTGCGCGTGGTCTCTGGGGAGAAGGCGGCGAGCCTTACTCTCGTCAGCATAGGTCTGGCAGCCATCGCGGTGGGGATCGGTGAGGCTCTTTTGGTCGATCTGGTTCTGTTCGGGCCGCTGCTGGCCGGACCGTGGCGCGACATGAAGGGGCGGGGACAGTGGAAGGTGGCGTGCCTTCTAGGTCTGCCTGTGCTTGGCACTACCTTGCTGATCGTGATGGTTCTCTCGGCCATATGGCCAACAGTCGGACTGGTGCTGGTGCTTGCCCTGACGCCAGCCTGGAAGCCGGTCTTGCGGTTCCTGCCATCCTTTCACGCCCGTATGGGTTCGGAGACATCGGGATGAGTCTGCCTCCCATTCTGTTTGGCGGGATTCTGCCCGTGAGGGAGGACGGGCGACCGTCAGTGCGACGCCTCATCCGTAGCGGAGAGAAAACATCCACGCCGTGGCGATTCGAACTGGATGAGGATGGCTGGTACGAACTGGTAGAACGGCTGCGTGACGATCCCATCACCTTCATGGGGCTGTGGTGTGATGGCGTCCGCATCCATGCGCTGTTCAGTGAAAACATTCCGGGTGGGGACAGCCGATTGCGTCCCTTGATGGCCAGTCTCGTGCCCGATGGCCCGCGTTATCGTGGGTTGTCCTCCGTGCGGAGTGCAGCGTCGCCCTTCGAGCGCATGATCCATGACCTATGGGGAGTGGAAGCCATGGAAGCCGTCGATGTCCGGCCTCTGGTCGATCATGGCGCATGGAGTGCCAACGCTCCTCTGTCCGCCCGGGCGGTTCCTTCATCGGAAGGGGCTGCTTCGTTCGTGTTCGAGGCGCCCGACCCAACTGTGACTGACAGGGGAATGATTCTGCCATATGGCCCGGCTACGGGTGGGATGGAGGGACCGGTTCATCACAGGTTGGGCGTCGTGGGCGGTCGTATTCGTACGGTGGAGACAGCAGGAGGATTTGCGCATCGCGGAGTGACGGCCCGAATGGTGGGCATGACGCCTGCTGCGGCTGTTGAACTGGCAGGACGCATCAGCGCGACGGCCACGGTTGCGCATCAGTGGACGCTTTGTATGGCGGTGGAGCATGCGCTGGGTGTGATGGTCCCGCCGACTGCCCAGTGTATGCGGGCCGTGCTGGCGGAGATCGAGCGCATCCACACGCATCTGACGTGGCTGGCGCGGACAGCACAGGCTGCGCGTGCCGATCTGGTGATGGGGCGTCTTTATCGAGCGCGTGAGACATTGGCGCGCTTATGCGCCAGCGTTCTGGGCAAACGGCTGTTGGTGGACACCATCATCCCCGGCGGGGTGCTGCTGTCGGGCCGGCCTGCGGAGGGGGCGGAGCTTGGACTGCCGGCAGCGATGGCGCGTCTGGCAGACGAGATCGCGGCGTTTGATGAGCGTGAGTTTCCCGAAATACGCGCCCTGTGGCTGGCATCAGCCGGTTTGATGGAGGTGTTGAGCGGCGCGGGGCACGTATCGCGAGAAGAGGCGGAAACCCTCACTCTGGGAGGGCCGGTGGGACGTGCGTGTGGACGCGGTCTGGATCTGCGCGAGTCTTACGATGCCTATGGCGCGGTGTCGCTGCGCACGCCGGTTCGGACGCAAGGAGACGCTCTGGCGCGATCCCTGATCCGGTTTGACGACATTGCCGAAAGTCTACGTTTGCTTGCGGCGTTCGCGCGTGAACTGGAAGGCCGCAAGGATGAGGGGCCCGGTGAAGTGTGCGCCCCGGTTCCAGCCGTCCTTGAAAGGGCGGCTGGATATGGCGCGGTAGAGGGACCATCCGGTCCGGTCTGTCACTGTGTGACGATGCAGGAGGGACGGATCGCGCAGGTTTTCGTGGCCGATCCGGCCGCAATTCTGAGCATGACGCTTGAAAAAGCGTTGTCAGGGGCGCGTTGGGAAGAATTTGATGTGGTCAAATGCTCTTTCGGCGTTTCGGCTGCGGCGGCTGATCTGTAATATCACCGCGAAGAGCCAAGTGCGCTCTCCGCACCGTCGAGGAGGTTGCCCGTGTCCACCGTCCTGATCCGTGCTCTGTTCACATCGCTCGTGGCGCCTGCCGGACCCGCATTGCCGCCTGTCATCTCACGTTCGCCGCTGGTGCTGTTCCATGTGGACAGTGGTGGCTGCGAAGCCTGTGGACTGGAAGTGGAAGCTCTCATTCACGGCAATTACGGTCTTGCCGAAGCTGGAGTGAGCTTTGCCGATACGCCTCGGACGGCCGATATGCTGCTGGTTACGGGCGCTTATTCCCGTATGATGATGCCGGTCGTTCAGGCCGCATGGGAGGCGATGCCGCAGCCCAAGGGGTTGCTGGCGGTCGGGGCATGCGCTCTCGATGGTGGCCCGTTTGGAAAAAACTACGCCATGCTGGGCGGGTTGGAATCGCACGCATCGGTCGATTGCGCCATTCCCGGCTGCCCGCCCACGCCGCACGCCGTTCTGGAGGGCATCGTCAGCCTGCTTTCGCCTGCATCCGTCGTCCGACCGGTTGCTGCCACCGAAGAATGAAGTCTCGCCTCAGTGCTGCGGCAGGGAGGAGGGAGCGATGTCTTCCTCTTCTTCTTCCTCGCGCAGGGATTCGGCCGCGTGACGCAGACGGTGAAAGCTCATGCGGCTGAGAGGAAGTAGGGCGACATACACTACGCCCATGGCCGCAAGAACGCCCCACGGATCGGCCACCAGCGCCACGACATAAATGCCCGAGCCGAGCATCATCGGCAGGACATAGCGGGCCGGGATCTTGAAATTCTTGAACGACCAGACAGGCAGGGTGGAGACCAGAAGAAACGCCGTGCTTGTGAGGGTGAGGGCCGGAAGCCAAGGCAGGCGCGTCAGTTCATAAAGCTGCGTGAAACCCAGCTTGTTGAACTCCAGTCCCAGAAACAGTGGAAACAGGGCCAGACCGGCGCCAGCCGGAGCGGGAACACCGGTGAAGAAGTTGCTGGCGTATTTCGGACGATCTTCCGCGCCATCGAGATTGGCGTTGAAGCGGGCGAGCCGTAACGCCATGCACACCGTAAAAAGGAGGCAGGGAAGAAAGGCGTAACGCCCCGCATCCTTGAGTGCCCAGAGATAGAGCACGAAAGAAGGTGCCACACCGAAGCAGACAAAATCCGACAGACTGTCGAACTCTGCGCCAAATCGCGTGGAGCCGCGCAGGAGGCGCGCGATACGCCCATCCAGCCCGTCGATCACCGCCGAGACGAGAAGCGCTATCGCAGCGCTCTGGAAACGCCCATCCAGCGCGAAGCGCATGCCTGTGAGGCCGCTGCACAGCCCAAGCATGGTCAGTAGATTGGGAATCAGGCGATTGAACGACGGGCCACGAACCCGCGTATGAGGCGCACGGCGCCGCAGGCGACCGCGTTTGCGGCGGGAGGTGGTCTCACTCATCGCGGGTGACTTCCGATCGTCCGCCGAAGGGATCAGGCGTCAAGCTGTGCCACGACGGTCTCGCCGCCCACCATGGTCTGCCCGACCGCGACCAGCGGCTCAACGCCCGGCGGCAGATACACATCCGTGCGTGAGCCAAAGCGAATGATGCCGAAACGCTCGCCGGCTTCCAGACGGTCGCCTTCCTTCACGGAACACACGATGCGGCGCGCCACCAGTCCAGCGATCTGCACGACGGCGACCATGCGCCCATCCGGCAGGGTGATGCTCAGCGCGTTGCGCTCGTTATCCGTAGAAGCCTTGTCGAGACTGGCGTTGAGGAACTTGCCCTCGTGATAGGCAATGCGCGTTACGGTGCCAGCCACCGGCATGCGGTTGACATGGACATCCAGCACCGAGAGGAACGTCGCCACGCGCCAGACAGGTGTGTCGCCCATGCCAAGTTCGGCAGGAGGGGCAACCTTCTGGATGGAGACGATATGCCCGTCTGCGGGGGCGACGACCAGTCCCTCACGCGGCGGAGGCACGCGCTTGGGATCGCGAAAGAAATAGAGGCAGAAGCCAAAAAACGCGCCGCTGAGTGTGCCTGCGCGTTTGAGAACCGGACAGTTCAGCCGCCAGCCGAGATAGCGCGCAGCGACCGTGGCCGCTCCCGATGCGAGCAGGAAAGGGCGTGCCTCACGGTGAGGGCGGGACAGGACGAGCCTGAGAGATCCGATCAGTGACATGGAACCGTTCCTGAACGCTTGGCCCTCGGGAATCAAGTCTCATCATGGAGACAGGTGGACCGCGACTTGCACGAGCGAGGCTTTTCTGGTCTCCATCCGCAGCTTTTATGCCCGGAAACCGCCACCCTGTTTCAACGGAAGGTCACGCCATGAGAGTGCTGCGCTCTGCCCTGTTCCGCGTCTGGATCGTCGCCATTTCGGTCCTGATGGGGTGGGCCGCGATTCCTCTGCGTCTCTTCGCGCCGCGTTTCGCAATGCCCTACGCCAAGCTCTGGGCGCGGCTGTATCTGGCGGGAGGACGGTATTTCTGTGGCATCCGGACACGGGTGACGGGACTGGATAAATTGCCCAAGGATCGTCCTTTCATCCTTGCGTCCCAGCATCAGTCGGCCTTCGACACGTTGGTCTGGATGAACCTCGTGTCCAAGCCGACCTACGTGATGAAAGAAGAGTTGCAGCGTGTGCCGCTGGTGGGGCCGATGCTCAAATTGACGGGTATGATTCCGGTGGCGCGCACAGGGGGCAGCAAGGCGTTGCGCAGTCTGCTGGATGCTACGGAGCGGGCAGCTTCCGAAGGACGGCAACTTATCATCTTCCCGGAAGGGACGCGGCTTGCGCCGGGTGAACGGGTGCCCCTCAAACCGGGAATTGTCGCGATGGCCCGTCATGCGAAGCTGCCTGTTTATCCGGTGGCTACGAATTCCGGGTTGTGCTGGCCGAACCGTGGTTTTCTCAAGAGGTCCGGCACGATCACGGTGCATGTGTGCGACCCTATCGAGGCCGGGGCGCGAGGGACCATGTTGCGGGCGATAGAGGATGCATGGCGGGCGGCTGAGCCACAACTCGCGCAATAAAAACCTTTTATGACCCTCGAACGAGGGAGGCGTTAACGTTTGGCACAGGGTTGTGGATAACTCTGTGGGGCAAGAATCCGTCGTGGAACGATATGAAGGAAAAGAGGAAATATCCTCGGCGTTTCTTGCGTTTATAGAAGTCAAGATAAATTATTACGGGATGGACAGGTTTTCTTGGGAATTGGCGGAAGACTGCGGTTTTTCTCAGTCGTTTGTATAAGAATCCGACTTTCTGACCTATCTGCTCCGATTGTCTGAAGACTGTATAAAAAGAGTGGACTCCTCTGGGGACAGGCTGTGGACAGATTGAGAAGTGTTGCGATGGAGAGCGGTGAATTACCCATCAGATTCCATCATCGGTCCAGAGGGTTGGGCGCTTTAGGTGATGCGGCGCATGAATTCGAAAGCTTCGGAACGTCGTGACGGGTCGCTCCTCTCGAATCGGTCTGATCGTGGCGCTGGTTATTCTTGTGGGAGGTGGTGGCGTCCTTGCGCGCCAGGCAGGCAACCGAGCGATCCTGGGGGGACTTGAAGCCTCTCGTCACGATCTGGCGCAGCATGGATGGTCAGTGTCGTGGCGTGTTGTCCGGCCTCGCTGGGCCTTGTTTGTGGCGACGGTCGAGTTTGTGGATTTCCGGGTGTCCGCAACAGTGGGCGATTTCCGGGTGTTCTACGGCGCGGACGCTCTTGCTGTGCGTCGTCCGCATTTTTTTTCCCATGATGTCATGATGTTCCCGGGAAAGCGGCAGGCTCTCGTGGTAAACCGCAGGGAAGAGACTGTGCTGGCACTTCGTTTGGTGAGTGAGCGAACACGTCTTGTCGCTCAGCTATCCTCTGAAGGAGTGGTGCGAAGCCTTGCGTTGACGATGCCGCAGGTGACGACGGATCTCGCGGCGCTTCCGGCGTTGGTCCCCACGCGCAGCCTGCCGGCTATGTTGGTTGCGGAGGGTGTGAGAGTCAGGCTCCACAATAGGCCTCAGGACAGAGGCGGACTGGCGGTCGATATCGGGCTGGAGGCGCTCCGGCTGCCCGTCTCATGGCCGGGGCTGGGCGATACGTTGCGCGGAGTAGAGGCGGCTTTCTCATTGCCGGTAACGACGGGAAGAGAGACTTTTCTTCTGCATCTCGCGCAGGGAAAACTGGGAGTGGCATCGGCTGCTCTGTCGGGACGGATGACCGGGTGGCCTGTTCCGACCGGTGATTTCGATCTCGTGCTGCGTGGCGTGGATGTGGCGACACAGAACATGGCGGCCAGCGGAGCAGTGTCTCCAGAAGTGGGCGAAGCAGCCGCTGTACTGGGACGCATCGCGCGGCACGATGCTTCTCCGGTTCCGAACGGTGGAGACACGAAAGCAAAGTCAGGAAAAGAACCTCTTGTCGACCTGCCCCTGCGTTTGAGGGAAGGACGATGGTGGGTGGGAACACTGCCTCTCTCCGCCGTGTCGGGATTGATTGCCCGCTCACGACAGCCATAGGCTCAACGGGCGTGATCCTTGGCTTTTCGAAGTCGTGCGAGGGTGGCCACATCCGGCGCACGCAGAAAGGGATTGCAGTCACGTTCGCTGCCAAGAGTAGAGGGCACGGTCGGCACTCCCTCGGCGCGAAGCCGTTCCACTTCCCGGGCGCGTTCGCCAAGGGCGATATTCTCGGGATCGACGGAAAGGGCGAACCGGGCGTTGGAGGCGGTATATTCATGGCCGCAATAGACGCGGGTTCGATCGGGTAGGTGGTCGAATGCCCGGAAACTCGCGAACATCTGTGCCGCCGTTCCTTCAAACAGACGACCGCACCCAAGGCTGAACAGCGTGTCTCCACAGAACAGGGATGGCGGATCGTCGAAATAATAGGCGATGTGCCCCAATGTATGGCCCGGTGTGTCGATCACGGTGGCGCAGCTTTCACCCAACATGATGCGGTCGCCGGGATTTACGGCATGATCGAGAGGAGGCAGCCGCGCCGCGTCGGCGGCATTGCCGATCACCTGCGCACCGTAGCGTTTCCGCAGGGAGATGGTGCCGCCTGTATGGTCGGCGTGATGATGGGTGAGCAGGATCAGATCGAGACGTCCGCCATGCTCATCAATGGCGGACTGAACCGGCGTGGCTTCCCCCGGATCGACCACGGCAGTCGTTCCCGTGGCCTCATCTTGGATGAGCCAGACGTAGTTGTCTGAAAGAGCCGCAATGGCATGAACGGTAATGGGCATGAAACGTGGCTCCTTCCTCAAGGGCTTCATGGTAGTGTACGTTTCATGAGAGACGAAGTTCGGACGGTCGAAGCTTTTTACAATGCGCCGGTGGGGACGGACACGGGACGTCTGCTCGGTCGTCATCTTCTTGCGGCGTGGCCAGAACTCGCGGGCCAGCGTCTGCTTGGCATCGGCCATGCCGCCCCCTTTCTTCCGCTCTGGGACGCTCGCACGTCGCTTGCCGTGTCGGCACGGCTGGGCCTGTCCGGTGCCGCCCTCGGGTTGCACCAACGCTACGGGCGCGAATGTGTGGTGTCGGAAACCGCTTTGCCTTTTCCCGATCTGTCTTTCGATCGTGTTCTGATGATTCACGCGCTGGAGACTTCGCATGCCGGTGGAGAACTTTTGCGGGCCGTCTGGAGAGTTTTGCGCGATGACGGCAAACTGTTGCTGGTCGTGCCCAACCGACGCGGCGTCTGGGCCCTGAGCGACACGACTCCCTTTGGGCAGGGGCGTCCGTTCTCGCAGCGTCAGCTCTGGCGGCAACTCGCGCAGTGCATGTTCCATGTCGAACGGAGCGGCACCGCACTTTATCCGCCGCCGTTTCCATCGCTTCATCGTCGGAAGGTCGGTGATCTGCTTGAGCGGGCAGGGAGCGCGGTGTTGCCGGCCTGCGGGGGCGTGGTGATCGTGGAGGCCGTGAAGGATCTGTGGGGTGGCCTGCCGCTGACACGCGAGAGTGTTCGCGCACAACCGGCACGACAGGTTGTCGGGGCCGGTTGATACACCATGACGGAACTGTTGCGACAACGGGTCGAGGAACTCGCCGCCGCGCTGCGTGTAACCACCAGTGTCACGTGGACGTTGGAAAAATGGTGTGAGCAGCAGGGATTGGTCACACCGCCGGCCCATATTCAGGCCTGTGTCGAGCCAGTTCCCCAACTGCCTGTGCCTGAAGCCTTTCTGGGCGCTTTTCCAGCGGGCGAACGCCTGCGGCATCGTCGGGTGGATCTGACCTGTCAGGGACTGTCTTTGTGCCATGCCGATAATTGGTATGCTCCCTCACGTCTGTCTCCGCAGATGAACGCGCGTCTGGAAAAGACCCGTGAACCGTTTGGGCGTGTCGTAAGGCAGATGGGCATTCATCGCCGCACGCTGGACTGCCGTGTTCTCTGGACTGAGGAGGCACCGCCGCCCTCTTCCGCCCGTGCCCCCGTCATCAGTGTGCTGGCGTTCGTGTGTCGCGAAGACGGTATGGCGCTCAGCCTTGTGCGGGAGATCTGCACCGCAGCCTTGCTGGGCGTTGGCGATTCCTGCTGACCGCCATTTCTCAAGCGGAACTCTCTCACGCCTTTAGACGTTGCGCGTCGGTTGTCGCTGATCGAAAAGGTGCAGCTTATGGCGGACATTTCTGGGAAAGTAGCCCTCGTCACGGGATCTGGGCAGGGGATCGGGCGGGGCATCGCCCTGAGACTGGCGCGTGATGGCGCGGACATTGCTCTGGTGGACATCCGCGAAGACCGCCTGGCGGATGTCGCGGCGGAAATCGAGGCGCTGGGCCGCAAAGCCACCACCTTTGTGGCCGATATCGGGGACCGCGAGCAGGTCGCAGCAGCGATAGATCATGCCGAGAGCGCTTTGGGCGGTTTCAATGTGATGGTGAACAACGCCGGTATCGCGCAGATCAAGCCATTGGCGGATGTAATGCCGGAGGAAGTGGAGCGCATCTACCGCATCAATGTTCAGGGCACGCTGTGGGGCATCCAGCTTGCGGCGGCCCGGTTCCAGAAGCGCGGGCACAAGGGCAAGATCATCAATGCCTGCTCCATTGCCGGGCATGAAGGATACGCCATGTTGGGGGTCTATTCCTCGACCAAGTTCGCCGTGCGCGGGCTGACACAGGCGGCGGCCAAGGAATATGCCAGCCACGGAATCACCGTGAACGCTTATTGCCCCGGTGTGGTCGGCACCGACATGTGGGTGGAGATCGACGCCGAATTTGCCCGGTTGACGGGCGTGGCGAAGGGAGAGACCTATGACCGTTTCGTCAAGGGGATCGCGCTTGGACGCGCCGAGACACCGGATGACGTTGCCGGTCTCGTTTCATGGCTGGCAGGGCCGGACTCGGACTATGTGACAGGACAGTCCATTCTGATCGATGGCGGCCTCGTCTATCGCTGACGTGTTCAGCCAGCGTCCACGGTGTGACGAAATGCCCAACTCGGTCCGATGAGGGCGAGCAGGAACTTGCCGTATTCCAGCACAAGCAAGCGCAACGTCGCGCGGGTATAGGGGCGCTGCATCGCGGGCGGCTGGACGGGGAGCGCTTCCAGTCGGATCTCGGGTGCAGCACGGTGGATCATCAGCATGGCGCGGCGCATGTGGTAGCCCGCCGTGACCACGATCAGGCTGTGCAATCCGTTATGGCGTGCCCATGCGGCGGTTTCCGCGCCGTTGCCCGCAGTGGAGGTGGCCTGTTGGCCCAGTGTCACGCGATCGAGCAACGCCGATGGGATACCGGGCGCGATATCGCGCAACGTCGTGTGCGGATCGACGCCGGAAATCAGCAGCAGGTGTCCGTGACCGTCCTTGAGGAGACGTAGCGCCGTCTCCACCCGACCGTTGCCGCCTGTCAGGGCCACAATGCCATCTGCTTTCATAATGGGGCTGATGGCTTTCTGCGCATCCATCACGAACCAGACAAAGCCGCAGACCACAGCCGTCGAGAGTCCAACCATCAGCAGGCAGGCAGCTTTTCCCAGAGAGGCACCGCGTCTCACGGGAGACGCCGCAGCCAGATGCGAACAATGGTCTGGGCCGTGCCCCATCCCAGAATGGTCATGATCAGGGGGATGCAGCCTAGTCCGATCAGAAGGTCTGTGGAGGTTCCGCCGATTGTCAGGCTGTGGAGGGAATCCCTCAGAAGAGACGGCCATGTTTCATGGCTCACCGCTGCGCCGGAAAGGGGCGCCATCAGCCTGGAGACGACGGCGATGGGGAGAACAGCCAGAATCGTCCCTAAGGCGCCGCCACCGAAAGCCAGTAGGGCGACCCGGCGGGCAAACCTCCCGGCCACGTAACCATCCGGGGCGCCAAGTCCGTGCAGGATGATAAGACTATCGCGTCGCGCGCCCAGCCCGAGCCGGGTGGCCATGCCGATAACGGCGGCGGCAATGCCTCCGACCAGCGTGATGGCGAGTGCCGCGCAGACAAGCAGGCTGCGGGCAATGGCATGGAGCTGTTCGCGCCAGTCGTCGTTGCGTTCGATCAGCGTGCCGGGCGCCTCGCTCTGCACGGTCGTCACGAATGTGTCCGGCAATGTTGCGCCGGACGTGAGATCGACTTCGACCACGGCGGGAAGCGGCAGGGCGGACGTGCCGGTATTGCCGAGCCAGGGTGCCAGAAGTCGGTCGAGTTCCTGTGTGTCCAGCCTGTGCGCCCGTCGCAGGGATGGCAGTGTCTGCAACAGTGAGAGAACGGCGTCGGCGCGCGATGCGGCCGCGCTGTCTGATGGGACAATCGCCGGTTTTTCGGGATCGGGCACCTGTACGGTCATGAGATTGGCCGCGCCGCGCGCCCAGCGGGCGGACAACTCGCGCGCGCCGAATGCACCGGCAAAGGTGAGGGCGGCCAGAAGGCTCATGGCGGCCACCATGGCAATCAGACTGCGGTCGGGCAGGGCATGCGCGAGAGCCAGACCGTCGCGCGCCTGTTTGCGGCTACTCATCGCCGATGAGCTTTCCGTGTTCGAGATGCAGCGCGGGTGCCGGATAACGGCGCACCAGAGCATCGTTATGCGTGGCCACGATCACGGTCGTTCCCATGGCGGTCAGTTCTCGCAGCATGGTGAGTACGCGCACGGCCTGCGCCTCGTCCAGCGCATTTGTGGGTTCGTCGGCCAGAATGATGGCCGGTCGGGAAACCACGGCGCGGGCGATGGCCGTGCGTTGCTGCTCGCCGCCCGAGAGTTCGGCGGGACAGGAAGACTGGCGTGCGCCCAGTCCCATCCATGTCAGCAGGGTGCTGACTTCCTGTGCGACTTCATCTTCATCGCGTTTCTGAAGGCGCAGCGGGAGCCCCACATTGTCAGCGATGGAGAGGGTGGGCATGAGGCGATAGTCCTGATGCACCATGCTGATCCGTTGGCGCAGGCGCGCGAGAGCGGAGCGTTTCACATGCGGTGTAATGGATGTGCCGAGCAGTTCGCATGTGCCCGATCGTGGAAGCGCTTCAAGATGCAGAAGGCGGAGCAGAGAGGATTTGCCGGCGCCCGATGGACCGAGGAGCCACCGGAAACCGCCCTGCGGCACGGCAAAGCTGATATTGGCGAGGGTTTCGCGTTCCCGTCCCGCCGATGGTCCATGCTGCCATGTCACTTTTTCCAGCCGTATCATGCGGGCGGCCGAAAAGCTGTGCGCGGAAGGAAGGAGCGGGATGCTGTCACGGCTGCCCTCATAACGTGAGCGGATGAGTGATGTCGATCATCATGTAACGGTTCCGCCCCTTTCGCGTCCTTGTGATCGCGTTTAGAAAATGGGAAGAAATTTCGGTACATATCCACCGGGCAAGGGACCGGACATGCGCCGGGTGGAGAGCTCGCAAGAGCACCAGAGAGGAAACCGATGCTGATTGTCTGCCCGTCCTGCGGCATTAAATACAATGTTCCTGCCTCGTATCTGACAAAAGACAGAACATTGAAATGCGCCAGTTGCGGGACGAGCTGGCTCGTGCCCGCCCTGCGCGATGAGGCAAAGGCCAGCTCCGAATCGGCTTCTGTGGAGTCGGTGCCTGCGGGACCCTCAGCAGTTCCTGTGTCTTCGGAAAACCGAGCGGCACCCGCCCCGGAAAAAGAGGCTGCGTCCCCTGCGGGAGAGGCGGCGGAAAGCCCCGTTTCCTCTTCCATTGCTGAGCCGGCTGTTTCTTCTCCTGATGACGGCAAGGCGTCTGACAGCAAAGACGAGGAGGCTGAGCCGGTTTTCGGTGTTTCTTCGCATCAGGACGGGCCTCAGGAAGAAAAGACGGAGCCATCGCTGCCGCCAATTCTACGAACTGTGGCGCCCAAGCCAGCGCCTGCTCCAGAACCGGAAGAAGAAGAGGACGACCGTCCGTTCAGTTTTCTGGATCAGGCCATTGCCCGTCATGCAGCGCAGAGTGACGCCGTGGAAGAGGAACATAGCGTTTCCTCCCACTATGCACCCGCGCAGACGGTCGCAAGCGGGCATTCCCCGATGTGGGAAGAAGCAGCGCTCGATACGCATGCCCTGCACTCCGATGAGAAGAACGGAACGCAGGGTGCCTTTCAGGACACTCTGGCGGCCGAGACGGAGCGGTTGGAGCATCTTGAAGAGGTGGAGCACCATTCGGCCCTTGGAGCGGAAGATGAGACTTCGTCCCATGTAGAGGCGGCGGCTCCTTTCGAGCGGGACAGTCATCAGCCGGACGAGATTGACGATGTTGTCGCGCGTCTGCGTTCTGCACGCGGACAGGGAGCAGGTGCGGCGGAAGCGGAAAAACCGACTTCCGTTCAGGCAGAGCCAACTCCGGCCCCGGCTGAAAGCGCATCATGGGTTCCGGCATGGGATCGTGTGGAACGGGCGGAAGCTGACGAGGAAATGGCGTCAGTCACAAAGCCAGAGGACGAACATGCGCCCATCTGGGATGTGGGAGAGGACCACGGCGAACAGGTCGCTGCGCAATCTGCTTCCGAAGATGAGCAGGTTGAACCGGCTCGGCATGTCGAGCCGGCAGTGGATATGGCGGAGCGTCTGCGTAAGGATGTCTTGCAGCGCACGGCGACAACAGAGGCTACAAAGTCGGAACGGGGTTCGTTTCTGGAAAGTCAGGCTTTCTGGAAGAAGGCATGGATTGCGAGTGGCGCGACTGCCGTTCTCGTGGTTGCCGCTGCCGTTCATTGGTTCGATGCGCTGAGCCATGTTTGGCCCGCGTTGCGTCTGCTCTGACGGGCTGAAAGAAAGCCCGTTTCAAGCATTCTTTGAGCAACTGTTTTAAAAGCCTGTCAGGTTGACCTGAGGGGGCATTCTGCCTCTGAATACGTTGGCTTTTTGTCCCGATATTCCCATATCGGATCCTTCAAAGCCACCTTATCAAAGGAAACCCCTTGTCTACCCTGTGATTGCAGATTGCTGAAACAGCTTCTCAAGCAGTGATTACATGGAACGGGCGGCGATGGCGGAGAGGGTTGCGCCAAGAGCGGCCAGAGCCATCAGCAGAATACCATCGGTAATGAGGCCATCAGGTGTTAGCTGATGCGTGCCGAACATGATCTGATCGGGAATGGCATCCGAGACATGCGACATGACGTCATGCGCCTGCGCATCCACTTTTCCGGCGCTTGAAGACACTGCATTCATGACATGGGGAAGCGCCTTCCACCCGATGCCGGCAATGAGCAGGAGTGGCGCCAGAAGTTCAGCGATCTGCTGAGCAAGGTAGAACAGGAAATACAGAACGGACCAGATGCCAATCCGAGCGAGAGACGATGCTGCGCTGCCTGTGCCTCGTCTGCTCCGTGCAAGGGGCGCTCGGGCTGGACGGCTGCTATCGTCGCTGAAGTTCATGCGGGTCGTCTCTCTTTCTTCATGCCGCATCCGGTCTATTCGATGACAGGATCATCGGAGCCGTATCGCGTGTCCCATGCCGGAGGTAGCGCCGAAGGAGTCGAAAGGCAAATCCGGCATGGGAAGCCGCAGGAGAGACTTTACTTGACGTAAACCTGTCCATAGGACGCAGCCCCAAGGCCGGGGCAACTGCATGGCGCACCAACGGGTGAGGCTAGCGGTAACTGGCAGGTGTAGAGACCGGCTTTACAGGTGCCTCCCAGTGGCGTGCCCGGCGGATAGGAGCCCGGAGCAATTGGCGTTCCGGCCTGTCCCGTACAAGCCGCCATGCCAAGAGTGGCGAGCACGGCAAAAATCTTGGCCGTGCGACGCCTTGCGGTCGGAGCCGCCTTGAAAGTGGTGGTCATCTGGCGATCAACCTCGTGGCTATAATCGGTTGTTTTGCGGTGCCATAACGCCCCGAGCGGCTATGAGATGCAAGTCCGTTCCGCAATGGCGACACCTGCCGCATGTCCGCTTGCCCATGCCCAATGGAAATTGTAACCGCCAAGCCAGCCCGTGACGTCGACAGCCTCACCCACCGCATACAGGCCGGGAACGGTGCTGGCCTCCATCGTGCGGGAAGAAAGCGCGCGCGTGTCGATCCCACCAATTGTGACTTCCGCTTTGGCGTAACCCTCGGTGCGTGCGGGTTTGAATGACCAGTTCTGGAGAGCCTGTGCTGCGGGACGCAGTATTCTATCGGGCCATTCCGCCGCCGGTTTCGGCCCGAGAAGACGTGGTCCCATGGTTTCGGCCAGTCTGCGTGGCAACCATTCTCCCAGAATACTCGTGGCGTGTGCGCGGGGACGAGCGGAGCGCGCGTCTTTCAGGAGGGTGAGGACATCCCTGCCGGGGAGGAGGTCTATGCCGAGAGGCAGCCCTTCCTTCCAGAAAGACGAAATCTGGAGAATCGCTGGTCCTGACAGGCCGCGATGCGTGAACAGTATCGCTTCATCGAAGCCGATCTTGCCGCATCGGGCACGAACGGGGAGGGAGACCCCAGCGAGTGATTGCATCCATTCCAGATCGTCCGCACCTGCTTGTAATGGGACAAGGCCGGGTTCCGGACGCACGACGGGAATGGCGAATTGGCGTGCGAGGTCATGTGCCAGCCCTGTTGCGCCAAGTTTGGGGATGGACAGCCCCCCGCAAGCCAGCACGAGCGTTTCGGACGCAAAGGTCGCTGTGTCAGTGCGCACTTCGTAACCATCGGCGTGTCGCACGTCACGAATGGTTTCGGACAGGCGGATCGTGACGTGACCGGCACGACACTCCTCCAGCAGCATGGCCAGAATCTCGCGGGCAGAACCGTCGCAGAACAGTTGCCCCAGCGTTTTTTCATGCCACGCAATACGGTGGCGCTTCACGAGAGCGAGGAAATCACGCGCTGTGCAACGGGCGAGGGCAGAGCGGGCGAAATGTCGGTTGGTGGACAGGAAACGGTCAGCCGCGACGTGTCGATTGGTGAAGTTGCATCGTCCTCCGCCTGAAATGAGGATTTTCCGTCCCGGTTCGTTGTTGTGGTCCAGAACGAGAACCCGTGCGCCCTGCTGGCCGGCAGTAAATGCCGTCATCAGACCGGCAGCACCGGCGCCTATGACGATGGCATCGAATTTTTCCTGTTTCATGGCAATCCGTTCTCCCATGAAAAAAGCCGCCAGCCCGAAGGCTGACGGCTTTTGCACCCGTTCCACAAAGGGAAGGGTTGTCCCGGCTCAGCGCTTGCTGAACTGGAACGAACGACGGGCCTTGGCCTTACCGTATTTCTTACGCTCAACCTGACGGGAGTCGCGCGTGAGGAAACCGGCAGCCTTGAGAATGCTGCGCAGTCCCGGCTCGTAGTGCGTCAGCGCACGGCTGATGCCGTGACGGACCGCACCGGCCTGACCGGACAGACCACCGCCCGTCACCGTGCAGATGACGTCGAACTGGTTGTAGCGGTCGCTCACGAGGAAGGGCTGCGTGAGCAGCATGCGCAGGACCGGACGGGCGAAGTAGGTGCCCACCGGGCGACCGTTCACCGTGATGTCACCCTTGCCGGGCTTGATCCACACGCGGGCCACGGCGTCCTTACGACGACCGGTCGCATAGGAGCGGCCCTGTGCGTCGCGCTTTACTTCATAGACGGGGGCCTCAGACGCGACGACCTGTGGCGCGACGTCCTTGAGGTCGGCGAGGGTGCCGGTACGTTCGATCGTTTCAGACATGGAAATCAGACCTCACCCTTGGCAGCAGCGGTATTCTTGCGGTTCAGAGCCGCGATATCGAGCGTCACCGGCTTCTGGCCGTCGTGCGGATGCTCGCTGCCGGCATAGACGTGCAGATTGCGCATCTGCTGACGCTGGAGCGGGCCGCGCGTGATCATGCGCTCGACTGCCTTCTCCACGACCTGACCGGGATTCTTGCCCGTCAGACGCTGCGTGATGGTGCGCGTCTTGATGCCGCCGGGATAACCGGTGTGATAGTGGAAGAGCTTCTGTCCGACCTTGTTGCCGGTCAGCTTGATCTTCTCGGCGTTGATGATGACGACATGGTCGCCGCAATCAACGTGCGGGGTGAACTGTGGCTTGTGCTTGCCGCGCAGGCGGTTCGCAACGATGGTGGCGAGACGTCCCAGAACGAGGCCTTCGGCGTCGATCAGGATCCAGTTCTTCGTCACCTCCGCAGGTTTGAGCGAGAGGGTGGTCTTCATGTGTCGTGTGTCCGTTCGAAAATCTTGAGCGGTTCGCGTGGCGCCTTATGCGCAGGCGGAAGGGACGCGTCAAGCACAATCATGCGTCATGAAAGGACGGGAATGTGATTTTTCCCATGTTTTCCGTGACTTTTGGGTGTGGGTAACATGATACCGTGCTGTTGTAGCACTCTACCGAAAGACGCGGAGCTTTTCCTGATGTCCTGCTCCCCGCATCCTGTTAGGTGTGGCACCACATGGCAGACCTGAGAGAGCCGAACGCACCCCATGACTCGTCCATCACCGCGCACGATCGCCACCGCTACAGCTCTTGCCATGGCGACAGCCTTGGGCACGGGAGGGTGGATCTGGTTCCACCGTCAGGCCAATCATGAATTGGTGGAAGCGCTCGAGGATGCACGCGCCCACCTGCCGTCCGATGTCACGCTGACATGGGGCAAGGCCACGGCCCAGCCCGCAAGCCACGGCGCGCGTCTGACGGACGTTGTTCTTCAGGAAGGCGATCTGACTATTTCAGCGGCCGCGCTGGAAATTGTGGGCGCGACACTGGGACCGGACAGAGGAACCGGTGTTTCGCCTTCGGCGGCCAACAGTCCTCTGCATTGCGATCATGTGGTGGCTTATACCTTGCGCGTAGGCAGTCCACACGGGCAGTTCGAAGCCCACCGGATGTCTCTCGACGGCCTGACGCTTCCCGCGCCTTCGGACGATCAGCTTGCGGGGTTGGTGCTCGATCATGGGGAATTGCACGATGCGAGTCTTGGGTTGCCCGTGCGGCAGGTGGCCATGGCTGCGAAGAAGCTGGATCTTGACCAGTATGGTGGCGGTCGTTTTGCCCGTGTGAGCGGACATGGGCTTACGGCCCGAAGCGAAGCTCCTCTGACACGCGAACTGGCCGTCTCCGAAGCTTTTCTCGACGGTGTCGATCTGGCGTCGGTTTTCGCGGATGAACTGGCGGGGCATGTGTCGACTCCCCGCGATGGCACGCGATCCTTTAGAATGGAAGGCGTGCTGCTCAAGGGGCAGACGGTGGCCACGGACCCTGCGCTACAGCCGCTGATGGCTGTGGGGAAAGGACATGCCTATCAATCCATCGCGAACCAGAAGGCGCGGATGACGATCAGTCTCGATCATGTGCGTTTGTGGCCGGTTCTCTCTTTTCTCCAGCTTTTCACGCATGACCGGGTGGATGGCGCGGTCGTTGCGAACGCCATCATCGACTACGAACAGGCCGTCACGCATGTCACCCAGCTTGATGTTCATGTGCACGACTGGGGACGGCTGGATCTTGCGGGCGATTTCACTTCAGGCGCACGGAACCTCAGTTGGTTGCCGCCACTTGAGCAGTTCACTCATCTGGATATGTCGTGGCGTGATGCCGGTCTCGTGCCACGTCTGTTAAGCAACGCGGCGGTCAAGCAGGGCATGGACCCCGATGCGTATGTCGCTTTGCTGAGCCGCTCTCTGGCACCCGCTGGTGCGGCAGCGAATGGTGCAGGCGTGCAGCTTGCCCATTATCTGAACGACCCTTCCGCTGGTCCGCTGACCGCCACACTGGCGCCTTCTACGGCCTTGCCTGTGAGTTCGCTGCTTGAACTGAAAGCCCTTCCATTTCATCCGGAAATCGCCGGAAAATTTGGCCTGTCGCTTCGGGCGCCCGTCGGGGCGAACAGCCGTCCACTCCCGGATACGGAACCCGACGACCCGAACATGACGACGGATGAGCCGGTCGATCCGGAAGTGCTTGCCCCTGCTGATCCACCAGCCCCACCCGCTGGAGCGGAGCACTGAATCAGGTGCCGGACGTTGTTCACGTCATTGGAGCCAGTGGACGTTCGGGGGCGGCGCTTTGCCGCGCCCTGACGACACGTGGCACGCATGTTGTGCCGGTCATTCGCAATGGTGCGCGATATGCCGCGGCTTTTCCCGATGCATCGGTTGGATCCGAGTTTGAGGAGGCTCCTCGGATTGCCGATTTGACCGATCCTGTCTCGGCTCTTGCGTCGGTATTGGCGGATGCCACTGTCATTGTCTGTACGGCCCATGCCCGCAATATCCCGGCCTTGGTGGCAGCGGCTCCCAAGGCTGCGCGTCTCATCTGTCTTGGGAGCACGCGCAAATTCACACACTGGCCGGACGCTCACGGAAACGGTGTGCTGAAAGGAGAGCGCGCTCTTTTCGCATCGGGGCGCGACGGCGTCATTCTTCATCCCACCATGATTTATGGAGCGCAGGGCGAGGATAACGTGCAGCGACTGGCGGCTCTCCTGAGTCGCCTGCCTGTCGTTCCGCTGCCTGCAGGTGGACGGGCGCTCGTTCAGCCCATCCATCAGGACGATGTGACGGCCAGTCTTCTGGCAGCTATCGACCGGCAATGGGTAGGACCGCACGCAGTGGTCATCGCGGGGCCGGTGGCCGTGGCGTACCGCGATTTTGTAGCGCTGGTGGCGCGTGCCGCAGGTATGCCGTCCCGGTTCGTGCTGGCTCTTCCCGGTAGTGTGCTCATGGCAGCGGCGGTCGCAACAGCGTGGTTACCGAAATGCCCCTCCGTTGGACCGGGTGAGATACGACGCTTGCTGGAGGACAAAAATTTCGACATCTGGCCGATGATCAATCAACTGAATGTGGTGCCCCGATCATTGGAAACAGGGCTGGGCCAGTTGTTCCTCAGGAGATGAATCCCGCCTCCGCCGGGTTACTCATCCTTCCATTCGCTGAAGACCAGATAGCCTTTGTGGCCTGTATCCATCTTGTCGAAATTGGAGCGCAGAATGCTTTGTTGCTGACCGGGAAACATGGTGCGAAATCCGGCGGCCCGCCAACTGTTTTCCTTTTCGAGAATGGCCGTGACGCCCACACGAAACTCATCCCATGAGATATGTCCGTCGTGGTTCGCGTCCACTTTCTCGAAGGTGCTCTGGCGTTCCGCTAGTTCTTCAGAGCTGCCGGGTTTCGGCGCTGCGGAGCAGCCGCTCAACAGACTGCCGACCACCGCAGATGCGAGAAACGACCGGGACATGATCCGGAGTCCGCATGGAAACAAGGCTTTTTCCCTTCTTCGATGACTGTCGTAAACGCATGGTCGCATTTCCGGCTTCCATCCCCCAAGGCATGGCAGGTTTCATTTTCCTGCAAGGGTGTTGGGGACAGACTCAGAACTGGACGACATAGTTGTCCAGCAGCCTTGTGGCGCCCACCCGTACGGCAAGGGAGATGACAGCTCCATCAATGAGGTGATCGAGTTCCTGCATCGTCAAAGGGTCGGCAATACTGACATAGTCAACGACAAGAGCCGGCTCGCGGGCAAGTGTGTCGCGGATTATGGCCCGCAGGCGAACTGGGTCACGCTCGCCTGCGGCGATCTCAGTGGAGGCGGCGCTGAGGGCGGCCGATAGCATGACGGCGCGCGACCGTTCCGTCTCATTCAGATAAGCATTGCGGCTGGAAAGGGCGAGGCCGTTCGCACTGCGGACGATATCGCCGATCACGATCTCCACCGGGATATCCAGATCGCGCACCATGCGCCGAATAACGGCGCATTGCTGGGCGTCTTTTTGTCCGAAATATGCATGGGTCGGCTGCACGATGTTGAAGAGTTTGCTCACGACCGTCGCCACGCCGGCAAAATGACCGGGCCGTAACGCGCCCTCCAGTGGTTGCGCCACCGGCCCCACATCGATGCTCGTGGCAAAACCGGGCGGATACATTTCTTGTGGCGTTGGGGTGAAGACGAACGCCACGCCTTCTTTCTGAAGCAGATCCAGATCGCGTTCCAACGCACGAGGATAACGGTCCAGATCTTCATCAACTGCAAATTGCGTGGGATTGACGAAAATGCTTACAGCAACCGTGTGGCATTCCGTGCGCGCTCGGCGAACGAGACTCAGGTGACCTTCGTGCAGAAAGCCCATGGTGGGCACGAAGCCAAGTTTTTCCGTGAAGGAACGACGCCCAGCGCGCAATTCGGCAATGGAGGAATATACCTGCATGATGTCAGCCCTTCTTGGGAGGAAGGGCGGTCAGGGCTGCGGTCAGTTCGTCCTCGTCCATTTTCGCGCTTTGTTTGTCCGTGGGAAAGGTGCCGCTTCGGACTTCATTCACATAAGTGCGGATGGCGTCTTCCATCGCAGCACCGATTTCCGCAAACCGCTTGGCGTGACGGGGAGAGCGGCCTTCAAACAGTCCAAGGACATCGTGCCAGACCTGCACCTGCCCATCGCATTCAACACCCGCGCCAATGCCGATCACGGGAATGTCGAGCCGTTCGGACACCGCTTTTGCCAGTGGTGCCGGGACGACTTCCAGCACAAGTGCGAATGCGCCAGCTTCCTGTAGGGCAAGCGCATCTTCCAGAAGTTTGCGAGCCTCTGCTGCCCGACGCCCCTGCACACGCAGACCGATCTGATGTTGGGACTGTGGCGTCAGACCGAGATGCCCCATGACGGGAACACCGAATTCGACAAGACGACGTATCTGTGGGACGGCGCAGGCGCCACCTTCCAGCTTGACGGCTTGCACACCACTTTCCTGCATGAGACGCTGGGCGGATTGCACGGCATCCTCAATTGTTGCGTAGCTCAGAAATGGTAGATCCGCGATGACCAGAGCCTGTCGGCTTGCCCGCATGACGGCGCTGGCGTGATGGATCATATCATCAAGCGTGACAGGCAGCGTCGTGTCGTGGCCGAGCATGACCATGCCGAGAGAGTCACCGACCAGAAGCAGTGGAACGCCTGCACGCTCTGCAATCAAGGCAGATGAATAATCATAGACTGTCACCATGGCGATGCGTTCGCCATCGTTTTTCATCTTCCCGACATCCGCAACCGTGATCCGCACACGCATCTCCACAAGCTTGTCCTATTTGGACAGTGTTCAGGGAGGATGTTGTGACTCACTCGTGGCGGAACGCCAAATGCGGACGAAGTCTCAGGTTCGTGTTCGCTCGGCATTCATGACGCAGCGATTGCGTCCTTCCTGCTTGGCCTGCGCCAGCGCGGCATCCGCTTCATGAATCAGATGTTCATAATCGGGGTGACCATCGAAAGTTGCGAGGCCGATGGAAACCGTGACTTTCGTTGCCCCCATCAAGGGTTTGTGGAAAACTTCGCTGCGGATGTGTTCTGCCACGCTGCTCGCTTCGCGCTCGTCCGTTTCCACGAGCACGACAAGAAATTCCTCTCCCCCATGTCGGAAAACGAAGTCTCCGGGACGACATAGTCCGCTGATGATTTCCGACACGCTACGCAGGATCGAATCACCCTGAGCATGACCGAAGCGGTCATTGATGAGGCGAAAGTGATCAATATCCACCAGCAGCACGGTCAGGGGAAGATTGTTTCTCAGCGCGAGCGTGACTTCGCGCGAAAGAATGCTGGGAAGAAAGCGACGACTGAGGGTGGAAGTGAGGGGGTCGCGTCCGCCGGCTATCAGTTCATTTTCCGTGAACATATTGTTCAGGAGAAAACCGATTTCCTGTTGGATTTCCTGCAGATTCTGGATTTCTGCTGGAGGGACGGGAAAAAGCTTTTCGATCCGGGGCAGAAGGTGATGATCGAGTTGGTCGATCAATTCGTGAACCTTAGAAAACCCCGGCATTTTTCCAAAAAGAGGCGTGCCCTTGTGGGCCAGCCAAAGCCCGAAACCTGATTTTCCAAGAGTGGGCAGTGGTGGGGGATGAGCGCAGCAGATCGACAGAAGGATCTTGTGTCCCCAATCGAGCAACGCGGCTCTCTGGGCTTCTTTCTCCACTGCCAGATCCTGGCCGAGTGTGACGAGCCGACAGGCTTCGTCCGTGGCGATTTCCTTGCGGAAATCCTCCACAAATTCTCCCCCCATGATCTCCATCGCCATGTCGATCATGTTGTCCACATGCCGCACGACAGCGAGCAGGTCGGTCTGCAAGGTGAACTTCTCGAACAGCAGGGGACGCAACATGTCCTTCAGGATGCGTGCGCCATGCAGGACCAGACGCATGGGCACACGGATGCGGGCATGCACCGCCCCCACCCGTTTCTGAAGCGCGATCAGAGCGGCCGGATCAGGAGGATGAAGCGAAAAAAGCGCCGTCAGCCACATCTTCAGGGCGTGGCCGAGCTGGTCTCGGACAATCTGAGTGGAGAGAAAGGCGGAGGCCGCCTCGTCATCGAGAAGAGCGGTGTAGAACGCTTCCGCACAATGCTCTGCGTATTCCCTGATAAGATGGGAGATTTCCAGACGGAGAGAAGGCTCAATCTGCCGGAGAATGGTGCTCCATTCGGTGATCGCACAGGAAGGCGCGTCACATATTGGCTGATGGGCAGCCCCGTCCACTCTGTTCTCCTGTTTCCGCTACAAAATGAGGTGCCGCATTCGAGGCAAATGTACGCATCTCGTCATTAGGAGTATTGGAGAGGCATGTTAAAAAAAGTTTTATGCAGAGAGGTTGTCAGGTGACGGCGTCTTCAATCGCCTTGCGATAGTCGATCAGCGTGTTGGAGTGCCCCAGTTCGGTCGCGACGATCATCAGGCAGCCGATAATCATGGTGATCTTCGCACGTGCGGCATCGGGTTCTTCTCTTTCCAGCGTCATCAGGCGACTCAGAGCGTGGGTTACGGTTGCCCGCATGTCATCCATCGCGGCCGGATGACGCGCCAGGGTTGCGAACATCGTCTCCATTGTGGCCCGCGCATCGGCCGGAAGATCAGGATCGGCCGTCATACGGCGCGCCTGCATGAGATTGCGGCCCAGTGTCATCAGGGAAAAAGCACCGCGCAGCAGGTCGTTCATCAGTTGCCCGGCAATGCGGCCTCCATTTGCAATGAGAATTTCCATATTTTCCACCAGCAGGCCGACCCACACCGGTTCTTCGACGCGCATGTCGGAACGACTGATGCGATTCAGCATCCGTTTGCTGGAATGAACGAATGCCGAGAGAAAGGACGATAGGCTGAAGGGCAGGACATGCCGGAAAATCAGAACGCCAAAACCCAGGCCGCACAGCAGGGGAAGGCTGGTGTTGAGCCACTGGATCTCGTCGATGCGTCCGTGGTTTTCGGGGCCGATCATATAAGGAAAGAAATTGACGAAGGAGGCAGCCATGGCGGCCGTCGCCGGGTTGCGGTTGGCAAGACCGCCGATCACCATCGGGATGCTGATAGCAAGGCAGAGCACCGGATAGTCGGAAGTGATGGGCATGACGAGAAAGACAGGGACAATGGAGAGAGCCACTGCCCACACCGCGCCATAGAGAAATGTCCGGCTGGCCAGTACCGTGTTGCTGAAGGACGCAAACCGGGCGCACACCACGGCGACAAACATGTCGAACATCGCGCCCTGTGGCCAAGCCGTGATCTCCCAGATCATGGCCCCGACGAGCACGGCAAGCCCGGATCGCACGCCGTTGGCCCATGTTGCGCGCCAGTTGGGCGGGCGCACCAGCCGGGATTGGGCGGAGACGATCGCTTCAACCGGGTCGCCCACATAACAGGCAAGAAGATGAGCCAGTTCGTCCAGAAGCAGCCCCGTTCCTTGCAGGATAACCCGGTCACGGAGCACCGGTGACAGGTTCTCCTGTGGTACGATCAGTGCGCTTTCGATTGTCAGAGTGCGTTCCACGTCGGCATGGCAGCGCAGTTTCAAGGCGCTCACGTCCTGCCGTAGCCGTATAAGGGAAGCGGGATCGGAAAGGCAGGCGGGCAGGCGGCCCAGCATGTCGGTTACGGCATTCAGCAGGGAGGCGGACAAACCCTGAGGCACATGGCCAGTGGCCACGAGACGACTGCGCATGCCGACGCCACGCGACGTGAAGCGGGCGATCTGTCCAAGGGTACCGCGGGCATTGCGGACCGCCGGTTCACCTCGCCCAGTCTCGATGGCGCTGAATTCCATGCGGTCATTCAGAGCAATCGCCATGGAAAGGATTTGATGGATGTCACTTTCCGGAGGAGAGCGTCCCATCAGGATATCGCGCACGGCTTCCACCGACTGGGCAATGATACGGTCGAGTTGTTCGTGGATGGCCTTACGCGCCCTCTCAGGCACATTCGGCACGAAAATCATCGCCACCACCATTTCGCACATGACGCCAAGCAGGATGTAAGTGCCGCGTGCGACGGCGATGTCGAACACCTGATCCTGCGCATCCACTGCCGAAATGGCGACGATGGCGCAGGTGTAGGCTGTCAGGACGAAAGCGTAGCTGCGGAAATTATGAACCAGTGTGCCACAGGCCGTGCATAGCCCGACCCACGTGGCCAGAAGCGGAAAGAACAGCCAAGGTTGCTGCGGCGTCATGGCCACGAGTGCCACGGCGGATGTGATTCCAGCCAGCGTGCCGATCACGCGCCAGTAGCCCTTGGAAATGCTTTCGCCACGTGTGCCCTGAGCCACGATCCATGCGGTCATTGCGGCCCATTGCGGCTGCCCCAGTTCCATCCAGAAGGCGATGGCCAGTGCCAGAAGAGACGCCAGGGTCGTGCGCAGGGAGAAGCCCAGCGCCGCGAGACGGGGAGCGAACAGCCAGCGCATGGAGGCGGGATCGATGCTCAGGCATCTGAAACAGCGATGGAAAAGATGCGTTGGCAGCAAAGGCATGGCTCCTCATGCCACGGCTTTTGACGCATCTCTACATGTTCTGTCACACAAATGTGAAATGTCTTTCGGGTAGGCTTGGGGTGCTCACCTCGTTCCGTTAGAGTGCCCCATTATTTTCAGGGAGAATTCCATGCCCGATGGTCGGCTGGTGCTTGGAAACCGGCGTTATTCCTCGTGGTCCCTGCGGGGCTGGCTTTCCGTGCGTCTGGCAGGTCTTGATGTGACGGAAGAAGTTGTTCCATTGCGCAAGGCCGACAGCGCAACCCGCATTTCCGCGCTCTCACCCAGTGGCAAGGTGCCGTATCTGGAGCATTGGAACGTCCGCGTGTGGGACAGCATGGCCATTGCGGAATACTGCGCGGAGATCGAACCCGCGCTCTGGCCGACCGACCCGGTTGAACGCGCTCATGCACGGTCTATCTCAGCGGAGATGCATGCGGGTTTTCAGGGTGTCCGTTCTTCCATGCCGATGAATCTCGGACGCGAAAACCGGCCACTGGCAGGTGGGATTTCCGATGCCGCGGCAAAAGACATCGCGCGGATCGATGCATTATGGGTGGAAACGCGGGATCTGTTCGGAGGAGAGGGCGATTACTTCTTCGGGTGGGATCTGACCAACGCGGATGTCGCGTTCGCTCCTGTGGTGGCACGGTTCCTGAGTTATGGCGTCGCGCTTTCGCCCAAGGCGCAGGCCTATGCACAGGCGATCAGGCGGCATCCTCTTGTGCGGGAATGGTATGACGCGGCAGCGGAAGAACCGACCGCATGGCTTGTGGAGGATTTTGAAAATATTTCATAAGCTTGGCCCATCTTTTCTTAACGAAATACTATCAGTTAAGCCTGTTCTGCATCTAAGGGATAGACGTTGCCATGCGTGAGCAAACGGTTCGTATTCCTGACGGCGATACGGAAGCACAGGACATAGATTTTCTCTGGTCAGCCATTGATGAAGTGCTCATCGTGGCTATCACGGATGCCAAGGGCGTCATCACGCACGTGAACGACCGGTTTTGCCATATCAGCGGGTATAATCGGCACGAGTTGATCGGCAATACCCACCGCATCCTCAACTCCGGTTACCATAGCCCGGCCTTTTTCCGGAGCCTCTACAACACGATCAGCCACGGTCAGATCTGGCGCGGCAAGATCTGCAATCGCGCAAAAAGTGGCGCGCTTTACTGGGTGGCGACCACCATCATTCCACGCATGGATGAGGCGGGCCGTATCCAGTCCTATATCGCCTATCGTTTCGATGTGACGCCTTTGGTGGATGCGCGCAACAAAATGAAGCAACTCGCTCGACGTGATCCACTTGTGGACGCGCTGAATCGTATCGGGTTTGCCGAAAGCTTGATGGAGGAAACGCGCCAGATCACCGTCTCGGGGAGCGAGCGGACGATGGTGATGATCGACCTCGACGGTTTCAAGGAGGTCAATGACATTTACGGCCATGATGCCGGAGATACGGTTCTGGTCGAGATCGTGGAACGGCTGAGGCAGTTTGCGGGTCAGGATGCGATTATTGGACGGCTGGGCGGGGATGAGTTCGCAGTCATTCTTGAGGACTCCTGTCCGCCGGGGAAAATCGAAGCCTGCCTCAAGCGAATGCTCGCCCTGATTGAGCGTCCGGTGCTGATTGGGGAAACCGGTGTCTCCGTTTCGGCTGGTATCGGTTACACCCACATCAACCGCACGGTTGCGGCCGTGCAGCAGTCTCTCAAGGACGCCGATCTTGCGCTTCTTCAAGCCAAGCAGGAGGGTGGCGAACGGATCGTGGCGTTTACTCCTAGCCTGAGAAGCCGTGCCCGCCAGCATCAGATGCTGATGGGGCAGGCGCGGCTGGCGATCGAGCGCGGTGAGTTCGAGTTGTATTACCAACCCGTCATCGATCTTACGAAAGGATGCGTCACGTTCTGTGAGGCACTATTGCGCTGGCATCATCCGCAATTGGGGTTGCTGACGCCCGTGGCTTTTTCCGATGTGTTCAGCGATTTTCAGATGGGCGTGGAACTGGGGCGTCTGGTGCGGGAAACGGTGGTGCGGGATCTGGCCGAATGGTCAGAAAATGGTCTCTACGACGGCGGTGTGGCGCTTAATCTCTGTGTGGCGGATTTCGGCGCGGACGGACTGGCTGACGAGTTATGCCGACTGACCCGCGAATATGCGGTGGCGCGTGAGAAAGTGAAGATTGAAATCACGGAGACCATCTTTCTGGGCGCAGGTCGCTCGGACCGTGTTCGTCGGGAGATAGACCGAATCGCGCGGGCTGGCTTTCCCGTCGCTTTCGATGATTTTGGAACCGGCTACGCTTCCATCAGCCACCTGCGCGAACTGCCGCTGAGCCATATCAAGATCGATCGTAGTTTTATTGCCAATATCAAGGACGATGCGCGCGATCTGGCCATTACCTCTGGCCTTATCGGTCTTGCGCAGGGGATTCATCTTTCTGTTGTGGCGGAAGGGGTGGAAACGGTCGATCAGTTGAGAGTGCTGGACGATCTGGGTTGCACGGAATGTCAGGGCTTTTTGTTTGCGCGTCCTGTGCCGGCGGCGCGGGTGCCTGAGGCCGTGAGGCAGGCTTGCCTCGTATTGCAGGATTTTAGGCAGTCGCGCGCGACGAAGCGGGGGCTCCTTCCTAAACGAAGGGAGGTGGGTGCCGAATATGGTGGGCAATAAGTGGCACCAGCCAGTCCGTGAAAACCCGCAGTCGTACGGAGGCATGGCGTCGTTCAGGATAGAGCAGGGTGAGCGGAAGTGACTCGGCCCGCCAATCGGGAAGTATTTCCACAAGTTCACCACGTTCAAGCTGTGGTCTTACATCGTAGGCGGGAATCTGGATCAGGCCCAATCCCGCCACGCAGCAGGCAATCTGGGCTTCCGCACTGTTGACCCTTACGCGACTGCGTAAGGTTTGTGTGCGCACCGCGCCATCTTCTTCCCATTCCCAGTCTTCGATGCGCCCGGTGGTGGGGGAAGCATAAGGCACGGCGAAATGCTCGCTCAGATCCTGTGGAGACATTGGCGTTCCGTGCCGTGCAAGATAGGACGGACTGGCGACGTTGATGATCTCAAGTCGTCCGATCAGGCGTCCGATCAGCCGTGAATCGGCAAGAGCGCCGACGCGCAGGGCGCAGTCTACCCCTTTTTCAACCAGATCCATCGCCCGGTCGGTCACGCCGAGCATGACATCGATCCCCGGATGGCGGTCGAGAAAGCCGGGGAGGGCCGGGGCCACGATCAGGCGTCCGATGCGTCCGGGCATGTCCACCCGTATCAAACCCCGTGCGTCTTCAGGGGTGTGCCGAAACAGCCCTTCGGCTTCCTCCATATCGCTCACGACACGGAGCGCATGACCGTGAAACAGTCGCCCATCCGTTGTGAGGGCAACCTTGCGCGTTGTACGGGCAAAAAGCCGCGCGCCCACCCGTGCTTCCAGTTCCTGTATGGCGGTGGAAACGGAGGAACGGGGCAGGTTCAGGGATATGGCCGCCTGTGAAAAGCTGGAGGTTTCCGCCACACGCAGGAACACGCGAAAAAGATCAATCCGGTCCATGGCAATGCTCCAATTGTTCGTAATTCACGACCAATGTTGTCAAGAAATGGATGATTTTTCGAGAGTTGTCGAACGCTAGGGTGCGGTTATCCAGATCAATCAGGGAGACGGCACATGGTGGATCATAGTCTGAAAGGAAAAACGGCTCTTATCGCAGGTGGTGCTAAGAACCTTGGGGGAGTGATCGCACGTGATCTTGCGGCGCATGGCGTGGCGGGGATTGCTATTCATTACAACAGCGATGCGACGGCTCCTGACGCGAAGGCTCTTGTTGCAGAACTTACAAAACAGGGTGTGAAGGCCGCAGCCTTTCAGGGAGACCTGACAACGGCCGCAGCAAACGCGAAACTGTTCGAAGAGTGCATTGCGTCTGTTGGTAAACCCGATATCGCCATCAACACCGTGGGCAAGGTGCTGAAAAAGCCGATCCTCGAAACTGAGGAAGCTGAGTTCGACAGCATGATGGATGTGAACGCAAAAGCTGCGTTTTTCTTCATCAAGGAAGCGGGCCGTCATCTCAACGACAATGGCAAGCTGCTGACGCTGGTCACGTCGCTGCTCGGTGCCTATACGCCGTTTTACTCGACTTATGCTGGATCAAAGGCGGCCGTCGAACATTTTACTCGCGCTGCATCCAAGGAGTTCGGTGCGCGTGGCATTTCTGTGAACGCCATTGGTCCGGGACCGATGGACACGCCGTTCTTTTACGGTCAGGAAGCGCCGGAGGCCGTGGCCTATCACAAGACGGCTGCCGCACTTTCGGCATTCAGCAAGACGGGGCTGACGGATATTGAGGATGTGGTGCCGTTTGTGCGTCTGCTCGTGTCCGAAGGTTGGTGGATGACGGGGCAGACGATTCTGGTGAATGGCGGCTATACAACGAAATAAAGTCATTTCGATCTGGTCCGATCCGTCCGGGCCAGATCCGTTTTCATCAGGACCTATGAATGACCCGAGAGCCGACCGTCACGCATCTTTCTTTCCATGAGTGTGATGGATTTCGTGTCGATGTGACCGGTTTTGCCGTTGTGTTACCTGTGAAGCAGATCACGCGTTCCAACCGGTTGGACGCAACGCGCAGATGAGCAGCAAGTGCCTCGCTCCAGAAGCCCCAAGCCTGTGCAATGCGGAGCTTGTGGCGGTGGTATTCGATCTGGAAGCAATAGGAGAAGGCGAACTCACCCCCGGCGTTCTGACTGTGCGCGCGGGAGAGGCGCTTCCGTCTGGATCGTTGCGAACGGATCATGCTTCCCTTCAGCGCGGTATGCGACATTGGGTGGAGAGCCTGACCGGTTATCGGCTGGGTCATACGGAGCAACTCTACACATTTGCCGATACACTTTCCGTCGGGGACATCACGCGGCTTGTGCGGATTTCCTATCTGGCGTTGCTGCATCCCTCTGTCGATCCGCGAAACTGGCTGTCCATATATGAATATTTTCCATGGGAAGATCGACGGAAGGAGGGGGAGGCACATCAGGTGGGCAGCATCGCGCGTCGCATGATGGCGTGGGCATTGAACGATGCCACGCAGAGGACGCGATGCGCTGTGGCGTTCGGTCTGGAAGGGCATGAATGGAACGACGAACTCGTACTCCAGCGCTATGAACTGATGTGGCAGGCGGGGCTTGTGCCGGAATCACCTGACGGAGTGGGGGAGAATGCGATCGGTAGAGCTATGGAGCACGATCAGCGGCGTATCCTCGCCACGGCGCTTTCGCGTATTCGGGCAAAAATACGCTACACGCCTGCCGTGTTCGATCTTCTTCCCGAACGGTTCACGCTTTTTGCCGTGCAGCAGGCCGTGGAGGCACTGGCGGGACGTCCGATGCACAAACAGAACTTCCGGCGGTTGCTGCTGGGGCAGCAACTGGTGGAGGAAACGGACTCGCTGGATTCCAATGGTCACGGTCGGCCCGCGCGATTGTATCGTTTCCGGCGCGATCATGTACAGGAGTGCTACCTGACGGGAGCGCGTCTGCCTTTGCCCTCATTGATCTGAAGGGAGCCTCACGCGGACGTGGGGTGAGAGTGGCTTGTATTCGGTTGCGTGTCCTCTATATGCTCAAAATGAGCATATAGAGGACTTCACTTATGGCCACGCTCGAACTGCCATCGCGGGACACACTCTTTGCACCGGTTGCCGGCCTGATGGCCCGTGCGGACTGGGAGCGGATGTTTGCCGAGGAGGTCGAGGCGATCCTGCGTCTCAAGCGTGAGCGTAATGCCGTGATCCTCGCGCATAATTACCAGACGCCGGAAATATTCCATGGTGTGGCGGATATTCGTGGTGACAGTCTCGCTCTGGCGCGGGAGGCGAGGGGGCTGGATGCCGAGGTCATTGTCATGGCGGGTGTCCACTTCATGGCCGAGACAGTGAAGCTGCTCAACCCGGACAGGACTGTCCTCATTCCCGATGCGCGGGCGGGGTGTTCGCTGGCCGAAGGCATCACAGCGGAGAATGTGCGGGCATTGAAAGCGGCGTGGCCCGGCGTGCCCGTCGTGACGTATGTCAACAGTACGGCGGCGGTGAAAGCCGAAAGTGACATCTGCTGCACGTCTGGAAATGCGCGCAGAGTTGTGGAAAGTCTCGGTGTCCCGCGTGTGATTATGATTCCCGATGAATTTCTGGCCCGTAATATCGAGGCCGAGACAGGGATCGAGATGATTACTTGGCCCGCGCGTTGTGAAGTGCATGAGCGCTTCACACCGGATGAAATCCGGCAATATCGTCGCCTTCATCGCGGGGTGAGAGTCATCGCGCACCCCGAATGCCCTCCTGAGGTGGTGGCGGAAGCGGATTTCTCAGGATCGACCGCGCAGATGATTGCATATGTGGCGGAGAAGCGTCCGGAAAAAGTCCTATTGGTAACAGAATGTTCCATGAGCGACAATCTGAGCGCGCTCTATCCGGAAACGCGCTTTGTGCGTCCGTGCAATCTGTGTCCGCACATGAAACGCATCACGCTTTCCCGTATCCGCGCGGCGCTGGAGACACTTCAGACCGAGGTCCTGATCCCGGCTGAATTGCAAGCACCAGCCCGTCGATCTGTCGAGCGAATGCTGGCTGTCTGAATGCAGGGAAGGAGAACGGAGATGAGAGTGCCTTATCTTCCCGATGTCATGTGGGAGCCGATCGTTCGTCGTGCGTTGCTGGAGGATTTTGGCATCGGCGGGGACGTCACGACAGAGGCGTTGGGATGCGCTGACAGGGCCGTGGAAGCGCGGTTTGTCGCCCGGCAGGCGGGAATGGTTGCTGGGCTGTCTGCCGCTCGTCTGGCATTTGTGTTGCTCAATCCCTTCGTGCGTTTTGAGATCGGGATCAAAGATGGTGACAGGATCGAGGCGGGGGATGTGCTGGCGATCGTGCAGGGACCGGCTCGCGCGGTTCTGGGCGGTGAGCGCACGGCGCTTAACCTTTTATGCCATCTCAGTGGAATTGCATCGACCACGCGCAGCATTGTCGATCTGGTGGAAGGGACAGGTGTGCAGGTGTGCTGCACGCGAAAGACTTTGCCCGGACTGCGCGCGGCACAGAAATATGCTGTGTTGGCAGGAGGCGGCTCCAATCACCGCTATCGGCTGGATGATGCCATTCTCATCAAGGACAACCACATCGCCTTGTGTGGCGGCAGCGTCGTCGCGGCAGTGAATGCTGCTCGTCTGCGCGCGGGACATCTGATGAAGGTGGAATTGGAGGTGGACACGCTGGAGCAGCTTGAAGTGGCTTTGGCGCATGGTGGCGTGGATGCGTTTCTGCTCGACAACATGACGGTCGAACACCTTCGCGAAGCCGTGCAACTGATCGGTGGGCGGGCCATCACGGAAGCGTCCGGCGGGATCACGCCTCACACAGTCCGCGCAGTGACGGAAACAGGTGTGGATGTGATCTCGCTGGGTTGGCTCACGCAGAACGTGACGGCGCTGGATATTGGTCTGGATATCGTGGAAAGTTGAAATTTCCCTATTTCCATAAAGAATAAAGTGGAAATAGGGAAAAGATCAGAGGGTGGCGCTGAAAGCCATGCTGAAGACGGCAGCGTCCTTGAACACCTTCGTTCCACCAAGCCTGTTTATGTATTGGAAGTCCGGCTGGATCGAGAGACCCGGCACGATCTGGGCTGTGTAGAAGAACTCGTAGATGTTCTCGTGTGACTGCACACCGTAAGGCACGCCAAAATTGGCTCCCTGAAATGGCAGGTCGTAAGCGAGAGAAGCTCTCTGCTGACGGATGGCCGACTTACTGAAATCCGCCCACTGGAAGGTGAAGCCAAACATGTCATGAGGCCGGTTCCAGTAATAACCGGTGTCGAGAACAGACACGGCAAAGCGTTGCTTCATAGCGGACGTTTGGCCTGAGGCGTAACTGTACTGCAAGCCGAGCATCAGGCCGTTCATCGGGCCTTCGCCGTGACGGATGAACATCTGATCGACCATCGCCCACATGGAGGTCTGGCCGCTCTGCTTACGGGCGGGCAGGCCGGTGACGACCCATGGGTGTCCATGAATATCGGAATACAGGTCATTGTATTTCGAGTTGTCGTACAGCGCGCCAACCTTGTAGTGGCCAATCAGGTGATTGGGACCAAACTCGGGAATCCATCCAAATTCAAGATGACCGGACAACTTGCCCAGCCCATCCTGCGCCAGTGCCCAGCCGGAAATGCCACCGTTGTAGGAATGTGGCGACACGGCAAAAAGACCGCCCATGATGTAGAAATCGCGACGGGGCATCACGCGCAGCACGGTGCCGATATTGCCTGATGGCCAGTCACGGCCACCGGCAACATATTTCGTCGGAGTGGTGTTGCCGCACATCCACACATTCATGAAGGCGCAACCCCAGGGTGAGTTGTTGAAGAACGTCCCGGGGGGCATGACGCCCACGGACCAGTCGATCCGGTTGTCCAGCCACGACTTTTCAAAATACATCCAGACCAGATGCGCCACCACATTGCCACGTGCACCATAGATCTGCTGCACCTGATTGGCATTGTCGCCCATGAGTGCACTGAGATTCCGTCCGTGCCCATTTACGGCCAGCATGTGCAGCCACAGGTTTTTCGACCATTCACCGCCGTCAAGGAGCTTGTGCCAGTCAACATCGAGCGTCACGCCGGTCTGACCAGCATCCGTTACGGCATGCGTCTTGCCGCCAATCGGGTTACCGGAGAGACTTTCGTAGTCATTGATCGCCAGATACAGCCCGCGTTTCTGCAGCCATGGCTGAATGCCACCCCAGTCACCCAGAAGGTGATGTGTGCCATAGGGCGAGCCGAAGGAAGGCGGTCCATAAGGCGACTCAAGAAATCCGGGAATGGCGTGATAGAGCGGCTCAATCGGCTGCTCTTCATCCAGCATGGCCGGTTCCGACACATATTCATCGTCCGAATCGCTGGAGCGCCGGGGAGATGTCTTGTTGATGTGTGTGCCCTTGGCGGCCTGTGGTGCTCCGGGTGCGGGAGCGAGATGCACGACGCCATCATCGGTCTCTGATGCGGCGGCCTGTGCCTGTTCGCTGCCACCAATACAGGCCAGCGCGAAAAGCGTAGCGCAGGTAGTGGTCCGCAAGCCGGGTGGCAGGACAGAAGCCGCTCGGGAGCGTCGTATGCCGTCAAGGCTTGGAGACGCGTCACGAAAAGAAAAGCTCTTCATCAGTGCCGTGTCCTTGCCGTGGAAAAATCGTACATCGGAAGAGTATTGTTATTGTTTTTATTCATCTTCTTTGGTTCGTCCGGACTCTGGTGGTCTGGTCTGTTCCTTCCTGCAGGCAGAACAGAAAATTGTCTATCGTCGTTGCGGTCCGGAAGATAGATGGTGCGATGTATCGTTACGCACAGAGCGTGTGCTGACCTGAGGCTTTTTTCGGTCTCTTGAAATGAAGGCATTTGATTGTGTAATCCTTGAGCACATATCGCGTCAAGAAATTTGATGAAATTTGCATTTCAGTATAAAGTTTCATGTATTAATTTCATAAAAAATTACGTATATTGAAAAAATAATGGTGTTTGTTTTGGAAATTTTATACGTAAATTCATTTACGTTTAGTTTTCAATGCAATTGCGTTTATGAAAATTAAAATTTGCATTTTAAATATGATGTATATTTGAAATGCAAATATGTAATAAGGCTGTCTGCATGATTGGGGAGAGTTTGTATTTTTTGTTTCAATTGTATTTTCATGAAAGAGTATAGGGTGCTGTTGTTTTTCCAGATCCAGAATATTTTGTCGGCGCTTTGGTGTGCGCTCATACCTTGTTAAGCTTCCCCATGGGAGGACGACGCCAAGTTTGGTAGAGAGTCCATCGGTCGCAACACAGTGAGAGAGCCGAACGCATGAGCAAGATCATCCGCACCGAACCCAATCCGGTGCTTTCGAAGGCCGTGGAATATCATGGTTTCGTATTTACGCAGGGCATGGTGGCCCGCGATCTGTCCTTGGATGTAACCGGGCAGACAAAGGACATTCTCGCCCAGTTCGATGAACTTCTTGAGGAACACGGCACGGAGAAGACCCGCATTCTTCAGGCCCAGATCTGGCTGAAGAACATCGACGACCGTGGGGCGCTGAATGAAGTCTGGAGCGCGTGGCTTCCGGAAAACGGCGCACCGGCTCGTGCCTGTGTGGAGGCAAAAATGGCCGATCCGCGCATGCTCGTCGAGATCATGCTGATCACCACGAAGTGATCCGTGGCTGTCTCTGCCTCCTGCATGGAGGCGGAGACAGCCTGATCGGAGAACTATTTTCCGTGCGTCGTCGTTTCAGAAAGATTTAACGGCGGGGCACGGCGTTGCCATGCCGGGTGGGTGACGGAAAACGACAAGAATCTTTTGTCATTTCCTGTCAGTGGTCATGGGATGTGTGGCGTTGTCCCCTCAGGAGAACGCACTTTTCATGTGAGGGAAAGACGAGATGGAGACGATTGCGGCGGTAGCGTTCGAGGCCGGCAAACCTCTGGAAATCGAGCGCGTCCAGCTTGAAGGCCCCCGCGAGGGAGAGGTTCTCGTCGAGATCAAGGCGACCGGCCTGTGTCACACTGACAAATTCACACTTTCCGGCGCGGACCCTGAGGGGCTGTTCCCTGCCATTCTTGGTCATGAAGGTGCGGGCATCGTGCGTGAAGTCGGCGCGGGCGTGAAGCATCTCAAGCCCGGCGATCACGTCATCCCGCTCTACACGCCCGAATGCCGGGAGTGTAAGTCCTGCCTGTCGCGGAAAACCAATCTTTGCACCTCCATCCGCGCCACGCAGGGTAAGGGGCTGATGCCCGATGGCACATCGCGCTTCTCCTTCAAGGGGCAGCCGATCCATCACTATATGGGCTGCTCTACATTCTCGAACTTCACGGTCCTGCCCGAGATCGCGCTCGCGAAAATCCGTGAGGACGCGCCGTTCGACAAGGTTTGCTACATCGGTTGCGGCGTCACCACAGGTATTGGCGCGGTGATCTTCACGGCCAAGGTTGAGCCGAACTCCACGGTCGCGGTGTTCGGTTTGGGTGGCATCGGTCTGAATGTCATTCAGGGTGCGAAGCTCGTGGGCGCGGAGAAAATCATTGGCGTCGATATCAACCCGGCGCGTGAGGAAATGGCGCGCAAGTTCGGCATGACGCATTTCGTCAACCCCAAGGATTTGCCGGATGGTGACGTGGTGGGACGTATCATCGAACTGACGGACGGTGGCGCAGACTACACATTTGAGTGTGTTGGCAACACGACTCTGATGCGTCAGGCGCTTGAATGTGCCCATCGTGGTTGGGGCGTCTCCACTGTCATCGGGGTTGCCGGAGCGGGGCAGGAAATCAGCACGCGGCCGTTCCAGCTTGTGACGGGACGTCGATGGATCGGCTCGGCTTTCGGTGGCGCGCGCGGACGCACGGATGTGCCCAAGATCGTTGACTGGTACATGGAAAACCGGATCAATATCGATGATCTGATCACGCACAAGCTGCCGCTCGAGCGAATCAACGAGGGCTTCGATATGATGTCCCGAGGCGAGAGCATCCGCACCGTCGTGGAATACTGAGCGGCAGGATGCAGCAAGAGGAGGAACGCATGAGCCTCACCATAGCATCGCGGCATATATGCTGCGGCGGCGAACTCGGGTTCTACACGGTACAGTCGGAGGCTCTTGGGCTTCCGACGACCTTCGGGGCGTTCATTCCTCATGGGGCATCGAAGGAAAAGCCGGTGCCCGTACTCTATCTGCTGGCGGGTCTGACCTGCACGCAGGAAACATTCCTCATCAAGGCCAACGCCGTGCGGTTCGCCGCGCAACATGGAATCGCGTTGGTGGCATGTGACACGTCACCTCGTGGCGCCAATGTGCCGGGCGAGACGGATGGCTGGGATCTGGGTGTCGGAGCGGGTTTCTATCTCGATGCAACGCAAGCGCCATGGCGGGCGCATTACCGCATGGGGACGTTCGTTGGCTCGGAACTGCCCAAGTTGGTGGGACGTCATTTCGCGGTAGATGAGGCGCGCCAGGGGATCATGGGACATTCCATGGGGGGGCACGGCGCGCTTGTTCATGCCTTGCGTGAGCCTGAGAAATGGAAGTCCGTTTCAGCGTTCGCGCCCATCGTTCATCCGAGTGCCGTGCCGTGGGGAGAAAAGGCGTTTACAGCTTATCTCGGATCGGATCGCGCAAGTTGGGCGGCCTATGATGCTACAGAACTTTTGCGGGCGGGTCACGTTCATCCGACCACCATTCTTGTCGATCAGGGTGAGGCCGATCAGTTTCTCGAACGGGAACTTCAGCCGCATCATCTGGAAGAAGCGGCCAAGGCGGCGGGACAGAAGCTCACTCTGCGGCGGCAGGCGGGGTACGATCATTCGTACTGGTTCATTCAGTCTTTTATTGAAGACCATATGAACCATCATGCTGAGTTGTTGAAAAAGTAGGCTGCCGCAAAGTCTTCAGTAGTTTGCAAAAGAGTTCTGGAAATAGGCGGCAAGACTGTTCTGGCCTTTGCAGGGATGGGCAGGTTGTTCATAGCGTCCGTCTATAAAAAGACCAGTCATGCGGGCATAGGAACGGGCAACTTCTTCTGAAAAGCCCGTCTGCCTATAGTGTCCGAGCCACGACTTTCTGGGCATGTCCTGCACGGCAACGGGATGTCTGAATAGGTGTGTAAAGACCTTCGCGCCATGCCGCAGCTTTGGTCGGGTCGCGCGTTATGACGCCAACCTTGCGATCCGCTTGCAGAAGGGCAGTAGCGACCATGCTGCCAACATGACCAGTGGCGCCAAGTATAACGTGCATAGCCTGTTTATCTCCTCTGTGTAGGATACGCTCGTAGGCTCTTACGACATGAAGTGACAGGGCTGCGGACTTGAGTGTGGAATGTCGGTGGGCTTCCCGGTTTCGATCCGCTATAGGGGCGGGACCACGATTGCTCCGGGTGGGCGTGAAACGGAATGGTTGTCGCCGGATGCACCATTCTCCACGTGCATCAGGATTGATCCGTCCCGAGGAGAACCTGCATGCAGGCTGACGTTCCGGCCCGTTCTGCCGTTGTCGATCTGGGTTCCAATTCCGTCCGAATGGTTGTGTTCGATGGGATATCCCGCAATCCGGTACCCATTTTCAATGAAAAGGCCGTCCTGCGGCTGGGACGTGGGCTGACGGCCACCGGTCGTCTGAACGAGGACGGAATGGCGATGGCTGCCGATGTCATGCGTCGCTTCCATGCCATCGCCCGGGGAATGAATGCCGATCCGTTCGAGGTGCTGGCCACCGCTGCGGTGCGGGACGCAACGAACGGCCCCGAATTTGTGGAGATGCTGCGTCAGGTCATGCCCGGTGTGCCCATCCGCATCCTTTCCGGCATTGAGGAGGCGGATCATGCGGCTGTCGGGGTTCTGTGCGGTATTCCCGAAGCCGATGGGCTGGTGGCGGATATCGGAGGCGGGTCTCTGGAAGTTATCCGGCTGGACAAAGAGGGACGCCACGACGCGAGTACTCTGCCGCTTGGGGTCATTCGTCTGAGTGACCGGGCCGAAGGCGATCTGTCGCGCGCCAAGGCGATTGCCGATGCCGATCTGGCGGGCGTGGAATGGCTGGAGGGCATGAAGGGGCGCACGCTCTATCTTGTGGGAGGCGCGTTTCGGGCGCTGGCCCGTCTGAATATGGCCCGCACCGATTACCCGCTGAACATCCTGCACTATTACACGCTCAATACGTCAGCGGCTCGGGAAATGACCGCGTGGCTCATTGGCTGTAACCGTAAAACGCTCGAAAAGTTGCCGAACGCGCCGCGCAAGCGTCTGGATGACGTACCGTTTTCGGCAACCGTTCTGCGACGACTTATTCGCAGGCTGGAGCCGGAGCGTATCGTCTTCTGTGTCGATGGCCTGCGGGAAGGCTGGTATGCTTTGAACGTTGCGCCAAATCTGCAAGCAGAGGATCCGCTGGACGCTGTGGCGCGGGAAATGAGCGCCCGTCTGGGACGCAGCCGCACGCTTCCCGAAGCGCTGGTGGCGTGGACTGCGCCACTTTTCCCTGACGAAACGCCGCAGCAAGCGCGACTGCGCCGTGCGGTCTGCCAGATGTCCGATATCGGGTGCCACGACCATCCGGAATACCGGGCCGAGCAGACGTTTCTTCGCGTTTTGTGGATGCAGGGTGGCGGTTTCGATCATGAAGCACGGGCGGCGCTCGCGACGGCGCTTGCCCTGCGTTATGAGGGGGAGATCGATGCGCCGTGGCTGGCGCCAGCACGTGCGCTTCTGACAGAGGAGTCCCGTGACTGGGCCATGACGCTCGGGCTGGCTCTGCGCCTTGCCTACGCTCTCTGCGGCGGCACAGAGGTTCTTCTCGACGGCACGCATCTGGCACGCGAACCGGACGCACTGCGTTTGTATCTCACCTCGGCGCGTGTGGCCGTTCGGGGTGATGCCGTGCGCAGGCGGCTTTCGCGTCTGGGACAGGTGATGGGACTGGAGAGCCGTCTGGAAGAGGATGGCATGACGGATGCAGTGGCTTTCGCCTGAGGCATACCACCGCGCTTTCGTACACGAAATTGCGAGGAGCGCTTCTTCTCAAGGCAGCGTATGATCTCCGTTCGACCGTCGTGGAAAGAGGACCGTCTTCCATGAACGGAGTAATTCCGGTGGGTGTCCGGAAGACTGTAATGGAGAGAGATGGTGAGTGCCCCAGACGGCATTTTCGCAATGCCGGTGCCTGCGTGTCCTGTGACGGCAGAGAAAGGACCGCCTGTCCGGGTGCTCGTAGTGGATGCCGATCCCATTGTGCGGGAGGCCATTGGACAAAAGCTGGAACAGGCTGCTGAAACGGACGTCTGTGCAGCGGTCGCAACGGCCGAGGACGCATTTGACGCCTTGGCCACATTGTCCCCCGACATCGTTATTCTGCATGACGAACTTCCGGGGATGAGCGGGTTGCAGGTGACGCGCGCCATCATGGTGCGCAGGCCCACGCCCATTCTGATTGCCACGGACATGAGGGCGCAGGATTCGGATTTGGCGTTTGAGTGCCTGCGTTCCGGCGCGCTGGGACTGTTGTCGCGTGTTCCAAGCGATCTTTCCTCACCCGCGCTGGTTGAGCGTATTGTCGCAATTACTCAAGCGGCCCGGCCCTCTCGTGCTCAGCCATCCACTCTTCCTCCTAAGGTCGCACCGCCATTTCGCCCCGCTGATCTGCTGTGTTTTCTGGTGGCAGAAGGTGGACTGGGCGCTGTGCTACGTCTTCTGGACGGGATGCCGGCCAAACCGGCACAATCTGTCCTGCTCGCGGTTTCCATCCCGGCAATTCTGCTTGCCCCTTTTGTGGCATGGCTGAACGATGCGATGGGACAGAGCGTGGTGGTGGCGGATATTTCGGGACGGACGACGCTGGCAACAGGCGTGGTGCATGTCCTCTCCGCAAGCGATCTGGCGCAGTTGGCGCCGGGACCGCGTGTGGTGAGCATGGTGCGCAAGCAGGAGGAGGCAGCCGATCCCGCCGCACGTAGCTTCGACGTGCTTCTGGCCTCACTCGCCGGGCCGGTAGCCCGACAGAGTTGTGTCGTTCTGATGGGGCACGCTGGCACGGCGGGGGCGGCTGGGCTGCTGCTTGTGCATCAGGCGGGCGGTCAGACCTTGGCGGAATATCCCTCGCTTTGTCCCTTTGCGGGAGCGCCGGGAGCGGCTGTGCGCATGGATGCGGTGGACGCCATTGGAACGGCGGACGAACTGGCCGAGGCTCTTTCACGGCTTCCTGCGGTGGAAAGCAGCCCCGACACCGTCTGCATATGACCCATTCGTCTGCTGTGCTGCTTCTGGTGGAGAACGCCGCCACGCGCCGGGCAGGGCTCGCCGCCGTTCTTGTTGAAAACGGTCTTTCCGTCGAGACCGTCACAAGTGCGGAAGATGCGCTGGACAGTCTGGATCATTCCCTGCCGGCCCTTCTCCTGACGGACCAGATTTTGCCGGGCATGAACGGTTGTCAGATGACGCGGTATCTGCGTCTCAACCGGGCGACACGCCCTTTGCCGGTCATTCTCCTGACGAACGGGAACGATCCCGATCTGGTGCGCGAGGCCCTGCTCGCGGGCGTGGATTCGTGTGTGCCACGTGAGGCGGATGTCGCGTATCTCCTTGCGCGGATTAGCGTGTGTCTGCGGGGCTATCGCGTGCCCCACGCTCTGTTGCGGGAGCGCTTCCGTCGGCCAACAGTGGCGATCGTGACGGGACAGGATGGATTGCTGAAGCATCTGCCGCACAAGAAGGGAGACAAAGGTCGATCCGGCACGTTTCCAGTGGTGGAACTGCTGAAAACCGATGGGCTGGAAGCGCTCCTGCCACCTTCCACAACGCTGGCCACACCCGATCTGTGGCTCGGTGGCGTGGATTGCGTGATCGTCGATCTCACAACATCGTCCTTCGATGCTCTCGCTCTCTGTCAGATGCTGGACCGGGCGCGCCGGACCCAGCTTTCCGGCGCGGAAACGCCAGCCTGTCTGCTTGGGTTCGGAAGTGAGGAGACGGGTGATCTCGCCTATGCGATCAAGGCGTTCAAGGCCGGGGTGGATGATCTTGTTCCCTCCAATGTCACCCCTGAAAATCTCATTCTGCATGTCCGGGTTCTGTTGCGGCGCAAGGCCATCCTTGATGAGAACCTGCGCAGCGCGGCCGAACGGGCCGCCCGGGACGAAGCGATGGAGGGCGCGCGGGCCAAGACCGTGCTCGCCGATGCGCTGGAGCAGGCCAACGATGAACTGGCGAGCGCCAACCGCAAGCTGATCGACGCTCAGACGAAGCTCGTGCAGTCGGCCAAGATGGCGTCACTGGGCGAACTCGTGGCGGGGATCGCGCATGAATTCAACAATCCACTGGCTTTCGTGATTGCCCATGAGGATACGGTTGCGCGTGCGCTTGAGCGTGCTGTTGCGGAACTGGAAGCCGGAAACGTGGAGATCGCCCGGGCCGTACTGGCGAAGGGGCGGGATCGGCTGGCCGCCACCTCGCTCGGGCTGGGCCGGATGCGCGACCTCGTGTCCAGTCTGCGCCGGTTCTCGCGACTGGATCAGGGCACGTTCGAGGACATCGACATGCCGGACGCGATCAACACCGTGCTGGCCCTTCTGGGGCCGAAGCTGACGGATCGCATCCGGGTTGAGCTGGATTTTCAGGGGCCTGCGGTTCTGAACTGTCAGGCGGCTCTTGTGCATCAGGTGGTCATGAACGTGATCAGCAACGCGGCCGATGCGCTGCATGCGCTCCCGCCTGACGATCCGCGTGTGCCGTGTATCCGGATCGGGACACAGTGCGTGGAAGGACGAGGGGGCCAGCCGGACATGTGGGTGGCCACCATTTGCGACAATGGCCCCGGTATTCCGCCCCTGATGCGTGAGCGCGTGTTCGAGCCGTTCTTCACCACCAAACCGGTGGGGGAGGGGACGGGGCTCGGGCTGGCGACGGCTTACGGTATTGTGAAGGCCCATCACGGCAGCATCGAAGTTTCTGACTCCTCTGCGGGTGGCACCTGCTTCACCATAGCGATTCCCATAACCCAGCCCGGCACGTCCGTCGGAATGATCCCGTTCGTACCTGAAGGAGAAATTCGATGAGTGCCGGACTGCCTTCCCACCACTCTGCATCCGGCCCTCGGGGAACAATTCTGCTTGTGGATGACGAGGCGGAAATACTGGTCGCGCTGACGGATCTTCTTGAGGACGAGTTTTCCATCCTCACCGCCACCTCGGCGGCGGAGGCCTTTGCGCTTTTGCAGGAGCACCCCGATACGGCCGTCATCGTTTCCGACCAGCGGATGCGTGATATGACGGGCGATGTGTTTCTGGCGCAGGCCCGGCAGATGTCGGACGCTGGCACCATCCTGCTGACAGGCTACGCCGATCTGGACACGGTTGCGGGTGCGCTCAACCGTGGCGCCATCACCTTCTGCGCCACGAAGCCGTGGGATCCGGGAAGCCTGCGGGCGATGGTGCGCGAGGCGGCCAATGCGTGCCGCATGCGTCGGACGCTGGCCACCGAACAGGCCTTGATGCGCAGTCTGTTCGACAATTTGCCCATGGGGCTGGCCATCACGGACGCACAGGGACGCATCACGCGGCTCAACGGTCTTGCCGCCGCTTCCTATGGCCGCCCTATGGAGAACTGTCTCGGCCATACCGAGGCCGAACTCCTGCCGGGGGAGACGCAGCGCGCCAGTGCGCTGTCAGGAGTGAGCGAGCCGATGCTGGTGGCGCGTCCGGATGCCGATGGGCAGGAACGCTGGCACAGGATTTCCCGTGTGGCGCTTTCGGGTGACGGAGCCGAGGCGCGGCCGCCCGAGACCCTGTCGGTGCTGATCGATCAGGATGTGACCGATCTGATGGACATGGAGCGACGGGCCCGGCAGGCGGACAAGATGCAGGCGATCGGCACATTGGCCGGTGGCATTGCGCATGATTTCAACAATCTGCTTACGGCCATTCTCGGCTCGCTCGAACTCGTCACCGATTTGCAACCGCCGACCGATCCCAATGTCGCGCGACTGTTCACGAATGCGATGGACGCGGCGCGTCGTGGCGCGGTGCTGACGCAGAAACTTCTGGATTTCAGTCGTCCGCGCGATTTGAGCCGCAGGCCGGTGGATGTGCCGGAGTTGCTGGTGCAGATGCAGGGACTGCTGGCCCAGAGCATCGGCGGCGGAGGTAGCCGCGCCACTCCGGTGCATCTGAAATTGCCCGAGACACCATTGCCACGGGCCTCGACCGATCCCTCATTGCTGGAAGTGGCGTTGGTCAATCTGTGTCTCAATGCGCGTGACGCCCAGCCGCAGGGCGGTGACATCACCATTTCAGCGCACGCGGCCGTTCTGTCGGATAAAAAGACCGAAAAGCGCGTGGTTGGCCGTTCCGGGCGACCGCTTCCCGCTGGCACTTATGTAGTGGTCTCCGTGACCGATCACGGCGTGGGGATGTCGGAGGAGGTGCAGTCCCGTATTTTTGAGCCGTTCTTCACCACAAAGACCGTTGGCTCGGGCATCGGTCTGGGACTGCCGATGGTTTATGGGTTCGTGCAGCGCAATGGGGGCGATGTGTGTGTGTCCAGCACGCCCGGGAAAGGCACGTCCATCGAACTGTGGCTGCCCGCGGTCGTCTCTTCAAACGCTCCGGTGAAGGAGCCAGTCGTCGCCCGCAAGCCCGATGAGTATCTGCGGAGCATCCTTGTCGTGGATGACGAACCGGCGGTTGCGGCTGTCACCGTGGGGTTTCTCTCGCGGGCCGGTTTCCGTGTTCTGGAATGCCATGGCGGCGCACAAGCGGTCGAACTCGTGCGCACACGTCCCGATATCGGCTTGGTGGTGATGGACCTGCTCATGCCCGGGATGAATGGCGATGAATGCGCCCGTCGCATCGGCACGTTGCGCCCGGATCTGCCGGTCATCTTCGTGACCGGCTTTGCCGATAGGGCGATCCTGCCCCCCGATGCCCGGGTGCTGGCCAAGCCGTTTACGCGAGAAGCATTGCTTTCGGATGTGACGGATCTGATCCCGAGCCGAAAATAAGCCTGCCCCTCACACCCGGTGAAGGCACCATGCGACGCGTCCGATGATGGTCAGTGAGTGACCATCCACTGGTGTGCCGAACACCGTATCTTCGGCGCGAAACGTCTCGGGTGGATAGATGGGGTTGTCCGACTGCACGAGAAATCCTGCCTCGGTGCGTGACACCCGTTTCACGAACAACGCACCACGCATGACGATGGCATAAACTCCTTCGATACGCGCCGTTTCGCGGGTGTCGATCACCAATCGGTCGCCGCTGCGGATGGTGGGCAGCATGGAATCCCCCTCTGCCGTGACGATCAGCACGGCAGAGGCCTGAAGGCCGAGATCTTCCGACACGAAGCCACGCGGAAAACGCATCCGTGTGGGAGATTCCTGATCGCAAACGCTCCCAAAACCGGCAGAGGCGCGAGCGTTGTAGTACGGAATAGTGACGAGATCGCTCTCGCTGTCCTCTTTTGTCTCAACGGTATCCCCGAAAAACAGCCATTGCGCACTGACTCCCAAGACAGGTGCTAATCGCTCGATCAGTCCGGGATTCCAGACACCCTCCGAGTCAAGATGACGACGAATGGTCGTGAGAGCCGGTTGTCCTTCTGTTTCCTCGCGAATGTCCCTGAGCGTCTTGCCTGAACGATGAATGGCAAGCGCCAGCCTGTTGTGCGGGGTGGAGGCGTCCGGGGGCGGCCCACCGGCCAAACCGGGTGGCCGTCCGCGACGTTGAGAAACGGGGCGAGAAGGCTGTCTCATTATCCAGCTTTCATATCATACATGAGACTAAAATGTTCCTGTTTTGTTCTTGATTTTATGATCGGAAACGATGTTTTAATCGTCACGAGACGAGCCTCCCAGCCTGCCCGGGTTGGAACTGGCCCGACCCCGGAACTTCAGGAGCCGGAACATGGCACGTGACCTTGCAGAAAGACAAGGCCGTGACTGTGTTTTTGTATCATTTTTGCTCCGAAAAGTGCCGCTGAAGAAAATACAGAGCATTCATCGGAAAAGTTCGCCATGACGAAAAAATTTGCGCCGGACCGCAGAGAGTCTCTCGACAGCCAGATCGTAGCACTTGCCGCGCGGGGAGCGTCCATTCGCAGGATTGCCGAGATGACGGGTGTTTCGCGCTCCTACACTCATAGGGCGCTTGTCGCTGTACGGGACCGTAACAGCCGCATCAGCGATATCCGTCGTGAGTGCGGCGGGCAGCCGCTCGCGCCCGGTTCGAACATCTCTTGCGTTGCAATCGGTCTGCGGCCTTACAGCCCGTTCTGATCGGTCATTGAAGTGTGTCCAGTGACCGTTCTTGGGGAAGGTAATTCCTTTTCGGCGGCGTCCACGGCTTCATGCAACGTGGAGCGGATACGCTCTGCTCCAATGAGCGCAGTCAGCCCGTGACGGTCCATATCGCTGCGCAGCCATGGGCTGACCCGTCCGAGAAAGACTGTGATGTGTTCACCCGAGAGTTCGGCCAGCAGTTCCCGCATGGTCTGAGCGGCCGAATAATCGATATCGGTCATCGCGCTGGCATCCAGCACGAGGCAATGCACGGGAGAGGGAGCGTGTGCCACGATCTCGCGGATATCGTCAGCGAAATGGGTGCTGTTGGCGTAAAACAGGTCCGCGCCAAAGCGGTAGATCACCAGTCCCGGCTCACTTTCGGACCCCGGCGTTGCCGGCTCGACCTCGAAGCCTCGTCCGTTGGGGCGTGGATGCAGGATCATGGTGTGCGGCTCATAGCTGTGGCGCACATGCCGGAACAGCGAGATGGCGATGGCGAGAAAAATACCCTGCTGCACGTTGATCGCCACCACGGCGGCAGCGGTGATCAAGGCCAGCCGAAATTCGCCGGGGCTTTCATGTCGGAGCGCTCGGATGCCCTTCATGTTCACCATGCCCATGGCGATGACCAGCACGATGGAGGCCAGCACACAGCGCGGCAGAAACTGGAGGGGAGCCGTGAGAAAGAGCAGTACCACAAGGGCAGTAAGGGAGAAGACCACCTGTGCCCGCTGCGTGCGTGCGCCGGCCCGCACACCCATAGCGGTCTGGGTGGGGCTGCCGTTGACGGTGAAGGCGCCACTTATGGCTGCCGCAAGATTGGCGGCGCTGAGGCCGAGAATATCGGCGTCAGCGTCCAGAGGCTCATGAAAGCGTGTCGCGAAGCTGCGGGAGGTGGCGACGCTCTGGGCGATGATGACGAACACGCAGGAAGCCGCGACGGGCAATAATTCCAGTGTCTCGTTCCATGACAGCCATGGAAGATGAAGGCTTGGCAGACCGCCTGCAACCGGCCCGATCACGGTCACGCCATGACCGGCGAAATGCCAGTGCCAGCTTGCGGCGATTGCGAAGACGATGACAAGAAGCGGTATGGGGGCGTCCGGCACAAAGCGACGGCCACCCGTCACGCACAGAACGGTCACGAGAGACAGAAAGGCGGAAAGCGGGTGCAGATGCACAAACGCTGCCAGTGTCCGTGCGAACACGATCAGGGCTGTCGGGCCGGTGATATGCAGCCCCAGCATTTCGGGAAGCATGGTCAGCGACACCTGAAGACCTACACCTGTCAGAAAGCCCATGAGCACGGTTAGAGACAGAAAATCTGCAAGGAACCCCAGACGAAATATCCGGCCCACAAGAAGGAAGGCCGCACATAGCAGCGTCACGACACCGACCATGGCCACGTAATGCGGCGATCCCGGCTCGGCCAATGGGGCAAGACCTCCCGAGAGAATGGCGGCCGTTGCGGAATCGGCTGCGACGACCAGATGGCGCGAGGAGCCGAGCAGCGCGAAGGCCAGCGGGGGCAGAAGGGCCGTGTAGAGTCCGGTCACCGCGGGCATGGCGGCTATGCGGGTGTATCCCAGCACCTGCGGAATATTGACGGAGGCGAGCGTCAGCCCAGCCACCACATCGCGCAGGAAAGAGGGGGAGCCATTGGGCGGCCTGTTCTGGGGTGCGGGGGTGTTCATACCCGGTCGGGTCCTGTCTTGCGTCCGGGGGCTGATGCCAGCGGGGGGAGGAAGGTGCGCCTCTTGTGATCGGCGACAAAGTGCCTATTTCTCATGACCATGAATACATACCAGACTTCGCAGCACGATCCTGTCGGGTGGCACGGCACCACCATTCTCTGCGTCCGTCGGGACGGAGAGGTGGCCATGGCCGGTGATGGGCAGGTGTCCCTCGGCCCGACCGTCATCAAGGGCAATGCGCGCAAGGTGCGCCGCATCGGCGCGAAGCGGAACATTCTGGCCGGGTTCGCAGGCGCCACGGCGGACGCTTTCACGTTGCTGGAGCGGCTGGAAGCCAAGCTGGAGCGCTTCCCCAACCAGCTTGAGCGCGCCTGCGTGGAACTGGCCAAGGACTGGCGCACGGATCGTTATCTGCGGCGGCTGGAAGCCATGCTCATTGTGGCGGACAAGGATCATTCCTACACCGTGACAGGCAACGGTGACGTGCTGGAACCCGAAGACGGCATTATCGCAATCGGTTCGGGCGGCAATTTTGCGCTGTCCGCCGCGCGTGCCCTGCTGCCGATCGAGGGGCTTTCGGCCAGTGAGGTTGCCAAGCGGGCGATGCGGATCGCGGGCGATATCTGTGTGTACACCAACCACTCGGTCACGCTGGAAGTCATCGGCGAGTCCGAGACGAAGGGTGAGTGATATCATGAGCATCATTCATTTCTCGCCGTCCGAGACGGTGGCGGAACTCGACCGCTTCATCATTGGTCAGACCGACGCCAAGCGCGCGGTGGCCATCGCGTTGCGTAACCGCTGGCGGCGGGCGCAGTTGCCCGAAGGTCTGCGCGAGGAAGTCGTTCCCAAGAACATCCTCATGATCGGTCCGACCGGCTGCGGCAAGACCGAGATCGCGCGCAGATTAGCCAAGTTGGCGCAGGCACCGTTCCTGAAGGTGGAAGCCACCAAGTTCACGGAAGTGGGCTATGTCGGGCGCGATGTGGAGAGCATCGTGCGCGATCTGGTTGAGGTCGCCATCACCATGCTGCGCGATCAGCGCCGTCGCGATGTGCGTCCGCGCGCCGAGAGTGCGGCTGAGGAGCGTCTGGTGAGCGTTCTGGCTGGAGAGGCGTCCTCTGCCGATACGCGCTCGCATTTTCGCAAGCTGCTGCGCGGCGGCACGTTGGACGACAAGGAAATCGAGATCGCCATCACGCCCGATCCGGCAGCGTCATCCGGTCCCGAGATGCCGGGAATGCCGCCGGGGGCCGCGCTGAACTTCGGGGACATGATGAAAAACATCATGGGCCGTGCGCCGCAGACCAAGCGCATGACGGTCGCCGCCGCGCGTGAGCAGATCATCCGCGAAGAAGCGGACAAATTGCTGGATTCCGATGCCCTGACTCGCGAGGCGGTGCAGCATGTGCAGGACAACGGCATCGTCTTTCTCGATGAGATCGACAAGGTGTGTGCGCGCTCGTCCGAGGGGGGATTTCGCGGTGGAGACGTGTCCCGTGAAGGCGTGCAGCGTGATCTGCTGCCGCTGATCGAAGGCACGACCGTTTCCACGAAATACGGTCCCGTGAAGACGGACCACATCCTGTTCGTAGCATCGGGCGCGTTCCATCTGGCGAAACCGTCCGATCTGTTGCCCGAGCTTCAGGGCCGTCTGCCGATCCGCGTGGAGCTTCAGCCGCTCTCGCGCGACGATCTGCGTCGCATTCTGACGGAGCCGGAACACTCGCTGGTGCGGCAGTATAAGTCCCTGCTGGAAACCGAAGGTGTCACGCTTGAGTTCGAGGACGCGGCGATCGATGCGTTGGCTGAACTGGCCGCGGATGTGAACGAGCGGGTTGAGAACATCGGTGCGCGGCGTCTGGCGACAGTTATGGAAAAGCTGCTGGAAGACATCTCTTTCACGGCGTCCGAACACAAGGGCGAGACCATCACCGTGACAGGTGACCTTGTGCGTGAACGTGTCGAACCCCTTGCCAACAAGGGTGACCTCAGCCGGTTTATCCTGTGATGACAGTCGATCCTTTCGTCAAACCGGAAGATGAAACGGCGCAGGATGCCATTGCAGCCATTGGAGAGGAGCTTGATCTCTTCGATGACTGGATGGACCGTTATCAGTACATCATCGAATTGGGGCGCAAGCTGCCGCTATTCCCGCCGCAATGGACGGATGATGCTCATCGTGTGCCCGGTTGCCAGAGTCAGGTCTGGCTGGAGGCCCACAAGGACGAGAACGGTCTGCTGTATTTTGCCGGAGCGTCTGACGCGGCCATCGTGTCCGGTCTCGTGGCGTTGCTGCTGCGGGTTTATTCCGGGCGCACACCAGAGGAAATCTTGGCAACCGATCCGTCTTTCCTGAGCGATCTCGGTCTGGTGCAGGCGCTTTCGACCAACCGGGGCAATGGGGTGGAAGCGATGGCACGGGCCATTCGCACCCGTGCTGCGCACGAGCAGGACGCGGACTGAGGAGACGGCACGCATGGACACGACGTTCTGGCTGGACAAATGGGACCGTCGTGAGACGGGTTTCCATGAGACCAGCCCCAACCCGCTGCTGACGGAGAATCTGTCGGTCCTGAATCTGAAACCGGGGGCGTCCGTGTTTGTGCCGCTCTGTGGCAAGACGCTCAATATAGGCTGGCTGCGTTCGCAAGGCTATGCGGTAGTGGGCGTGGAACTCAGCCCGATTGCCGTGCTGGAACTGTTCGAGGATCTGCATCTCACGCCGCATACGACGAAAGTGGGGGCATTGACCTGCCACGCGGCACCCGGCTTACGGATTTTTGAAGGCAATATCTTCGATCTCGATGCCGATACCTTGGGTAAAGTGGCGGCGACGTGGGATCGGGCCGCGCTCGTTGCCCTGCCGAAAGAAGTGCGCGCGCGTTATGCAGCGCATGTCACGGCCCTGACGGGGGACGTGCCGCAACTGCTGGTGACGCTCGATTACGATCAGCAGCAGGTCTCCGGACCGCCTTTCGCGGTATCGGGAGATGAGGTGAAAACGCTTTATGGCACGGCGTATCGTGTCAGTGAGGTGGTTTCGCGCCCGACATCCGTGAAGGGAAAATGCCCCGGCACTGAAAGCCTGTGGCATCTCTCGCCTGTTTTCGGAAGCTGACGTGAACTCTCAGATCACTTGATGAGCAAGGTGCAGGGCATGTTGTACGGTCTGTGCCCGCACGCTTTCCCTGTCGCCGTCAAAAATCCGGCTTTCCGAATAGGGAGGTTGTCCGCGTCGCTGGACGCCAAACCACACCAGTCCGACGGGCTTGGTGGGCGTGCCGCCGTCAGGACCGGCGATACCGGTCGTGGAGATGGCGATATCCGCATCTGGCGCGTGATCGAGAGCGCCTGATGCCATGGCTTTCGCTACAGGCTCACTGACCGCCCCCCATGTTTTCAGCAGTTCCGGCGCAACGCCGAGACATGATTCTTTCATGGTGTTGGAGTAGGTCACAAACCCGCCGGAAACGGCCACCGACGAACCGGCATGATGCGTAAGCGCGCTCGTGATGAGACCGCCCGTGCAACTCTCGGCTGTGACGATCATGAGACCGGCAGCTTTCAGCGCTTCCAGAAGATTTTTTGCCTCGATCAGAATGGTGGAGGGAAGGGAGGCGGTCATGAGGCAATCCTTCCTGTGAAAAGGGACGCTCGGCGGCGTCCCAATGGTTACCTTACTTCAAAAAGCCCACAAGACGCTCCGCTTCCGTGACGATCGGATCGGCAATGGTGGCTGCCCGCTGGCCACCGTCGCGCAGAATGGCATCAATGTGGGGCACATCACCCAGAAGACGCGCCGTTTCCTGTGCAATCGGTTCGATCCGGGCGACGAGAACGTCCGTCAGTGCTTTCTTGAACGGACCGAAACCCTCGCCGCCGTGCTGTTGAAGAACCTGTTCCGGAGTCTGGTCGGCAAGAGCCGCGTAGAGCCCCACGAGGTTACGGGCCTCCGGGCGTTCGGCCAGTCCTTCGGGGGAGGAGGGCAGCGGCTCGGGGTCGGTCTTGGCGCGACGGATCTTGAGAGCGATGGTGTCGGCATCATCCGTCATGTCGATGCGGCTCTGGGCGGAGGCATCGGACTTGGACATCTTTTTCGCGCCGTCACGCAGGCTCATCACGCGCGCGGCCTGTGGAGGCACGAAGGCTTCGATCTCGGGAAAGAACTCAACTTCGTAATCATGGTTGAACTTCTTGGCGATGTCGTTGGCCAGTTCGATATGCTGGCGCTGGTCATCGCCCACCGGCACTCGGGTGGCCTTGTAGGCCAGAATGTCGGCGGCCATCAGATTGGGATAGACATACAGACCCGCCGAGTGGTTCTCGCGGTCTTTGCCTGCCTTGTCCTTGAACTGCGTCATCCGGTTGAGCCAGCCCAGACGGGCGACGCAGTTGAAAATCCAGCCCAGACGGGTATGCGCGCTCACGGCGGACTGGTTGAAGAGAATGTGTTTCACCGGGTCGATACCGGAGGCGAGCAGCACGGCGGCCTGCTGGCGGGTCTGCTCACGCAGTTCAGTTGGGTTCTGCCACACCGTGATGGCGTGCAAATCCACAAGACAGAAAATGCACTCATGATCGTCCTGCAACGCCACCCAGTTGCGGATGGCGCCGAGATAGTTGCCCAAGTGAGGAATGCCGGTCGGCTGGATGCCGGAGAATACGCGTGTCATGGGGTGATGTTCTCGGGTGTTTCAGGGCAGCGGGTCAAGCGGGGATTAGGGCATGCCCTGCGTGTGGGAGAGTTTGTCGCGCAGATTTGCCACTCCGCTCGCGCCAATGCGATGGGCGCGGGCATAAGCCACGTCTTCGGGCATGATTTTTGGAGCGGGCTTCGTGCCGCCCTGTTCGGACAGCCATGTCAGAATGGTGGCGGCCTGGTCGTCCTTAAGATACCGGAAGAGGGGCATCTCGGCGTTGTAAGGGGAGCCATTAGCCTTTATCGGGCCGCTCAATCCGTTCATGAGCACCGCGGCGAGATAGGCGCGGCCTTCAGGTGTCGCGGCGATCCTGTCGATGCGCCCGATCAACGGCGGGACCGAACCTGCCATCCCCTGTCCTCCGTGATGACAGATCCCGCAGTTTGATCCATAGAGATAACGCGCGGTGGGATGGCGCGAGCAGCCTCCCAGAAAAAGGAGAATGGCCATGACCGGCAGGAGCGAGCGGCTCAGGCGGATGGTGGTGGGCATGCATCCTGTGCGAGACCGGCGACATAGAAATGAAGAGATCGTTTTCCGGTCGGCTGCGTTGTTTTTCATGTACAATTCCAAGGAGCCCAGACGATGAATTCTTCTCGTCATTTCATGTCCGTCTCATTTACCTGCGCCGTTATTGTCGGTCTTGCGACAGGAAGCGTCTTGTCGCAGGCCCATGCTGCGACGCGGGAGCAGCAGACAGCCGCCTGCAAGGGAGATGCACTCAAGTTCTGCACCTTCGACATTCCCAACGAGAAGAAGATTGCCTCCTGTCTTCAGGCCAAGCGTGAAAAGCTTTCTCCTGCCTGCAAGGCGATGTTTCCTGAAAAGAAGAGCGGCGCGAAGAAAAAGCCGAAGTGATAAAAGAAAAACCGCCCTTTCCTATAACGGGAAAGGGCGGTTCGGGTGTTACTCGGAGGCGTGATCCACACCCAGAAGCTGGATCTTGAAGATCAGCGGACTGTTGGATGGGATGATGCCCAGTTCACGGTTGCCGTAGCCCAGCTTGGCCGGGACGTAGAGCATCCATGTGTCGCCCACATGCATCATGGGCAGCGCTTCCATCCAGCCCTGTACCAGCCCGTCGAGCGGCATGCGCATATAGGCACCCTGACCGTGCTGATCGGAACTGTCGAAGATCGACCCATCCGGCAGACGGCCTTCATAGATCAGCATCATCATGTCGCCCTTGCGGGGAGACGCACCATCCTTGGGGCCGGAAGTCAGCACTTTGTAGGCCAGTCCGTCTGGCAGAACTTTCACGCCCGGCTGGGAAATTTCCTTCTGCATGATCTGCTCGGCCGTAGGTTCCGGCTCGTCCTTGTTCCCGCAGGCAACGATCGGCAGACACAGGGCCCCCGCCAGTGCGATCGGCAGGATACGATGGGATTTCGGAAAGAAACGCACCTTGTTACCTCGGATTTTGTTCAGGATCAGGCAGAAACGTGCAGTCTGCCCCGAGGTTGTTACACTACGGGGCAGAACTGGAAGCGTCAGAGCGAGCCGCCGCGACGACCGATCTGGCCGCCCAGACGCAGGCGTAGCGCATTGAGCTTGATGAAGCCCTGCGCGTCCTGCTGGTTATAGGCGCCCTCATCATCCTCGAACGTGACGACGCGGGTGTCATACAGGCTGTTCGGGCTTTCACGGCCCACGCAGATCACGTTGCCCTTGTAGAGCTTCAGACGCACGCGGCCCGTGACAGAATGCTGGGATGCATCGATCAGGGCCTGAAGCATCCGGCGCTCGGGCGAGAACCAGAAACCGTTATAGATGATCTCGGCATATTTCGGCATCAGGCTGTCTTTGAGGTGCATGGCCTCGCGGTCGAGCGTGATGGATTCGATGCTGCGATGCGCCGTCAGAAGGATCGTCCCGCCCGGCGTCTCGTAAATGCCGCGCGACTTCATGCCGACGAAACGGTTCTCCACGAGATCCAGACGTCCGATGCCATTGGCACGACCCAACTCGTTCAGCTTGGTCAGCAGCGTGGCGGGTGACATGGCCTCGCCATTGATGGCGACCGGATCGCCCGAGACGAAATCGATGGTGATCTCGGTTGCTTTGTCGGGAGCCGCTTCCGGCGCGATCGTGCGCTGGAAGACAATCTCTTCCGCGCCAATGGCGGGGTCTTCGAGGATCTTGCCCTCGGAGGAGGAGTGCAGAAGGTTAGCGTCCACGGAGAACGGAGCTTCGCCGCGCTTATCCTTGGTGACCGGAATCTGATGCTCTTCCGCGAAGGCCAGCAGGCGTGTGCGCGACGTCAGATCCCACTCACGCCACGGGGCGATCACCTGAATGTCGGGTTTGAGCGCATAATAGGCCAGCTCGAAACGGACCTGATCGTTACCCTTGCCGGTTGCGCCATGCGCCACGGCGTCGGCACCGACCTGCTCGGCAATTTCGATCTGGCGCTGGGCAATCAGCGGACGGGCGATGGAGGTGCCGAGAAGATACTGGCCTTCATAGAGCGTGTTCGCCCGGAACATCGGGAACACGAAATCCTTCACGAAGGTCTCGCGCAGATCCTCGACGAAGATTTCCTTCACACCGAACATTTCGGCCTTCTTGCGGGCTGGCTCAAGCTCTTCGCCCTGACCCAGATCGGCGGTGAAAGTGACGACCTCGCAGCCATAGGTCGTCTGCAACCAGCGCAGGATGACCGAGGTGTCGAGGCCGCCCGAATAGGCCAGAACGACCTTCTTGATACGTCTGTTGCCGTCGGCGCCTGCCATGCGAGCCTCTCTAGAATTAATCTATGTTCGAGTTGCCTCCCATCTTTGGGGTGCTCAAAGATAAGGAGTTCATCCGCGCTCCCTAGCACTCGTTGGCCATGCTGCACCACCCCCAAGGTCATTCCGCCCTCAAGGTCATCCCGCTCCCACCAAGATCATTTCCAAGATTGATACAGAGTTTGCAGGTCTCTTGGCGATGGCGGGCCGCGCAGCTATCACTTAGTTCTAATGCGCATTCTCTTCATCACGGCCACGCGGCTTGGCGATGCCGTCCTGTCCACAGGACTGCTCGACCATCTAATTCGGACACGGCCGGATGCGCGGTTCACCGTGGCCTGCGGACCGGTGGCGGCGGGTCTGTTCGAGCGCATGCCCCGCCTTGAACGTCTGATCGTCATGACCAAGCGGCGACATGACCGGCACTGGCTGGACCTCTGGCGCGTCTGCGTGGGGCAACGTTGGGACATGGTGATCGACCTGCGCGGTTCCATGACAGGATATTTTCTTCGCGCCCGTACCCGCCGGATCATGCGGGGAGGGCGCCGGAGCGGCGCTCGGGTTGCGCATGTTGGAGAGGTGCTTGGTCTGAATCCGCCCCCCATGCCGGTTGTATGGACGGATGAGGCGGATCGTGCCGTCGCCTGTGACGTGCTGGGGGATGGCCCCGTGATCGCCTTTGGGCCAACGGCCAACTGGGAGGGCAAGGTCTGGCCCGCAGAGCGTTTTGTGGCTCTGTGGCATGTCTTGCACCGCGCCTTTCCCCACCATCGGCTGGCGGTGCTGTATGGCCCGGGCAAGACGGAACGCGCTATGGCTGCGCCTCTTCTGGACATTGAAGGCGCGATTGACGCTGGTGGCCGTTTCTCTCCGGCCCAGACGGCGGCCATGCTGGAGCGTTGCGATCTGTTCGTGGGCAATGATTCCGGTCTCATGCACCTTGCCGCAGCCGCCGGAACACCCACTCTTGGATTGTTCGGACCCTCAAGGGCGAGCGAATACGCGCCAAGCGGGCGGCGAACCGCATGGGTGGTGGCGCCGGGTCCGGATGGTGAGGCTCCCATCGCTGGGTTGGACATTGAAGTGGTGGCCGAAGAGGCGCTGGTTCTTCTTGGCGCATCCAGAGCAGAGGCGGCGGCATGACCCTGATATCTGGCGATCTTTCACGGCATCTGGACCCGGAACTGCTCATGCCCGGCGCCATGATGCCGGTGACGCCGGCTGTCGTGCCGCGTGTCGCCCATGTGATGGCGGGTGCCGCGGCCGGTGGAGCAGAACTGTTTTTTGAGCGGCTGTGCATCGCGCAGGCAAAGGCAGGCGTGCCCGTTCTGCCGGTCATCCGACGTGATGAAGCACGGCTTGCTCGGCTGAAGGCTGGTGGGCTGACGCCCCGCGAACTGCGCTTTGGCGGGCAGGCGGACCTGCTGACGCGTCCGAAACTCAATGCCGCGCTGCGTGCTTTCCATCCGGACGTGGTCGTGGCCTGGATGAACCGGGCCGCACGTTTCTCGCCCAGTGGGCCATGGACGCTCGCAGGGCGGCTCGGTGGGTTTTACGATCTGTCCTATTACAAACGCTGCGAGCATCTGGTGGGGAACACGCACGGTCTGGTCGCGTGGATGATCCGTCAGGGATGGCCGCAGGACCGTGCGCATTACGTGCCCAATTTCGCGACCGATATCCGAAATGTCGAGCCGTGGCGTCCGCCTGAGATTCCACCCGGTGTGCCGTTCATTCTCGCACTTGGACGGCTGCACACGAACAAGGCGTTCGATGTGCTGATCCGCGCCATGAAGCGTCTGCCCGGCGTGCGGCTCATGATCGCGGGAGAGGGGCCGGAGCGCGAAATGCTGGAGACGCTGGTGCGGACGGAGCGGGTGCGCGACCGGGTGTTCATGCCCGGCTGGGCGGACGCAGCGCGTCTGGTGCGGGCGTGCGATGTGCTGGTCTGTCCTTCGCGTCATGAGCCTCTGGGCAATGTGGTGCTGGAAGGCTTTTCCGGCGTTCGCCCTGTTGTCGCGGCCGCCTCGCAAGGGCCGCGTGAACTGATCGTGCATGGTCGGAACGGTCTGCTCGCCGCCATCGACGATGATGCGGCGCTGGCGACGGAGATCGCGCGGGCATTGGGCGATCACGCTCTGGCACGGCGTCTGGCACTGGCGGGGCGGGCGACATACGATCGGCAGTTTGCGCCGCAGCCCGTATTAGAAGCGTGGCTGGGGTTTATGCGAAACGTGGCCCCGGACCCATCCGTTCAGCCGGGCGTCTAAAATGTGCGGTATTGCGGGTATTGCGTATCGACCGGGTGCCTCTCCCAGATCGCGGGAGGTGCTGGACCGGTTGGCGGCAGCACTCGCCCATCGCGGTCCTGATGGCGCTCATGTGGAGCGGCGTGACGGCATCGATCTGGTGCACACAAGACTGGCCATTGTGGACATTGCAGGCGGGGATCAGCCGCTTCATGCAGGCTGTGCAGCGCTTATCGCCAATGGAGAAATCTACAACGATCCTGCGATCCGTGCCCGGCTGGGTGACGCGCGTTTCACGACCCATAGCGATTGTGAGTCCGCTCTTGTAGCGTGGCAGGAGGATGGTCCCGGTTTCGCTCGCGCTCTGCGGGGCATGTACGCCATTGCTCTGGACGAGGGGCAGGATGGGCGTCTGCTTCTGGCGCGTGATCCGTTCGGTATCAAGCCGCTCTACATTGCGCGTCTGGAAGACGGCGTAGCATTTGCGTCGGAGCCGATGACGCTCATTCGTGCCGGGTTGGTAAAGGCGGACATACGTTCCGAAAAGCCACTGGAACTTGTGCAGCTTCAGTTCACAACAGGCACGCAGACCATTTTTGACGGCATCGAGCGCGTGAAGCCGGGCGAGACGCTGGAGATTCATCGGGGCGAGATCGTCTCGCGTCGTTTTGTAGCTGCTACGCCTGCGGCTGATGCCGAGACTATTGCGGAAGACAAGGCGCTTGCACGTCTGGACGGCGCATTGCTCGACAGTGTGCGCGCTCATGAGCGGGCGGATGTGCCGTTTGGACTCTTTCTCTCGGGCGGTATCGACAGTTCCTGCGTGCTGGCGGCCATGACGAGATTGCGTCGGGAAAGCAGCGGTTCGGCGCCGTTGCTGACATGGACGGCAGGGTTCGATGTGGCGAGTGCCGCGGATGAGACGGCCCATGCCGCCGAACTGGCCCGCAGCGTAGGTGCGGCCCACGAAATCGTGCGGGTGACGCGGAGCGATTTCTGGACACATTTGCCTGCGATTGTCGCCTGCATGGACGATCCAGTGGCGGATTATGCCATCGTTCCCACATGGTTGCTGGCACGCAAGGCGCGGGAGCAGGTGAAGGTCGTGCTGTCGGGTGAAGGCGGCGACGAACTGTTTGCGGGATATGGGCGCTACCGTCGCGCGGCAAAGCCGTGGTGGTTGGGAGGACGGTTTATGCGCAAACACGGTCTATTGGATGGGTTGGATGTGTTGCGCGAACGTCCCGCTAGTTGGCGAAATGGGCTGACGGAGGCGGAACGGGCCTGTGTGGGGCAAGATCGTCTCGCGGCAGCGCAGGCGGTGGATGTGCGGGAGTGGTTGCCCAACGACCTGCTGCTCAAACTTGACCGTTGCCTGATGGCGCACGGTCTGGAAGGCCGGACGCCGTTGCTTGATCCGGTGGTGGCGCAAGTGGCGTGGAATCTGCCCGCGCATCTGAAAATCCGTAACGGACAGGGGAAATACCTGCTGCGTCGCTGGCTGGAACAGGAACTGCCCTCTTCCCGACCGTTTGCGCCCAAACAGGGATTCACCGTGCCAGTAGGAGCGTGGATCGAAGAGCAGGGCGTTCAACTCGGTCCGCTGGTGGCGCGGCAAACTGCTGTCGCGGGGCTGGCCAGACCGGATCGGGTGGAGGCGCTCTTTCGCGGGGCTTCGGGGCGCAAAGAGGGGCTGGCGGCATGGGCGCTGCTGTTTCTCGCCCTGTGGCACCGTATTCACATCGAGGGCGTGTCGCCCGATGGCTGCGTCTCTGATACCTTGCGCGTCTACTGACACTAAAGCCGTTCATCATCGGAAGGACACGGACGACCATGCGCTACGATCTGATCATCCGGGGAGGCACCTGTATTCTTCCGTGGTGCGAGGCCGAAACCGACATCGGTGTGGTGGATGGGAAAATCGCCTCGATTGCGGTCGAAGCGGGAGCAGAGGCAGCGGAGGTGATCGACGCACGCGGTTTGCATGTCCTGCCCGGGCTGATCGACGCGCATGTGCATCTGCGCGATCCAGGCAATCCGGCGGTGGAAAGCATCCCGACAGGCACGAAGGCAGCGGCGCTTGGCGGAGTGGCGACCGTGTTCGACATGCCGAACACCAAGCCTGCGGTGACCAACACGGAAATGCTGCGCTGGAAGCAGGAATACGCCTCACGGGAGTCGTGGGTCGATTTCGCGTTCTATATCGGTGCGACGCGCGAAAACACGCCGGATCTTGCGGCTTACGAGCAGTTCGATGGAGTATGTGGCGTCAAGGTGTTCGCCGGCTCATCCACCGGCGATTTGATGATTGAGGACGATGACGGCATCGAGGCTGTGTTGCGCAGCGGTCATCGGCGTGTGTCATTTCACTCCGAAGACGAATATCGCCTGCAGGCGCGCCGCAAGGAGTTCGAGGTCGGTATGCCGTACGAGATGCACGCGGTCTGGCGTGACGCGGAGTGCGCATTCCTTGGCACACGGCGCATCGTGGCGCTGGCCCGCAAGACGCACCGTCCGGTTCATATCCTGCATGTTTCGACGGAGGAGGAGTACAAATTCCTCCAGAACTACCGCGATATCGCTACCACCGAATGTCTGGTGAACCATCTCTCGCAGGTTGGGCCGGAATGTTATCACGAACTGGGCGGTATGGCGGTGATGAATCCGCCAATCCGCGACCAGCGGCATCAGGACGCGGCGTGGCGGGCCGTGCAGGATGGCATGGTGGATGTGATTTCGTCCGACCACGCGCCGCATTCGCGTGAAGCGAAGGAAAAGCCGTGGCTGGAATGTCCGTCCGGCCTGACGGGCGTGCAGACGATCGTGCCGGTCATGCTGGACCATGTGAATGCGGGCCGTTTGTGGCTTGCGCGTCTGGTGGACACGATGGCGGCGGGGCCGGCACGGGTTTACGGCCTGCAGGCCAAGGGGCGTTTGACCGTCGGGTATGACGCGGATTTCACGTTGGTGGACATGAAGGCACGGCGGCGCATTTCCAACACATGGCTGGTCACACCGGCGGGCTGGAGTCCGTTCGATGGCAAGTCGATCAGGGGCTGGCCGATGGCGACCATCGTGCGCGGGCGCACCGTCATGCGTGAGGACAGCGTTTTGGGCGAGCCTCAGGGACGTCTTGCCTGTTTCCTGCCGTGATCCGATGAGATGAAGCGGTGAGGAAGTCTGTTTTCAGAACTTCCGAGTCGAGAACGGGGGCATGGGGCCCTCGCACAAGGACATCGCAAGATCATGACGTTTCCTGTCCGTCTGTTCGCCATTTTCGCTCTTGCCGCAGCCCCGGTCGCCGCACACGCTGAAGGTGTGTGGAATGCGCAGGGGTGCGGCTCCGAGCCGTCCATGCCGTCGCTCGATGTGTCGTCGGTGGAGCGCTACAACGCGAGCATCGACAAAGCCACGACCTACGAGAAGGCTGCGCGCACCTATAATGCCTGCGTTTCGCGGGAAGCCACGAAACAGCAGACCGCCATCAGCAATGAAGCAAAAGTGAAGATGGGCCATATTCAAGAAGGTAGTTCGGCTGTTCAGAAGCGGATCGGCGCCAATTTCACGAAAATTGCGTCTCAGCTCAAAGCAGCGGATGCAAAGTTCGGCAAGAAACACTGAAATTCGTTGAAGATATTTCTCATTTTCTTGTGATCCCAAGGAAACGAATGGGAGACATCTTCGTTCTTCCGGTCTGAATTGACGTTTCAATATGTTACAGTGCTTTTGACTGTTTCTGAAACACTCTGACCGGAGGGTTTGACGTGAGCACCAGTAATTCGTCCCATCTGGGAGCACGAGCGGCGTCCCTTTTGCCTGCCGCTCTGGATGTTTCCGTTACGGATTACTGTAATGCCGATTGTGATTTCTGTGGTTTTGCCAAATCCCGCATGAAAGGCAAGGCGCGTCATTTCATCGATGCGGGCGAGTTCATTCGCGCGCTTCCCATTCTGTCACGACGCAATATCTCTTTCGTTGATTTTCAGGGGGGCGAGCCGCTGCTGCATCCCCGCATCGTTGATATGGTGGCAGCGGTACGGCGTCACGATATGAAGACGAATCTGATCACCAATGGGTGGTCATTGCCAGAACGTGCGCGTGAACTGGCGGATGCGGGTCTTAAGGCGCTGTTCATCTCCATCGATAGTGACGATATCGCTGTCCATGAGAAAAATCGGGGTCTGCGGGGAGTGGGCGAGCGTATCCGCGATGGCATTGCCTATATGAGTGCGCGCCGAATTCCGGTGATGGCCTCCGTCACGGTGTCGCGTCTGGTGGATTTTGCAAAACTTCCTGACACATTGGGAAGCTTGGGATTCAGTGGAGTGACGTTTTCCTATCCCCGGCGGGAAGCTTTCGACTCTTCATCGCTGGTTTTCAATGAAGACAGTGATCTCATTGATTTCACGGATGATGAACTGATTAAGGTGCTTGATCGCATTGTGGAAATGAAAAAGAGTTTTCCCGTGCTCAATCCCACGGCCTCCATACGCGACATTCAACGTCACATTCGTGGTGAACGTGAGCACTTTCCCTGTGTGGGGGGCTATAAATATTTCTATATGGACTGGAAACTGAATGTCTGGCGGTGCGAGGCATGGAACCAGCCGATGGGATCGGTTTTTGAATTCGATAAAATTGCTGATGATCGCACACCATGCACGAACTGCATGATGTCCTGTTACCGTGATAGCAGCACGATGATGTATGCACCGCTAGCCGCAACTGAGGCGCTGGATTATCTCGCGCAAGCGCAGGTGAGGCAGGCGGCGCAATCTGTCTTCAATCGCCGTGTTCTGGAATCGGCAAAGTCCACGCTTCAGGAAGCCGGTCTGCTTTTTCGTATGTGTCGAGGCTATTCCGCCAGTTGAGGTGTGTCCCTATGCTTCATCAGCATAGGGGTTTTTTGTGCCTCGTAACTGAAGGCGGATCGGCACGCCTTCCAGTCCAAAGGTCTCACGCAGGCCATTCACCAGATAGCGTTTGTAATCGTCGGGCAACTGGTCGGCGCGTGTGCCAAAGACCAGAAATGTGGGCGGCCGGGCTTTAACCTGCGTGATGTAGCGCAGCTTGAGGCGGCGTCCGCTCACCAGCGGCGGCGGATGACGGTCCAGCATCATCTCGAACCAGCGGTTCAGCTCACCCGTAGGCACGCGCGAGTTCCAGATATTCGCCACGTGCCGCACGGCGGGAAGCAGCTTGTTTACACCTGCGCCGGTTCGGGCGGAAAATGCCACGACCGGCAGCCCGCGCATCTGGGCCAGAGAGATATCGAGCCGGTCATGGATCGCCTTGCGGGTTGCCACGCGATCTTCCACGGCATCCCATTTGTTCAGCGCAATGACGCAGGCGCGGCCTTCACGCTCGATCAGGCGGGCAATGTGCAGATCCTGATCGTGGATGCCAGACAACGCATCAATCACCAGCACCACGACTTCGGCACGCTTGAGCGCCTCAATCGTGGCGGACGTGGACATTTTCTCCAGTGACTCGTCAATGCGGGCCTTGCGGCGCAGACCGGCTGTATCGACAACCTGCACTTCACCGTGCTCGTCACGCGCGATGACAGCCACGGAATCCCGCGTAAGACCGGGTTCCGGGCCGGTAATCATGCGTTCCTCGCCCAGCACGCGATTGAGAAGCGTGGACTTTCCGGCATTCGGGCGTCCGACAAAGGCGATTTTAAGCGGGCCGGGAGAAGGAACTTCGATGTCTTCTTCAGCATCCACGAGAGACACATCTTCGGGAAGCTCGGCTGTGCCTTCGAGAATATCGGACAGGCTGACTGTCGCTTCGGTCTTTTTGACGACCGGTTTTGCGGACGGCTTCTCTTTTTTCTCGCGAGGTGCTTCGGGAGGCAGAGCGTCCACGATCATTGTCATCAAGTCTGCGATGCCGTCGCCATGTTCGGCGGAAATGCCGATTGGCGTGCCCAGCCCGAGCGAAAAGGCTTCCATGGCCGCTGCCGCCCCGGCTTTTCCTTCGGCTTTGTTGGCGACGAGAAGAATGGGACGGTTCTGGCGGCGCAGCCATGTGGCAAAATGCTCATCGGCGGGTGTGATACCGGCACGGGCGTCGATGCAGAACAGCACGAGATCAGCCGTCTGCACGGCCTGTTCGGAGGAGGCGCGCATCCGTCCGAACAGTGTGTCGGGGCCTGATTCTTCCAGTCCAGCGGTGTCGATCAGACGCACGGTGCGTCCACGCAGCGTGGCTTCGCCTTCCTTGCGATCACGGGTGACGCCCGGTTGATCGGCCACAAGCGCCTGACGGCGGCCCACCAGACGGTTGAATATCGTCGATTTGCCGACATTGGGGCGTCCGGCAATGACCACCGTGGCCATCTGCCCGGTGGGCAGCGGCGCTTCCGGGCGGAGCGGGAGGCGCTGGTTACGGCGCGAGCCCCGTCGTGTGTGTGGTGTGTCAGCCATAGGCGGAAAGGTCACCCCGGTTATCGACGATCAGCATCAGGCCGTCGGAGAAAATAGGTTCTACGACCGTCGGCGCGGGCATCTTCTCAAGGGCAAGAAGCTGACCGTTGCGTGGGTCGAGTGAGACGAGGCCATTATCCGGCAGCGTGCTGACGCACAGGAGTTTGCCATTGGCCAGCACCGGGCCGGTCCATGTCACGCCATCTTTCTTGGCGCTGACGCGGCGATACTGCCGCAACTGGGTGATCCAGCGGACCTGACCCGTGAGGCGATCGAGGCAGGCCACCTGTTCATCGAGCGTAATGATGAAAAGCCAGTCATCCACGACAAGAATCGCGTTCATGCTGGCGATTGAGCGCTCCCACAGACGACGGCCGGAGCGCATATCGATGGCCACGAATGAGCCGGCCACACTGGCGGCATAAGCCGTGCCGCCCTGCACGACAGGGAGACTGCGGATGCAGGAAAAATCGAGAGCCGAAGCCTGTCCGTTGCCGGCGCTGAGCGTGTCGCTCCAGACCACCTCGCCACTTTCCTCACGCAGTGCCGCCAGATCACCCGAACCGAACGCTGCCAGCACGATACCGTTCACCACAGCCACCGCAGGAAGGCCGAACATCACGGTTTCCGCCAATGTGGCCGAATAGGTCCAGAGTTGGTGGCCGGATGTGGCGTCGAGCGCAAAGAGACGTCCGTCAATGGTGGTGACGAACACGCGGCCATTGGCGATGGTGGGAGCCGAACGGCCCGGTGTGTCGAGGTTGATGCGCCATTTCACTTTTCCGGTCGCGGTTTCCACCGCCACCGTCTGCGACACGCCATCGACAATATAGAGCGTGTCGCCATTGGCCCCGATCCCACCGCCGAGATCGCTGGATTTCAGGCGGCTGGGTTTGGGGTTGAAATGCCACTCTTCCTTCATGCCCGGCCATGAGAAGGCCCGCACGATTCCGGCCGCATCCATCGTGAAGATGCGGCCCTGATGAATGACGGGCGAGGCCTGCAATACGCTTTCGCCGTTGGAACCGAGGGCCGCAAAGGCGAGAAAATCCGGCTCCGAGGTGCCATGGCCAATGGAGCGGGTCCAGCGGCGGTGCAATTGACCCGACCAGGCGTAGTTCGCTCCGACATGACTGGGGGTGCGGCCGCTCATCGGCCAGTCCGTCGTTTTCAGCGGGGCCGGAACGGTGATAGCGGGCTGCGGCTCATTGCTTTTGCTCACGACCAGGCCGCCGCGCGAACTCAGCACCGGCACGCGATGACCGGCCAGAGTGGGCTTTTTCTCATCATCGAACAGGCTGCATCCGGCGAGGGCGGGCATCGCCACCGTTCCGGTCAGCAGGGTCCGCAGGAAACCGCGACGGCTGTTGCGGGCGAGCTGGTTCATGAAGGTATTCTCGACGATAGGGAGGGCGAAAGAGAAGGGCGCATGTTCTGGTGTATCAGCCAGCCGCGCCAAGCGTCTGGAGCAGGGCGCCTGCGCGCATCCTCACGCCCGATGGCGCGCCGGGATCCTGCATCAGGGAGGTCAGTTTCTGGGTGGCGCTTTTCATGTCGCCCGTGCGGATGTCCAGCGCCGCCAACTGTTCGCTGGCGAGAGCGGAGAAAGCATCGTGCTGACCGACCAAAAGGGAGAGACGGGAGCGCAGAGTGGGAATATCTCCGTCATCAAGCTGCCACTGACACCATAAAAGCGTAGCAAGGGCACGGAGTTGTGGATCGACCGTCGCGGCTGTCTGAATGTCGTTCCACTGAGCGAGCGCCTGTTTCACGTCGCCATGGACGGCCTGTGACGCGGCAAGCCTCAGTCGGGCGAGGGTTGCGATATCGCCCGTGCCGGAGGTGGCGACACGATCCAGTTGTGTGATGGCGGCCTTCTGCGTGTCTGTCAGTGGCGCGCTGGTGCCGGCCACGGACGTATCGGACCCCATATCCTTCAGTGCCTTGATATAGGCCGCGGAAAGAGTGCGCGTCTGTTCCTGCATATGGGCGTGACGATAGCTCCAGCCTGCCGCGCCGACGCCGAGCACGATCACCAGACCGATTCCCACGCCAGCAAGCCTCCGGGCCCTTTGGCGAATCTGTTCGATGCGGAATTCCGTCTCCGCTTCCTTGAAGATTTCGTCAGTCACAGGGATTTGGGCTCTCCATCGGGCAGATTTCTCTTCCCATTTCATCGCGCGGTGACAGGGAATGAGCGGCACAGGGTATTTTGGCGGACAATAGCCGGGCGGAAGGATTGCGGCAAACCCTATGGAAAGCGGCGCTTGGTAAGTGTTTCTTCATGCCGTCAGGGCACAAGCGAAGGCATGGTTAGCAAGCGTCTCATCGTTCCTTTGCTGTTGCCGATTCTGGCTGGGTGTTCCGCGCCGCAGATCGGTTCGTTCGCCATGGGGCGCGATTGCAGCGCGGCCGAACTGGAGAAGGGGGTGGGCTGGTGTTCGCCGCCCGAAACGCCGCCGCCGCCCCAGCCATACTGCACCGCTGGATGGAGTGGCGTCGATTGCTGGAGCCGCCCGGATCTGATGCCCAATGTGGCCCGTTCGGTTGCAGAAGGTCCGACCGGGCTTACGGCTGAACAGAATGCGGTTCGGCTGAACAAGGATTATACCAACACGCCGCCATCTTCCCAGAACAGCTACTGAGTTCTATCGCAGGCAGGCTTCGATTTCTTCGGATGAAACGTCTTCAATCGTTTGCGGCTGCCACCTGGGGGCATTGTCCTTGTCCACCATGCGCGCACGCACGCCCTCTGAGAAATCGGCGCGTGCGATGAGATGACGCACCGTGCGCGTTTCGAGAGCAAATGCCTCATCGAGTGTGTGAGGTGATGCTTTCAGGATTTGCTGTATGCGCCACGTCACATGCAGCGAAAATGGACAAGCGCTCTGGAGTTGAACGAGGTCTCGGTCGGCTGTTTCGTCTTCAAGGTGGCTGAGCCGATGGAAGAGTTCATTCAATCCGGCATGAGAGGAAAGAGACGCGCTGGCTGTAAAGGCGCTCAGAACCGCCGGCGAGTCTTCGTCTTTGAAGGGGGGCAGACTTTCCGACATAGCAGAAAGTTGTTCGCCTTCGGTGCCTTGTGGGATGTCGGCCAGATGTTCGACGAGAGACGCAAGACGCGCGGATGATACGAAGTGATCGGCAAACCCCATCTGGACAGCTTGGGATCCATGCATCCGGCAACCGAGCAGGGCATTGCGTAATCCATATGGGGCGGGAGAGCGGGCAAGCAGCCACGAACCTCCGGCATCGGGTGTGAGACCAATGGCCGTCTCTGGCATGGCAAGCACGGCGCGTTCCGTCACCACGCGATGCCGGGCATGAGCGCCCAGTCCCACGCCTCCTCCCATGGTGATGCCGTCCATTAGGGTAATGATAGGCTTCGGGTAATGAGCGATGGTCAGCATGGCATCGTAGGGTACGCACATGGCGGCGTGGGCGACATCAGGCCCTTGGGTGGCGATGATGTGACGCAGGGCTTTGATGTCGCCACCAGCGCAGAAAGCGCGGGGAGAGGAAGAATCGATGACCACGCGCAGAATGCCCGGATCATCGCGCCAGTCATTCAGGGTGTTCATGATCTCGCGCGCCATGTCGGGGGTGATGGCGTTGAGAGCGTTGGGACGGTCGAGAGTAATGCGCCCGAGGCTGCGGTACCGCTCAGAACGGATGGAAGAAGGTGCATTCATGCTGACAGGCTCCGTGTTTGCCAGAGAAACGAATTGGTGCCGGATTCCGTTTCCTCTTCAATGCCCGGTTGTGACGCCGTGCCCGATATCCTACGGATAAGCGCGTAAAAGACGCTGGTCGTCTATCAGGGAGCGGGGGATGCGGCAGTGAGCGTGAGCGCAGAGGCGTTTAGGGAGGCGATGGCGCGGCTTGGCGCGGCCGTGACGGTGGTTACGACCGGCTCACTGGCTCAGCCGGTGGGATTTACGGCCTCTGCCGTCTGCTCTGTCACGGATGATCCACCCACCGTTCTGGTCTGCCTCAAACGATCGTCACGGGTGCGTCCGTCTTTCGTTGAGGGAGCCGCGATGTGCGTGAATGTGCTGGCGGCAAATCAGGAAGAACTGTCAAATCGGTTTGCCGGTCCATTGAGCGCGGTGGAGCGTTTTGCTGCGGGACATTGGGAAACGCTGATGACAGGGGCTCCCGTGCTTAATGAAGCGGTTGTGTCATTGGATTGCCGCATCAGCAGATTGGTGGAAGAGGGAACGCACACCGTAATGTTCGGTCGTGTGCAGGCCCTGCGTCTTGGCGCGACAGCGCACGGGCTTGTCTATTTCAATCGGTCCTATCATCGCCTGCCTTATGTCGAGGCATTCGATGGTGTTACCGACAACTGAGCGAGAGAGCGGACGGTATGGCAAGAAAAGTTAATCAGGATGTGCCGGTCATTACTGTCCGGGCGCTCATCATCATGCATATCGTGCTGGCTGCCTTTATTGGCGTGATGGCCTGGATGGATTGGTCGGTGGCGCAATAAAAGCTGTCGCTTTCTGAACGAAATCAGGCATCGAGAAGATCTTCGATCCGTTCCACTGGACGACAGACCCGCGCGCCGCGTTCCGTGACGGCGATGGGGCGGTTGAGCAGAATGGGATGTGCGGCAATGGCGTCGAGAATACGGGCGTCATCGATGTCTGATGCCGTCAGTTTAAGTTCCGCTGCCAGAGGTTCTTTGCTGCGCAGGAGCGCGCGGACGTTCCCTTCCACCATTTTTGCCAGTTGTTCCAGCGTCTCACGGTCAGGTGGCGTCTTGAGATATTCGATCACCAGAACGTTAAGACCGGCATCCTGCATGCGGGCCAGAACTTTGCGGGACGTGCCGCAGCGTGGGTTGTGATAGAGCGTTGCCATCGTCTGGATCCTGTCATCAGCAGCCGGATATGCTGTGTTGCGGTAGCCTTTAGCGCCTTTTGAGACGCGCCGCGAGAGAAGTGTTTCCTCATGAATGGGGCATGGGAAAGAGAGGAAACAGGCAGATAAACCTGTCGGTGTTTTCATGAAAGTTTAATTCCTCAGGACAAACTTTCCGCTCACTCTCTATTTCGTTCTTTTCCTTGACAGTGAGGGGAAGGGCACCTATCTCCTGTTCTGGCACTCCCGGGGTGGGAGTGCTAACGCACCGCGGCGTAGAGCGCGTGGCATACGACAGCGCTGCTTTCAGACGAGGGCGTTGTCGCAAGATGTGTGGAGCGATCCATAATGACGAAATTCCGTCCCCTGCATGACCGTGTAGTGGTCCGTCGTCTCGACGGTGAAGAAAAGACCGTTGGCGGCATCATCATCCCTGACACGGCGAAAGAGAAGCCGATGGAAGGCGAGATCGTCTCTGTTGGCCCGGGTGCTCGTAACGAGCAGGGTCAGGTTGTGGCGCTGGACGTCAAGGCTGGTGATCGCGTGCTGTTCGGCAAATGGTCCGGCACCGAGGTGAAGATTGGCGGTGAAGAACTGCTGATCATGAAGGAGAGCGACATCATGGGCGTGATCGCCGGCTGATCCGGTTCTGATCCCTCTATTTACTGTCCCTTTCATTTTCTCAAGGATGATTTCCAATGGTTGCCAAGGACGTTAAGTTCGGTAGTGACGCGCGTCAGCGCATGCTGCGTGGTGTTGATATTCTTGCCGATGCTGTGAAGGTAACGCTCGGTCCGAAGGGCCGTAACGTGGTGCTCGACAAGAGCTTCGGTGCGCCTCGCATCACCAAGGACGGTGTGTCGGTCGCAAAAGAGATCGAACTGGCCGACAAGTTCGAGAACATGGGCGCGCAGATGGTGCGCGAAGTGGCCTCGAAGACCAACGACACGGCCGGTGACGGCACGACCACGGCAACGGTGCTGGCTCAGGCCATCGTTCGTGAAGGCGCCAAGGCTGTTGCTGCTGGCATGAACCCGATGGATCTCAAGCGCGGCATCGACAAGGCCGTGGCTTCGGTTGTCGAAGAGCTGAAGAAGAACGCCAAGAAGGTCACGTCTCCGTCCGAGACGTCGCAGGTTGGCACGATTTCCGCCAACGGCGAGAAAGAGATCGGCGAGATGATCTCGCTGGCCATGCAGAAGGTCGGCGCTGAGGGCGTGATCACGGTTGAGGAAGCCAAGGGCATCCAGACCGAACTCGACGTGGTCGAGGGCATGCAGTTCGACCGTGGCTACATCTCCCCGTATTTCGTGACCAACGCGGAGAAGATGACGGCGGATCTCGAGAACCCTTACATCCTCATCCACGAGAAGAAGCTCTCCTCGCTTCAGCCGATCCTGCCGCTGCTTGAGGCGGTTGTGCAGTCCGGTCGTCCGCTGGTGATCATTGCCGAGGACGTCGATGGTGAGGCTCTGGCGACGCTGGTTGTCAACAAGCTGCGTGGCGGCCTGAAGATTGCGGCCGTCAAGGCCCCGGGCTTCGGTGATCGTCGCAAGGCGATGCTGGAAGACATTGCCATCCTCACGGGTGGTCAGGTCATCAGCGAAGACATCGGCATCAAGCTTGAGAACGTCACACTGCCGATGCTGGGCCAGGCCAAGAAGGTCCACATCAACAAGGAAAACACCACGATCGTCGAAGGTGCTGGCAACAGCGACGACATCAAGGGCCGTTGCAAGCAGATTCGTGCGCAGATCGAGGAGACCACCTCGGACTACGACCGTGAGAAGCTGCAGGAGCGTCTGGCGAAGCTGGCCGGTGGCGTTGCGGTCATCCGCGTGGGCGGTTCGACCGAGATCGAGGTGAAGGAGCGCAAGGATCGTGTGGACGATGCGCTGCACGCAACCCGCGCTGCCGTCGAGGAAGGCATCGTTCCGGGTGGTGGCACGGCTCTTGCTCGCGCTTCCTTGGCTCTGTCCGATCTGCACTACCACAACGAAGACCAGAAGGTCGGCGGCGAGATCATCCGCAAGGCTCTTCAGGCTCCGCTGCGTCAGATCGCGCATAATGCGGGTGAAGATGGCGCTGTAATCGCTGGCAAAGTGCTTGAGAACAGCACCTACACCTTCGGATTCGACGCGCAGGCGGGGGATTACAAGGATCTCGTCGCGGAAGGCATCATCGATCCGATGAAGGTCGTGCGCACGGCTCTGCAGGATGCGGCTTCGGTGGCCGGTCTGCTCATCACGACCGAAGCCATGGTCGCTGAGCGTCCGGAGAAGAAGGCGCCTGCTATGCCCGCCGGTGGTGACATGGGTGGCATGGGCGGCATGGACTTCTGATCGTAGCCAAGGGTTGCGATCGGGTCACCGGACAGCAGCTTTCGAGCTGTTGTCCGGTCGCTGGTCAGATGAAAAGGGCTTCTGCAACGAGGGTTGCAGAAGCCCTTTTCTTTTTGGAACGCAGATTTTTATGTGTCAGGTGGTCTGGTTGAGAAAGGCCGAGGCTTCCTTCACCACTTCGGCCAGAGCACCGGGTGCGAAGGGAGAAACCAGTCCAGCGTCGGCGATGAGTTTCGTGAAAGGAGCCGAGCCGCCCTGTGCGCAAAGCTGTTCGTAGGCGCGCATGGCCGCTGCCTCGTCACGTCGGGAAAGCAGCCACAGCTGCATCGCGCAGCACAGGGCCAGTGTGTAGTCGATGTAATAGAACGGGCTGCGATAGATATGGCCCTGAGCCTGCCAGCGACCGCCCATCGCGGGATAGGCAAGGTCGCCATAGTCACACCAGGGCATGTAATGGCGTTCCAATTTCCGCCATGTTTCATGCCGTTCCAGCGGTGTCATGTCCGGGTGGGCGTACACTTCGTGCTGGAAGTGATCCACACAGACGCCATAGGGAAGGAAGCAGAGCGAACCGATGAGGTGCATGTGGCGAAATCGTTCCGCAGCCCCATCTTCCACCATCAGATCCATGTGCGGCCATGTAAGAAACTCCAGTCCCATGGAATTGATCTCGGCCGCTTCCATCGTTGGCCACAATTCATCGATGCAGGGGAGCATACGACTGCGCCAGTTCTGATAGGCATGGCCCATTTCGTGGGTGAAGACATTGATGTCGCCATGCGTTCCATTGAAGTTGGCAAAAATGAAGGGCATCCCCGCATCGGGGAATGAGGTGCAGAAGCCGCCGCCTGCCTTTTCATCGCGGTTTTTCAGGTCGAGATAATTCCCTTCGACCATCATGCGAAAAAACGCTCCGAGTTGACCGGGCATCCGGTCGAACATTGTCTGCGCTCGCTCGATCAGAAGGTCATATCCACCCGCAGGTTTTGGATTGCCGTGTAGATCGATGAAACTTTCATCCCAGTAACGCAGTTCCGGCCATTGCATGTCTTCGCGGCGTTTCTCCAGCAGCGTGGCGACGAGCGGGGTCACATGGGTGGCGACTTCATCGCGAAACAGCGCGACATCAGTTGGCCCGTAATCCACGCGCCGCATGCGTCGGTAACCCAGCGGTGTGTAGGTATCGAAGCCGAGAGTCTGGGCCATTCCATGCCGGAGAGAGACTAAGCGGTCATAGAGAGTATCGAGTTCTTCACCTTTTTCGGCGAAGAAAGACCAGCGCGCCTGCTCGGCAGTGTGTCGGACGGTGCGATCGGGATGTTCCTGCCAAGGGGCGAGGCCCGAAAGGTTGACGGATTTATTGTCGATAGTGATCCGGGCAGAGGCGAGAAGGGATGTGTAGTCGCCGCTGAGGCGCGCCTCTTCTTCCAATGCTGTTTCGATGCGGGAGTCGAAGGTCGTGATGTCGCTTTGCCAGAGTTCGGCCACATGAGAACCGATCTTCTCTCTCACGTCTGCAATGAGATCGGCTGCCAGAAGCCGTTTCTTGATCTTCACCTCATGAGCCGTGACCTTGGGCGTCAACTGGTCAGCATAGTCGCGCTCAGAACGCGTCGTCTCGTCGCGGGTGTTCTGGGAAAATCTCAGATGCACGAGGGCAGCCCAACTCTCGAATGTGCGACGTTCATGATCGAACCGGTCGAGCGCCGAAGTGAGATCATTGGATTCAATGAGCGACAGGACGGCACCGAACCGACTGTCCAGTTCGGCGGCTGTCGGACGGGGAAAATTCAGGGAAGAGAAGTTGTTCATCATTGCCACATCGTGCATGGGGCCGATGGGTTCGTCCATCGTAATTGCAGCACGATCATTGGCATGTGGCGCTCGGTTATTGAGTGCGTGAGTAGGGGAAAGAAAACCGTCACGACACGTTCTTGGGGTATGTGTAGAAAATTAGATAATGGGCTATTTGCCTCGGAAAAACGGATATGAGCGCTTCTTCTCTATGTGGCGTGGAAACCGCAAATGAGACATGGTTATGGGGAGAGTTCTCTTCTTCCATTCTGATGCATTTGAATGAAAATTTTCGGCGGGCTCAACCTTTTCCTCATATTTCCATAGACGGTCTCTTTAGTGCAGATTTTCTTGCTTCTATTCTGGAAGAAGCACATGTATTGCCCCAGACATCTTGGGACCCTCATTATACGGCTCTTCAAAAAAAGCGTCAGCTTAACAGATGGGATGCGATGCCGCCGGCGCTTCTGTCTTATTTTACGGCCGTTAAATCTCCCGATTTTATTCAATTTCTTGAAAAACTAACAGGTATTGCCGGTTTGCAGCCGGATATCGAGCTTTTTGGTGGCGGATTGCATGAGGCCAGCCAGAACGGACATTTCCAGATTCATGTGGATTTCCAGAAGCATCCACGTACACAAAAACGCAATACTCTGGCTGTTATTACTTATCTCAATCCCGACTGGCAGGAAGAGGATGAAGGAAGTCTGGAACTGTGGAACAGTTCTACGGAACGACCGGAAGCCTTTATCGCGCCGATTTTTGGCCGCACGCTTGTCATGGAGCAGTCCCCTACAGCCCTGCACGGTTATCCGGAACCGGTGAAGAAGGGATGCCGTCGCGCATTGATTGCCTATTTCTATACGGACAATACGGATTCTGATCCTCTTTTTGAAGTAGAAACCACACGGTATCTGCGACGTTCCGATATTCCAATGGAACGTAGGGCGCAGATGTTCCTGCGTGAACAACTGCCGCAGCCCATGGTGACGGGCATGCGAAAAGCCTGTTCACGCCTCCTCCATTACCTCAAAGACAAGTAATGAAGCAGGCGTTTCAGGCCAGTGATGCAACAAAGTGGCGCAGACGCTGGCACGCTTCAATGAGCAGTGTGTTGGATGTGGCGCAGGAGAGGCGCAGATAGGGCGCAAGCCCGAACGCGCTTCCTGGCACCGTTGCAACGTAGGCTTCTTCCAGAAACGCCATGGCAAAGTCCGTGTCCGTGACCAGTTTCCGGCCTGCGGGCGTGGTTTTGCCGAGACAACCAGTCACACCCGGATACACATAGAACGCACCGGCGGGTATGGCGCAGCTCAGACCGGGAATGTCGCGCAACGCCTGAACCATCAGGTTTCGACGTCGCTCGTAGGTGGTCACCATATCGCGGATCATATCCTGCGGACCATCGAGGGCCGCTGCTGCGGCGGCCTGCGCAACGGTGCAAATGCCGGATGTGGCGTTGCTCTGGACCGATCGCATGGCGGCGATCAGTCGTTTCGGTCCTCCCGCGAACCCCACCCGCCAGCCGGTCATGGCATAGGCTTTCGCCATGCCGTTCATGGTGACGATGCGGTTACGCAGATCTGGCGCTATAGCGGCAAACGACGCAAAACGATGTTCATCGAATACGAGATGCTCATATATTTCGTCCGATAAAATCCAGACATCCGGCCATTTGCGAAGCACCTCTGCGATACCGCGCAAATCGCTTTCCGAACACAGCCCTCCCGTGGGGTTGTTGGGGAAGTTCAGCACCACCCACTTGGTGCGAGGTGTCATGGCAGCAGCCAGCCGTTCGGGGCGCAGACTGAAGCCATCAGCCTCATCGCACACGGGATGAACGGGCACGCCGCCAAACATCCGTGCAATTAGAGGATAACTCACCCAGTAGGGAGCAGGGACAACCACTTCGTCACCGGGATCAATCGTCGCCATGAAGGCGTTGAAAATGACCTGCTTGCCACCGTTGCTGACCATCAGTTCGTCAGGCGCGAAGGTCAGACCGTTGTCGCGTTCGAACTTCCGCGCGATGGCCGCTTTCAGAGCCGGCGTGCCATCGACGGGGGGATATTTCGTCTCACCCCTCAGGGCCGCCTGATGAGCGGCCTCAACAGCATCCTCCGGCGTGGCGAAGTCAGGTTCGCCCAACGCCAGGCTGATGATGTCGTGTCCCTGCGCTTTCAGCGCGCGTGCCTGACGCGACATCTCGATGGTCGCAGGAGCGGGCAGGCCATCGAGACGGTGGGCGAGAGTTGGTCCCGTCATATGCTGTGTTGGCCTCTTCTAGCGCAGTGAAGCGCAGAAACGCTGGATACGCGTGCAGGCTTCACGCAGGCTTTCCGTGTCCGTGGCGTAGGACACACGGAAATGACCGGCGAACATGAAGGCCGAACCATGCACTGCAGCCACACCTTCTTCGTCCAGCAGGGCCGTGACGAACGCCTCATCCGTATCGATCACGGTGCCGGAGCTTGTGCGCTTGCCAAAGCAGCCTGCCATGGACGGGAACACGTAGAACGCGCCTTCGGGGCGGGCGCAGGTCAGGCCAGTAGCCTGATTGAGCATCGACACCACCAGATCGCGGCGTTCGCGATAGGTTTCGCACATCGTGGCGATGAAGTCCTGCGGGCCGGTCAGAGCTTCCAGTGCTGCGGCCTGTGCGATGGAACAGGGGTTGGAGGTGGACTGCCCCTGCAGCTTGTTCATCGCCTTGGTTAGTTCCACCGGAGCGCCAGAAAAGCCGATGCGCCAGCCGGTCATGGCATAGGCCTTGGACACGCCGTTCATGGTCACGGTGCGGTCACGCAGGCGCGGCTCGACCTGCAGAATGGTGGCGGGTTTGAATCCGTCATAGACGAGCTTGTCGTAGATATCGTCGGTGAAGATCCAGATATTGGGATGCTTGAGCAGCACGTCGCACAGCGGACGCAGGTCTTCAGCGGAATAGGCCGCTCCCGTCGGATTACAGGGGGAGTTGAGGAAGAACCATTTCGTCTTGGACGTGATGTTGGCTTCCAGTTCCTCAGCCGTCAGTTTGAAGCCGTTCTTTGCACGGCACGGCACCACTACGGGAATACCATCGGCCAGCGCCACGATGTCAGGATAGGACACCCAGCACGGTGCGGGGATGATGGCTTCATCACCCTTGTTGATGGTGGCGACCATGGCGTTGAAAATCACCTGCTTGCCACCCGTGGAGACGATGATTTCCTCAGGCTTGTAATCGAGACCGGAATCCTTGCGGAAGCGTTCGGCAACGGCGGCGCGAAGGGCGGGCGTTCCGGCAACGTCGGTGTATTTGGTCTGTCCGGTCTCGATGGCCTTGATCGCGGCTGCACGGATGTTGGCGGGTGTGTCGAAATCGGGCTCGCCGGCCGAAAGGCTGATGATGTCGCGCCCGGCGGCCTTGAGGGCGCGCGCTTTGGCCGAGATGGCAATCGTCTGGCTGGGGCTGATCTTGTTCAGGCGGTCGGCGATGAAGGACATGGTCTCGTTCCCGAGGAAAAGAAGGCCGGCCTGATGGGCCGATGGCCGACCTTGCGTCGGCGGGGCGGGAAGATAGAATCTTTCCACCGTTTCCGAAACCGCTTCCTCATCACAAAGGGTAAGAAGCGCAGTGTCAGAGTCGTCAGGCCGACAGCCTCGCAGCCTGACGGACCGAGTGCGGTGTGGCGCCCGCTTCGCGCAGGGCGCGGATGGAAAGCGCGCCATCCCGTTTTGCCAGACGCTTTCCGCTGGCGTCGCACAGGAGTGGGTGAAAGGCATAAACCGGCTCGGGCCACCCCATCAATTCCTGGAGCAGTCGATGGATGGACGTGACATCGCGCAGGTCTTCTCCACGTGTCACGAGCGTTACGCCTTGCGCGGCATCGTCGTGCGTGACGCACAGATGATAGGACGCGGGCGTGTCGCGCCGTGCGAGAACGACGTCCCCGAATGCTTCGGGATGGCAAAGTACCCGAGAGCCATCCAATTCTCTCCACATTAAAGGCGCGCGCAGTGTCGCGAGCGCTTTCGCAACATCGAGCCGGAGCGTGTGCGGTTGTCCTTCCGCCAGACGCCGCTGCCGTTCTGCGGGGGCCATGTGCTGGCAGGTTCCCGGATAGATCAGACTGCCATCGGGCGCGTGATGGGGGGCAGAAAAGGCTTCTGCGGCTTCGCGTCGGACTTCCGAGCGGGTGCAGAAACACGGATAAAGCAGGCCGCGTTCACTGAGATGCGTCAGGGTCTCCTGATAGAGCGGCATTCTCCGGGACTGTCGCAGGACGTCGCCCTTCCATGCCAGCCCGACCCATGCGAGGTCTTCGAGTGTCTCGGCGATAAACTTCTCGCGGCAGCGCGTGGTGTCGATATCCTCGATCCGAAGCAGGAAGCGCCCATGGGGACCGGCATGATCGCGTGCGAAAAAGGCGGCGGCGACATGGCCAAGATGCAGGGGGCCGGTTGGGCTTGGAGCGAAGCGGGTGGTGAGGGGCGTATCTGTCATGAGGACGTCATGCAAAAGAGCGGTCGCTTCCTTGCGAACGCTGCGAATAAGGGATTATGGTTCACGAAGAGTTCTCGACGACGCGTGACCACTGATGGCCGGTTTCGATTACATGCCAGCAGGATCATGGGCCGTCTCCGGGAAAAGGATGCGCGCCTTGTCCAGTGGCAGTATGCACTATCCGTCACTCGTTCTGAATGCGGACTTTCGACCGCTTTCCTACTTTCCGCTTTCCCTGTGGTCATGGCAGGACACCATTCGGGCCGTGTGCCTCGATCGGGTATCCGTGCTGAACGAATATGAAGCGGAGGTCCGTTCTCCAAGCTGTCGCATGAAGCTTCCGAGCGTGATCGCGCTCAAGGAATATGTACCGACGGCCCGACGACCGGCTTTCACACGCTTCAATGTGTTTCTGCGGGACAATTTTTCCTGTCAGTACTGTCATGAGCAACTGCCCACACATGACCTGACCTTCGATCACGTCATTCCGCGCAGTCGTGGCGGCAAGACGACGTGGGAGAATGTCGTGGCGGCGTGCAGTTCGTGCAATCTGCTCAAGGCGTCGCATATGCCACATGAGATCAAGATGTTTCCCCGTCGCCGTCCGGTTCAGCCCAATACGCGCCTGTTGCAGGAGAATGGACGGGCCTTTCCGCCCAATTATCTGCATGAAAGCTGGCGTGACTATCTCTACTGGGATGTCGAACTGGAAAGCTGATCCCGTTTATTTGGTGTAGCTGTAGCCGTATTCTTCAGCGAGTGCCTGAAGATCCGGTGCGCCCTTCAGGTCCAGCGGAATGATCTTTGCGTGATCGGCGCCGAAAATGGTGTTGTGATTGGTCAGGCGCTGACACTCATTGGCAGCAAGGGGGAAGGAGGTGTGAACCGCATCTCCCATCTGCTTGCGCAGGCAGCTTATATCGGTGTCATTCCATGTGCGGCCCATTTCGGGAGAACACGCGGCAAGGGCAAGGGCGACGAAAGGAAAGGCCCGTCGCGCCATGCGTTGCATGGAGGTGGCTTCCGGCTGTGCACGGGCGGCTGAATACGTCACCACGACCTCGTTGATTCCTGACATCTGGAAGGATGGGCTTGTGCCACGTCCGCTCTCTTCGTTGAAGCCCGACCGTGACATTGCGCCCATGCGAAAGCGGTGCCGCCTCAGCCGAGTACGGTGAAGCCAGCCGCCTCAATGGAAGGAGCGAAGTTGCTCGGACCGGTTTCCTTGGGGTCGTAGTCAATGGCAACCGATCCCTTTTCCAGTGATACCCGGACGGCGTGAACACCCGGAATGGCTTCGAGCGCGCGCGTGATGGCTTTCACGCATCCGTCGCATGTCATGCCTTCGACCATGAGCGTGGCTGTTTGCACTTGGTTTCCCTTTCCGTCGTCTCTGACTGCGTTCGATGGTGGTGACGGGATTATCCGCACCCCTGTTGTCCAGCAACATCCCCCCCTGAGCCGCAACTGTCCAGAGCGAGCCTGTGGGCAGAGAGCAAAAGTTTAAACGGCCCATTAATAGCCGTGCGATAAAGTAAAGCCGCTTACGCAAGGAAAGGCGGTCTGCATTCATGCCATCTGAAGACTTTCAGGCAAGCGTGGAAAACGTGCGCGAAGGCGGCAGGCTTCTTCGTATGTGCGATGCGCTGTGGCATGATATGCGGCGCCTGTTCCATGACCGGGCAGGGAGCGCGGTGATCGAGTTTGCGATGCTGGTCATCCCGCTTTTGGGACTGATTTTCGCATCTTTCACCGTAAGTCTGATCTATTTTACGCAAAGCGCTCTGGACAGCGTGTCCGACGAGATGTCGCGGCTCCTTCTGACAGGACAGGCGCCAGCGGCAGGGCAGGCATCTGACTTCAAATCACTGGCTTGTGCCAATCTTCCGTCATTCATGTCGTGTTCGCGGCTGGTCATCAATGTGCAGACAGCCAACAATTATAGCGACGTCAATATCAGTATTCCCACGACAACGCTGGATTCCAGCGGGAACCTTACCGGAACGACACAATACGATCCAGGTAGTGCGAGCAGTGTCGTGGTTCTCCAGATGCTCTATGCCATGCCGGTTCTGGGAGATATCGGTGGATTTTCTGCTGTGACGACGGGCTCCAATGCACATCTTCTCGTCTCGACGTCCGTTATCAAAGTAGAGCCTTCTTCATGATGGAGTCGAAAGGGCATGGTCTTGGGCGATGCCAGCGAGGTGCTGCTGCGATAGAATTCGCGCTTCTGCTGCCTGTTCTGGTGATGATGCTTGTCGGTGGGATTACGCTGGAGGATGCTGTCATCGTGTCGCGTAAAGTGACGGCCGCAGCCCGTACACTTGCGAATGTCACAACCCAGTACACGACCATGGCCGAATCCGATGTTTCGCTGGTGCTTTCGGCATCCAAGCTGGTGCTGGAGCCCTATTCCACTACGCCGGCTGGAATGGTTGTCTCGGAGCTTAGTGTGACCAGTGCGGGCACGGGTACGGTTGTGTGGAGCAGGGCCTCGGGAACAGCCACCGCACGGGCGACAGGCAGCACCATTACGGTGCCCACGGATTCGAGCACGGCAAGCACTTCATATCTGATCTATGCCGAGGTCAGCTACGCTTATGTGCCCAGTCTGGCGTCGGCTTTCATGTCCAAAAATCTGACTCTTTCGGAAAAACTGTTCATGGTGCCGCGGCGTTCGACGTCCATTCCGCTCACCAGTTCTTCCGGTTCCTGAACAAGGATATCAGGAGGCGGGCGCACGCAGGACGTGTCGGACAAACCACAGGCACAAGGCAAGAAAGCCGAGCATGGCAGCGGCCGAGTTCCACCATGCGGCCCCTGTTCCCAGCGCCAGAAGATCGTCCGCTCCGCTCAGTCCCGAGATGGCTGCCAGTGCCACACCCATGAGGCTTTCTCCCACGACGAGACCGGAGGCGATCATCGTGCCGTCATCCGCTCCGTGGTGGGCGGTCTTCCGGCGTCGGTCGAGAAACCATCGGAGCAGCGCCCCCACGGCCAAGGTCGTGGAGACGGCGGGAGGCAGATAAAGCCCGATGCCGACGGCAAGCGGTGGCAGGGCAAGATTCCGGCGGCGTAGGAGGCGGTCCACCACGATCAGTGCGATGCCGATGCCCGCGCCGATAGCAAGCATCGTCCAGTCGAGATTCTGACGGAAAATGCCCGAAGCAATCATCGTGACGATAGCGGGTTGCGGCGCGGCGAGGGCATGGGTCGGGTCCATGCCGGGGCGAGGAAGCGCGCCAGCAAAGCCGTAAGCCTGATACAGCAGGTTCAGCACAATGGGTACCACGAGCGCGCCAACGCCGCATCCGAGCAGCAGAACGGCCTCCTGTTTCCATGGCGAAGCCCCCACCAATTGGCCGGTTTTCAAATCCTGAAGATTGTCATTGGAGATGGAAGCTGAAGCGACAATGCCGGAAAGGATGACGATGGCGAACGCAATGGCCAGATGGTGATCGTTGGCGGCGAAAGCCGCAGGCAGTGCACCGAGATGTTCCATCAGCAGCATCAGCGAACAGACCATGACGGTGGCGATCAGCACGATTCCTGAAATGGGAGAGGATGAGGAGCCCACCAGCCCGGCCATGTAACCGCAGGCGGCGGCTGTGAGAAAACCGAATACGAAGAGGAACAATGTGCCGAAAAGAGCAGCGGACAGGACGGACGTGGTGAAGGGCCAGAGAAAGACGGCGAGCATCCCCATGAACGCGAGGGCGAGAACGCTGCCGGTCAGAAGAATGGTGCGAGGGGAAAGGTCGCGGTCAGTGTCGCTACGGAGCGTGGTGGTTGAAAGTGCCTCGCGCACGCCACGGATGACGGGAAGCGCCAGTTCGCCCAAGGTCCAGAAAGCGGCGAGGGCGATCGCCCCTGCACCGATGAAGCGGACATCGTGCAGCCAGATGGAGGTGGCGAAGGCGCTCGCTTCAAGGTGGTGTGGATTGGGTGTGATGGCGGTCAGCCACGGCACTGCGATGAGCCATGAAAGGGCGTAGCCTGTGAGCATGGCAAGCCCACCGGAAATCCCCACAAGATAGCCAGCCCCAAGAAGTGCTGGTGAGAATCCAGTCGAAAGGCGGAAAATCCCCGAGCCGAGAGTTAGTGTCAGAGAGGCCCCATCGGCCAGAAGTCTCAGGCCACCTGTGGCAAAGGATAGGATGGCGGCCAACCCGGCCCCACTCAGCAGGGCCATCAGACCACGATGATTGCCGCCAGCTTCAACCGCTTCCTGCCCAACTTTGAGAATCTCGGCGGCGGCCACGCCTTCGGGATAAGGCAGACTGCTTTCCGTTACGAGCGCCCGGCGCAAGGGAATGGTGAAAAGAACACCGGTCATGCCGCCTATGGCCGTCAGCCCCGCCGTCTCGATGAAGGGAAAGCGTGCCCAGTGCCCAACGAGTATGAGCGCCGGGAAAACCGCGAAAACGGTGGAAATGGTCCCGGCGGCGGAAGCCTGACTCTGGACCATGTTGTTTTCCAGGATGCTGCCTCCACCGAGCATCCGCAACACAGCCATGGAAATGACGGCGGCGGGGATGGAGGACGCGAAGGTGAGACCGATTTTCAGGCCGAGATAGGTGTTGGACGCCGTGAACACGACGGTGATGAGGGCGCCGAGTATGAGGCCACGCACTGTGAGTTCGCGGGAAGAGGCAGACCGTGGCATTGAGGCTCCGCAAGGGGATGATGGCTGTGCGTCAATCATGTTCGTGCCCAGCGCAGGGAGCCGAAACGGATTTCATTCGTTAACTCCCTGACTGGCCGATGGAATCGACGCGGATACATGCACACAGCATGATGACCGCACCCCGATGGCCTGAAAACAGGATGGGACGCGAAAAATGAAAGCGTCTCGTGACGCAGAAAGGGATGGCGTGCGGATAATGGCAGGGCAGTTGAGAGCATATAGAGTGATGACCGCACGAAAAATGATCTCCGATGAGACTGCATTTCCTGTCTTTTCCCGTTCCTTCGCCTCCTGCGTAGCTCTTCTTTCCTGCCTGCTTCTGGTCTTCACGCTATTTGCCGCACCGCTTCATGCTGCGGATGCCCCGTCCGATCATGATACGCTGATCGCATGCCCTTCCGATGTGGTCTCTGACAAGGCTCTCGATGATCTGGAGGTCTCCATACGCCATGTTTTCATGGCGCGGGTGGACATGCACGCGGGCAGTGGCACCGATACGGTTTCGAGTCTGACACGTGAGGCATCGGCGGACGAAGCGGCGGCTCGGGCCATGGTGGCGCGGCTGGAACCATATGAAGCGATCTATAAGAGTTTTATCGAGGCCATCGGCAAGGAACCGGGCAAGGATGAACCGGCCGAGGCCGCTTCCGTTACGGCGCAACGCAAGCGCATTCTTCTCTCGCAGCAGGATCTGAAGGCACGGCTGGCGCGAGCACGGCTGTATGCGCTTGAGGCCCATCAGATCGTGCTGGTACTGAGCCAGCGCAACGACGCGGCCCAGCAGGCACGCCTGCTGGAGCATTTTCCATCGCCTCTTACGCCCGCGTTCTGGGGACAGGTGAGGGATGAGTTTCCTGACACGCGGGCGCGGCTAAGTGAACTGGGAGGCGAGGCGTCCGATGCTCTTGCGATCTCGACGAAAGGCTGGCGGCTGTTGGCACTGTTCGGCATCCTTGCCAGCGCAGGCATCGTGTTCGTCGCGCCATTTTTCCTGCAACGCCAGATACGCCGACTGGCCGCGCGTCTTCAGCCATCCGCAGGCTATTTTCGGCAGATTCTGGCTACCGCGTTCTTTTCCGGCCTGTGCACGCTGTGCGCCGGTGGAGGGGCGTTGCTGATATGGGTCGGGCTGACCAACGGCGCGGACATGGATGGAACCCATCTTGAGCAGTTGGCGGAAATGGTGGGCAGCCAATGTCTTCTGGCGGGATTCATGCTGGGTGCCTCCTTGTCGGTGCTTGCGCCCGACAATCGGGACTGGCGGCTGGTGCCATTGGGCAACACAGCGGCTCGGGCGCTGAGGGCACATGCGCTGGGGTTTACTGTGCTGCTGCTGGTGCGCGGTGTGCTGCGCTATGTCGATCTCCAGAGCGGCATCGGGCAGACCACGGTGCAGATCCCGGATGCCGCCTTCATGCTGGCCACGGCTTTTCTGCTGTATTCCGCTCCTCGGCAGATCGTGCTCCATCCTGCCTCGTCCGGTGCGGATGAAGGTTTGCGGCAGAGCCTTCTGGGGCGCGGCGCGCGCGTAGTGGCGTTCGGCCTTTCCCTGTTCGGGGTGGCGGCGCTGATTACGGGCTACATCCCCCTTGGCTATATCGTGCTCTCATGGATCTGTTCCATGGCCGTTACGCTCATGGTGCTGGCGCTGTCCTATTTACTGGTCAGCAACATGGCCAGCGTGGAGTTCTCCAGCAGCGGTCGCATGGGACGGCACCTCGTCTCGCTCGGTCTGGCACCGCGTCTGGTGGATCAGGTCAGCGTCGTCACCAGCGGTCTGTTCGGGGTTTTTCTCGTCTTCGTGGCGCTAGCCGTGGCCCAGTCGGGCGGGGATTTCGACTTCGATGTGATCGTGGACAACATCGCGCATGTGGTGTCCGGGCAGAAGATCGGCAACGTCTCGCTGTCATTCGAAGTGCTGCTTGAATGCCTCGCCCTGCCGATCCTTGGACACTACATCATCCACACGGTGCGCAAGTGGCTCTCCCGGCGCTTCTTTCCCACCACCTCGCTCGATCTTGGGGCGCAAACCTCGATTCTGACGATCCTGACCTATGTGGCGTGGATATTGGTGATGCTCACCATGATGTCGGCTCTTGGGGTGACGGTCAGCAGCATGACATGGGTGGTCAGCGCTCTGTCGGTTGGTATCGGTTTCGGTCTGCAATCCATTGTGCAGAACTTTGTTTCGGGCCTGATTCTGCTGGCGGAACGGCCTGTCACCATCGGTGACATGGTGGAGATTGGCGGCAAGGTGGGTGACATCCGACGCATCAGTGTTCGTTCCACCGATCTCGCGCTGTCGGATGGGTCCACGCTGATCGTGCCGAACTCCCAGTTCATCACCTCCGCCGTGCGGAACGCGACGTTCGGGCGGCCTGCGGGCAGCATGGCGTTTTCCATCAGTCTGCCGCTCGGCACCGATCTTTCGGTGGCGATCTCGGCCATTTCGGACGCGCTCTCGCATGTGAACGGACTGCTGAAAACACCGGCTCCCACGGTGTCGCTCGGGGACATCAAATCGGACATGGTGTCGCTCGACATTGCCGGGAAAACAGCCTCCCCCCGTGATGTCAGCGCTGCCGCCAATCAGGCGCGTTTGGCTGTGTGGGAAGCCCTCCATGCAAAAGGGGTGGTCGCCACTCTCGACAACCCGGGATAAGGTGCGCCCCATTATCGGCCTTCCGGGTCGGCAGTCAGGGGTAGGACATGAGTAACGCCGCCGGAGAAACCCGGAGAATGCAGCAGGAAAGCCGGGCCTCCGTGGCGGTGTTGACGGGAGGTTCCGGGGGAATCGGCCGGATCATCGCCTCCCGTCTTCTTGGCGCGGGCTATGAAGTGATTGTGCTGGGACGGCGTCCTCCGCGGCCCGCAGCGGCGGGATTGCGACATATCGCCTGCGATCTGACAGATCCGGCGTCCGTGGAAGCTGCGGTTCGGGACGTAAGTGCGTTCACGTCCACAGTGGATGTGCTGATTCACTGTGCTGGCGCCATTTCCCCCTGCGCCGTGTCGGAACTGGATGCCGCGCTGCTGGAATCGCAGGTGGCCGTCAACCTGACGGCCCCCATTCTGCTGACATCGCGTCTTCTGCCCGTCATGCGGACAGGCGGCAGGATCGTCTTCGTCAATTCGCTTGCGGCCGTCTTTCCTTTGCCGGGAAGCTCCGTTTATGCTGCGACGAAGGCGGGTCTGCGCAATTTTGCTCTGGCGCTGGCTGTGGAGATGAAACCTCGGCGGATTACTGTGTCGTCCGTGTTTCCCGGCGCTGTGAATACGGGAATGTTGCGCAACGAGATGGACCATGGCGGCTCGGTGCTCAATTTTGTCAGCGCGCCTGCCGATCCCCAGCAAATTGCCGATCTGGTCATGAAAGCTGCGGCCCGACCGGGACAGGAATGGTTTACCCCGGTGTGCGACGGTGTGTTTGGCCGCCTGTGCATGATGTTTCCACCGTTGCAGCGGCTTTTCCTGCCGTTGCTCACATATCTGGGGCGTCGGGGAATGAAGCGGTTTCGCAGAACCTCCTCCTGACTGCCGTGACGTGAACGCCCCGTGACAGAATGTGATCGGGTCGGCATGATCCGGCCCTCTTGTGGTAACGGACTGCCGAACTGATGACGCTGGTTGATTTTTCAAGGATGACGCGCCCACTTCTTTGCGCTGCCCTAATGGCGGGCACAACGCTGGGAACGGCCATGGTGGCTCCTTCCCCGGCTCTCGCGGACATCGTGTCCGTGGACATGCAGACAGCGGCACCCGTTACCCGCGAGACCCTTTCCAATGGCCTGCGTGTCGTGATCGTGCAGGATCGTCTGGCGCCGGTCGTAACCACGGAACTGAACTATCTTGTCGGTTCATCGGAGGCACCGGCTGGTTTTCCCGGAACCGCTCACGCGCTGGAACATATGATGTTCCGGGGCAGTGATGGACTGGACAAGGACCAGCTTGCGGTGCTCGGCGCGCGTCTTGGTGGCAGTTATAACGCCGATACGATCGAAGACGTGACGCAGTATTTCTACACCGCGCCGGCCGAGGATCTAGGCGTTCTGCTGCGTATCGAGGCGCTGCGGATGAAGGGGCTGACGCTTTCTGAGGCCGACTGGGACAAGGAACGCGGCGCAATCGAGCAGGAAGTCTCCCGCGATCTCTCCAGTCCGGCCTACCGCTATATCTCGCAGCTTCAGTCTATCCTGTTCAAAGGCACGCCCTATGAGCATGACGCCCTGGGCACGCGCCCCTCATTCGACCGAACGACGGCAGCTCTTCTGCGCAGCTTCTACGAGAAATGGTATGCGCCCAATAATGCGATCCTTGTGATCGCGGGAGATGTGGACCCGCAGGCCACCCTCGCGCAGATACGCGATATTTTCGGTGCCATTCCCTCACGTCCGCTCCCTGCGCGCACGCCCGTCAAGCCAGCGCCTGCTCCCGCGCAGACGTTGTCTTTCCCAACAGATTATTCGGTGGGCTTCGCCACCATCGCTTTTCCGATGCCCGGTCTGAGCGCGGAAGATTTCGCCACGGCCGATATTCTCTCCGATGTGCTGGCCAGCCAGCGTGGGGCACTGTTTCAGCTCGTTCCCGCCGGGAAGGCGCTGTACGCAGGCTTCGAGTTCGCACCCAAAAAACAGGCAGGTTTCGGGATCGCGCTGGCGGCTTTTCCAAAAGGTGGCGATTCGAAGAAAGTGCTGGCGGATGTGAGCAGCGTGCTGGCGTCCATTCGCGAGAAGGGAGTGCCCGCAGAACTGGTCGAGGCGGCCAAGACCAAGGAAGTCGCGCAGCTTGAGTTCTCGGCCAACTCGGTCAGTGGGCTGGCGGAAATCTGGTCGCAGGCGCTGGCCTTCAAGAATCTCTCGTCTCCCGATGACATGATCGCGGCGTACCGCGCTGTGACACCGGAGGGGGTGAACCGTCTGGCCGCACAGTTGCTGGACCCGAGCCGCGCCGTGACGGCCGTGCTGACGCCTGAGAGTTCCGGCAAGCCGGTCTCGGGTTCAGGGTTCGGTGGTGCGGAGTCGTTCACCGAAGTTCCCGAAAAGCCAGTGAAACTGCCGGACTGGGCGGAAAGCGCGCTGGCGCAGTTGAACGTGCCGCCCCCCGCACCCAAACCCGATGTGGATGTGCTGCCCAACGGTCTGACGCTTATCGTTCATCCGTCGCATGTCAGTCACACCGTGGAAGTGGCCGGTTTCGTCCGTCACAACGCCGATCTTCAGGAGCCCAAGGGCAAGGAAGGCGTGGAAGACGTGACGGAAGAGCTGTTTTCCTACGGCACGCAGGATCATGACCGTCTGGCCTTCCGCAAGGCGCTCGATGAAGTGCCGGCCTGGGCCAGCGCTGGATCGGGTTTCTCCCTGCGTGCGCCGTCCGCTAAGTTCGAGCCGGCGATGAACCTGCTTGCCGAGAACGAACTGCGTCCGGCTTTCCCGCAGCAGGATTTCACCATCGTGCGCCAACAGATCGCACAGGCGCAGGCGGGACAGCTTGTCGCTCCCGGTTATCTGTTCGGACGCGCCATCGAAGTGGCTCTTTCACCCAAGGGCGACCCGACGCTGCGTGAGACGACGCCGCAATCCGTCATGGGAGTCACACTCAATGACGTGAAACAGTATTATGCCGCTGTCTGGCGCCCGGACATGACCACCATTGTCGTGACGGGTGACGTGACACCGGCACAGGCTCGCAGTGTCGTGGAAAAGACATTCGGTGGCTGGAAGGCGGTCGGGCCGAAGCCTGTTGTGGATCTTCCCACGCGGCCTGACAGCAAGGCCTCACGAGCGCATGTGCCGGATCACAGTAGCTTGCAGGATACGGTCACGTTGCCTGAGAGCATCGGCCTGACGGCCGCGAACCCGGATCATTTCCTGCTGACGGTGGGTAATGAAGTGCTGGGAGGTGGATTTTCCTCGCGGCTTTACCGCGATCTGCGGGTGAAGACCGGCTACGTCTACAATGTCAGCAGCAGCTTTGACTGGAGCCGCACACGAGGCGCGTATTCCATCTCCTTTGGCGCGGACCCCGATAAGGTGGGCAAGGCGCGGGAGGCCGCACAGCGCGATCTCCGTGCCATGCAGGATACCCCGATCTCGGACAACGAACTGCTGATTGCCAAATCCGCCCTGTTGCGGGGGCTGCCGCTTGGCCGTGCCAGTCTGGGTGCCATCGCGGGGGAATATCTGCACCTGATGGAATTGGGCCTGCCGTTGGATACGCCTGACATTGCGGCGAAGGCGTATCATGATGCGACGGCGGAGGGTGTGCGCAATGCATTCCGCAAATGGGTGCGGACGAACGATCTGGCGGAAATCGTGAAGGGGCCAGCCCCGAAGTGGTGAGGAGTGGAGAACGGGACTGCTGGCAGGCACAGTCCCGTTCTCAGTCCGTTTCATCGCGGCTCAGAACGAGTTGGTCCATTCCTTCGTCATAATCGAACAACTCGGCGTAACGGGCCCACATGATGAGCGTCTGGAGTGTCTGCCGGGCGTAAGCCGATGACATGCACTCTTCGAGTTCTTCACGGAACTTCTCGGCGCTGGCGGCGTGGTTGGGGCGTTCGTCCAGTACGGCGCAGATGGATTTCACCAACGGGATTTCATTGAGCAGCGCGTGACGCAGGATGATCTTGCGTTCATCGAATTCGCTGGTGGCAAAGCGATGGCCTTCCTGTGTAAGCAGGATGTCCCCATCTTCCGGCTCGGCCAGTTCCAGAAGCTCCAAGGCTTCCACCAGCGGGAAAAGATCATCCAGCGCAAGCTGCGCCCGGGCGGCCAGCAGGGGCAGGTCGGCGCGTCCTTCGAGCGGGTCCGCCGCCAAAGCCTTGATCAGACCGATCATACTGCCGACCGTGACGGGTGTGATGGGGGTATGCTGGGGTGTCGGTGGAAGGGCCGTGCGTTCCTCTGGCAGCATCGCCTCCGAAATGACGGCCGCGCGGCGTGTCATCAGGGCATAGATACGGTCCACCAGTTCCACGAAAGCCGGATCGTCGCGGTTGCGCGGATGTTCCAGCATCACCGCGATCTCATGCTCCACATGTCCCGGATTGGCGGAGAAGACGAGGATGCGGTCACACATCAGGACCGCTTCCTCGATATTATGCGTGACCATGAGGATGGATTTTACGGGCAGCTTGCCCTCGCACCACAGTTCGACCAGATCGGTGCGGAGGTTCTCGCCACTCAGCACGTCCAGTGACGAAAACGGCTCGTCCATCAGTAACAGTTCCGGATGCACCGCCCGCGCCCGCGCGATACCCGCGCGCTGGGCCAGACCTCCGCCGAGTTCGTGCGGACGCGCATTCTCATGTCCCCCCAGACCGATCAGGTCCATTGCTTCTTCCGTTCGGGCCTTGCGCTGCTGGCGGTTCAGTTCAGTGGCTTCAAGCACCAGCTCGACGTTGTCTTCCACATTGAGCCAGGGAAACAACGCCGGAGTCTGGAAAACCATCGCTATACCCGGAACGGGGCCGCTCATGGGTGTTCCATGCCACAACACGCTGCCATCTTCGGGCTGCAACAGACCGGACATGATGCGAAGAAGCATGGATTTGCCGGAGCCGGACCGTCCGAGCAGTCCCACTATTTCCCCGGATGCGACATCGAGCGAGATATCGTCCAGCACTTTTACAGAGGAGCCGTCGCGGGCGCCGTTTTCGTGAGGATAGCTCTGGCTTATGCCCCGCAAGGACAGCAGGATGTCACTGCGGGGCGGAGGAGGAGAGGCGTCGGTCATGGAGGATCCTGTGCCATGCAAATATCAGGGCGCGCAGTCGCGTCGTGCGATGGCACTGGCCGTAAAATTATCCTCTCACGCGGATAGGCGGAACCCCGGATCGGTGACGATCATGAGCGTGCCCCTTGATGGGGCCACGATGGGCGGCCTAAGAGCGGGCAGGCGGGCGGAGTGGGTTCCGCTGTCTTCCTGTAGTTCAAGTCGAAGGATGGGCCGTTTCCTGTCATGATCCGAGTCACTGAAATCCTCCTGCCTCTGGATCATGAACCGGACGCTCTTGTGTCAGCCGTCGCTCAGCGGCTCGCTATGGCTCCGCAGGATGTCTTGGCCGTGCATGTGGCCCGTCGCGGTTACGACGCCCGACACAGGGGCAACATTCGCCTCGTCTATACGCTCGATTGCGAACTGCGTGATGAAGCGGCGATTGTGGAAAAGTTTCGCGACGATCCGCGCGTGCGTCTGACGCCGGACACGCAGTACCGCTTTCCCGATATAGATGTGCCAGCACTGACCGGACAAGTAGGGTTTGTCCGTCCGGTCATCATCGGAGCGGGGCCATGCGGATTGATGGCGGCTCTGATTCTTGCACAGATGGGACTGCGTCCTCTGGTGCTCGAACGTGGGAAGCCGGTGCGCGAGCGAACGGTCGATACGTTCGCGCTCTGGCGCAAATCCGTGTTCACGCCCGAGAGCAATGTGCAGTTCGGGGAAGGTGGAGCCGGAACCTTTTCGGACGGCAAGCTGCACAGTCAGGTGAAAGATCCGCGTCATCTGGGCTTCAAGGTTCTGCGTGAATTTGTCCGCGCCGGTGCGCCGGAAGAGATTCTCTATCTCTCGAAACCCCATATCGGCACGTTTCGCCTTGTCTCCATGGTTGAGCATATGCGCCGTGAAATCGAGGAAGCAGGCGGAGAATACCGTTTCAGCACGCGCGTGGACGAACTGGTGCTGGATCAGGATCGGCATGTGCGTGGCGTGCGGTTGGCGTCGGGTGAAGAGATCGCGACTTCGCATGTCATTCTTGCGGTGGGCCACAGTGCGCGCGACACGTTCACCTCGCTCCATAAGCAGGGTGTGGAAATGGTGACCAAGCCGTTTTCCATCGGCGTTCGCATCGAGCATCCGCAGTCACTGATCGACGCGGATCGCTTCGGATCACAGGCCGGTGCAAAAGAACTGGGAGCAGCGGATTACAAGCTTGTGCATCACGCCAGTAATAGTCGCGGCGTGTATTCCTTCTGCATGTGTCCCGGCGGCACGGTTGTTGCGGCCACGTCCGAGGCAAGGCAGGTGGTGACGAACGGCATGAGCCAGTATTCACGTGCGGAGCGGAACGCCAATTCCGGGATCGTGGTTGAGCTACGGCCCGGAGAGGACTACCCGGACGACCCGCTGGCGGGCATCGCCTTCCAGCGTCACTGGGAGCGGCAGGCGTTTCTTGCGGGTGAAGGAGAGTACCGCGCGCCTGCTCAGCGTGTGGCAGATTTCCTCGAAAACAGGCCTTCCTCTCACCTTGGCGGTGTCGAACCATCCTACAAGCCTGGTGTGACGCCCACCAGTTTGGACGGTTGCCTGCCGGACTTCGTTCTGCACGCCATGCGCGAAGCGCTCCCGGCTTTCGCGAGCAAGCTTTCGGCCTTTGCGCTGGGGGACGCCGTTCTTACAGGCGTGGAGACGCGCACATCCTCGCCCCTGCGTATCGCCCGTCAACAGAATGGGGAAAGCCCGAACACTCGCGGTCTTTTTCCCGCAGGTGAGGGTGCAGGCTACGCGGGTGGTATTCTGTCTGCGGCCATCGACGGCATCCGTGTGGCAGAGGCGGTTGGGCTCTCCCTTGCCGGACGGGAAGCGACGGGGCTGCTACGTCAGTCCGGCAGTGCAGGCTACTGATCTACAGACAGGGTTTGCTCTGACAGCCGCAAGAGGGCAGGCTGTGTCATTATGAATCTTCCCGCCTCAACCGATCCGGAAGAACTTTTTCTTGCCCTCAAGCGCAGGCGGGAGGAAGAGCCTGACAACGCTGACATCCTCCACGCACTGGCTCGCACCGCCTATGATCTCGGACGGTTCGATCTGGCCATTGCGTATGGCGGTCTTGCGCTAAAGGCCGATCCACGTCCGGCGTGGCATGTCACGCTTGGTTTGGCTCTTTTGCGTGCCGGGCATGCCGAGGCTGCCCGTGCCGCGCTGCATGTCGCCGCGCTGAACGATCCATTCGATCCGTCCATTTCTCTGGCGCTCGCGGATGTGTTGGAGACTATGGGAGAATTGGCGGCGGCGGAAAGCGAATTGCGCCGTGTCGTGAAACTTCGGCCTCTGGAAGCGGGGCATCATCTCGTTCTGGGTCAATTCCTCGCTCGTACCGGGCAACCCGATCGGGCACGGGTGGAACTGCGTGAGGCGAAGCGGCTCGCAGCGCCGGATGATGTTTTGACACGTCATGCCGAAGGCAGCTTGTTGGCGGCCTTCGGAGAACTCGATGAAGCCGAACCCCTGTTTGCCGAAATACGCACTTTGCGCCCTCATGATCCGGCGGCGGCGGCCAATCATGGAGCGGTTTTGTTCGAGCTTGGACGGCTGGACGCGGCCGATGCAGCTTTGACCCAAGCCTGTGTGACACCAACCCCGACCGCCGCAACATGGACCAATCTTGGCCTGACGCGCATGGCCATGGGAGATCTGCGTTCCGCGCGTCAGGCTCTGGATCATGCAGCCGCTTTGCAGCCCGATGATCCGCGTATCGCTCTCAACCGGGGCACGCTTCTGGCGGAACTTGGCCATACGGAGGAGGCGACCGCTCTGTTTCGTGGCGTGATGGAGTTGGCCCCCAAGAGCCGCGATGCAGAGCGGGCGCGTTTCAATCTGGGTACGTTGGAACTAGGGCAGGGGCTCTTTGACAAAGGGTGGCATGATTTCGAGGCGCGACGCGGTCTGGTACAACCATGGCCTCGCCCGGACGTGTCGGACTGGACGGGTGAAGCTGTTAGTGGACGCGTGTTGCTCTGCGGGGAACAGGGGCTGGGAGATTTCATTCAGTTTCTGCGTTTCGTCCCGCTTGCTTTGCTCCGTGCTCCGGTTTTGCTGTTGGTGCCCGACAGCATGAGGCGGCTGATCGAATCTTCTCTCGATCTGCCTGTCTGGCAGGACGTGCGGCAAAGCGGACGGCTCGTGATCGGCGCAGACGCCCATGCGGCAGAGGTTGTCGCGCGCGCCTCGTTGCTCAGTCTGCCTCATGTGTTGGGAGCCAGCGTTCCGCCGGATGAAACCGTTTATCTGGCCACTGGCTCTGTGCGGCGTTCCATTGCGAATAAGGAGAAAATGCGGGTGGGGCTGTGCTGGTCCGGCAACCCGGCTTACCGGTTCGATCGGCGGCGTTCGCTCAAGGTGGATTGGCTTGGGCCACTTCTGGACGTGCCGGGTATCGAGTGGGTGTCACTTCAGCCAGAAGACGCGCCCGACGGGTTTGAGCCGTTGCCTGCGGGCGACATGGCCACGACAGCCGCTGTGATGGAGACGCTGGATCTCGTGATCTCGGTCGATACGGCAATGGTGCATCTTGCAGGCGCGCTGGGTGTGCCCGTGTGGCTGCTGAACCGCTTTGGCGGGGACTGGCGGTGGCGGGCAGGGAACTGGTCCGCGCAGACGGGAGAGAGCCTGTGGTATCCGCAGTTGCGGATGTTTGCGCAGACAGCGCCCGATCTTCCATCGGAAGCGTGGAAGACGCCGCTGATGGAAGTGAGCAAACAATTGAGGTGCAGGGCGTAGGCCCGTTGAAACTCAGGTAGATTTTGCTTTTTCTTGTGCCTTGACCGTGTTCCACACCGCATCGAGTTGCTCGACGGAGCAGTCGCTCGGGCCAAGCCCCTTCTGTGCAAGATGGCCTTCCACCGCTCCGAACCGGCGGGAGAACTTGTCGTTCGCTTGACGCAGACAGGCTTCCGGGTCGAGGTCGAAGCGCCGGGCGAGGCTCGCCACCGAGAAAAGCAGGTCACCCATTTCATCCGCGAGGGCTGCTCGGTCCCCCGATGCGATCTCGGCTTCCACTTCCGCCATTTCCTCGTGAACCTTAGCGATCACCCCATCCACTTCCGGCCAGTCGAACCCCACGCGGGCTGCGCGGGCCGCCAGCTTGCGGGCGCGGAGCAGAGCCGGGAGGGAAAGCGGGATCCCGGCAAGGGCGCCATGTTCATTGCGCGCGCGGCGTTCCTCTTCCTTGCTCTGTTCCCATTGTGCCGAGAGATCCTGTCCTGCGGCCGTATCCTGTTCATCATTGCTGAAGACATGCGGATGGCGGCGCACCATCTTGTCCGCAATCAGGTTTGCGACATCGGCAAAATTGAAACGCCCTTTTTCCTGCGCCATGCGGGACTGGAATACAACCTGAAGCAGCAGATCGCCCAGTTCATCCGCGACTTCATTCCACGACTCACGCTCGATGGCGTCGGCCACCTCATAGGCTTCCTCTATGGCGTAGGGCGCTATGGTCCTGGGTGTTTGCTGGACGTCCCATGCGCAGCCGGTCTCGGGATCGCGCAATTGTCCCATGATCTGCACCAGACGCTCGATCGCTTTGGCAGCATTTGTCACAGTCGGGTCGGAGGGTGCATCAGTGGGAAAGGACTTGCTCATGGAACTCTCGGGGACAGAGGAGATCAGGCGACCGTACCGGCCAGACGGGGCAGAACGCAGGCTCTCAAGAGAGGAGCGAGGATCAATGAACCCGGGCGACTGGGATCGACCCAGATCATGTCCGCGATTTCGGCCTGTGGTTGGGGCGTGCAGCGTGTGGTGACCGCAAAGATGGTGGCCTCCACGGTATAGCCGGGTTCGTTGGCGGCGGGTGCGGAAAACGTCCCGAAAGGCTGCAGTGCGTCAGGATGAAGGACGACACCCAGTTCCTCTTCCAGTTCGCGCAGGACAGCAGCGGTCGGATCTTCCCCATCTTCGATCTTGCCGCCGGGCAACATGAACGCGTCCGTGCCGGTTTTGCGCACCACAAGGAGATCGTCATCCTCATTATTGATGAGGGCGGTGGCGACGCGGATCACATCTCCTGCCATGTCTGGGCTCCTGTTTGGTGACCGGGCTTCGTCCTGTTGTGCCAGTTGAAAGTTGACAACCGGTTTCCACAACGAGGGAGTGTGGATGTTTGTCAGGCCTTTTTCACGAATTCGGATTTCAGGTTCATTGCGCCGATACCCGGAATCTTGCAGGCGATGTCATGACCGTCTGCACCATCGGTGAGATGGATGTTCTTCACCTTGGTCCCGCCTTTGACCACCTGCGATGAGCCTTTGATTTTCAGGTCTTTGATGACGGTCACGGTGTCTCCATCCGCGAGCACGTTGCCGTTGGCGTCACGGATTTCCGGTCCTTTTGTGGCCCCCAGTTCCGAGCATTCATGACCGCAATCGGGGCAGACCCACAGGCTTCCGTCGTTATAGACGTGTTCGGAGCCGCACTCGGGGCATTTTTCTTCGACACTCATTCTTTGCTCTCCCCTTGGGGCCGGAGTGGCGGCTCTCCGATGAGAGCGATCCGGCTTCATGATTTATGGACGGGTTTATAGCTTGGAGCTGGTCCTGACAAAGCCAGAGGCAACAGCGCACTATGGCGTCTGCGTCCGAGTTTTGCGTTCGATAAAAACATGCAATAAAACCAAAACCTTTGTATCGAGTTGTCTTAATTTTGTAACAATGCTTCTGTCAGGTCGGTAAAATACGTCATGCCTTATGATATTTCCATCGTTCTGAATGTTCATAACGAAGGAGAACTGATCTGTCCGACTCTTCGTTCGCTGGGAGAGACGATCGCGCATGCGGGCAATCATGGGTTGAAGTCCGAACTGGTGATCGTGCTGGACAACCCCGATGCAGCCACGCGCCGGGTAATCGATACTTACGATTTCGCTCTTTTCAAGTCGGTAAAGAAAGAAACGATCTGGAGGGTTCGAAAAACCCTCTTTTACAGCCAATTTAAAATGATAACTCATTGATATTGTTGTGTCTGGAAGATCCGAAATCGGGGTTTTTAGAACCCTCCATCTGTGTAAAATCGTTAGGACTCGCGCGTAATCACGGTATTCGAGCCGCAGCGGGACGCTACATTGCAACGGCCGATGCGGATGATCTGGTGTGTGTGAATTACCTTCACGCCCTGCACACGAGATTGGCGCAGACTTCTGAAAAGGCGATTGTTTTTCCAGAGTATTATCATGCGTTCGGGTGTGACAGTTTCGTTGCGCGGTTGTACGAATTGCGTGATGTAGGTATTTACCGTCTGGCGGGCGGCCATCCTTATGTGTCGCGCATCATGGCGAGGCGCGAAGAACTTCTTGCGCTTGCTTACACCGATTGCGCTAATAACCCGCTCTATGCTTTCGAAGATTACGATTTAAATCTGCGCGCCGTGGCAGCGGGTTTTGATTTGATCGTGGCGTCCAATGCGGTGGTGTTCTACCGACAGCGTCCCGACAGCATTATGCGGACGCTTCGTGGGCGGAAACTGGCACCGAATTGCGATTTCTTTGCGCCTGACACTTTTCTTTCTTTGAGTAAGGAACAGGACAGAACGCCCGCGAAGATTGCCACGCATTATGATTTTTCCCACAGCTATACGAATTCATCCTATATCAATTCGCTTATTTACTATGCCAACCGGATAGATCCTGAAGTACAGCCTGTTTGGGAGCATGAGAAGAAATTTTTCACCATGCTCGGTATGTCCGAGGATTTTGGGCGTGCCTATGGCGAAATCTGCCGCCGGTTTGGCGGCAAGCGTTACACGGACGTGTTCCTCATGCCCTTTCTTTCAATGGGAGGAGCGGAAAAATACATCGTCAATTTCATTCGTTCCGCCATGAAGGATCCCGCACGGTCTTGCTTACTTGTTCTTGGTCAATATCTTGAACCGGAAAAAGCGCGCAGTCCGGTGCCGAAAGGACTGGATGTCATTGATTTGGGAGCATTGCTTCCGCCCGAACTGATGTCTCTGACATCCGAGATGACCTTGCGGGTGATCGAGAATCTTGCACCCGATGCGCGGGTATTTCTGAAGTTCTGTCCTTACAGTGAACAACTCATGACGGATCATGGTGCGTTTCTCGCCCCTCATGAAGTGGTTTATTTCTACTTCTGTTCGTCATTTCATGTATTCGAAGGGCGTATGTACGAGGATGGCGCAGAACTGCAATTTATGCGCGAAAACCGTAGCCTAATCGATCATGTCATCTCGGATCATCAGAGAAATCTCGACGAGTTGGTAGATCGTGTCCCCAGTTATAGAGGCCATACGACGGCTCTGTAAGAGGTGGACCCGTCCGTTCGGACAGTTTTGCGGGCTTGATAAGCTATGCCCGGTTGTTGTTATGCCGCCCTTCTGACGGCGTTGCTGTTGGCCATCTGGTCCGGGGTTAACCCCGGACCAGATGGCGTCGGCACGTTATGATACGCCTCATCGGGCGTA
>NZ_WOTH01000009.1 GCF_011516945.1 Acetobacter estunensis
CTCAATCAGAGGTTCCCAGATCGCCCATGTCTCGTCCGTAAAGGTGCCTGTTCTGTCTCCTTCTTCCATCCCTACAATATGGGAAGAAATTCAAGATCTAACAGGCCCTAATTCTGGACCACACACCGCCAAGACATCGTTTCTATGCCGTGCACGATAGCGTTCGCTCACTTCATAAACGCACGGCGTCCGAACCGGGCGAACTCATGCGGCAAGCAGCTCTGCATCTGCGGCGTGCCCGGTATACTGCCCCAGATCCTTCATGATCATCGCGACCGGTTTCCATCAAAAAAAGGCCCGGATGCTGAGCAGAATCCGGGCCTTTTCTTTTCAGATCAGATAAAATCAGGATCGGGAGCCGCTACTCCTCCCCTCCCCCGATAATCCCAAGCTTTGTGATGCCCAACCGCTGGGCGTCGGCCAGTACATGAGCAACGGTCTTATAATCTGCAAGACGGTTCGGGCTTATGTGCATTTCCGGCTGCTCCGGCTGAGCAACGGCTTCCTGCAGACGGCTCTGGAGTTCAGCCTCACTTACAACAGGTGCACCGTTCCAGGTAATCGTGTTGTCGAAATCAATCCCAAGTGTGACGGTCTGTGGATCCGGCGTGGTTTGTGGCGGTGGGTCACCCTGCGGAAGATTGAGCGAAACAGAGTGCGTCTGAAGCGGAATAGTAATGATGAGCATGATCAGCAGCACCAGCATCACGTCGATCAGCGGCGTGGTGTTGATATCGACAATGCCCTCATCCTCAGTGATGCTGTCAGAACCGACATTCATACCCATGAGCGGTCTCCTCTCGGGCCAATGAAGAGCCATGCTTCAGTTTGCATGGGGCTGCTCCGTGATGAAGTCCACGCGCGTCACACCCGCTTCCTGACAGGCTGCAATCAGCTTCCCTACCGGCTCATAGCGGGCACTTGCATCGCCACGGATCATGATCTGGGGCTGCGGCTGCTGACGTGCGGCCTTGTCCAGCCGCGCCATCAGATCTGCATGGTCACGCAGCGGCGTCTGATCCCACCATGTCTGTCCATCCGCCGTCACCGCGAGGGTGACGTTGCCCGGCAATACTTTGCTGGGCTGGTTGGTGTCTTTGGGCAGACTTACTTTCACCGTGTGGGTCGCCACAGGGATAGTGATGAGAAAGATGATGAGCAGCACAAGCATGACGTCAACGAGAGGCGTCGTGTTGATGGCGGAGATGACCTCATCATCATCTCCGCTCCCGCTGATGGAGATTGCCATGATCAGGCCACCCGGGCTGAAGCGGTCGCTGTGGTGGGCGAACGATCGGGCCGCACGACAATCGTCTCACGCGTGGTACCGTGTCGGAAACCACCGATCAGAATCGACTGCACATCCGCAGCAAAATTACGCACCCGCTCAAGGGCATTCTTGTTGCGGCGAACCAGCAGGTTGTAACCCAGCACGGCAGGAACGGCAGTGCCCAGACCAATCGCCGTCATGATGAGCGACTCACCCACAGGCCCCGCCACCTTGTCGATGGACGCCTGCCCCGCGATGCCGATGGCTGTAAGTGCATGGTAAATACCCCAGACCGTGCCGAACAGCCCTACGAATGGCGAGGTCGAACCAACCGTTCCGAGGAAGGCCAGACCACTCTGAAGGTTACTCTGCACCGTATCGACAGATCGCTGGATCTGGGCAGACGTCCAGTCGGAAAGATCGATTGAATCCTGCATCGTTCCTTCATGATGCTCTGCCGCCGTGATGGCGGTCTCGGCCACGTAACGGAACGGCGAAGTCGTCTTGAGTGCCGCCGCTCCTTCCTGAAGTGTCCGGTGTGACCAGAAATTCTTCGCAGCCGCCTTGGCCGAGGACAGAAGACGTGCCTGTTCGACGAATTTCGTAATGATGATGTACCACGACCCAATGGACATCAGCAGCATGATGATCAGAACGCCACGGGCAATGATATCGCCATTCGCCCAGAGCGCACTCAGCCCATAAGGATTGTCCACCGATTTCTCAGTCACCACCGGAGATGGAGCGGCAGGCGCAGCATCCGATGCCGCACTTACGGAAGGCGCCACAGCTACCGGAGCCTGAGACGGCGATGAAGAAGGTGCAGGCGTGCCGTCAGCGGCGGCATTCTGTGCCACCGACGAAATTGCAGGTGCCGCAGCATCCTGCGCGAAAGCAGCGATGGGTGCTGAGGAAGCAAGCAGCCCCACGAGCAGCGGGACGGCAAAACCACCAAAGCGCGAGCGGTGCGACAGGGGTGTCATTGGCATTTCCATTCCTGTGTCTTGTGATCAACGAATAGTAAAATCGGGAACGTCGGAGACTCATTCATTCAGGCTGAATGAAATCGTGTAGGTGTGGTGAAACTCTTTGACAGGCACACCATTTGCCGTGGCCGGCACGTAACGGGCCTTGCGCACGTAATCGAGTGCAGCACGGGCAAAGTCCTGCCCTCCGGTAATGCTCGTCGCCTTACAGTTGCTGGTCTCGCCGGTAGGCTCCACATCGCACACGACGGAAACACGCCCCTCCCGCCCTTCGTCCTGGGCTTCATCGGGATATTCCAGCGCCACGTGGTTCACAGGGCGCGAGCCCGCGACATGATCGGGCACGGCTGGACCCGGTGGCGCTGATGACGTCGGCGCGGGTGTCGCTGCCACATGCGGCGAAGGCACAACCGGTTTGAGCGGCTTTGTATGCGTCACGTGCCGAACGACCGGCTTGGGCGGCTGTAGCACCTTGATCTTTGGTGGAGGAATATAGGGCGGTGGTGGTGCGGTCAGCTGCGGAGGCGGTGGTGGAGGCGGCGGAGGCGGGGGCGGCTTGACCGGCCGGATCACCACAGCCTGCATGGGCACGTGCTGAACAGGAGCCGGCTGCTTGTCCACCCAGGTCGCATAAATCCCTCCCAGCACGAGAAAGATGAACGAGACCCCGCCAACGCCAACGGCCTGCTTTACCGGACTGCGCTGCTCCTGCGCGTAATCGAACATGCAAGACAACTCCCAGACAGCCATGTAGTGGCGCGAGAGCCATGCTTCGGATGGTGGGGAAATCCATTTCCATTTTGAAAACGTGAATTCCGAAGAATGGCCCGTTCTGAAAGTGTATGCGAAAAACCCTCTTATGAAATCGGAGTTATATTCAACCGTCAGTCAATGCTCGCCAATGGATCGATGTTGTCGCGGACGTAAAAAAGCCTTGGCCGGAAATTATCTTTCCAGACCAAGGCTCCCTATCGACGTACAATCGCTTTTATCGCAGCCGTTTACCGCACGGCTTCAAAAGCCGATCGTCCCGCACCTTCAAGCACCGCATCCGCCTGCGGGGTATGGATACGCCCGCACAGGACATTTCGATAATGCCGCTCCAGAGGATTGTTCTGACTAAGACCCGGATTTCCCGTGACTTCCACAGCCCGGGCAACGGAGGCAATGGCATTTTCGGTCACTAGGCGCTTGATCTGCCCGGCCTCTACCAGAGTAATGGTTCCGTCCTCTACCTTCGTCAACGCACGGTCCAGCAATGCTTCATTGGTGAGAAGCAATCCGTCTATCTCCCCCAGAACGGCGTGAAAACGCGGCAATGTGGACAGAGGACGCCCAAGCGCCGTAGGGACACGCCCTTCGAGAAATCCAACCAGCCATTCCCGAGCCGCGCGCGCAACCGCGTCGTAGAGAGCGGGCACAACAACCGTATGCCATGTGGCGAGTGCCGGGGTTTCCGGATTGCTCCGGCTGTCATGGAAATTGATGAGATATCGCTCAGGAATTTCAACATCCTCAAAGACGATGGTGTCGCTGCCGGTCGCTCTCATCCCGAGTTGATGCCAGCTTTTCTCGATCCGGACACCGGGAGAATTGAGCGGCACAAGAATCTGCCCGATCCGCGGCACATCCTCCTCAGTGGCACCCCATACAACACCCCAATGCAGCGCTGAGGAACCGGTCGAAAAGATCTTCCGACCGGACAGCAGCCAACGCCCGCCTTCCCGACGCACCCGTGTCGCCGGAATCCCGCCACGCGCTGGCGTGCCAAGTTCTGGCTCCACCCGCAAAGCGTTGACGAGAGCGCCTGACCGGACAATGGAATCAAGCACCTCTCCGCGCACATCGTCGGGCCATGTGGCAGACGCCACGATGCCAGCCGTCTGAAGATACTGCATGGCCAGAATCAAAGCTGTGGAGGGATCGCCCAGCGCCACACGCGCCACGATTTTCGCGATCTGACGCAGAGTAATCCCACCGCCACCTCTGTTGCGAGGCACCGCCAGAGAAAGAAACCCAGCTTTTCGCAAATCTTCCAGATTATCAAAACCGATTTCACCGCGCCGGTCATGTTCCGCCGCACGAAGAGCAAACTGCCGCACAAGGTCATCCGGCACTTCTGTCTCGGTCTGCGTGGGTTCGACAATCCGTGATCCGTCCATGATAAACTATCCGTTTTCCGTCAGGGTGATGTCAGATTCTGTTCGAATGCCTCATCGAAAGCGCCCGACCGCGTGAGGAAACCGGCGGATCGGTAGGCATCGGCAACAGTCGCTTCATCCCTGATAACATCAGGCGTCACCGGTGCGGGCGTGGCAATAAGTTTTTCCGCCACAGACACAGCCACATCTTCCGGGATTCCGGTCTGCCGGGCAAGAATGCGGGCATATTCCGCCTGATGCTGAGTGCCCCATGCATAGGCAGCTGTAATCCGGCGATAGAAATCAGCCAGCAGCACACGCTTGCTGACCAGCGCCTCCGTATTGGCCACAAAGAAGCTGTTGTTCGGCATCAGACCGGCCGCATCCACTACGACGTGTCCATGTCCGGACACGACAGCAAGAGACACATAAGGTTCCCACGTGGACCACGCCTCCACACGCTGTGTATCCAGCGCCGCCTTTGCCTGAGCAGGCAGAAGAAAAACGATCTTGGGTGCCGGAGCGGGAATGGCTCCTGTTGCCAGCAGGCGCAGCAGAAGCAAATGACCTATGGAGCCTCGACCTGTGGCAATCCGCTTGCCCGACAACTGCGCTGCATTGGTGATGGAAGAGCCTTCCGGCGCAATCACGGCCGTGGCTTTGCCTCCTCCACGCGGCGGAATCAGCCACGCCGCCTTGATGGGCAATCCTGCTCCCCAGGCAAAAATGAACGGACCGTCTCCGGCGATACCTGTATCTACCGCTCTGGCTCCCAGCGCCTGCAACAACGGCGCCGCCGCCTCGAACTCCACCCAGCGAATGCGATAGGGCAAGCCCTTATCCACCCCGGCCGCCTGCAGCAGGGCTTTCTGCTGTCCCTTCTGATCCGCGACAATCAGTTCGTCTTGCGCCCGGGCGGACATCCCCGAAAGCACCCCAGCCGCAAGGGCAAGAACGCATGACAGGAGGCGGAAGCGGCCCAACACGAGGCGCAAAATCGGTGAAGCATGTTTCATCATCGGAAAACCATCACCAGACATCGCAGAGTTCAATCAAATCACGCCAACATGTGACATGAATATAATTCACACTATATAAAAATGTAAATATGAAAGGATGTGTCCTGAAAATACGCACAGCGTGGAGTCACGAGGTCATGTCCGGCGCAACCCTGCACAACACATCCCCCGCCGCACCCCGGTTCGACGTGCCGTCAGGCACTGCCTTCTCTTCCTCCTCGCGGAGAAAGTGGGTCAATAAGCTGCAACTGCAGAACCTTGCCCGCTATCTTTCTCCTCTGCTGATGATCCTGTGCTGGCAGACCGCATGCTCTACAGGGCTGCTGTCCACCCGACTTGTTGCGTCACCCCTTCAAATTCTCAGGACAGGCTGGACGCTGGTTCAAGACGGCACCCTCTCGACCAATATGGGCGTGTCGCTTCTGCGCGCGGTCGCAGGCCTGTCCCTCGCCCTATTGGTTGGAACCAGCCTCGCGCTGATTTCAGGGCTTTCCCAGCTTGGCGAAAACATCGTGGACGCCCCACTTCAGATCTTCCGCACGCTGCCGGTTCTTGCTCTCGTGCCGCTGTTCATTCTCTGGTTTGGCATCGGGGAAACCCCCAAAATCCTGCTCGTGGCGCTGGGCTCCACGTTTCCGATCTATCTCAATCTTCACAAGGGCATTCGTTCGATTGACCCAAAACTGCTGGAAATGACCCGCACCCTGCGCCTGTCGCGCAGCCAGACTATCCGCGATGTGATCCTTCCCGGAGCATTACCCGATCTGTTGGTCGGCATCCGTTTTGCGGTCGGCATATCATGGCTGATGCTGGTTGTGGCCGAACAGGTCAACGCCGACAGTGGCATCGGACACATGATGATGGACGCACAGGATTTCCTGCGCACCGATATCATTTTCGTCGGATTTGCAATCTATGGGCTTCTGGGACTGATCTCGGATCAGGTCGTGCGCATATTGGAACGAAAAGCCCTCGTCTGGCGTCCTCAGCATCTTAAAACAACAGCGAGCGCATGATGAATCAGATATCTCCCCTGATCGCCGCTCCCGCCGTCACTCAACCCGCTGTCAGTGTGCGCGGCCTGAGCCGCCGTTTTGGAAACGGTCCGCGCGTGCTCAATCAGTTGAATCTGGATATTGCTCAAGGCGAGTTCGTCGCCCTTCTCGGCCGCAGCGGTTCGGGTAAATCGACGTTGCTTCGAACTCTGTCGGGCCTCGACCCTGTCACGGAAGGGCATATTTCCTGCCCGCAGGAAATCTCCGTGGTGTTTCAGGAAAGCCGGCTCCTGCCATGGAAAAAAGTCTGGCAGAATGTGACGTTGGGCCGCAACGATACACCACGAGATCAGGCACGCCATGTTCTGGAAGAAGTGGGACTTGCCCATCGCATTGATGCCTGGCCCCTGACCCTATCCGGCGGGGAAGCCCAACGCGCTGCACTGGCGCGGGCGCTCATACGGGAGCCGAAATTCCTGATGCTGGATGAACCCTTTGCAGCACTCGACGCGCTGACGCGCCTGCGTATGCAGGATCTCGTGTCAGCCCTGTGGCAACGACACAAAAGTGCCGTGCTTTTGGTGACTCACGACGTGGATGAAGCGCTCTTACTGGCGGATCGCGCCGTAGTTCTGGAAGCTGGGCGTATCCGGGCTGAGTTGCCGATCCCTCTTCCCCGTCCGCGTCGGCACGCCGATCCTGTTTTTGTGCGCTTGCGTGCTACGCTGCTGGAACATCTGGGCGTGCATGAATAGCAGCACACTCAGATTCTATAATGTTGTGACGGGATAGACACCACGATCACTGCCTTACCACGAAGTGGATGAACAACAATACTTAATAAATAGCATCGTTTACGATTCACAACATTATACATGACCATTCCTCTCGTGATTTTATCTGAAAAATCCATAACATCTACTCATCAAGAGATTATGTGGTCAGAGAAAATGCCTGTCGAATTCATCGGATATGTCAGCGCGCGTGAGCAGACGGAAATCGTCGGACCCTTTGGTCCAGCCGTCGATCCCGTCTATATCGAATCTTCTGCTCTGCTGCATGAACGCGGTGATTTCGACCGTGTGCTGGTGGCTTTCCATTCCAATTCACCCGACAGCCTGCTCGTGGCCCAGCACGCAGCGTCCGTCACCACACGGCTGGGTCTGCTGATTGCGCATCGACCGGGTTTTGCTTCCCCCACATTGGCCGCCAGACAATTCGCCACGCTGGACAATCTGACCAACGGGCGCGTGGCCATGCATGTCATCACAGGTGGCAATGATCTCGAACTGCAAGCCGATGGCGATCACCTGACCAAAGCCGAGCGCTACGCCCGAGCGGCCGAATACATCCGCATCGTTCGACGGGAATGGGAAAGCAGCACTCCCTTCGATCACACGGATAAATTCTATCGCTTACATGGCGCGAACTCGGCCATCTTGCCGCACAAATCGGGCAGTATTCCCATTTATTTCGGTGGAGCCTCGGAAGAGGCTATTGCTGTCACCGCAGAGCAGGCGGACGGATACGCTCTGTGGGGCGAACCTCTTGATGAGGCCGCACAACTGGTCCACCGCGTTCGCACAGCCGCCGGAAAACAGGGACGCACTCTACGCTTTTCCATTTCCTTTCGGCCCATCATCGCAGATACGGAAAAACAGGCATGGGAACGGGCCGCTGACATTGAAGCCACGCTCAGGGCACGTCAGGAGCATGAGCGCGAAAAAGGCGGTATCGCCCTTGATCGTCCCGGCACACGCCCCACTCCTGAAACACTTCCCACAAACGAAGGGTCTCGACGTCTTCAGGCGATTTCATCCCGTGGCACACGCCATGACGAGCGACTGTGGACAGGCGTGGCTCAGGCGACCGGCGGGCGCTGGAACTCGACATCACTCGTTGGGACACCCGATCAGGTCGCGGAAAGTCTTCTGCGCTACTACCGTCTTGGCATCGAGACTTTCCTTATCCGGGGTTTCGATCCGATCGCGGACACGGTTCTCTACGGCCGTGAACTGATCCCACGTGTAAAAGCGCTTGTCGCACAAGAAGAACGCTGTAGCGCCTCCGTCGCCTGAGATTCTGCTTTTTCAATATTTTCGTTTCTTCTTGCCCGGAAATCCAATGATCATGATCCGCACCGGGCTGCGCGCCCTTCTGCTCGCCCCTCTTCCCGGCCTTGCCACGGCGTATGCCGCAACGCCTCATGCCACGTCGTCTACGGCTGCTGCTCTACCCCACCCAAAAACACATCAACAAAAAGCTCATGCGCCGGTTCAGGGTGGCAACGAGACCGTTTCCATCCGGGTGGGCCGCAACGCACCGCGTCTTGCTCGTCATGTGCCGCTGGGTGCATTCGGTAACCGTTCCGAATTCGACACACCTTTTTCCGTCAGTTCCGTCTCCGCCGCCCGCATTGAGGCCATGCAGGCAAACGATATCAACGACGTCATGCGCTATGAGCCGGGTGTGCAGGCCAATTCCAATGGAGGGGCCACCGCGTCTGGCTCAAGCGTGCGCGTGCGCGGTCTCAATCTTGACTGGACGAATGGCTACAAGATCGACGGTCTTGCCATTCCTTATTGGTATATCGATCTGCCGGTCGCGAATTTCGACACGATTCAGGTCTTCAAGGGGGCATCCGCCTTCATGTACGGCTTCGGCTCGCCGGGCGGCGTGCTGGACTATCGCCTCAAGGCGCCTTTGGAAAATCGCAAACTGACACTGGAAGCCGGATATCGTTCGGATTCAATCTTTCGACAGATGCTTGATGTCGGCGGCTCGCTGGACAAGGATCATCGGGTGCAGACGCGCCTCGTTTTCGCAAGCGAAGTCGGCGATCAGTACAACAAGGGTTTTCTGCGCAATTTTTCGACATCCTTCACCACCAATGTGCGTATCACCGACAAACTGCACTGGCATTTCAATACGTTTTACCTGAACACTCTTCAGAAAGGTCTGGTGAACGGCATTCGTGTCGCCAGTGGCGTGGGCACGGTTCAACCCATCAGTGGACGCACTGCGTTCGGTGCGCAGGGTTCATGGAAAACCAACGACATGAAGCGCTTCAGCACTGGATTTGACTGGGAGTTTGCAAAAAACTGGAACGCAAGCCTGACCTATGGCTATACGCATCTGGATGAGCGGTTTCCTTCCAGCATGCTGACATTCACAAGCACTGGCGGCAATTACATGAGCCAGCCTTTCCAGATGACCCGTGTCCTGACCTACCATCAGGTCGATTTCATGACACAGGGACATTTCGATACAGGCCCGTTGCGCCACGATGTCGTCATCGGTGTAACGTGGCTCCGACAGATCTTCGATGCGGACGCCAGTTCCGGTGCGGCCTCCGAATACGAATACGGCAATGTGCATTTCAACCGCCCGTCCCTGACGAGTGCGTCACACTATAATCCACGTATGTATCGCTACATCGATTACCAGCAGGTCGCCCCGTTCTGGAGCGATACCATGACATGGAGAAAATGGTCCCTCATGGCCGGGGCTCGCTACACCAATTACATGGAAAACGATTACGCAACGACCGGGGCCCGCACGGCAGCCCATCGGAACAATCCCGTCACCCCGGTTGTTTCACTGAGCTACAAGCTCAAACCATGGATCAACACCTATTTCAGCTGGGTGCAAGCCATGCAGGCGGGTGGTCAAGCCACTGCCGGCACTGCCAATTACATGCAGGTCTTCAGCCCCATGCGCAGCGACCAGTATGAACTGGGCGTGAAGGTCCAGCGTAAGACGTTCAGCGGCACGCTCGCGCTCTTTCGCATGGACACAGGCGCCGCCTACACCAATGCCCAGAACTATTACGTGCAGGACGGAACATCACGCTATCAGGGTGTGGAAGCTGCGGCTTCGTGGCTCGTGACGAAAGACCTGAATATCAACGCAAGCCTGGCTTATCTGGACGCACGTTATGTAAAGGCTGCTGTGGGCTATGCCGGTCACCGGATTGAAGCCGTCGCTCCTTTTCAGGCGGCCCTGAACGCCGATTACCGCGTTCCCACTGTCAAGGGACTGAGTGTCAATGCGGGCTTCAACTATCTTTCCCGCAGTTGGCTGGATGCCGCCAACACCATCCGGCTTCCGTCCTACATCGTGGGCAATATCGGCGCGACCTACATCATGCGCGTAAGCGACCACACACTGACATTCCGCGCTGCCGTAGAAAACATCGGCGGTGTGCGCTACTGGCTCAGCCGTGGCGACAGTCTTTTGTTCGCCGGCGCGCCCCGCACCGTCACGCTCAGCACCCGCTTCGATCTGTAACGTGCCCCGGCCCTCTCGCCGGAGGTGAAACATGGCTGTGCCATCCCTTCATTTCTGACAAAACGGCCCACCAACGTGCATACGCTGCAACGGTGCCGCGCAAAGCGTTCGTCCGGCGATATGTGGCCGCCTGCCGTCTTTCCCGTTATGGCTGATCCGAACAGTCAGGCCGCTGAGGATCCTCGCATGTCGGAAAACCGCTTTCATAAACCCTGTCTTCCCTTCTGGATGAAAGCCGGACTTCTGGCGGCCTCATGCCTTCTTTCCACCACCCCGGCCGCCCATGCTGCCGACAGCGTCGATCATGGCGCCGCACCTTCCGGCAATGTCACGGTCGTTGCCCGTTTCGCTCACGCGCAACCTTCCGGCATTGCCCGCCTGCCCGACGGGCGCGTCGTGTTGTCCTTCCCCACCAGCGCACAGGCACATCCGGGTCCGGTCCTCGCCGTGTGGCATGGCGACACAAAACTGACGGCCTTTCCCGACGCCAATGCACAGAAAGACCTGATCTCTCCGCTCGGTATGACAGTGGACGGTCATGGACGGCTGTGGGTCATCGATGAAGGATCTGTCGCCGGGCAGACGACACCGCAGACACCCGCCATCGTGCTGATTGATCCGGTCGCCAATCGCATCGTGCGCCGTTTTGCACTCGCCGCTCCGGTGGTGCGTGCGGACAGTCACATCAATGATCTGCGCGTGGACCTGACACATGGCACGGAAGGAACGGTCTTCATTTCCGATTCCTCCCAAACGGTGCATCCGGCCATCATCGTACTCGACATCGCCTCCGGACAGGCACGACGACTGCTGGCCGATGACCGCAGCGTCAGCGCCGCACCCGGCCATGTCATGGAAGTGGACGGTAAACTGTTTCGCTACGATCCGGACCATCCCGCCATGCCGCAGGGCGGCATAAACGGGATCGGGCTGAGCCGCGATTCCACGCGTCTGTTCTGGTCGCCCTTCTCCTCACGCCGTCTCTACAGCGCGCCCACCGCCGTGCTGGCCGATCCGGATGTGAAGCCCGCTGATCTCGCGCAAGCCGTGCATGACGAAGGCGAAGTCGGTGTCGTGGACGGTATCTTTACTGCGACCGACGGCAGTTTCTACATGGCGGACGAAGAACGGCATGGCATCACCCGTCGTGCGCCAGATGGCGCGCTCACCCTGGTCGCGCACGATCCCCGTCTGATCGCGCCCGACAGCATCGCTCCGGATGGCACCAGTGGCCTGCTGATGACGGTAGGTCAGTGGGCGCGTCTGCCCGCTTTTCACAACGGACGCGACATGCAGGAACGGCCCTACATTCTTGTGCGGATCACTCAAAAAAAATTAATTAAAATATAATTTTTTTCTTCAGATTTGACAAACCTAACGCTTTTTGAATTTGACCATTCAAATTCATGCCTGCTCGATAATCGCTAGGAGTCTTAGGGATAGTAATATTCATCAATCCCCCATAATCTTCATCCGCCTCCATAACAATATGATTTTTATTGGACTTCTTAATATAACCATGTCGTAAAAGGAAATCAGAAACTCTCACTGAAAGATTTTCATTATCAGAGGTCGAATTTTTTATTTCATCTAGGATTTTCTTTAATCCTTTGGATTTACCTTTATACGCAGATATACGGGAAAAAATATATCTCGATCGACTATCCAAATCAGAAATAGCATTATCAGACTTACATATATCTGAAATATACTTTAATCTGTCAATTATTTCTCCATCATACAACTCTTGTATATTTTGAAATGGAAATATCTTTTCATGCACTTCATTTTTTCTCTCTTGTATATATTCATTTGAATTCGATCTTTTTTCATCTTCTAATTGCAGTATTTTTTCACGAAGAGTCTTGATTTCCTCTTCATAAAATACTTTCTCATTAATGTCGTCTGATTGCATACGTGATCGTAAAACACACTCCTGTAAATCAGCCCAATCCCATCCTTCTGACGGCAATTGATTTCTAATTTTTTTAGAAAAATTGCATATAGATTCAAATAATTTTCTAGGATTCTGCTCACCTCTATTTATATAAAATATTTTTATCACTTCTCCACTTGGTAAAACCACGGCCACATCACCTCTTGCAACCTGCAATCTTTCCTTTCCTTCATTTGCTATCACAGAAAACTCTCTATTAGGTTCTACCACTATATGTGCGATACCTCCTAAATCAAAAGCCATACGTTCTATCACAGAACGCTTCCAAAACCACCGTTCACTATTAACTGAAGATATATAAACAACAGGGAGACAAGAAGTTACGCCGCCAGAAAACAATAGTCTTGCTTTATCTACATCCTCATTTCCATTACACAACCATATTGGCTGATCTTGAACTTGAAAAAAATTATCATTCCCACCCCAATTCATCTTCAATATATTTTCTAGGAAATAAGGCTTTTTTGGAAATTCTATTTTTGTCCCAATTTTTTGTGCGATACATGTACTTCTGAAGCGCAAAAGGTTCGGCTGAGATGGCAGCAAAGCTTGCTTATACACTACTTCCGTTCGCCAAATCCGCTCATCATTATCTGGAAAATTATGTCTAAAACCTATTCCATTCAAAAATCCGTCTTTCTTCACCTCCCTAATTTGCAACTCCTCTCCATTTTCTCCAATAATGTCTCCACAATCCTTATAAATATCTACAATTCTATTTTCTTGTAAAATGCAACTATTTTTATTTCCACTTAACCACAAAACCATTTGCTCTACAAACTCTTCTTCAGTGATTGTTTTTACAGGAATTTCTGTCGCAAAAAACATTTTTTGCCCCTTTAAAACTTAAGATATAGTTTTGTTTTGTTTCATCTGCTGCTCGCGCGCGGCGTAGCGCTGGCGCTGCGTGTCCGTGCGTTCGTCATGACAGGCGGAACAGCTCACGCCTTCTTCATAAAGCGGCGAGCGTTTGTCCTCTTCGCTGATCGGACGGCGGCAGGCGTGGCAGAGATCGTACTGCCCCTGCTTCAGGCCGTGCGTCACCGTCACTCTCTTGTCAAAGACGAAACACTCTCCATCCCACAGACTTTCAGCCTCGGGGATGGTCTCCAGATAATTCAGGATACCGCCGCGCAGATGATAGACTGCGTCCACGCCTTCCTTCTTCGCCAGTGCCGTTGATTTCTCGCAGCGGATGCCGCCTGTGCAGAACATCGCCACCTTGGGCATGCGGCCCTGCGCAGCCAGTTCGTCACGACGCTTGCGAAACCACTCCGGAAACTCCCGGAACGTAGCGATATCGGGATCGACCGCACCACGAAACGTCCCCACCGCCACCTCGTAATCGTTGCGGGTGTCGATCACGAGCGTATCCGGGTCCGAAATCAGCTCATTCCACGCCGAAGGCTCGACATAGGTGCCCACCACCGCGCGGGGATCGATATCCGGCTCCCCCATGGTGACGATCTCACGCTTGAGCCGCACTTTCATGCGCCCGAACGGCATCTCGGCGGCGCGGGATTCGCGCACGCCCAGATCGGCGCATCCCGGCAAAGCACGGATATGCGTCAGCACCTGCTCCATAGCTTCATCGCTTCCGGCGATGGTGCCGTTGATGCCTTCATGCGCCAGCAGAAGCGTGCCCTTCACACCGAGCGAACAACACAGCTTCGCCAACGGCTGACGCAGCGCCTCGTGGTTGGCAAAAGGAGTGAAACGATAAAGCGCCACCACTCTCACGGGCAGCAGAGTGTCGTCGGTCATCATAGTTCCATGGCTTTTTCATAGGCAGCGAGGACATCGGCCGCCGGACCGTCCATCCGCACCGCGCCCCCTTCCAGCCAGATCACGCGGGTGCACCACTCCGCCAGCACTGGCAAGGAATGAGACGTCAGCACAAGGATATCCGCTCCCTTCACTACACCCGCAAGCCGTGCCCGCGCCTTGTCCTGAAAGGCGGCATCGCCCGCCATGAACCACTCGTCCATCAGCAGGATCTGGGGAGCGATAGCAGTGGCCAGACCGAACCCCAGCCGGACGGTCATACCCGAGGAATAAAGCCGTACAGGCAGATCCATGAATTCGCCCAGTCCGGCAAACGCCTCCACATCCGCTTCCAGCGCACGCAACTGCGCCGGACGCAACGCCTTGTGCTGGGCGTGCAGGGCGATGTTCTCGCGCCCCGTCAATTCCGGGTTCATGCCGGAATTGGGGTTGATGAGCGTCTCGACCGTGCCATGGACAGTCACCATGCCCGGCATCGCGACGTAGATTCCGCCCAGCACGCGCAGCAGGGTCGTCTTGCCAGCGCCATTATGCCCCACCAGCCCCACACGTTCCCCGCTGTCCATGGACAGCGACAGATCGTTGAGCGCCCGCACATGCAGCACACCCGCGGCGTCGTGAATCTCGCCTCCGGTGCGATGACCGGACGCCTGCGTCTCAAGCGGTTTCTTCAACCTCCGCAGCAGGGTCTTTTTCAGCGAGCGCGAGCCGCCATGAAAGATTGGGAAATCCAGCGTCAGATGGGAGAGCCGGATAAAAGGCTTTTCCTCATCCTGCGCGCCCCTGACTGGCAAAATATCGGTCATCGTGCCCATACGCCCCTACAGCCAGAACGCCAGCCGAGGCCGCGACCGCGAGAAGACGAAGAAACCCGCCGCCCAGAGCAAACCGCTCAACCCGAGCGCCACACTCCAGATGAGCAGTGAGGGCATATGACCCGTCAACGGCGCCCGCACGATTTCAAGCAGTGAATAGAACGGATTGAAGATCAGCCACCACCCGCGCTCACCAAGCTGGCTGGCGTTCCATATGATTGGCGTGACGTAGAACGCCACCTGCACCGCACTGCTCACGATCGGCGGTATATCGCGGTACCGCGCGGCAATGGACCCGAGCAGCAGGCAGAACGCGAACGCATTGATGCCCCACACCAGCAGGCCCGGCAGAGCCAGAAACGCCACAGGGCCGGGCAACAGCCCGAAGATCAGATAGACCCCGATCGGCACGATAATGTTGTAGCCGAACGTCACGCCGTTGCGCACCATCACCCGCAGCGCCTGAAGCGAGAACGGCAGGCGCGTGGCCCGGATGGAGGACGCCGCGCTGATGAAGCACATGCAGGCTTCCTGCGTGATGGACGCGATGCCCACCTGCCACAGGATCATGGAGATGGAGAGATAGGGCAGGTAGTCGCGCAGCACGAGATGGAACAACTGGCCATAAATGCCCCCCATCGCGCCGATCATGATGGCCGTGCCCAGCGTGAGCCATAGCGGACCGAACGTGGAGCCACGGAACTGCAACCGGATATCGAGCAACCCCAGCGAGACCGCCAGTCGCCACAGATGCAGCCCTTCCGCGATGTCTTCGAGCGCCAGCACTACCCGACGGCGGGGCAGCGCGCGCAGACGACGCACCATGGGCGGAACCGTCTGCACGCGCACAGGCGCCAGCAGCACATCGGAGGATGAGCCGCCGTCCTTATCCTGTGAGGCCACGGGTGGCTGACCGGAAGGGATGTTCATGGGCCTTCGCGTAGCCCATCCGGACAGCCCGCGGCAACTGTGCATCCCTCTCCGTTCAGTGACGTAGGGAGCGTCGCCTCTGCCACGTTCGGGCCACAATCGCGTCACAGATTTGCAGCCATGAACCGCAGCGTCTGCAACGACGCCCGGAGAATCCAGACAAACCACGTGCAATCGACAGCAACGGGCAGTATTCCTGTCACCGGAATCAGAGACGAGAGCGGAGATGCAGACCTTGCGGACGGGACGGACCCACACCACCATCTTGCCGAAGGCCTCTCGCCCCCCCGCCGTCTCACGGAACCTCAAGGTTCCCGTCGTCCTTGGCCTCTTGGCCCTTCTGTCGGCCTGCGCCAGCCAGAATCCCGCCTCCGACATGCAGATTTCAGTGGCTCAGGAAGAGGCCCGTTACCGCGCTCAGGCCAAATCCTATTACGCGCCACCCGGCGGCTCAGACGATCCGTGGGGGCCCTACATCACCGAAGCTTCACAACGCTTCGACATCCCCGAGTTATGGATTCGCAGTGTGATCCAGCGTGAATCGGGCGGTCAGCTTTACCATCATGGCCAGCTTGTGACGTCCGCGCCCGGCGCCATGGGGCTGATGCAGTTGATGCCGCCCACCTACGACACCATGCGGTCCCAGTACAATCTCGGCAGCGATCCCTACGATCCGCACAACAACATTCTGGCCGGCACCGCCTATATCCGGCAGATGTACGACATTTACGGCTCCCCCGGCTTCCTCGCGGCCTACAATGCCGGTCCGGGACGACTGGAAGAGTTTCTCGGCCATAACCGCACGCTCCCGCGCGAGACACGCAACTATGTCGCCGCCATCGGACGCGAGATCATTGGCACTTATCCCGCCAGTCGCTCTCAGGCCGATCTGCTCGTAGCCAGCCACACCTCCACCAGCAGCCCGGCCTACGCCTATGCCGCGGCGGCCATGCCCTCTTCCACGGCAGCGTCCGTACGCAACGCATGGACCCATCGGATCAATGGCGCGGAACGACCGGTGGAAGTGGCGGAAGCGCAGGCCTCTACGGATGAAGACACCACCCCCGTCAACGAGGCAGCGCCTGCCTATACCCAGACGCTCCCCGCAGTGTCGCATAATGCTGTGGAATCGCCGCAATCCGTCAGCGCGGCCTGGCAGCAACGCCTGCAGGCGGAGGGGGTTTCTTCTTCCGAGAGCAGCGACAACACCGCAGCGGCAGCCACCACCGCTTCCGCTCCTGTGGTCGTTCATTCGGTGGACGCAGCACTCCCCTCATCGAGAGTCGCCAGTCCGCGCTTTGCGCTGGTGTCCCCCGCGAGCGCGTCCTCCTCACGTCTGCCCGCCCGCGAGACGACACGCTCTGTCGGACTGGTCGGAAGCGCGCGAAACTGGGCCATTCAGGTGGGGGCGTTCAGTTCTCCGGCCATGGCGCAGGCGGCGGCCACTCATGCCCGCACGCGCGCTTCCGGTGATCTCGCCGGAGCCCACGCCCAGATTGCTGGCGTCCATGCGCCCCATGGCCAACTCTATCGCGCGCGCCTGACAGGATTGTCACGCAATGAAGCCGTGGACGCCTGTCGGCGACTGAGCGCTGGTCCCTGCGTCGTCGTCTCCCCTGAAGGCACCTGAACATGCGAAAGCGATTTGTCGCAGCGACCCTGCTGACAGCGGGGCTCGGGTTGTCCTCCGCGCAGGCTGCCCTCCCCGTGGGACGTTCCGCGCCAGCTTTCACGCTTCCGGCCAGCGTTGCGGGCCATGCCTTCACGTTTTCACTGAAGGATGCGCTGCGTAAAGGGCCGGTGGTGGTGTATTTCTATCCCGCCGCCTTCACCCCCGGCTGCACCATCGAAGCCCATGATTTCGCAGACGCCATGGACCGCTTTCACGCGCTTGGCGCAACGGTCATTGGCGTCTCCATGGATGACCTCGCAACGGTCACACGGTTCTCCATCAGCGCCTGCCGAAGTCGCTTTGCCGTAGCCGCCGACACAACCGGCGCCATCGCCTCGCGTTACGACGCACGCAAGACATCCGATCAACATGCCCAGCGCGTTTCCTATGTGATCGCTCCTGATGGACGGATTCTTTCCGCTCATCAGGACCGGGCACCGGACAGCCACATCGAAACCGCTCTGGCCACACTCGAAAAATGGAAGGCCCATTCGGGTCACTGATCCCGAGGCGGTTCTATCCTGAGCGCACACCCGTGGTTCGGCGTCAGTCTGTCTTTGCGGCGCTCTTCATGGCGGCAATGGCGCGAAGAAAGTGGCGATCGGTCTTACGCTCCACGGACGCTTTCAGCCATTCCAGTTCCATGACTGCCGCAAGTCTGTGCCCTTCCGGCGTTTCGACGGCTCTCTCCCCGTCCTCTCCATCCGGTTCGATGTATCCCCAACCGACCAGATCCGCGCGGATTTTCTCACGGTCGTAATCATAACCTTCGTTCAGGATCGTCTTGAGCCGATGCACGACAGAGGCCAGTGCAATCAGATCGCGGGCATGACGCTGCACGCCCACCTCATGCTCGGCCTCCACGGCAGTCTTGATGGCGTTTAGGGCCTGATCTTCCCGCACAAGTGGCATGATCGCATAGCCCAGCGACCGGTAGCGCTCCGGGTCCGTCGCATCCACCCAGCCTTCCCCGGATGTGGGCTGCACCAGCCACGCCACGGCACGAAACGTTATCTGCCCGGGAGATGTGACGGTTGAGGCAGGCTGTTCGGAGGTCTTTGAATCTTCGGACGTCATGACGGGCTAAACGACTGTCCTCCTGCAACGGGGCACGCGCCAGATGCACCCACGACGCCCAGAAGCCGTCCTGCGTGTCTTCGGGTGAAGCGCGTCTCTTTCCTGATAAAGCATTCGGGCGTACAGGCAATGCAGACGTGCATCATTGATCTTTCATTGATGATGTCACCACCCGCCTTCACAGCACCAGACGCGGCAGGATGGCTTCGAGCCGCACCCGCCCGCTGGCTGTGGCGCGTAGTCCGCCCTCCGGCAATACGGCAAGATACTCTTCGTCCAGACAGGCCGCGAGCACATCCCGGTCCACGGCCTCTTCCAATGACAGCCCCACGCGAGCGGCAAAATGCGCGGCGTCCACGCCACTCTCCAGCCGCAGCCCCATCAGCAGCATCTCGCGGGCGCGATCCTCACGGCTAAGGGCTTCCGCTGACACCTGCCCTGTTCCTGTCGCCTCCACACGCTCGGCCCATGGTTCGGGCGCACGGTGTCGGCGCGTGGCCCACAACTCTCCCCCCAGCGTCAGGCGTCCATGCGCGCCGGGACCGATGCCCAGATAATCATCGTAATGCCAGTAAGCGAGATTGTGCCGACTTTCCGCACCCGGCCGTGCGTAGTTGGACACCTCATAGGCCGCGAGCCCATGTCGGGCCGTGACATCGCCGGTTTCCTCGTAGAGCGCCGCAGCGTGGTCTTCATCGGGTATGACGATCTTGCCCTGCCGCGCCAATCCCTCGAAACGTGTCCCCGGCTCAATGGTAAGTTGATAGAGCGACACATGATCCGCCACCAGCGTAAGGGCCTGATCCAGTTCCGCCCGCCAGTCCGCCAGTGACTGACCGGGACGGGCGTAAATCAGATCGAATGTCACGCGGGGAAAAAGCCCGCGCGCCATTTCCAGAGCACTCACGGCCTGCGCGGCGGAATGCTCACGCCCCAGGATCTTCAGCGCATCATCACGGAGCGACTGAATACCCAGAGAAACACGATTGACTCCCGCATCCCGGAAGCCGCGCAAACGATCGATTTCCACGCTCGTCGGGTTGGCCTCCAGCGTGATCTCGATGTCGTCTGTTGTCGTAAAAAGCCGTCGGGCATCCGCGATCAGCGCTCCCACTCCTTCGGGGGGCATGAGCGAAGGCGTCCCGCCCCCGAAAAAAATGGACGTCAGGCGGCGGCGACCGAGCCGCTCCGCCTCATGCGCCAGTTCGCGCCGAAGAGCCGCGACGAACCGCTCGGCGGGAATACGCTCCCGCACATGGCTGTTGAAGTCGCAATAAGGACACTTGGCCAGACAGAACGGCCAGTGAATATAGAGCGCAAATGCCTCACCGCGCTGGGATGGCGCCGATAAGGCATTGAGGGCGACAGGAGAGAGCGTCACGCCGTCAGATGGCGACCTTCACGCCCAGCTCGACCACGCGGTCCATCGGAATACGGAAGAACTCCGTGGCTGGGGAGGCGTTGCGCGCCATGAACATGAACAGAGCGAATCTCCAGCGCGACATCTTGGTCACAGACGAGCGCGTGAGCAGTTCGCGTGAGATGAAGTAGGACGCCTGCAACGGATCGAAGTCCACACCGTTGGCCTTCAGGTCTTCCAGCGCGCGCGGGATGTTTGGCGTCTCCATAAAGCCGTAACGCAGGATCACGCGGTAGATGTCATGCGCCAGTTCCTCGACAGCAACACGATGCCCACGATCCGCCTCCGGCTGATCCAGCGTTTCCACCGTCACGAACAGGACATGATCGTGCAGGATCTTGTTGTGCTTGAGATTATGCAGCAGGCACGGCGGCACGAAATCCGGCGTGGCGGTGAGGAACACTGCCATGCCCGGCACACGGATGGTACGCGACTGCGGAAGGCGGGCAATGAACGACCCCATCGGCAGGCTGTCCTGCCCCTGACGGGCTACGATCAGGCTGCGGCCACGCTTCCATGTCGTCATCATCAGCGTCAGCACGCAGCCGAGCATCAGCGGCACCCAGCCACCATCGGGGATCTTGAGCGCGTTGGCGGAAAAGAACGTCAGATCAACCAGCGCCAGCGGCACGAAGGTCGCATAGACCGCGCGGGCCGCCCATTTGAAATGCCCCCGGAACACGACGAAGCACAGCGCGTCCGTGCACAGGAAGGTGCCTGTCACGGCAATACCGTAGGCCGCCGCCAAGGCATCCGAACTGCGGAAAGCCAGAACGAGCAGGATGGACCCCACCATGAGGAAACGGTTGAACCCCGGCAGATAGATCTGTCCTTCCTCTTCCGCGTTCGTGTGCACGATCCGCATCCGTGGCAGGTAGCCAAGCTGGATGAGTTGGCGACACACCTGAAAGCCGCCTGAGATGCCCGCCTGACTGGCGATCACGGTGGCGAACGTCGCAAGGATCACCAGCGGGATCTGCATCGATTTCGAGGCCATCATGAAGAACGGATTGGCCAGCGCATCCGGGTGAGACATCACCAGCGCGCCTTGGCCGAAATAGTTCAGCACCAGCATGGGCAGCACGAAGAACAGCCACGCATAGCGAATGGGCTGACGCCCGAAATGTCCCATGTCGGCGTACAGCGCCTCGGCACCGGTGACGCACAGCACTACAGAGCCGAGCGCCAGAAAGGACAGCGCTCCATGGTGAATGATGAACAGGATGGCATAAAGCGGCGAAATAGCGAGCAGAACGCCCGGATGATGGAGTATCTGGACCAGCCCCATCATGCCCAGGGAGCCGAACCACAACAGCATCACCGGCCCGAAGATGGCACCGACCTTGCCTGTGCCCACCCACTGCACGCTGAACAGTCCGATCAGCACGGCTATGGCGATCGGGATCACGAAGTCCCGCGCACCCGGCACACTGATTTCCACACCTTCAATGGCCGACAACACCGAAATGGCGGGGGTAATCACACCGTCACCGAAGAACAGACAGGCGCCCGCGATGCCGGTCAGGCCGAGCGCCAGCCGTACACGGTTGTTGGCTGTCACACGCTGAGCCAATGACGCCAGCGCAAGAATGCCACCCTCTCCGTTGTGGTCGGCCCGCATGACGAGCAGGACGTATTTGAACGTCACCACCACGATCAGGGTCCAGAAGATCAGGCTTTCGATGCCCATGACTTCCGCGTTCTGGACCGCGTGATGACCCGAGACGATCTCGATCGTGGAGCGCAGTGCGTAGAGCGGACTGGTGCCAATGTCGCCATAGACCACACCCAGAACGCCCAGAAGCGCGGCAAAGCCGACCGGCGGAGCCGCGTGTTGCGGCTGGTCCGCTCCGAACTCAGCGCTCCACGCTCCCGCCTTCTTCGCCGGTTCCTGCCCGTTCGAAGGTGGCGAAGGGACCGCGTGGTTGTCCGGCGGTGTCGCGCTTGCAGTCATATTCCGAGTCACACTCCCTCGCACGGTATGCACACATGCCCCGACCGTGCCTGCGGGTCTCTCAATGTCCGGCTGACTTACCGGCCCCGGTCAGTTCGCCGCAAGTCCTGCGGGTCGGCCTCCGAAGATGGCCGTTCCCACTCGCACCAGTGTTGCGCCCTGCGCAATGGCCTGTGGAAAATCCGCCGACATGCCCATGGACCGCACGGCAAGCCCATGTTCATCGGCAAGCTGACGCAGAAACTGAAAATGCGGAACAGGGTCTTGGCCTGCGGGCGGGATACACATCAGACCGCGCAGCCTGTCGCCGAAGCGTGTCCGGTTCGCCCGGATGAAAGCCTCCGCCTCTTCACGCGGAACGCCGAATTTCTGCGGCTCATCCCCCGTGTTCACCTCGATCAGAAGATCGGGCAGACGCCCTTCCTGATCGGCCGCCTTCGCCAGCGCGTCCGACAGAGAGGGCCGGTCGAGGCTCTCGATCATGTCCGCGATACGCACGGCCTCCCGCGCCTTGTTGGTCTGGAGACCACCGATGAGATGCAGCTTCAGATCGGGCCATGCCTTACGCAGCGCCGGAAACTTCGCTGCGGCTTCCTGCACGCGGTTCTCGCCAAAGACGCGCTGTCCCGCCTGCAACGCAGCCTCGACCGCGCTTTGCGGATGGAATTTGGAGACGGCCACCAGCGTCACATCCGCCGGATCACGTCCGGCTTCACGCGCCGCCTGCTCTATGCGAACCCGCACACCGGCGAGTGCCGAAGCCACGTCATGCTGGGAAGATGCGATATCCATGATGGCACAAAATGCCGCACGCAAGCGAAGGGTCAAGAGGGCGCGTACGAGCAGCAGACAATCATCCTCTTTTTCAGGAAACCAGGTGACGAGAGATGTCCGGATACAACATTCACCCGATCCCTCGCCCTTCCAGCATCCCGAATGCACAGTAGTGGTAAAAGGCGGACATGTCTGAGGCCGCCACGTCTGCGTGCAACGCCATATAGGCCTGAGCGTCGAATGGCCGTGAACGTGTGACCTGACCGTCCACGACCTCCACCAGTTCCACGAGGTCGAGCGGTCGTTCAGGCTCCATAGGGGCCAGCGTACCGAAGAACGCGTTGCACACTCCCAACGCCCCGAAATGGTTCACCACGCCCGGAAAACGCAGAAACACGCCATTGGCGAAACGCGCGAGATAGTCTTCTTCCGTCATGAAGAAGTAATCGATCAGGTGCATCCCCGCGCCCACGAAACTCTTCAAGGCCTTCTTGTCCGTGACGTCCACGCGGTCGCGCAGTTTACGCGCCGCATGTTCCACAAGCATGGGAAACGGCTTGTTGTGCATGTGAAGATAGGCAAGCGTCGTCTCCACGAAGCCTTCCGCCACGCGCGACGTGATGGCGTGATAGCCCAGATCCACCTCTCCCACAGTGCCGCGCGCAACAAACTTCTTGGGGAAATCCATCGGGAGAAATCCACCCGCCACACCCGGCACATTCGCCGGATTGAAGCGTATCTGCATGGCGCGCTGTTCCCCGATCAATGCGTCGAGAGTCGCGTGAATGGCCCCTCGCGCGCAGCTCAATCCGCCAGCGGTATAGGTCGCGAGAAACTCGTCACAATCCACGGGAAGGGCGAAGTCATAATCCTCCTCCGTGTCCCAGTGTTCGATGATCTGGCGGACGTACTGGCCCTTGGCCTCAAAATCCATGGTGCGGCCAAGACCCCGCACAACCTGTGCACCCGCGCGGGCGTAGCGGTCGAGCGTGGCAAGCACATCCGGCTCAATGGAGCCATTATCCAGAACCACGAGGTTCTCAAAACCGAACAGATGCCCGTAATGGCGGAACCACGGCTCCAGCAGCAGCGTCTCGTCACGCTGCATCATCACGCATTTCACTCGCGCCATGGCGCCCTCGCTTCAGTCTCTCGCGTTTGCGCGCACCCTACGCCGCCGCGTGCCGCCTGCCCACCGGCCACACCGTTTTGGCGCTCCCTGCGCAGTATGGTAAGGCGGCAGCGAACATCATGAAGCCGTCGCGGACCGCTGATTCCCACGTCCCGACCGCCCCGGAGTGTTGGATGACTGTCGAGCGGAACCCGGCCCCTGTAGCACCCTCCCCCGTCTGTGCCGGAACCCCGCATCACGGCGGAGCGACGGATGGCAAGCTGATTCTTGCCCTGCCCAAGGGTCGTATTCTCAAGAGCGCCAAACCGCTTCTGGCGCGCGCGGGAATCGTTCCGTCCTCCGACTGCCTCGATGAAAGCAGCCGCCGTCTGCGCTTCGACACCAACAATCCCGATCTCGACGTCGTGCGTGTGCGCTCGTTCGACGTGGCCACTTTCGTGGCGCAGGGAGGAGCGCAGCTCGGCATCTGTGGCGCAGACGTTATGATGGAGTTCGATTACCCCGAACTTTACGCCCCGCTCGATCTCGGGATCGGCGGTTGCCGCGTTTCGGTCGCAAGCCCTGATGGCGATGACGATGCCCATGACTGGAGCCGTCACTCCTGCATCCGCGTCGCCACCAAATATCCCAACATCACCCGTCGTCACTTCGCGGAACGCGGCATCAACGCCGATATCGTGCATCTGCATGGCGCGATGGAACTGGCCCCGATGCTCGGCCTTTCGCGCCTGATCGTGGATCTGGTGGACACCGGCTCCACCCTGCGCGCCAATGGCCTGCACGAAGTGGAAACCATCATGCAGATCACGAGCCGACTGGTGGTCAACCGTACCGCGCTGAAGACACGCCCGAAAGAAATCGCCGCCCTCATCGCCCGCTTCCGCGACGCTCTCCTGCCCGTCGCCGCCTGAATGCCCGCATCCATGAGGCGCATGCCGAACACGGATGCCAGACCAGAGAGGACAGCCATGAAACGTCTGGACAGCCGCACGCCGGAGTTCGAGGCCGGCTTTACCGCCCTACTCGCAGACCGCGAGACCGAAAGCGGACGGGTGGACGCCCCGGTCGCCGCCATTCTTGAAGCCGTCCGCACGCGGGGTGATGAGGCCATCTGCGAGTTTACCGCCCGCTTCGACCGCATGAAACTGACACCTGACCGGCTCGCCATCCCGGCCGCCGAAGTGGACGCCGCCATTGCACAGGTGCCCCGCGACCAACTCGATGCGCTGGAAGTCGCAGCCACCCGCATTGAGGCCTTTCATCGCGCCCAACTCCCCACGGACATGGAATTCACCGACGCAGACGGCGTGACGCTCGGTCAACGCTGGACCTCTCTCGATGCCGTGGGGCTGTACGTACCGGGCGGCAAGGCGGCCTACCCCTCCTCAGTGCTGATGAACGCCATTCCCGCCCATGTCGCGGGCGTGGAGCGGCTGGCCATGTGTGTGCCGACACCCGATGGCGTCCTCAACCCACTGGTGCTTGCGGCCGCCCGTCGCGCAGGTGTGACCGAAATCTACCGCATCGGCGGCGCGCAGGCCGTAGGTGCTATGGCCTATGGCACAAAGACGATCCGTCCGGTGGACCGCATCGTCGGTCCCGGCAATGCCTATGTGGCGGAAGCCAAGCGGCAGGTATTCGGTCGCGTGGGGATCGACAGCATCGCAGGGCCGTCCGAAGTGGTGGTGGTGGCCGACGCCAACAACGACCCGCGACTCGTGGCCCTCGATCTGCTTGCGCAGGCCGAGCACGATGAACTGGCGCAGGCCATTCTCATCACCAATGACGCCTCCTTTGCCGATCGTGTGGCCGAAGCCGTCGCCTGCGAACTGGAGACGCTGACACGCCGGGTCATTGCCTCAGCAAGCTGGCGTGATTTCGGTGCGATCATCCTCGTTCCCGACTGGGACGAGGCGGCGCGTCTGGTGGACCGCATAGCCCCGGAACATCTGGAACTGATGGTGGACGACCCACGCGCCCTCTTTGCCAAGACAAAGCACGCGGGCGCGGTCTTCCTTGGGCGGTTCTGCCCCGAAGCCGTGGGAGATTATATCGGCGGCCCGAACCATGTGCTGCCGACATCGCGCACGGCGCGGTTCGCCTCGGGTCTGTCTGTTTATGATTTTCTCAAGCGCACGACGTTCATCGCCGCCGATAAAACCGCACTGGAACGCATCGGTCCCGCAGGCGTCACACTCGCTCAGGCCGAAGGGCTGGAGGCCCATGCGCTCAGCATTTCGGCCCGGCTGGACAAACGCTGAGGCCCAGCCACGCAACCTAAACTTGACCGCGGCCCCGTGCCGCGGCCATAACCCCGACCTTGCATTTCCCCAGATGGGACAGGAAACACAGAATGAGTGGAAGCCAGAATGTCTAAAGAGGACATGATCGAGTTCAGCGGAACCGTCACGGAGCTGCTGCCCAACGCCATGTTCCGCGTCAAGCTCGACAACGAGCACATGATCCTTGCCCACACGAGCGGAAAGATGCGCAAGAACCGCATCCGCGTGCTGGCCGGTGACCGTGTGAGCGTAGAGATGACGCCTTATGACCTGACGAAAGGTCGCATCACCTTCCGCTTCAAGTAAGCCTGCGTGACGGGAACACCCGCTCACCCGGGGACAGAGTCGAGTCGCGCGCGCCCTGCGCTCGTGCTCGCCTCCGCGTCTCCCCGCCGTCTGGCTCTGCTCGCCCAGATCGGACTGACGCCTGATCGCATCGACGCCCCCGACATCGATGAAACGCCCGCACCGCGTGAATTGCCGCGTCCCTATGCCGAGCGTCTCGCCTGCGCCAAGGCCGAGATCGTCGCCACGCGCACATCCGATCCCGCACTCATTCTCGGAGCCGATACCGTTGTGGCGCTCGGGCGGCGCATCCTTCCCAAAGCCACCGACCGCGCAACAGCGGAACGCTGCCTCCGCCTGCTTTCAGGTCGTCGTCACACCGTCATCACGGCAGTGGCCGTTCGTCCGTCCGCCGCATGGCCGGACGGACGATGTGGGCTGCGCGTGGTCGAGACCGCTGTTGCGTTCTCACGCCTGACCGATACCCAGATCACAGCCCTGCTGGACGGCGGTGATTGGGAAGGCAAGGCGGGCGGCTACGCGCTGCAGGGACAGGCCGCCGCCTGCATCCGCTTCGTGTCCGGCAGCCCCTCTGCCGTTATCGGCCTGCCCCTGTTTGAGACAGCTCAGCTTTTGCGCGGTCAGAAAGGGGCATGGTTACCGTGACAGATGCCGCCCTACGGGTGGCCTGCTCACCAGGACTGGCCCGGATTGCCGTTTTCGAAAACGGCACCCTGAAAGATTTTGGCCTGTGGACACCGGGAAAACCGGATCTGCTGGGTGCCGTTTTTCGAGGCCGCGTCGGTAAACTAGCCCCCACTCTTGGCGGCGCGTTCATCTCGCTTCCCGGTTTTGACAGCGATGGCTTCCTGCCCCTGAAAGAACATCACCCTTCACTGTGCGAAGGTGAGGCCGTCACCGTGTGCGTGACGCGCGCGCCCATGGGAAACAAAGGGCCACGCCTCAGTCTTGTCCCCGATACGCCTGCGGCCTCTCCGGGACTCCTGAAACCCGGTCCTTCGGCTCTGGAAGAAATGGCACAGCGCTGGACGGGTGACATTCTGATCGACACGCCGGCTTTTGCTGCCCGTGTACCAAGCCGCTTACGGGAACGTGTCCGCATCGTCCCGCAAGCATGGGATGAGGACATTGCGGACGCCGTAGAAGCCCTGAGCGTTCCCGATGTCTCCCTGCCCGGCGGCATGACCGCCACCATCACGCCCACGCCTGCGCTGGTGGCCATCGACATGGACAGCGGTACGGCAGCAAACGCCTCGCTCCCGAAGCAGACGGCGCAGTTCGCTCTCAACCGTGACGCCCTGCCTGAGATCGTGCGCCAGGTTGTTCTGCGCAATCTTTCGGGCGCGATCCTGATCGACCCGGCCGGCCTGTCCACCCGCAAACGACAGGCGCTCCGCGATTGCGTAGACAGTGCGCTGGAATCCGACCCTCTTCGTGCGCGATGTCTCGGCATCACGGCGCTTGGTCTGATTGAAATCGTGCGTGCCCGCACTCGCGCCCCGCTGCACGAAGAATTGGCCAGCCCGCACGGACGCGCTTTGGCTGCCCTGCGGGAAGTCGCTGCACACTGCGCGGGTCAATCCGGGCTGCGCCCCGTGCTGAAAACCGGCACAACACTTGCTCGAGCGCTGGAAGAGGACCCGCTGGCGGTGAACGACGTCACTGTATGGTGTGAACATCCGCTGACGATCGTCAGCGATCCTTCGCTGCCACCGCTGTCATGGAACCTTGTCGAAGGACGATCCGCACGTGACTGAACAGACCCGTTGCCCCATCTGTGGCAAGCCGAGCGCGCCCGCTTTTCGCCCCTTTTGCTCACGACGCTGCGCCGACGTGGATCTGGGACGCTGGTTTTCCGGTGATTACCGCGTGCCGGAACCGATTGCTGAGGAAGAAGGCGAAAAATCTCGCGATGATGACGATCTGCTGTCTTGATCTTCGTCGCCTGTCGGGTTAAACGCCTTTCCATGCCTGACGGGGACACGTTCCCTTCAGCACGGTGCCCAAGTAGCTCAGTTGGTAGAGCATGCGACTGAAAATCGCAGTGTCACTGGTTCGATCCCGGTCTTGGGCACCACTCTAGCTAATGCGTCTGGAAAACTGGTTTCCAGATGTCCAGCCTAAGTCTCAGACAATCAATTCATGATCTCCTTAGCCTTAAATATATTTAAGGGGAAAATCTCACTCGTCGATAGTAGACCAAGCTCAGAAATCAATAAAATTGAAATCTTTCAAACCATTTTCGTTTCAAAAAAAATACTAATTTATTAATAATATTTCATTATATTTGGAGTGCATTTTTTCTTAGCTTACACAGAGCAATATTCATTTCTAAAAATATTGATTGTAGCCCTCATGAGCAATGCAAAAAAACCTTGTAAATCTGTAGAATGTGACGACATTACAAAAATATTGATTGACGCTGTGAAAGGAAGATTAATTACAAGAGGCGGAATGTCGCTTGGAAAGAAAAGATCATTTTGCTTATTTTCTGGTCTCATATTTGTTGGAGGGGCACTTGCCGCCGCCATATTCTTTGACCCACGGTGGACGCCCCTTAGTAGCGAAAATATTGCGCTTTATTTAGGAAAAATACGCGTTGCCATTTTTGTCATTTATCTTTTCGGCTTATTCTTGGTATTTGGCAGTCAAATTTCTTTTCGTGGCCCATTAGCATCTATTACAGAAAATACCCTCCCTTCGATTGAAAATGGCGTAATACTTTATAACAAATTGAGTGGATTTAATGAAAATGACCTTGAATATGCTGTCTTTCTTTTTCGGCAGCATTTAGGAGTGGAGGGAAAAGGACCAAAAGCATTTTTGGGCATTTTTTCTAGAATAGGCTCCGTAGTCCCATTAATCTCCTCTCTTTTCCCGATAATAAATTTATTCAATGGCGGATATCGATCTGGAATATTTTCTATATTCTGCGTTTTATTCTTTGTTATTTCGATTTTAGCGATCTTATGGAATGCCGCAGTGTCTCGGGGCGAGCGAATAGCTGACATTGCCGATTATGTCATTGCGCATGCGTATGAAGATGATAGCTCTTCAGCGGAAAGTTCTGATAAATAAATCGCCCCAAGCCCAGTGACGCTTACTGAGAGTTCTTGAGGATTTTTCTCGCTCAAGATCTCATTTATCTTCACGGATATTCCGAGACCACATTTTTCGTGATGCGCCACACCGTTTTAAAGACGCAGGTCACACACAGGCATCCAAGGCTGTCCAGACATTGGTGCCAAAAGCGTTCTTTACTACATAGCCAACGCCCGAAACCGTGCAAACTCAGGCTGCCCGCTGAACAGAAACAGCATGTAGTAATCAAGATAATGCCGCCGGTTCCGCGCTACTTTCGTATAGAACGGATACACATCATACGGCCCAAGTAAATCCGGCGGGCGCGGATCACTCTCCAGAATACATTTCGCACGAAACAGCGGCACATAGGTTGCCGCACTGTCGTCGTCGCGCCTGCGGACATGAAAAAGATTCCTGCGAAAATTCTTCAACTTGTCCGGCAGGACAAAGACAATTCCCTTCTCGATGAACGGTCGGGGAAATGTCTCGGGACGCATGTAACGCACACTGTCCGGCATGTCGCAGAAATACGGGTGATCCAGAACGATCACGAAGACACTCCGGCTATAGGCAGACCGCCTCCCACCGCACCTGAAAAGATACGGCGGAAGACATGATCCTCAGACGTCGAGATTGGCGACCTTGAGCGCATTCCCCACGATAAAGTCGCGGCGCGGCTCCACCACGTCTCCCATGAGAGTGGAGAACACCTCACCAGCTTCTTCCATGTCAGACACACGAACACGCAGCAACGTGCGTGTGGCGGGGTCGAGCGTCGTGTCCCACAACTGCTCGTCGTTCATCTCGCCCAGACCTTTGAAGCGATTGATCGCAAGCCCCTTGCGTCCCTGCGCCAGAAGGCGAGTGAAGGCGGAAGCCGGTCCCGCCACTGCGATCTCGGTGCCACCGTCCAGCTTCAGCACAGCGTCCTTGGCATATTCACTCATCAGACGTTCGGTATTGGCCGCCAGCCAGCGTGTGTCCGCACTGTTCAGCGATGAAGCCTCCACGCGCCACACTTCGCCCACACCACGCACATTGCGAGCCATTTCCAGCCCTGTCTCGCTGAGCGACACTTTCCAGCCTCGTTCCGCTACAGGAGATGCCTCATCCAGACGCTTCTGCAGTTCCGGCACACGCGCCAGCGCCGCGCCATGATCGGCATCGAACACACCGGCAATGGCCGCCTGCTCAATGATCCACGATGGTGTGCGAGCCGACAGACGACCTATGACCCGCGCGGCCTCCCGCATGAAGTTGATCTCGGCCTCGAGTTGCTCGCCTTCCGGTGTCCGACCGTTGCCAAGCGTGAACGTGGCATTTGAGAGCGCCTTGTCGAGCAGATACTGCTCAAGCGCCGCATCGTCCTTGAGATACCGCTCTTCATTACCACGCTTGGCGCGGTAGAGCGGCGGCTGGGCGATGTAGAGATGCCCGCGCTCAATCAGTTCGGGCATCTGACGGAAGAAAAACGTCAGCAGCAATGTGCGGATATGCGAGCCATCCACGTCGGCATCGGTCATGATAACGATACGGTGGTAACGCAGCTTTTCAATATTGAAGCCGCCCTGCTCCGGCTCCCCGCGTCCAATACCGGTGCCAAGCGCCGTAATCAGCGTGCCAATTTCCGCCGAACCGAGCATCCGGTCGAAACGCGCGCGCTCCACATTCAGGATCTTGCCCTTCAGCGGCAGGATCGCCTGAAAACGACGATCCCGCCCCTGCTTAGCTGTGCCGCCTGCGGAGTCACCCTCAACGAGGAACAGTTCGGCTTTGGACGCATCGCGTTCCTGACAGTCCGCCAGCTTGCCCGGCAGCGAGGAAATGTCCAGCACGCCTTTGCGGCGCGTCAGTTCACGCGCACGGCGCGCCGCCTCACGGGCAGAGGCGGCATCGAGCACCTTGGCGACAACCAGTTTCGCCTCTTTGGGATGGGTCTCGAACCAGTGACCGATCATATCGGCCGCAGCCGTATGCACCACCGGCTGCACCTCGGAAGAAACGAGCTTGTCCTTGGTCTGCGACGAGAATTTCGGATCCGGCACTTTCACCGAAAGCACTGCCGTCAGCCCCTCGCGCATGTCTTCGCCCGTGAGCGTGCCTGCATCTTTCTTGGCGATACCCTCGGCATATTTTCCGACAATGCGTGTCAGAGCCTGACGGAATCCCGCCAGATGCGATCCACCGTCCCGCTGCGGGATGTTGTTGGTGAAGCACAGCATCGTCTCGTGGTAGCTGTCGTTCCACGTCAGCGCGAACTCGACCTTGATACCATTGTCGGGGTTTTCAAGGCTGCCTGAAATCGGCGGCACAATGATGGGCGTGCGCGAACGGTCCAGCCATTCCACAAAAGCGATCAGGCCGCCGTCATAGTGGAACACCTCTTCGCGCATTGGATCGGTGCGGGCATCGCGCAACGTGATCTTCATGCCGGAATTGAGAAAGGCCAGTTCCCGCAGACGGCGTTCCAGAATGGGAAATTCGAAGACCGTCTTTGCGAACGTGGCGCCACTGGGCAGGAAGGTGACCTGTGTGCCGCGTTCGGCATCGGACGGCCCCACCACCTTTAGCTCTTCGGTGCGCTCGCCATGCGCAAAGCGGATCACATGCTCAAGGCCGTTGCGCCAGATGCGGACTTCCATCCACTCCGACAGAGCGTTCACCACAGCCGCGCCCACGCCATGCAAGCCACCGGAAACCTTGTAGGAGTTCTGATTGAACTTGCCGCCTGCGTGAAGTTTCGTCAGCACAACCTCGGCGGCGCTGATCCCTTCTTCTTCATGCATGTCGGTGGGAATGCCGCGTCCATTGTCACGCACCGTCACGCTGCCATCGGCGTTGAGCGTCACCTCACAATGATTGGCAAAGCCGGCCTGCGCCTCGTCCACCGCATTGTCGATGATCTCGAACGCCATATGATGCAGACCCGAGCCGTCATCGGTGTCACCGATATACATGCCCGGCCGCTTGCGCACCGCATCCAGCCCTTTGAGCACCGAAATGGAGGACGCGCCGTACTCGTCGTTTTCAGCGGAAATCTCAGGCGTGGCGGAATCGGTCATGATGCGCGGAGTGCTCCAGTCGTTCGAGCTAGTGTGTGAGTTTTCTTATAGCCGCTCGGAAGGCTGCGGACCAGCAGACACAGCCCATAGTTGCCGGATGAAACGGAACTTTCGCTCTCGTTACGCGTGGACATCACTCCTCCTTCAGCCGTCCATCTTCCAGATGCACGAAAGCCGCCCGGTTCTCCAAAGGTGCAAACGGCTCACGATCCGTACCTGTGAGCAGAACGGGTGTTGAAAAATCGAGCAATGTTTCCAGCAACGCTTCACGACGGCGCGTATCCAGATGCACCAGCGGTTCATCCAGCAACAGCATGGGCGGCACGTGCCCGCCCGCCCCCATAAGCCGGGCATGCGCAAGAATGATTCCGATCAGCAGGGTTTTCTGCTGTCCCGTGCTTGCTTCCGCCGCGTTGCGAGCCGTCTCACGGTCATGCAGGGCAAAATCGGTGCGATTGGCGCCCAGTGTCGCCAGCCCACGCGCACGATCCAGCGCTCGGTTCGCGCGCAACTGCTGACGCAGCCAGTCTTCCACAGCAAGAGCAGGCTCTTCCTCCAGCCGTTGCGCGATAGCGCAGACCAGCGAGAGTTCAGCGGATGGAAACGCCCCACGTGGATCGGCGCCCGTCCTGTTGAGCTGCGCCACCAGATCGCGCCGTGCCGCCACCACCGCGACACCATGCCGGGCCATCGCGTCTTCAATGGCCGCCAGCCATATGTCATCCACCTGCCCCACACCCAGCATCTTGTTCCGCTGGGCTGTGGCGCGTTCGCAGGCGGCAAGCTCGCGCGCGTGATGCGGCGTCATGGAAACCACCAGCCGATCGAGGAATCGCCGCCGACCGCTCGTGCTTTCCCCGAACAACCGGTCCATCTGGGGCGTGAGCCATACGGCCGAAAGATACTCCGCTATCGCCCCGCGCCCGCGCAGGGCCACCCCGTCAAGCAGGAACCGCCGCGCACCGCCATCGCGTCCCGCTTCCATACCGGTGGCCACTTCGAAAGAACCATTCGTGTCGCTGAATTTTGCGGTAACACCCCAACCGCCCGCACTTGCAGGCGTCCCATCCGGTGCACGCAGGGGAAGATCGGCATTCCGCGCGCCCCGCAGCCCGCGACCGGGGACGAGAAGAGACAGTCCCTCAAGGAGGTTGGTTTTGCCGCTGCCGTTATCACCGGTGAGGACAATGGGTGAGCGCGAGGGCTCCCACACCAAACGGGTGTAGTTGCGAAAATCCGTAAGAATGAGGCGCTGAAGTCGCGTCATCATGAGGGCCGGGACAACCGCCCCGGCCTGCGCGATCTCAGACGCGCATCGGCATCAGGACATAGAGCGCAGACGGGCTGTCCACGTCCCGCACAATGGTGGGCGCGGAGCTGTCGGCAAAGACGAACTCCACTTCCTTGGCGACCTGATCGGTGATGTCGTTGAGATAACGCGCCTGAAAGCCGATCTCCATGTCGTCACCGTCATAGGTCACGCGGTTATCGTCGAGTTCTTCCTTCGCGGTCCCCTGATCCGAACTGGAGGCTGACAGCACCAGCAGATCACGGGAAAGGGCAAGCTTGACCGGACGCGAGCGCTCCTGACTGATGGCCGCCACACGTGCCACGGCATCGGAGAAATCCTTCTTGCCGACGCGCAGGGTGCGATCGTTTCCTGCCGGAATGACGCGCTGGTATTCAGGGAACGTGCCGTCGATCAGCTTGGAGGTGAGCGTGATGGACCCGACCGTAAACTGGATGCGTGTGTCCGATACGGCCACCTCCACTTCTTCAGGCGCCTCATCAAGCAGCTTGCGCACCTCGCCCACGGTCTTGCGTGGGATGATCACACCCGGCATCCCCGCAGCACCCGCCGGCAATTCGGTTTCCACACGCGCAAGACGATGACCATCGGTCGCAACCGCGCGCAGCAGGCCGCCAGCGTCACCTTCCGCGACATGCATGTAAATGCCGTTGAGGTAATAGCGCGTCTCTTCCGTGGAAATGGCAAAGCGCGAGCGGTCGATCAATGATTTCAGCACAGCGCTGTTGAGGCGGAACTGATGCGGCAGATCGCCCGCGATCATCGAAGGAAAATCGTCCACCGAGAGCGCGTTCAGTCGGGTTGTGTAACGCCCGGCCCTGAGGTCGAGCTGCGCGTCTGCCCCCGGATGGCTCAGCTCCACTTCCACCCCGTCGGGCAGTTTGCGCACGATTTCATAAAGCACGGCCGCAGGTGCCGTAGCGGCGCCCGGCGTATCGATCGTAGCGGGCACTTCCTCGACAATGGCGATTTCCATGTCGGTGGCCGTGAGCGACAGACGACCGTTGCTCGTGTCGATGAGCACATTGGCGAGGATGGGGATGGTGTTCCGCTTCTCGGCAACGCTCTGAATGTGCGCGAGAGCCTTGAGCAGCGTGGCGCGATCGGCCGTGAACTTCATCGACACCTGTTCCTTCGTGGGGTGCATTCTGCGCACCGTGCGGACGCCATATGCGCCCCTGAAATCGGGTGTTGCAGTTTAGGGAAGCGGGAGTCGCGCGACAAGGGCCGCGCCATGATTTCGCCCGTTTTCCTCAGCTTTCCAGCATCCGGCGCAGAAGCTCCACATCCTCGGCAAAAGCCCCATCCCGCTCCATCAGTTCCTGCACACGCGAGACGGCGTGCATGACGGTAGTGTGGTCGCGGTTGCCGAATTTGCGTCCAATTTCGGGAAGGGAGCGGCTGGTCAACTGCTTGGCCAGATACATCGCAACCTGCCGAGGCCGGGCCACGGCACGAGCGCGGCGGGCCGAGGACATATCCGTCAGACGGATGTTCCAGTGTTCGGCAACCTTGCGCTGGATTTCCTCAATCGTCACGCGGCGATCATGCGCCTTGAGAATGTCGTGAAGGACGTCCTGCGTGGACTCCAGCGTGATGGGGCGCCCGAACAGATTGGCATGCGCGATCAGGCGATTGAGCGCGCCCTCCAGTTCACGAACATTGGAGGTGATCTTGTGAGCGAGGAACTCCAGCACCTTGCCCGGCACGTGCACGCCCGACGCCGTGGCCTTCGCTTCCAGAATGGAGATGCGCAGCTCGAATGTCGTGGCGTGAATATCGGCCACCATGCCGCAACCAAGGCGGGTGCGCAGACGATCTTCAAGCCCAGAGAGATCGGAAGGCGACTTGTCCGCCGACACCACGATCTGACGTCCCGCATCCACAAGGGCATTGAACGTGTGGAAGAACTCTTCCTGCGTGTTGTCTTTGCCAATGAGGAACTGAAGATCGTCGATCATCAGGACATCCACGGAACGCAGATGGTCTTTAAACTCCACGGTGGACTGAGAACGGATGGCGGCGATGAAGCGATACATGAACTTTTCGGCGGACATATAGGCCACCGAAATACCGCCATTGCGCATCAACTCCGCACCGATCGCGTGCATCAAATGCGTCTTGCCGAGCCCGACGCCACCGTAGAGGAACAGCGGGTTGAAACCGACGCTGGACGGTTTCTCAGCCACACGCCGCGCGCAGGCATAGGCAAATTCATTGGGCTTGCCGACAACGAAGGTGTCAAAGGTAAAGCGCGGGTCCAGTGGCACGGCCAGATCGGAACGCATGTCGCTGGCGCGATCGGAAACAGGAGCCGCGGCTGGCTCTGGCACCGGAGCACTCTCTGAAGGTTCAGCGGCAATCGGCGCTGCCGGTCTCTCTCCCGGCCGCATGACCTGAAGCTCCACGCGACGAATGGCCGGGATTTCCTGATTCCACAGCGTGTTGAGGCGATCGCCATACTGTGTGCGCACCCAGTCACGCAGAAAGCGCGTGGGAAGCAGCAGCGTCACCTCATCTTCTTCAACCGGCCCAAGAACGATCTGCTGGAGCCAGGTGCGATATTCAACGTCACCCACCTCTGTCCGCATCCGCTCGGCAATGCGCGCCCAGGCATCCGCAAGCAGACCGTTGCCGCCAGATGAAACCGGGGCAATCGGTTCAGCTGCGGCGCGGGCGGAACCTGCTGACATTTCGGAGGAAGGTGGCACCGGCATCGATTTCCTGCAGATTCGCGCTCCCATCTTCATGCCCATGGAAACGCAGCGCGCCTCCCGCATGAATCAGGAACATCCAGTTCCATAAACACACGCCCGAACGCCGCGTTGCGGCATCCAAACGCTCTCGCCTCATTCCAACGCAGTTACTTGCCGCACCGGAATTCCGGGCGGAACACTCCTGACAGCCGCGAAACGCGCACAGGAGTCGTCAGGGACGATGGTAACTCACGCTAATAGGGCCGGCAGGGGAACTCAACGATTTTCCCCGAACACAGGCACGTTGGGAGACGGCATCTCTTCCCACCCTGTGAACACGTAAATGCCCGCTCTCCGCAAGGAGACACGGGCATTCACCAGTTCTACCTTCTGGACCGTATACGGACGACCCTCAGGCCGCCGCAAGCGCCTTAATGCGGGCCGACAGACGGGAAATCTTACGAGCGACCGTGTTGCTGTGCATCACGCCCTTGGTGGCTGCGCGCTGGATTTCCGGCTGAGCCAGCTTCAGGGCCGCATTCGCCTCGTCCTTGTTGCCGCTCGCAATGGCGGTCTCGACCTTCTTGATGAAGGTGCGCACGCGGGACTTGCGTGCCGTGTTGCGAGCAGTACGACGCTCCGTCTGACGGATGCGCTTACGGGCAGATGCGATGTTCGCCATGTTTCTGTGTCTGATCCAGCAAGAAGGTCAATGTGAGTGGGGATGCACAGCCGCACCCGCCAAATGAGGTGGCCTCTCTAAGCCACACGCCACCCACACGTCAAGCAGACTTCACTTTGACGGCCTTCCGACCGGTCTTTCCCGTAGGAGCCGTGTCTTTATTCACGGATTCCGCCTGAAGACGTGGACAGAAGAAAGTGGAGCGGCCTGACTGCGTGATGCGCCGGATTCCCGGACAAACGGGCCCATCTGCCTCCAACCCGCAGTCAGGGCAAGACTGCCCCTCGCGCCCATAAACCCGCCATGCGTGCTGAAAATAACCCAACTCGCCATCCGGCTGAACATAGTCACGCAGACTCGAACCGCCGGCCGCAATAGCCTCCCCCAGCACAGCACGGACAGCCGCCACAAGCCGGTCGCAGGCTACGCGGTCCAGCAGAGCACTCGGGGTCGCAGGATGGATACGCGCACGGTAGAGCGCTTCGCACACATATATATTACCCAAGCCCGCCACGATGCGCTGATCCAGCAACGCCATCTTGATGGGCGTCCCGCGCCCCGCCAGCGCCGATGCAAGAAAGGCACCCGTGAAAGCCGCCTCCAGCGGTTCAGGCCCCATACTCCCCAGCAGGGAATGACGGTCTTCGCCTGCGGTCGGCACGATATCCAACGCGCCGAACCGCCGGGGATCCACCAGCCCAAAGCGCTTCCCGCCTCGCGTGGTGAACGCCACATGCTCATGTGGCACCGCTACATCTTCCGCAGAGCCGCCCTCCCCAAGATTGACGCGGCCTGACATTCCCAAGTGCAGCAGGACAGACTGACCACCCGAAAGACGCATCAGAATGTATTTTCCACGCCGACGAAAACTCTCAATGCGTTTGCCCGCAAGCCGATCGGCAAGACCGACAGGCATGGGCCAGCGCAGATCGGGCCGGCGCACGGAAGCGGTGGCGATTACGTCACCTTCAAGAGCGGCTTTCATGCCGCGCATCACGGTTTCGACTTCAGGGAGTTCTGGCATGACGGCAAAGAGGCTATAGAGTGTGCCCATGACCGACAATGCCTCTCCCGACCTGCATGCCCCCGCCCCACCGGACGACCTGAGTGGTGCTGACACCACCGATTTCGGCTACCGCGCCGTCCCGCGCGAGGAGAAGAAGCCCCTCGTACGCGCCGTGTTCGACAGCGTGGCGAATCGCTATGACGTAATGAACGATCTGATGTCGCTGGGCGTCCATCGTGTCTGGAAGCGCATCTTCAATGCCGAACTCGCCCCCCAGCCCGGTCTGAAACTGCTCGATCTCGCGGGCGGGACAGGTGACGTGACCTTCGGGTGGCTCGCCGGTGGCGGTGGGCCAGCCATCATGACCGACATCAACGTCAACATGCTCTCGGTAGGCCGCGACCGCGCCATCTCTCGTGGGTTTGTCTCGGACCTGTCCTTCTGTGTGGTGGACGCGGAGCAGATTCCCCTTCCCGACCGCTGTATGGACCGCGTGACCATCTCGTTCGGCCTGCGCAACTGCACCGACAAGATGGCCGTGCTCCGCGAGGCAAGGCGTGTGCTCAAGCCGGGCGGGCGCTTCCTCTGTCTCGAATTTTCCCGTGTGCAGGTCGCGGCTCTCGCCCCGATCTATGACGCATGGTCCTTCAAGGTTCTGCCCGCCATGGGCACGTTCGTCGCCAAGGACCGTGAGAGTTACCAGTATCTGGCCGAGAGCATCCGCATGTTCCCCGATCAGGAAACGCTCGCGGATATGTTCCGCGAGGCCGGCTTCACGCAGGTGCGTTACACCTCTCTCTCAGGGGGAATCGCGGCCATCCATTCCGGCTGGAGACTCTGAACCATGGCCGCTGCCGCACCGGATGACACCGTGACCGCCCTGCGTGGGCGCGTGCTTCTGATCGTCGGCGGCGGCATTGCTGCTTACAAGATACTCGAACTCGTGCGGCTGCTCACGGCGGCCCATATCGATGTGCGCTGCGTGCTCACAAAAGCCGGCGCCGAATTCGTAACGCCGCTCTCGCTTCAGGCTTTGAGCGGCCATCCGGTGCATCAGGATCTGTTTTCCCTGACCGACGAGCAGGAGATGGGCCATATTGCCCTGTCCCGCTCGGCTGATCTGCTGGTCGTGGCCCCGGCCACCGCCGACCTTCTGGCCAAGATGACGGTGGGGCTGGCCAACGATCTGGCGTCCACCCTCCTGCTGGCCACCGACACCCCTGTCCTCGCAGCGCCTGCCATGAACGTGCGCATGTGGGAACACCCCGCCACACGTGCCAACGTGGCCACGCTGAAAGCGCGAGAAGTCGAGTTCGTCGGACCGGATGAAGGGATGATGGCCTGCGGGGAATATGGATTCGGACGGCTGGTGGAGCCGCCGGTGCTGCGCGATGCCATCCTTGCGCGGCTCAACATCGCATCGCCCACGTCCGGTTCAGCAGAACCGCACGCATCCTCGACCATGACCTGCCCTCGAACAGAAACCGGCTCGTCCTGCGACATCGTCCCCGGCGGGACTGTCGTGCGCTCCTCCGTGGAAACGGTGGACGGCACGACGCTGTGGAAGCCGCTTCTTGGCCGTCACGCTCTCGTCACGGCCGGTCCGACGCATGAACCGATCGACCCGGTGCGCTATCTCGGCAACCGCTCTTCCGGCCTTCAGGGGTACGCCATTGCGGAGGCATTGGCCGCTCTGGGAGCGCGCGTCACACTTGTCAGCGGTCCCACCAATCTTCTGGCTCCTGCGGGCGTGACGCTTCGGCGCGTGGAAACGGCTCTGGAAATGGAGCAGGCCGTGCGGGATGCGCTTCCCGCCGATATTGCCGTCTGCGCCGCGGCTGTGGCGGACTGGCGGGTGACGAACGCCGTCACGTCCAAGATCAAGAAAAGCGCGGACGCCATGCCGCCTTCGCTGCATCTTGTTCCCAACCCGGACATTCTCGCGGCCCTCTCCGCGCCCGGCCCACACAGACCTTCTCTTGTGGTGGGTTTCGCCGCCGAGACGGACGATGTGGAAGCCAACGCCATCGCCAAACGCAAACGCAAGGGCTGCGACTGGATCGTGGCCAATGACGTATCGGTCGGCACGAACGTGATGGGCGGCACGGAGAACACCGTGCTTCTCATCACATCCGATGGCGTGGAACACTGGCCCCGCATGACCAAGACCGATCTTGCCCTCAGGCTGGCGCGGCGCATCGCGCGCCGTTTCGGTGCACCCGCCCTTTCTGCCGATGGAGACATGAACTGATGCCGTCTTTCGGCTCTTCCCTCATTCCGGCCGCCCACTCCGTATGAGCGCGCAAAACATCCGCGTGGCCGTCCAACGTCTGCCCCATGCCCACGATCTTCCTCTGCCGACCTATGCCACGACAGGCGCGGCGGGCATGGATTTCGTGGCCGCCGTGGACGCACCCGTGACCATTCTGCCCGGTGGACGCGCACTGATCCCGACGGGGCTGTGCATCGCCCTCCCACCCGGTTTCGAATTGCAACTGCGTCCGCGCTCGGGGCTGGCGCTCAAGCATGGCATCACCCTGCCCAATGCTCCCGGCACCATTGACGAAGATTATCGCGGCGAGATCGGCGTGATCGTAATGAACGCCGGACAGGAGCGCTTTACCGTGGAGCGCGGCATGCGCATCGCTCAGGGCGTGCTCGCCCCCGTTTTCCGTGCGACATGGGACGAGACGGACAATCTCGACGCAACAGCGCGCGGCGCAGGCGGCTTTGGCAGCACCGGCACACAAACGCCCTGAACGGACACCTCCGCACGGAGCATCAGGAGATGAGTGAAACAGCCCGAAAGCAGCGACCGGCATGACCGACGATGGTTATTCCGCCGAAGCTGAACCTCCACACTCACCGCGCACCCGCGACCGGCTCGCCATGGCGGCCTGCCTGTCCGGGATTCTGATCGCCATCGGCGCCTTTACCGCCCGGATGGACACCCTTCCGGCTCATCCTTTTTCCCTCCACGCGGATGATCCTTCGCTCCCGGCCATGCTGGAGGCCGTCGGCATAACCGGCCTACGGATCGTCGGGTGCCTGATCCTTGCATTTGGCTTCTCGCTCGGCAGCCTTGCCCTCACCACAGGCAGCACTTTCCGCCGTCATACCGCACTTCGTGCGCTCGACATGCTTAGCTTTGTGCCGGTTTGCGGGCTTGCGGCCCTAGGCGTTCCGCTTGTCTTTGGGCCGTCCCTCCTGCCTTTCGATGCACGGATGGCGGGCGAACTGCTCATCGATGGCGTAGGCGCCGCAGCCCTCGCCTTTCCCGTGGCCTCCGCCGTGCTGCGCGCACGCGATACGCTGCCGATTCCTCTCATGATGGTCACACAGGGATTCAGGCTGCGCGCGTGGCCTTCATTCTGGCGGCTTCATGTTCCTTTCGTCATGCCGGCCCTTGCACACGCCACCGTCCGCGCCATGCCACAGACATGGACCGGACTTGTACTGGCGGAAATGGTGGTGGAGTTTCATGCGCTCCCGGTGGCACAGGGACTGGGCGCACAGGCCGCCGCCGCGATGGAGCATGAGGACATCGCACGTCTGAGCGTCCTCATTGGCCTGACAGCCGTGCTTGTGGGGCTGATCGACCACCTGTTGATCCGGCCTTTCCGTCGCTGGTCTGGCCGTTTCGAGGAACATGGCCGCAGCACCGAAGCGGGCCTTATACGCCTCCTCAAGCGCCTTGCTCCAACCCGTCTCCTTCTCGAAGGGCTGACACACCTTATGGAAGCCGCTGGCACCCTGCCGCTGGGCGCACGTCCGGTGGCGCACAAGCTAAGCCTTTCCCGCAACCTGCCCGTGCTGGAATCGGTGCCGTGGATAGCGGGGCTGTGCGGATTGGCCCTTGCGCTGTTCATTGGCCCGTCTTTTCACGTGCTGAAAACGATTGGCGTCATCCTCACAGCGTGCCTTGCAAGTGTAGTGGCCCTTGTAGCGTTGCTCGCCCTGAACTCGCTGGTCTGGCTGCCTCTCTCTTTCTGGCTGGCGGGCCGGTCGAAAAAAATCGCGACGCCTCTTCTGGCCGCTGCGCGCTTTCTTATCCTTTTTCCTGTCTTTCTGCTGTTTCCTCCCATCATGACGGCCGCAGGCCCATTCTCCGGTCTTGTCCCGTTCCTGTTCTTCGGCTTTCCATCGATCCTGCTTCTCCGCCTGAGCGAGAGCGCACGCCTGTTTCCCCGTTCTTTTCTCGATGTCATGCGGGTTTATCGTATCCCCTCCCGCCTGAGATGGATGCGGATCATCCTGCCGGGTCTTCGCCCGGCATGGATCGTGGGATGCCGTCGGGCCTCCTTCTGGATGTGGAACGCCTCCATCGCAGCGGCCGTGACGGTGTGGGGCGAGCGCACGTTTGACGGAGGCTTCGGGATCGGCAGTCAGGTCGCCACGGCGCTAAGGGACGAAGACCCGCTTGCCGGAACCTGCGCTCTGGCCGCCATCACCTTTCTTGCCGTGCTGTGCGATGAAGGATTACGCCGCACACCGGGACCGGGCTTGGCATTCCAGCCCGATGAAGACACCAGCCAGCGTACACAGGCGTCTGTGAACGACCTGCCGCCAGCCGCTCTCTGAAAGGCCTCACTTCGCGTGTTGCACCTGCTCCTCAAAGGGGGCATGGTCCGCCCGTCTTTTCAAACCTTGGGGGAGCACCATGGAGGGCAAGCCGTCACGCCGCGAGATCATCCTGCATGATGAGGCGGATTTCGCCGGATTGCGGGCCGCAGGCAAGCTGGCCGCCGAAACACTGGACATGATCACCGATCATGTCCGCATCGGTGTCACGACCGAGGAACTCAACACCCTCATCCACGACTTCACGCTGAAAAACGGCGCCACGCCAGCCACGCTGAATTACCGCGGCTATCCCAAATCGTGCTGCATCTCCATCAACCATGTGGTCTGTCACGGCATTCCGGGCGACCGCAAACTCGTGGACGGCGACATCCTCAATATCGATGTCACATCCATCCTCGATGGCTGGTACGGCGACAGCAGCCGGATGTACACGGTCGGCAAAACGCCCATCAAGGCACAGAAGCTGGTCGATGTGACTTATGACGCCACGATGGCCGGCATTGCCGCCGTGCGTCCCGGCGCAACGCTGGGCGATATCGGTTACGCCATCCAGACACTGGCGGAAAAGAACCGCTTCGGCGTGGTGCGGGATTTCTGCGGACACGGCATCGGGCGCACCTTTCACGCGGCTCCCAACGTGCTGCATTACGGTCGTCCGGGCGAAGGGCTGAAGCTGGAAGCCGGGATGGTCTTCACCATCGAGCCGATGCTCAATATCGGCAAGCCGGATGTGAAAATCCTCGATGATGGCTGGACAGCCGTCACCCGCGACCGCACGCTCTCGGCCCAGTTCGAGCACATGATCGGTGTGACGAAAGACGGCTGCGAAATCTTCACCCTCTCCCCGAAAGGCTACACCCGACCGCCTTACAAGGATTGATGTCATGAGCCTGCCCGTCCCCGCCTTCCCCACAAATCGTCCGCTTCTGCGAGTAGTGGCTTCATGGCTGGGCATCGGGGTTTTGGTTTGCGCCTCCGTGACCACCGGTTACGCGGCGCAGGCTCCGGTGGCAGGCGCGCCCGATCCTCTCGCTTATGAGGCTACACGCACGACGACATCGACAGTCGGCCCGGCATATGGTGCGCATGGAATGGTCGTGTCCGCGCAACATCTTGCCTCGGAAGTGGGCGCACGCATCCTTGCCAGCGGAGGCAACGCCGCCGACGCCGCTGTGGCCATGGGATATGCACTGGCCGTGGTCTATCCGGCGGCAGGCAATATCGGCGGCGGCGGCTTCATGGTTCTGCGGCCACCGCATGAAGATCCCCTCTTCATCAATTTCCGCGAGCGTGCACCACTTGCCGCCACACCCACCATGTTTCAGGACGCACAAGGCCATGTCCGATCCGGTGAATCCGTGCTGGGCTGGAAAGCGGTGGCGGTTCCGGGAACAGTGGCCGGACTGGACTATGTTCACGCACGATGGGGAAAACTCTCACGTCAGAAAGTGATGGAACCCGCCATCCGCCTTGCCCGCGAAGGTTTCCGTCTGGAAGAAGGCGACGTCGCACTGCTGCGGACAGCGGATACCGAGTTCAAAGCCGATCCGGTGCTGCGCCCTATTTTCACCCGACCGAACGGCGCCTCTCTTGAAGTGGGCGACCGGCTTGTGCAGCGTGATCTGGCCCATTCGCTGACCCTCATAGCCCGCCAAGGCCCGGATGCCTTTTATCGTGGCGAGATTTCCCGACGCATCGTGGAGGCCAGCACACGGAACGACGGTCTGCTGAGTGCCGCCGATTTTTCCAGCTACCGCCCCACTGTTTCAGCCCCCCTGACCTGCTCTTACCGGGGCTATCGCATCGACACCGCACCACCACCCAGCGGAGGCGGCATCGCCCTGTGCGAGATGCTGGACATTCTCTCGGGCTATGACCTGAAGGGCGAAGGTCTGCACAGTGCCATTGCCCTGCATCAGGAAATCGAGGCGATGCGTCACGCCTATTCCGACCGACGCGACTTGGGGGATCCAGCATTTGTGGCCAACCCCATCGCGCATCTGCTCGACGCGAACTACGCGGCGCAGGTCCGCAAGGCCATTCCCGTTGAACGGGCTATCGATTCATCCATGCTGACAGCAGGTGTGGCCGCGCCCGGCGCAGATGAGACCACCGCCGCTTCCGATCACGAGAAAAAAGAAACGACCCAGTTCTCGGTGATGGACCAGACCGGCTTTGCCATCTCCACCACCTACACACTCAACGGCTGGTTCGGCGCCCGCGTGATGGCGCCGGGCACCGGCATCCTGCTCAATGACGAGATGGACGATTTCTCAGTCAAACCCGGCAGTCCGAACATGTTCGGCATCGTCGGCAGCACGGCCAACGCCATAGCGCCACGCAAGACGCCCCTCTCCTCCATGACGCCCACGCTCCTCTCTCACGACGGCCATACGGTCATGGTGATCGGCAGTCCCGGTGGTTCACGCATCCCCACCATTGTCCTGTCGGTTGTGTCAGGCGTGATCGATTACGGTCTGGACATCCAGCAGGCCATCGACCTGCCGCGCCTTCATGAACAGTGGATGCCTTCCATCGTGGAAATCGAACGTGGCGCGGTGAGCGCCAGTGTTGCGCGGACACTCGCTGATGAAGGCTACACTCTTACGGAACATGCGCCTTGGGGTATTCCTGAGGGCATTGTCACCGAAGAACTGATGCCGCATGTCGGGGGCGTGAAAAACGGGCTGTATGGAGGAGTGGATCGGCGGCATCCGGGTGGTGCCGCTGTGGGAGAGTGAAGCCGGAGAGATTTACAGTGCGACCGCTTTTGGGGAAGTAGAATGTCGGCTGTCAGGCATGATGGAAATAAACCCGACATGACTGAGAGACAGATTCCCCATTCGTAAACGCGTTACGTCCCGCGCTTGATCCGGACCTATGAGACAGGATTTTTAATTATCGTCCAGTCCCGCCCGCTCCGTTTTCCAGATGTCCCAGTATAGGAAGACAAGGAAAGGGACTGGCCACAGGAACGGAAAGCTGCCGTGCAGGGCCAGACCCATGGTGGCCGCCATCACGCCCGCCAGAAAAGCAACCCAGGACAACAGCGGCAGAAAAATGCTTCCCGCCAGAGGACGAGCGATCCTGCCCACCGCAATCCATGACGCCATCCATTCCGCAATCCCCGATGCAGCTTTCAGCAGGTTTGTCGTCACGACGATCGTGGGCATGGGTGTGCCGGAGAACTTCGCGATCGTCTCGCCCTGCACGGCCAGAAGGGCTGGAAGCACGAGAAATTCGCCCCAGTAACGCAGGGATGATCCATGAACGGCCTGCGCCAGAACCATAAAGATCGTCATGACCATGACCCCGTAAGCCGGCGACCATAACAGTCGCATCAGGCCGGACAGGATGGCGGCAAGGAAAAATATGCCCAGCACACCGACCAGAAGCAGACCGTGCTGCCAGTTTCCGCTGATAAACAATGCACCCATATGCGTGGTATTGCCCGTCATACCGCCGGCAAAAATGCCGCCCAGATCAACGAAACTCAGGGCATCGACATAGCCTGCGACAAGCCCGAGAATGAGAACCCGCCTAGCGGAAATCGAGACAGGAAGAAGGAAGGACGGCATTATTGCGGCTGGGATACGGATGACGGATAGAGCCTGCGAGCGACCCGTTCCATCGTCAGTCCCTGCACGATGATGGTGAACACCACCACGCCGTAACAGACGGGTAGCAACAGGTCGCGCAGGTCTCCGGGCGGCAGGCCAAGCGCCAGAGAAACCGAGATGCCGCCACGCAGCCCGCCCCATGTCAGGATGCCGAGGACACGCCCCCGCTCCCATTGCCGGAGATGAACCGGCAGGGTGGAAAACAGCACGCTCAATGCCCGCACGGCAATGGACAGCGGGATCACGGCAAGCGTCGCCAGCACTGTAAACAGATGCGGCGTGATCTCCAGTATTTCAAAGCCGATGAGCATGAACAGCAACACGTTCAGCACCTCGTCAATCAGGGTCCAGGCAATGTCGAGTTCCTTGCGGGACACTGCATCGAAAACGGAATGGCTATAACTTGTTCCGAAGCAGAGACCGGCCACGACGACGGCAATTGCGCCGGACATGCCAAGGTGGTTGGCAATGCTGAATGTTCCGGTCGCCAGAGCCAGCGAGGTCAGCAGATCGATATGCGTATCCCGCTGCCCTTTGAGCACACGAAGCGCGATCCATCCGGTTACGGCCCCAAGAAGACCACCACCGAGCGCTTCGCGGCAGAAGTTCATGGCAATCTCAGAAGCACCCACCCCCTGACTGTCTCCTGTCGCCAGCCCGATCGTTACACCGAAAATGACAACCCCCACCCCATCATTGAACAGACTCTCTCCCGCGAAAACAGCCTGAAGCGGTCCCGGTAGTCCCAGACGTTTCAGCATTCCCACGACCGAAACCGGATCTGTTGGTGCAAGAATGGCGCCAAGCACAATGCACCATGCAAACGGAACAGCATGGCCCAGAAGAGGGAAAAAGCCCCAAGCTGCGACCGCTAGAAAGGCCACGGCCAGAACGGTTCCCAGAATGGAGAGGGCGGTCACGGACATCAGCTTTGCGCGTAGATGGCCGACATCCACCTGCATGGCCCCGGCAAACAGAAGCAGCGACAGGGCGCCGTTCAGAAGTGCCGCCGGCAGATTGATGGCGCCGAGCACGGATCGCGGGAGAGCCTGAAGATCATAGGCCGGAATCAGCGGATTCAGAATCATGACCAGCAGCGAAGTCAGCAATGAGACGATCAAAACACCAATCGTGACAGGAAGACGCAACGTATGGTGGTTAAGAATGCTAAAACCTGCTGAAAGGGTCAGAAGCAGAGCAAGGAGGCTGATTGTATCCATGGCCTCACCGCTGGCCGCTCTGGCTCCTTACGTCAAGGAAAACTGAGGGCGATAACTGCCCCCTCGCCTCCCTAATCTTAAAACAAAAAAGTCCGGAGCATTTCTCCGGACTTTTGTCGCAACCACCACTCAGGCAGACAGAGCCGCCGCCACCTCTTCAGGGAGGTCGAAGTTGGCATACACATTCTGCACGTCGTCATTGTCTTCGAGCACATCGAGCAACTTGAGCACCGTGCGCCCCTTGTCCTCATCCAGCGCCACCGTGTTCTCGGGGCGCCAGTCCAGCTTGGCGCTCTCGGGTTCACCGAATTTGGTCTCAAGCGCATCGCGCACAGCGAAGAAGGATTCCACCTCGCACGTCACTTCGTGGCTTTCTGCGGTGGACACCACATTGTCCGCACCGGCTTCGATGGCCGCTTCCAGCATCTCGTCTTCGGTTGCAACACTCGCCGGATAGGTAATGACGCCAAGGCGCTGGAACATGAAGGAGACGGAGTTGGTCTCGCCCAATGAACCGCTGTATTTCGAAAACGCCGCGCGCACCTCAGCCGCAGTGCGGTTACGGTTGTCCGTCAGCGCTTCCACGATCACGGCCACGCCTGCCGGGCCATATCCCTCGTAGCGCACTTCCACGTAGTCATCGCCGCCGCCCGCTCCCGTGGCCTTCTTGATAGCGCGCTCAACCGTGTCCTTGGGCATGTTGACTTCGCGGGCTGCGGAAATGGCCGCACGCAGGCGAGGATTGGTGGCCGGGTCAGGCAGACCGGAACGGGCCGCAACCGTAATCTCGCGAATGACCTTGGCGAACTGCTTCGCACGCTTGGCGTCCTGCGCGCCCTTGCGGTGCATGATGTTCTTGAATTGTGAATGGCCGGCCATAGGGCCCTCCCCATCTGATGATCTTCGTATTTTCAGAAAAAGCAGGCGGACGCGCCGCTCCACGGACCGCACCCCCACGCCGTACAACAGCACGGGCAAGCAGCGCTCACCTTGGGAACGGACGCGCCTCAGCGCCCCGGAGGGTGTCCCGACCGGTGGCCGGACCCAAAATGCTCAGACGGCACGGCCATGACAGTGCTTGTATTTCCGACCCGAGCCACACGGACACGGCCCATTACGGGGAGTCTCGCCCCAGGTGGACGGATCTTCCGGCAGAATAGCGCCGGCCCCGACGGGTTCAGCCGCAACACTCGCCGGTGTCTGATTGTAATGTGCCGGCTCGGAAGTATAGCCCTCCACCTGCGGATCAGGATGGAACTCACCGATCCCTTCAAGCGGACTGGGTTCCACGGGGGGAGCCACCTCGACACGCGCCAGAAATGTCACCACACGCTCGCGCATCTCATTGAGCATGAAGGTGAAAAGCTGGAACGCCTCGTGCTTGTACTCGTTCAGCGGATCTTTCTGGCCATAAGCCCGCAGGCCGATGCCCTGACGAAGCTGATCGAGAGCATGCAGATGCTCTTTCCACACGGAATCGAAGGTGGTCAGCAGAATCTGCTTTTCGATATAGCGCATGATGTCGGGGCCGAAATTGGCCGTCCGTACCGCCTGCGCCTGCGCTGCGGCATCTTCGATACGGGCCGCCACCTGCTCCCGGTCCATGCCGTCTTCCGCGGCCCATGCCTCGATCGGAAGATCGAGATTGAGAACCCGCTGAACCTCGGCCTTCAGTTCGGTCGTCTGCCACTGCTCGGCAAACGCCTTTTCGGGAATAAAGCGGTCCACCAGCGAGTCGATGACATCCGCCCGTGCTTCGGCCACGATGGAGGACACATCATCGAGCATCATGAACTCACGGCGCTGGGCATACACCTCTTTGCGCTGGTCGTTCATGACATCGTCGTATTTGAGCGTGTTCTTGCGCATGTCGAAGTTTCGGGCTTCGACCTTTTTCTGCGCGCGCTCCAACGCCTTGTTCAGCCACGGATGAACGATCGCCTCACCGTCCTGCATGCCCATCTTCTGGAGCATGCCGGTCATTCGGTCGGAGCCGAAAATCCGCATCAGATCGTCCTGAAGCGACACAAAGAAACGCGAATTGCCCGGATCGCCCTGACGCCCCGCACGCCCACGCAACTGATTATCGATGCGGCGACTTTCATGCCGTTCCGTACCAATGACGTAGAGGCCACCGGCCTTTTTCACAATCGCCTGATTGCGCGCCACTTCATCGCGGATGGCCTGCTCGGCCGCATCGCGCTCGGTAGGATCGGTGATATGCGCCAGTTCCTGCTGGATGCGCATTTCCACGTTGCCACCGAGTTTGATGTCGGTGCCACGACCCGCCATGTTGGTCGCGATCGTGATCGCCCCGGGCGCACCTGCCTGCGCTACAATGGTCGCTTCCATTTCATGAAAACGCGCGTTGAGCACATTGTGGGGAATGCCACGCTGCTTGAGCATCGCTGAGAGCGCTTCGCTCTTTTCAACGGATGTCGTGCCGACAAGGATGGGCTGCCCCCCCTTGTGCACCTCTTCCACCAACTTCCCTACCGCTGCGAATTTCTGCTGCTCGTCGAGATAGATCTCGTCATCCGTGTCCTTGCGGGCCACGGGCAGATTGGTGGGGATTTCCACCACGTCGAGCTTGTAGATCTCGGCAAATTCATCGGCTTCCGTCATGGCGGTGCCGGTCATGCCCGAGAGCTTGGGATAAAGACGGAAATAGTTCTGGAAGGTGATGGAAGCCAGCGTCTGGTTTTCCTGCTGGACCTCGACATGTTCCTTGGCTTCCAGCGCCTGATGCAGGCCGTCCGAATACCGGCGACCTTCCATCATGCGGCCGGTGAACTCATCGATGATGATGACCTTGCCATCCCGCACGATGTAATCGACATCCCGCGCAAACAGCGAATGAGCACGCAGCGACTGCTGGACATGGTGCACGACCGCAACATTGTGCACGTCGTACAGGCCGCCTTCCTGCAACACACCGGCGGCATGAAGAAGCTCCTCGACCTTTTCCGAACCGGCTTCTGTGAGAATGACCGTGCGGAGCTTCTCGTCCTTTTCGAATGTGGCCGGATCGCGCACCAGTTCCGCCACCACGGCATCCACGCTGCGATAAAGATCGGAGCTGTCCTCGGCAGGACCGGAAATGATGAGCGGCGTGCGCGCCTCATCGATGAGGATCGAGTCCACCTCGTCCACGATGGCATGATTGAAGGGCCGCTGGACCATGTCTTCCAGCCGGTACTTCATGTTGTCGCGCAGATAATCGAAACCGAATTCGTTGTTCGTGCCGTAGGTGATGTCACAGGCATAGGCTGCGCGGCGTGCGTCATCGGGCAGATTGGGCACGATCACGCCCGTCGTCAGACCGAGAAAGCTGTAAAGCCTGCTCATCTCATCGGCATCGCGGCGGGCGAGGTAGTCGTTTACGGTGACGACATGCACGCCCTTGCCAGTCAGCGCGTTGAGATAGACCGCAAGCGTGGCGACGAGCGTTTTGCCTTCACCGGTCCGCATTTCGGCAATCTTGCCAGCATGCAGCACCATGCCGCCGATAAGCTGCACATCGAAGTGACGCATGCCCAGCACGCGCTTCGAGGCCTCGCGACATACGGCGAATGCTTCGGGCAGAAGCTGATCGAGCGTCTCACCCTTGGCCAGCCGCTCCCGGAACTCGACCGTCTTGTGTGCAAGAGCCGCGTCATCCAGAGCCGCTATCTGCGGCTCCAGCGCATTAACTTCCGGGACACGACGCTGGAACCGCTTGAGAGAGCGGTCATTGGAAGTGCCAAACAGTGCGCGGGCGAGCGAGGCGAACATGAAGACCTTTCCGGAACGGCATGCGGTCCACATCCGCCTCTCCGCCACCGGACAGCCGGGGCACGAGGAAACGGGCGGGAACCGCTCGCATTGCGGCAATGAGATAAGGCCCGCACCGGCACGGGTCAACCAAGGGCTGACGTGAGGCATGCCTCACGTTCCGTCATCAAACGGTCATGGCCGCTGCCGTCCGGCCTGCCCTTGCGGGGGGCGGATGGGTCAGCCATGATGCAGCCCTTCTGTCCACACAGGGTATTTTTCGCATGCGTTTTTCCAGCTCGGGTTCGGTCCTCGCGGCAGCAGCCCTGCTTGCCTCCACACTTCTGACGTCCACCGGCGCTCTTGCCGCGGACGCTCCGAAGACGACGCCCGCAGTCGGTGCAACGGCCGCAGCACAGGGCGGACCTGACGGCGGCGCTCCCCAGACCGATCCGAACGCGCTGGTGGCCACGGTCAACGGCGAGAAGATTACACTGGGCGACATCCGCAAGGCCGCCACCAACATGCCGCCGCAGCTCCGCCAGTTGCCGCCGAACGTGATCTTCCCGATGCTGGTCAACCAGGCGGTTGACCAGAAAGCCATCCAGATCGCGGCACGCAAGGACAATCTCCAGAACGATCCGGAGACCAAGGCCGCCATGGAAACCGCCGCCAACACGGCGCTCCAGAACTCGTGGCTGTCCAAGCAGGTCATGCCGCAGCTGACCGATGCGGCGGTTCATGACTATTACGTGAAAAATTACGCCAACAAGCCGGCGGAGAAGGAAGTCCACGCCCGCCATATCCTCGTGAAGACCGAGGCCGAAGCCAACGACATCATCAAGCAGCTCAAGGGCGGTGCGGACTTCGGCACGCTGGCCGCGAAGCTCTCCACCGATAAGGGCAGCGCCCAGAACAACGGCGGCGATCTGGGCTGGTTCAAGAAGGGTGACATGGTTCCGGCCTTCTCGGATGCCGCGTTCGCCATGAAGCCGGGCACCTACAGCCAGACACCCGTGAAGAGCCAGTTCGGCTATCACGTCATTCAGGTGCTGGAAGACCGCACAGTGCCGGTCCCCAAGGAAGACGAGGTGAAGGACAAGATCCGCCAGAAGCTCGTGCAGGAAGACGTGCGGACGGCGGTGGAGAAAGCCACATCTGGCGTCAAGATCGTGCGCTACGGTCCTGACGGCAAGGTGGTGCCCGACAACGCGCAGCCTGCCATCGCGGGCACGCCGAAAAAGAACTGACGCCAGCAGAGGCGGCGGCTGTAGCCTCCCCGCCTGTCTTTGGCTAGGATCGGAAAGGGGATGCCTCGTGGCGTCCCCTTTCTTCGTTTTCCGCCCAGTCCAAGGTGCGTCGTCCATGGCCCAACCGCTGCCCGTCTCCCCCCTCGCCTCTCCGCTGCCAGACCTCGGCACCGTGCCCGGCGTGCGCCTTGGCGCGGTTGCGGCGGGTATCCGCTACAAGGGACGCACCGACCTTGTGGTGGCCGAGTTCGATGCGGGCACCACGGTTGCAGGCGTCTTCACACAGTCCAAATGCCCCGGCGCCCCGGTGGACTGGTGCCGCGCCGCTCTCAAGGGCGGTGTCGCGCGCGCCCTGGTGGTCAATGCGGGCAACGCAAATGTTTTCACCGGACGCGCGGGGATTGCGACGTGCGAAAAAACAGCCGAAGTCGAAGCGCATCTTGCTGGGTGCGTGCCTTCTGAGGTGTTTCTTGCCTCCACCGGTGTGATCGGAGAAGTGCTTCCCGCCGAACGCATCACCGCAGCCCTTCCCGCCCTGCATGCCGCGCTGACGGAAGACGGCTGGGAAGCCGCCGCACGTGGCATCATGACGACGGACACCTTCCCCAAGGCCGCCGTGCGCAAGACCGAAATCGGCGGAGTGCCCGTCACCATTCAGGGCATTGCCAAAGGCAGCGGCATGATCGCGCCCGATATGGCGACGATGCTCTCTTTTGTCGCCACGGATGCAAAGCTGCCGTCCGCCGTGCTTCAAAGCCTGCTGTCGAAAGGCGTCGTCACCAGCTTCAACGCCATCACCGTGGATTCCGATACCTCCACCTCCGACATGGTGCTGCTCTTCGCCACGGGGCGGGCGGACAATCCCGCTGTTGCCAGTGCCGATGACACCGCCCTTTCCGCTTTCCGCGCGGCCCTCGACAGTCTTCTGCTTGAACTTGCCCTGATGGTGGTGCGTGACGGCGAAGGCGCCAGCAAACAGATCCGCATCAACGTGACCGGCGCGGTGTCCGATACCTCTGCCCGTACGGTGGCCCGCGCCATCGCGGACTCCCCGCTGGTAAAGACAGCGGTGGCCGGAGAAGACGCAAACTGGGGCCGCGTGGTCATGGCGGTCGGGAAATGCGGGGAACCGGCCGATCGTGACCTTCTGACCGTGGCCATCGGCGGCGTCACCATCGCCCGCGAGGGAACGGTGGTGGAAGGCTATGACGAAACGCCAGTCGTGGCCCACATGAAGGGCCGTGAAATTGAGATCGATGTGGATCTGGGTCTTGGCGAAGGTCACGCGACGATGTGGAGTTGTGACCTGACCCACGGCTATATTGACATCAACGGATCCTACCGGAGCTGAGGCGCACTATGTCGGACAGGATTCCTCCCGGGTGGGGCAATGACAGCAACGCCTTTGTCCCACCTTCAGGCGACAGTCGCGTACTGGCCTATGGAGGCTTCTGGATCCGCACGGCTGCCGCCCTGCTTGATTCGTTCATTCTGAGCGTCACCAGCCTGCTCTCAGGCATTTTCACGCTGCCCACCGTTCACATCGAACACTGGCAGGGCGACACGCCCTCCTATCAAGTGGCCTATCGCAGCACGGACTTTATCGGACAGGGCTTTTCCTGGCCCATGCCGCAGTTCGAAGTGCACGATTACGGGCAGTATCTCCTGCTGTTCCAACTACTCTATTTCATTGTGCTGGAAGCCTCCCCCCTGCGCGGCACACTGGGCAAGCGGGTTCTGGGGTTGCGGGCGAGCGATATGGAAGGGCAGCGCATTTCCCTGCTGCGCTCGCTCATCCGTACGCTGGTCAAGACCTTCATCTCCTTTCCCATGCTGATGATCGGCGTGCTGATGGTGGCTTTCACGCCCCGCAAACAGGGCCTGCACGACATCGTGGCGGGCACCCTTGTCCTGCGTAGCGAACGTGTTGCCCGACTTGACGGACAGGGCTGACTCGCGTCCTTCTCATGCAACCCAGACGTGTCCTGTGCGTCCGGGTGCGAATGTGCAGCCTTACGCCGGGTGAGCTTGATCCCGGCGGGGAAACACTCTTACGCGACTGAGACTGATTTATTTGCTGGAGGTGAAAAGCGGTATGCTGTGGAGCAACGGGGAATACCTGTCACCATCGCAGGAAACGGGACGACGCCCACGGTGGTCCGCATCGGTCTTTCTCATTCTGGCATGGCTGCTTGCAGCGATCGGCGCGTGGCCATTTGCAAGCACCGCACACGCCGCTGACACGAAGGCTGCCGCCTCGTCCGCAAGCACGCTCACCCCTCAGGAAGCGCAGCAACTTCTTGGCGTTCTGAACGACCCGGCCAAACGTCAGCAGTTCACCCAGACCCTTTCCCTCATGGCGAAAGGCGTCCAGCAGACAGCGGCTCCTGCTTCCAAAACCGCCGCCGGTCAGCCTGCGGTTGTATCTCCCAACGCCGTGGCGCTTCACAGCGATCTGACGTCCGAGTTGTCCTCCGTGAAGGGCAACCTACGCGGTTATGTGGACAATTTCCTCGGTCTCTTCACGGATCTGCGGACAGTAGGCACCTGGTTCCGCTCCGAAGTCTCAACCCCTGCGACACGCGCGCTGCTTGTCGGAACATTCTGGCGGGCCGGACTGGTCATTCTCGTGGCCCTTGTCGTGGAGTGGGCCACGACTCTGGCCATGCGCAAGCCTCTGACCAATGTGAAGGCCAAGGCCGAGAGCCGGGAACGCGCACAGGAGAACATGGCGACATCCGCCCCCCCTTCGGCGGATGAAAAGGCTCTCGCAACAGACGAGAACAATCAGCAGGCTGACGCGAAAGCCGTCGCGGACGCCAAGGCCGAAGGGGCCGCCAAGGACGAGATCGAGGCTCTCCAGACCCGGGCTGGCGATCAACGGCGTCAGACCGAGACGCTGCGTTTCCTTGCCCGCGTGCCCTATGCCCTCATGCATCTGGGCCTCAAACTCCTGCCTATTGGCGTGTTCCTTGGTGTGGCCTTCGGTGGTTCAGCCATCGCGACCGACACCACACAGGCCGAAACCGTCACGGAAACTCTGGCCGCAGCCTATGCCGCCGCGCGCTTCCTGTTCGTTCTCGTCGAGTCCGCGCTTGCTCCGCGTTCGCCGATGATCCGTCTGGTGCCGGTGAGCGACTCTACCGCGCGGATGCTTATCCGCTGGTGGAACGTTCTTGTGGCCGCGCCGTCTCTCGTGGTGTGTCTGTCCGTTCTGGGCGGTGAGTTCGATCTGTCGGACCGCGGCACTCAGGCCATGATCCGCGCCGTCGTGCTGGTCGAGCACATCATGATAGCGGTTTTCATCTGGCGTCTGCGCCCGATCGTGAAACGCACGCTGGACCCCAAGCGACAGGAGGTCCAGAGCAGCTTCTGGTCCTTCGTGCTGATGATCGCCCAGATCTGGTGGATCCCGGCACTGTTCCTCGACGCTGCACTGTGGCTCGTCTGGGCGGCGCATCTGCGTGGCGGCTATGACTGGATTCTTCGGACAACGGTTCTCACAGTCGTCATCGTAACGGCTGCCCGCCTTCTGGCCGTTCTGGCCTATGGATGGCAGGACAAGCTGTTCCGTCTCGATCCCACGCTGGTGAAGAAGCATCCCGACATGCAGCAGCGCGCGGATCGCTACTACCCGTTCGTACGCGGCCTGCTGACCGCCATCATCGCGTTTGCGAGTTTCATCGCGCTGACGGAATCATGGGGCATCCACACAGTTCATTTCTTCTTCGCAAGTCAGCTCGGCACCCGCCTGCTGACGGCCGCCATCACCATGGTCGTGGCAGTCTCGGTGGCGGCGATCCTGTGGGAAGTGATCAACGCGCAACTGAACAATCAGCTCTCGCATTTCTCTGCTTCCGGCCAATCCGCGCGCGCCACGCGCCTGAAGACAGTTCTGCCCATCATTCGCACAGTGCTGCTCACCGTGATCATCATCATCGTGCTGGTGACGTCGCTGTCGCAGATCGGCATCAACGTGGCGCCGCTGCTCACAGGTGCGGGCATCATGGGTGCGGCCATCGCCTTCGGTTCGCAGAGCCTCGTGAAGGACTTCATCACGGGCTTCTTCATGCTCGTTGAAGATGCGATTCAGGTCGGAGACTGGGTAACGACGGGAGGCGTATCAGGCACGGTCGAACATCTTTCGATCCGCACCGTGCGGGTGCGCGCAATCAACGGCGACCTGCACATCATTCCCTTCTCGTCCGTGACGTCCATTGCCAACACCGGCCGTGACTTCAACCAGATCATCGTCAATCAGGTGGTGGATCTGTCCGAAGACACGTCGCGGGTGGCGAAGATCATGGCCGATGCGGTCGATGAGATGCGCAAGGAAGACGAATTCAAGACCATCATCTACTCGGGCTACAATGATCTCGGTGTGGACAAGAGCGATTCGAACGGCGCGGTCATGGTCGGCTCGATCCGCACGGCGGCGATGATGAAGTGGAAGGTGCAGCGCGAATTCTACCGGCGCATCGCCAACCGTTTCGCGAAGGCGGGCATCATGTTCTACACGCCCACCTCTTACACCGCATCCGCGCCGGGCACGTCCCTTGCCATTTCCGGTGGACTGAAGGTGCCGGCAACAGCGGGCCAACCCGCCAACGAGGACAAGCCAAAGGCTGCGGCGGACAATGCGGACGCGCCAAAATCGCCTTCCGGAGACAGCAAGCATGACGGTGCGTGAAGAAAAACAGGCCCAGCCTGAACTGGATCGGATAGAGGCCGCCACTCGGGAAAACCATTTCGCGCGTATTCCGGCGGTGGAGATGCGTCCCCTTCTGGAAGCGTTCGGCATGTCGGACTGGGAGGGATTCGCTGCCAGTTGGGAACGGCTTGGTGTGGATCTCTACATGGCCGATGGCGGTCGCTACCGGCGGCGGCGCTACGCCACATTCGCGTTGGCGGAAGACGCCATCATTCGCAAAAAGCACCAGCCGCATTATCAGAGCCGTGACTACAACGCGCTCAATGGCGGGATCGAACGCTGGTTCGAGCCTGTGGAACGTGAAATCGGCGCGCATCCAGTCATGCACGCCGTGCTCTCGCTCATCCGCAGACTGGCCACCGATCTGACACCCATCGCCAGACGTCCCGAAGCCTGGCACGCGGAGGTGCATCAGTTCCGGATCGAAGCGCGGGACAATGAAGCCGGACAGCCCACGCCGGAGGGACTGCACCGTGACGGTGTTGACTGGGTGCTTGTCCTGATGGTTCGTCGTGAAAACGTGGCGAGCGGTGAAACCACCATTCATGACCTTCAAGGCAATGAACTCGGCAGTTTCACACTGTCCTCACCGATGGACGCAGCGTTCGTGAACGACAATCAGGTCTTTCACGGCGTAACGCCCATCCAGCCGGTGCGCCCGGATGCTCCGGCTTTCCGTGACGTCATGGTGGTCACGCTCCGTCATCAGTAAAGGACGGGAACTGCGTGGCTCAGTAAGGCCACGCTCCTGAATAATGGGCCGCGTGCCAGCCAATCGCGACCAGCAGGCCGACAAACGCCATCGCACCCACCATCTGAAACAGTTCCCTGAACGCGGGACCGTCCATCCGGTCAGCATCGGGCACGCCCACCACCGCACGCGCAGCCGGGGCTGGCTGGGCCGCTACCGGCGCAGACGTCACGGTGTCTGCCCCTCCCTCCGTTCGCGGCTGGGTCGCAGCCTCCTGAACATGAGTCTGGTCATGCCCGTCATCGGACTGAGCGGTCGTGTGTTCATCCATTGCATTCTCCACATCGGGAACCATAGCACGGATATGGGGTGTGCCTGCCCTTTCAAACAGAGTTAACACGCCACGACTTAACCGAACGGTAATGGAGCCAGTGCGAGAAAGCGGTAATGGAGACCGTTATCTGTGCACCCTGCCCGCCGTCTTTTACAGCGTGACATGACCAGCCGCGACCAGCAGCGCAATGCGCGACACTGGCGCGGCTCACGTCTTTCTCTTCTCGTGTGCCTGCTGGGAATGGCAAAAACGGCCCATGCCCAAAGCATCGATTACAATTCATTCGAACAGCTTTTCGGCGAACCCGTGACCACCTCCGCTACGGGCAAGCCCCAGCGCGCGAGCGAATTGTCCACCGACACGCAGATCGTCACCAGCGAACAGATCGAACGCTCCGGCGCACAATCGATTCCCGAAGTGCTGCGCATGGTGGCGGGCGTAAATGTGCGGCGCTATTCCATGCTCGGCAGCAATGTGTCCATCCGGGGCAATGACGCCGCAGGCGGCTCCCGCACTCTGGTGCTGATCGATGGACGACAGGTCTATCTCGACGGCTATAATTACACCGACTGGGGCGGCCTGCCCGTGTCGCTGCGCGACATCCGGCAGATCGAGGTCATTCGCGGACCGAATTCGGCCGTTTATGGATTCGATGCATCGGGAGGCGTGATCAACATCGTCACCCGTGACCCACTGCATGAAAATCGCAGCTATGTGCATGTCGAAGGAGGAAGTCAGGAAGATTTCGGGGGCGAGTTTGTAGCGTCTCACAAATTTTCAGACGCCTTTGCCGCCAAACTGTCTCTCAACGGCGTCCGTTCCGACGAATATGCCGCACGCGGGCGCACGGACACCGTTCCGCGAACCTACGCCCTGAACGCCGCTCTTACCCTGCGCGGCCAGATTACCCCACGCACGGAATGGACTTTGACCGGAACCATCGACCGGGAGCAAAATCCCTTCTGGCTGGATTTAGGTACCTATGTGACCTCCAGTTCTCTTTCCAAAAGTCTGGAAGGGCGAATTGCTTCCGATACGTCATGGGGGCTTGTCGAATTTCGGGCCTACCAAAACTCGTTCAACAGCGACATCTCCAACACGATCGACGCGTTGAACATGAGTTTTCCCATCGCTTTCAGTTACAATCTGGAAACCACGGTGGCCCAGTTGTCCGACACCATTTCGCTGGACAGCCGCAATGACCTGAAGTTGGGTGTCGAGTACCGCTACACAACCCTCGACGACCAACATGCCGGCACGAAGCTGACGAGTGAATACGACATGCTCGCCGCCGGCTCGGCCACATGGGACTACCGGATACTGCCGCAACTCACCATGACGAACGCCGTACGACTGGACACTCTCTATGTGCCCTCTCTGCGCAGCTACACCGTGCCGGATCAGGCGGCCTCTCACGCTCACCACTACATCGAGCCGAGCTTTAATTCCCGCCTGCGCTACGATGCTGGCTCACTCGGAGTTTTTGGCGTCAATGCCGCACGGGGAATCCAGCTTCCCGCACTTTTTGACTTTTCACCTGACACCGCCTTCGGTCCGGCACTGGCGATCAACAATCCTTCACTGGTGCCTTCCACCACCATCAATGTCGGGATCAACTACTCGCATCCCATCGCAGCCATTGACGGTAGCCTGACGCTGGCCCTGTACGCGCAACGCACCACCAACATGCTGGGCACCCCTTTCGCCTCGAATTTCAGCTTCATTCCACCCACGACACTCACCATGGAGCCCCGCAATTACGGACGGGTGGACGATGCCGGCGGTGAAGCGCACCTGAACGGCAAGACGGATTTCGGATTAAGCTGGGACTTGGCCTACGCCATGACCGCTGTTCGCGATATGGACAAAGCGTCCATGATCAATTTTCAACGTCAGACCCCGGTCAACAGCGTCATCGGCGGTTTTTCGTGGAAGATCGGACCGGTGGAACTCAGCGCTCACGCGCGCTGGCAGTCGCATTATCAGGATGTGGCCGCCAATTTCAGCACCTTCCAACTCGACAACGTAAAGATTCATGACTTCGTGACCGTGGATGCCCGCGCTGCGTGGAAAATCGATAAACGATTCACCCTGTCCCTGAGTGGCGAACAACTCGGCTCTTCCGCCCTGAAAGAAACATCGGGCTTACGTATCCAACGTCGTCTCATCGGCGGATTGACCGCTCACTTCTGATCGCGCTCCTGTTGCCCGCATCTGCTTTGACAGAACCACGGGCACCTCGCAGGAGCACCAGATCATGGAACAACCCCTTCCCCTGCTTCTTGTTATCGGCAGCGTTAATATCGACATCACCGCACGCGGCGCGCACCTGCCGGCACCGGGCGAAACTGTGCACGCCCAGAGCTACACCATCGGACTTGGCGGCAAGGGAGCCAATCAGGCCGCCGCCGCTGCCCGACTGGGGAAAGGCGCGCATCATCGGGTGGTGCTTGCTGGACGCACGGGAGCAGATGACTTTGCCAAGCAGGCCCGCGATCATCTGGCCACTTTTCACATGGACCTCACAGCACTTGCGTCTGATCACCATCATCCGACAGGTCTTGCCCTGATCGGCGTGGATCAAGGCGGCGAGAACAGCATCACCGTGATTGGAGGCTCCAATATGGCGCTCGACCACACAGATGTGGATCGCCTCCAGCCCATGCTGGAACAGGCCCGCGTTGTGCTGCTCCAGTTGGAAATTCCTCTTGAGGTCGTGGAATACGCAGCAGGCTGCGCTCGTGCATCTGGCTGCAAAATCATTCTTGATCCCGCACCGGCCCCATCCCGGCCTCTCCCCTCGTCGCTTCTGTCTCTTGTCGACGTTCTCACGCCCAATGAAACGGAAACGCAGGCTCTCACAGGTCTTTATCCGCAGGATGAGGCGACCGCCGCACAGGCAGCACAAGAATTGATGCGGCAAGGCGCGCACGCCGTAACCATCAAAATGGGTGGACGGGGCGTGTGGTGGCAGACCCCCATGGCAGGAGGCTTCGTACCCGCCTTTGCTGTGTCCGCCATCGATACCGTCGCGGCTGGCGACTGCTTCAATGCGGGATTGGCTACGGGATTGATACAGGAACGCTCGTTACAGGACGCCACGCGCCTTGCCGCTGCCTGCGGGGCACTCGCTACCACAAAAGAGGGTGCCGCCGAGAGCGCGCCGGAATGGGAGGATGTTCTGAGATTGATAGAAAAAACGAATAACCAACATTCGACTTCCCTCTATCCCATGGACGGAACACTGAATAAACACTCGTGCCACTATGCGAAACAGCCGAGGATGAGTGCGAGTGTCGATGACGTGGGGCAACTTTCAGGCCGTCATCCAGCTTTCTGCCGGCCTCAATGTCGCGATTCTCAGTTTCGTGGACATCAGCCTGCCCGCCATCAAGGAACGCCGCCGGGTGTTCGCCAAAGCGCGGCAGGAGTTGGAAATCCACCGGCGCAATCCGCACAAACGGGCGCCAGAGCACAAGGAAAGCCATACGGAAGCGGTGAATGAAATGGACCGCGCCCTGTTCGATCTGTGGCGGGAAGCGGCGAACTTCGAAAGCATTGAAGACTCCCTGCTGCGCTCCACTGGCGTGTTCGGACTTTTCGGCGCGATCCTGAGCCTCGGGCTGCTGTGGTATTCAGGCTATCACTACGACGAAGTCATCCCGGTTCTGGGCACAGTGCTGTCATTGCTGTCTTTCGTGTCGCTGATCGGGGCGTTCCTGATCAACTTCTTCACAGCGTCCCGCGCCTCCAGCTTTGCCAAGCGGTGCAATACTCTGCGCGAGACCATGCGCACCAAACTGTAGGGTTCGTCATACTTGCGGAGCGGAAAACACTTTCCGTAGCGCCTTGCCGCTTTCACGCAGAACCCGGCGCGCTTTCCACATGACGGGATAAAACAGCAGGAAGCCATGCAGGGTGCCCGGCGCGCATGAATAGGTCACCGTGTTGCCCGCCTGCTGCAACCTGTCGGCATACATCGCAGCCTCATCACGCAAAGGATCGCATTCGGCCGTCATGATCCAGGCGGGCGGAAGACCAGACAGATTCGTCTGTAAACCGGGCGCAAACCGCACATCGTCGGCATCTTCGATGGACCGCGCGTATTGATGCCCATACCACTCCACCATCGCCATGCTCAGGAAGAATCCCTTGGCGAACAGTTGACGAGAACGCGTTTCCTCTGTCCCCAATGTCGCGGGATAAAACAGAACCTGCATGCGAGGCGTGAGAATGGGACACGCCCCATCCTTGCTGTGGGCATCGCGGATTTTCTAGCTCATGACGGCCGCCAGCGTTCCACCTGCACTGTCTCCAGCAAGCGCCATCTGACCACCCCAACGCCATGCCTCTCCCGACAGCCAGCGCACCGCCTCCCAACAATCGTCCACAGCGGCGGGAAACTTATGTTCGGGCGCAAGGCTGTAATGAAAGGAGAGGACGGCGGCACCGGACGCTCGGGCAAGACGACAACAGATCCCGTGATGCGAGTTCAGCCCGCAATGCACGAAACCGCCGCCATGGAAGTAAAGAACCACGCCCTTTACCTTGCCGCGCGGAATATAAAGGCGAGCGGGCCGAAGTTCACGGGCGCCGGGCACCCGAATATCGAGTACACGTTTCAGCGGCAGCGATGAAAGTGCCATAGGGAAAGACGGTCGTCCGGCAAGCTTGCGCAGCCGTGCAAGATTCTCCGCGCGGACCGCTTCCGGTGGCTCCAGAGCCACAGGTTGACGTGCCAGCCTGCGCGCCTGAAGACGGAGCATCCAGCCAATCCAGAGCAGGAAAAGACGCGAAATGGCATCGGGCCGCACATTGTCTGCCCGCTTTGCGGAGCAGGCGGTCCGTCTTGTGAAAAGGGACATGATCCGCTGAGTCTCAGCCTCGGGCGACAATATGTCCACCCGTCAGCATCCCACGCTTGACGGAACAGGCGTGCGCGCGCAGGTTCCGCCCCAGCCAGACGGTTGGACGACCGCTGCCGCGCGTGCGTGGTGGAGGAAAGTCCGGGCTCCACGGGAGAACGGTGCCGGTTAATGACCGGCGGGGGCGACCCCAGGGACAGTGCCACAGAAAACAGACCGCCTTCCGGACCTGTTCGCAGGTTGGAGGTAAGGGTGAAACGGTGCGGTAAGAGCGCACCGCGCTTCCGGTAACGGCGGCGGCACGGCAAACCCCACCGGGAGCAAGACCGAATAGGGACGACAGGCAGCCTGACTGCCGGGGGCTCTCCCGCCCTGTCGTCCGGGTTGGTCGCGTGAGGCACGTTGCAAGACGTGTCCCAGAGGAATGGTCGTTACGGCTCCATCAGGGGCCGACAGAACCCGGCTTACAGACCGTCTGGCTCCTCATTTTTCGAAACGATTCTCATAAAGAAGACGATTGGTGCTTCTTGTCCGTTTTCTGCGCACGGAGATGAGGTTACGTCCTGAAAAACAACATGAAGAACATAACAAGAACATACGTTCTTGTTAACGGATACCGGGATTCTGGAAACCTTTTGCGAACAAAGAACGGTCTATTTGTGATTTTCCCCAGATTTCCGCCATTTTTTATTAGAGATTCATTTGACGTCCCATAAAATCCCATGGTATCCCAAACCACAGTTGGACAGCCCCAAGGATCCCGAGCGTTTCCGCACATGAAGGACATTTCCCCCAGTGAGCGTGTTTCTCGGCACACATCAGAATCGAATCGACGCCAAAGGGCGTGTTTCGATTCCCGCCGGGTTCCGCACCGTCCTTCGCGCCAAGGCCGTTGAGGGTGAAGCACTGATGATCCTTCGCCCATCCCACACCCTGCCCTGCATCGAAGCGTGGCCTTCCGCCGCCTTCTCGGCGCTCGCGCAACCGCTCGACCGGCTCGACATGTTTTCCGACGAGCACGACGATCTCGCGGCAGCGCTTTACGCTGATGCCTATCCGCTCGACTCGGACAAGGAGGGGCGAATCATTCTCCCCGACTTCCTGCGCGAACACGCGGGCATCACGGATCAGGTCGCATTCATGGGGCTTGGGCGTATCTTCCAGATCTGGGAGCCGAAAGCCGCCGACCAGCGCCGCGCCGAAGCCCGCCAGCGCTCGCGCCGGGTCACGCTTCCCGGCAATCGCGACAATGGTCCCGGAGGAGCGACATGAATGCCATGACGCCAACAACCTCCATGATGATCCCGGACCATGATCCCGGACATATCCCCGTCATGCGCGAGGAAGTGCTGGCCGCCCTCGCCCCCCATGATGGCGAAGTCTATGTGGACGGCACATTCGGCGGCGGCGGCTATGCCTGCGCTGTTCTGGCCGCCGCTTCCTGTCATGTCTGGGGCATCGACCGCGATCCTGACGCCATCGCACGGGGAGAAGCCCTTTCCACCCTTCTGGGCGTAGCCCCGGACGGTGCGCCGCGACTGCGTATGTTGCACGGTGGATTCGGCGCGATGGGCGACATGCTGCGCGATGCCGGCGTCGCTTCCGTCGATGGCGTAATGCTCGATCTCGGCGTCTCGTCTTTTCAGATCGACGAAGCGGAACGCGGCTTTTCGTTCCGTGCCGATGGCCCGCTGGATATGCGGATGGGCAAGGCCGGTCGCTCGGCTGCGGATATCGTCAACACCGCTCCCGAAAGCGAGTTGGCGGACATCTTTCATCATTATGGTGAGGAGCGTCACGCCCGCCGCGTGGCCCGCGCCGTGGTGGAGGCCCGCACAAGCGCGCCTCTGACCACGACACTCCAGCTCGCGACCGTCATCCGCTCGGTCGTCCGCGCGGACCGTTCCGGGATCGATCCTGCCACACGCAGCTTTCAGGGGCTGCGGATTGCGGTGAATGACGAGCTTGGCGAGATCGAGCGGGGGCTGACGCAGGCTCTCGATCTGCTCGCACCGGGCGGACGTCTTGTAGTGGTGGCGTTTCACTCGCTGGAAGACCGCATCGTCAAGCGTGTCATGGCCGCTGCCGCCGGGCAGGAGTCCGGCATGTCGCGTCATGATCCGCGCTCCATGCTGCGCGGGAACGTCAAGCCACAGTTCAGGCTCGCTTTCCGCAAACCCATGCAACCGTCCGATGAGGAATGTCGTCGCAATCCACGTGCCCGCAGCGCCAAGCTTCGGGCGCTGCTGCGCCTTTCCTCCGATGACACGAATACCTCCTCTCACACGGAATACCGGACGAATGTCGGCGTCCGTTCCGTAGCCTCTTCCGACAAGGGAACAACTTGATGTTCAGGCCCCTCACCCTGTTCTGCGCATTGCTGGCCGGTTCGTCGGGAATGTTCCTGTATACAAAAAAGCATCAGACAACGGTTCTGGATCAGCAGATTTCCAAAATCGTGGCGGACACGCAGCACATCCGTCAGCAGACGGCCATGCTCCAGACCCAGTGGGCGCTTCTCAATCAGCCGGATCGTCTGGATCATTTGACGGGGCGTTTCGCCTCGCAACTGCGTCCGATGGAACCGCGGCAGTTCGTGCGCATGACGGACCTGGGCAAACACCTGCCCGCGCCCGGTTCGTTCCATCCTGCTGGCGGTCATACGGCGGCCGTCGTGGCTGCGGCGGCAGTGCCGCCTGCTGCATCGGCACCCGAGCCCGTCCGTGTGGCAGAAGTCGAACATCCGGCTCCCCCCATTTCACGCGAGCATGAAGAAGCCTCCGTGGCAGCAAGCGTAAAGCCGCATAAGGTCCCTGTGGTGGTGGCACGTGCGGAACCTCTCGCACCGCCTCAGCCAGTCGCTGTCGAACATCATCGACTCACCCAGCCGGAAACGACAACACCACGGCATGAGGTTGCTTCCGCTGGCAGCGTAACGGACACGCCCACCGTCACACGCAAATCCACGCGCCACGCCACCGACACACAGATCGCTTCCAGCGGCGATCTGCGTACATCTGTTCCCACCTCGTCCCTCCCGCACCGTGCGAACCATGTGCTCGTGGCGGACAGCACGCCTGTGCATCACGTGGCCGAGACGGACCGGACCGCTGTGGTCCATACGCCAGCACGGGTCGCAATGGCCGATCATGTCGTGACGCATCGCACAACTTCACCCGCCCCGATCAACGTAGCTGCATGGCACCCGGCAGGAAGCGCTACACCCCGCTACGTGGAAGCCCGGGCCAGTTACAGTGGATCGCTTCTGGGGCACTCTTCTCTGGGTGGGGGATTGCCGCCGCCGATGCCAATTTCAAACTGATGCCACAGTTGCAGGTTCATCTGCTCTGTGTGTCGGTTTCTCCGACACGGTTTCTTTCCGGCCCGCCGCCCGTTTCGCAACGATGGGGATGACGGAGGTCGGCCTTCGAGGATACGCCCCGCCTGATGTCTCGCCCGCCGCCTTCGCCTGATCCGGACACCCCCACGAACGGCAAACCGGCTGGTGACGTGCGGGTGACCAGTGACCAGTTGCGTGAGCGGGCTCTTCTGGAGCGGATGCATGTCCGTCTGCTGGCCGTAGCAGGCGGTTTCTCCTTTCTGTTCGCGGTTATCGGCCTCAGGCTCACCTTCGCCACAGTGCTCACCCCCATGGTGCCGGAGGCGCGGCAGATCAGGCCGCAGGTGCCCGAGATTCCCAAAGTCGATCCCAAAGGATCGCTCGCCTCTGCGCTAGCACTGCCACAGGTCAAGCGCGCGATGATCGTGGACCGCAACAATCAGGCGCTCGCGGTTTCGCTCCCGGTGGCGCAGGTCTATGCCAATCCGAGCGAACTGATCGACCCGAAGGATGTGGCGCACAAGCTGAAATCGGTCATCCCCGCACTGGATGAGGATGAGACGATCCGCAGACTCTCCCTGCCGAGACAATTTGTTTATCTGGCGCGCAACATCACGCTCCAGCAGGAACTGGCCATCAACAATTTCGGCATTCCGGGCATCTATTTCGAACCGGGTGAACGCCGTCACTATCCGCTCGGCATGATGGCGGCCCAGATTCTCGGCGGCGTGGACATCGACGATCACGGCATTGCCGGTGTGGAACGCTATTTCGACAAACGTCTGAACTCGGACCGCAATCCGCTCAAGCTCTCGCTGGATGTGCGTGTACAGGCCGTCGTGCGTGAAGAACTGGCGAAGGCGAAAGACACGTTCAAAGCCATCGGCGCCTGCGCGATCGTAATGGACGTGAACACGGGCGAAGTCATCGCCATGGTCAGCCTGCCCGACTACGACGCAAACAATTTCGCGCACGCTCCTGCCGATGCCCGCTTCAACCGGGCCGTGACGGGCATGTACGAACCGGGCTCGACCTTCAAACTCCAGACAGCGGCCATGGCGCTTCAGTTGGGCGTGGCCCATATCTGGGACCGCTTCTCGTCCATTCCCATCCGTGTCGGGCGCTTCACCATCGCGGACATGAAGACCGATCACTTCGCACCGTGGCTTTCCCTGCCGGAAGTGATGGCCTTTTCCTCCAACCCCGCTGCCGCCCATATCGCGCTGGATGTGGGGGCGCAGCGCCAGCAGGACTGGCTGCGCGGCATGGGTTTCTTCGCTCCCGTACCGATCGAACTGCCGGAAGCCGGGCATCCCATTGTGCCTGCACGGCGCAACTGGAGTCTCTCCACCACCATGACAGTGGGCTTCGGTCACGGCGTGGCCGAACCGCCGCTGTCCATTGTCCGTGCGACCGTAGCCACGGTGAACGGTGGCATTCTGCTTAAACCCACGCTGCTGGCGCGTGACGACGCCCCAACGGTTGAAGCATCCGACGCCCCCGTAATTTCGGGTGGGGCCGAATCTCCCGATGAAACCCAGCCTCTTCCCGAAGGCACGCGGGTTTTCTCGCCCCAGAACTCGACGCTCCTGCGCAAGATCCTGCGTCTGGATGTCTCGAAAGGCACGGGTAAAACCGGGGAGGTTCCGGGCTATTTCGTAGGTGGTAAAACCGGCACGGCGGAAAAGATCGGCGCGAACGGGCGTTATCTCAAACACGTCAATATTTCCGCCTTCACCAGCATCTTTCCGATGAACGCGCCGCGCTATGCGGTGTATGTCATGCTTGACAGTCCGCAGGGCACAACCGCCACGCATGGCTGGACGACCGCAGCCTGGAACGCGGCACCGACCGCGGGACGGATCATCTCGCGCATCGGTCCGATGCTGCAGGTCTTCCCTGACACGGCCCATGCCGATCGTATCGAAGCGGAACTCGCCATTCCTCTGAGACCCCAGCCGCCCCGCGGTGTAAGACCCCTCGGGCCCGGCAATGACCCCGGCGACCCGCGCCACGCCGCCGAGGAACGTCAGGCCGAAGAGCATCGTCGGAAAGTGCAGTCCGCCACCGAGCGTGAGTCCGCACGGACGTCGCCCGAATCTCGCGGAAGAGGATAACCCATGAAGCTTTCCTCCCTTCTCTCCGAAGCAGGCCTGTCGGATCAGGCTCTGTCCGCCGATCCCAACATCACCGCCGTTACGGCCGACAGCCGTGAGGCCAGGCCGGGCGTACTGTTCGTCGCCATTCCCGGCACGAAGCAGGATGGACGCGCTTTCATTCCGGCAGCCGTAGCCGCTGGTGCATCCGCTGTCCTTGTCCCCAAAGATTCGGAACCGGCTCCAGGCACCGTGACGGTCCGGTCCGCCACGCCACGGCGCTCGCTGGCGCTGATGGTGGCGGCACTGGCCGGGCCGCAGCCCGAGCACATCGTCGCCGTGACCGGCACCAACGGCAAGACGAGCACCGTGGATTTCCTGCGTCAGCTCTGGACATTGATGGGCCGGAGCACCGCCAGCTTCGGCACGCTCGGTCTGATCTCCTCTGTGAAACTGCCGTTCGAAGTCCCCTCCCTCACCACCCCCGATCCGGTGACGCTGGCGCGTGCGCTGGCCGCTCTGCGCGAAGAGGGCGTGACGGATGTGGCCATGGAAGCGTCCTCCCATGGGCTGGACCAGCGCCGTCTCGACGGTGTGCGTCTGTCGGCCGCAGGCTTCACCAACCTGACACGCGATCATCTGGACTATCACGGCAGCTTCGAAGCTTACCGCACCGCCAAGCTGCGCCTGTTCGACACGCTACTGCCCGGAGGGTCTCTGGCTGCCGCCAACGCGGACATGGACGAGGAAACCCTCACGGCCCTGCGTGAGATCGAACGCCGACGTCGCCTCGATCTGCGGCTGGTGGGGCGCAAGGGACATGCCATCCGCCTGCTGGCCCACAAGGCGCTTCCCGAAGGCCAGCGGTTACGACTGGAAGTGAACGGCCATCGGGAGATGGACATCATTCTGCCGCTTCCGGGACGGTTTCAGGTGGACAACGCGCTGCTCGCGGCGGCTCTGGTCCTGCCGGATGAGGCCGGTATGGAAAAAGCGCTCGAACTTCTGCCGCAGCTTCGCGGTGTGCGGGGGCGCATGGAACGCGCCGCCGTTCTCTCCAATGGCGCTGCGGTCTATGTCGATTACGCCCATACGCCCGATGCCCTCGCACGCGCCCTCACCAGCCTTCGCCCCCATGTAAAGGGACGACTGTTCGTTGTGTTCGGCGCGGGCGGTGACCGTGACAAGGGCAAGCGCCCCCTCATGGCGCATGAAGCGGCGCAGGGCGCGGATGTCGTCATCGTGACCGACGACAACCCCCGTGGCGAGGACCCGGCCGCCATCCGGCAGGACGTGCTGTCCGGCGCCCCGCAGGCGGAAGAAGTGCCGGGGCGCAAGGCCGCCATCACTCAGGCCATCGACCGTCTGGGAGCAGGAGACGTGTTGCTGGTGGCTGGCAAGGGCCACGAGCAGGGCCAGATCATCGGCTCCGTCGTGCATCCCTTTGACGATGTGAGCGTGGTCCGGCACCTCGCGGGAGATCTTTGAACGTGTTGTGGACTGGAGAGGAACTTGCTGCGGCCACGGGTGGCCGTTTCGGGGCGCTGGCTGGAGCGGGGATCGAAGTCTCGGGCGTGTCCATCGACACACGCACGCTGCAAGCGGGTGATCTGTTCATAGCCCTCGTGGGCGAACACACGGACGGACATGCGCATATCGCTACGGCACTGGAAAAAGGAGCCGCCGTCGCGCTGGTGCATCGCACGGACGATCTGGATGGTGTGGAACCAAACGATCCGCGCCTGCTGATCGTGGGCGACACAATGGTCGGGCTGTGGGATCTCGCACGTGCCGCGCGGGCGCGTTTCGCGGGCAAAGTCGTGGCTGTGACCGGAAGCGTGGGCAAAACCACGACCAAGGAAATGCTCCGCACCGCTCTCAGTGCGCTGGGTCCGACCCACGCGGCCGTCGCCTCCTACAACAATCACTGGGGAGTGCCGCTCACCCTTGCCCGCCTCCCCCGAGAGGCCGCGTTCTGCGTAAGTGAGATCGGGATGAATCATCCCGGCGAAATCACGCCACTTGCGGAACTGGTGCGTCCGGACGTGGCCGTCATCACCACCATTGGCTCAGCGCATCTGGGACACATGGGCAGCCTTGACGCCATTGCGCAGGAAAAAGCATGCCTGATCGCCGCCCTTCCCCGTGGCGCCGTGGCCATTGTGCCCGACGATGCCGAGGGACAGACCATTTTCGATGATGTGGCGCAGAAAGCCGGTGTCACGCTGTGGCGCGCGGGCTTTGCCGCCGGGAGTGAAGTCCGTCTGACGGAACTGGACCTCTCAGGCGAAGGCAGCCGCTTTGTCGCGCATGTGGCAGACCGCGCCCTTCCCGTCACGCTGCACGCACCGGGTGAGCATCTGGCCCGCAATGCGCTGGCAACTCTGGGCACTGTTGCCGCCCTGCACGGCATTGGCCCGGAACTGACACGAGCGGTTGAGGCGCTTGCCGATTTTGTGCCGGGCGCAGGACGCGGCGCGGCCTCTCCCATTCTTGTCGGCAAGGCGTTGCTTCTCGATGAAAGCTACAACGCCTCGGTTCTGTCCATTCGCGCCGCGTTGAACGTACTGTCCCTGCTGCCCGCCCAGCGTCGCCTTGCTGTGCTGGGCGACATCCGTGAACTGGGCGATTTCGCGCGTGACGAACATGTCTCCCTCGAACCTTCGGTCGCGGCTGCGGCTGATCTCGTTTTCTGCTGTGGACCGCATATGAAAGATCTTTTTGACGCACTGCCTCCTTCACGACAGGGAGGATGGTGTGCGGATTCCACGTCGCTCGCCCCGCTGGTCCGCGCGGCGCTGCGCCCCGGAGACGCGATTCTGGTCAAGGGCAGTTTCGGCAGCCGGATGAAAATCGTTGTGGATGCCCTCCGGGCGGAGAGCGCCTGATGCTCTATCTGCTCGTTGCCCATCATGTTCACGGCCACACCACGCTCCTGAACCTTTTCCGTTACCTCACCTTTCGGGCGGGCGGCGCGTGCCTGACGGCGCTCGCCATCGCGCTGATCCTCGGCAATCCGGTGATCCGCCAACTCAAGCGCATCCAGCGCGAAGGACAGCCGATCCGCGCTGTCGGGCCGGAGCGGCACATTCTTGAAAAGGCCGGTACCCCCACGATGGGCGGGGTTCTGATCCTCGCCGCCCTGTTCATTTCAACATTGCTCTGGGCCGATCTTCAGAACGGATTTGTCTGGGCCGTCCTGTTCGTGACAGCAGTGTTCGGGGCCGTGGGTTTCGCAGACGACTACCGCAAGCTGGCCAAGCGCAACACGGACGGACTGTCGAAGAAAGCGCGGCTGGGATGTGAATTCGGCGCCTCGCTGATTGCGGGCTGGTGGATGCAGCACCTCATGCCGCCCGACCTTGCCAATCACCTCGCCTTCCCTTTCGTGAAGGACTACATGCTGCCGCTGGGCTATGCCTTCCCCATCTTTGCGATGGTGACCGTCACGGGCTTCGGCAATGCCGTCAATCTGACGGATGGATTGGACGGTCTGGCTACGGTGCCCGTGGTGATCGCAGCCCTCGTGTTCGCCCTGATTTCCTATCTCGTGGGCAACCATGTCTTTGCGGACTACCTGCAACTGCACGCCGTGCCCGGAACGGGTGAACTGGCCATATTCTGCTCTGCCCTTGTGGGAGCAGGGCTGGGGTTCCTGTGGTTCAACGCACCCCCGGCCTCCGTCTTCATGGGCGACACCGGCTCTCTGGCGTTGGGAGGCGCACTGGGTGCGGTGGCGGTGGCCACCAAGCACGAACTGGTGCTGTGCATCGTGGGCGGCCTGTTCGTGGCCGAGACGTTATCCGTCATCATTCAGGTGTTCTGGTACAAGCGCACCAAACGCCGCGTGTTCCTGATGGCGCCCCTGCATCACCACTTCGAGAAGAAGGGCTGGCAGGAGCCCAAGATCGTCATCCGTTTCTGGATCGTCGCCGTCGTGCTGGGCCTGTTCGGTCTGGCCACCCTCAAGCTGCGCTGAGAGGAACCGCACGATGCCCACCTTCCCTTCCGACCTCTTCGCCGGACAGCGCTTCGCAGTGCTGGGCCTCGGTCGCAACGGTACGCCCGCCGCCCGTACGCTGGCAGCCATGGGGGCCGAAGTGCAGGCATGGGACGATGGGGAAGCAGGTCGGGCCTCGCTCAACGATACGCCGGCGCGCATAACGCTGGCGCCCTTTGACAGCCTGAACGGCTTCGACGCACTGGTGATGTCGCCCGGCATCCCGCACACACTGCCCAAGGCGCATCCGGTTGCTGAACTGGCCCGCAAAGCGGGCGTGCCCATTCTCTCGGACGCGGACCTTTTGTTCCAAGCCGTGCGGAAAGCCGGATCGAAAGCGCGCTTTGCCGGCATTACGGGCACCAACGGGAAATCCACCACGACGGCTCTGCTGGCGCATCTCTTGCGCGAAGCAAACGTCCCTGTTGCGGAAGGCGGCAATCTCGGTCCTGCCGCGCTCTCACTCCCGCTCCTGCCCGATGACGGCGTGTATGTGCTGGAGATGTCCTCCTACATGCTGGAGCGGCTGGAGACGTTGCATTTCGATGTCGCCTGCCTGCTCAACCTGACACCCGATCATCTCGACCGTCATGGTGACATGAACGGTTATGCCGCCGCCAAGGCGCATATCTTTGATCGGATGACGACCGCCGATCTGGCGGTGATTGGAACCGGAGACGACTGGTGCCGCCGGATTGCCGCGACCCTGCGGGCACAAGGCGTTCCTACGGAGACGATCTCCGGCACGGACACGCAAACTGACGTGCATCCCGCAGACGGCATGATCGTGGATCGTGACGGCCCCATAGCGCAGCCCGGCGCAACACTTCCGGGGGCACACAACGCGGAAAATGCGTGCGCAGCACTCGCCATGGCGCTGTATCTTGGTGTGCCGCGCGAAACCCTCGCCAAAGGGATCGGCACTTTCGCGGGTCTTGCCCATCGACAGAAACTGGTAACGATCCGCGACGGCGTTGCCTTCGTGGATGACAGCAAGGCCACGAACGCAGACGCCGCATCCCGCGCTCTGGGCTGCTACGACCGTATCGTGTGGATTGCAGGTGGCATCGCGAAAGCGGGCGGTATCACCGACCTTGTTCCCTATTTTTCCCGCATCACCGAAGCCTTCCTGATCGGTCGCGATGCGCCCGAGTTCGCTCAGACACTGGCAGCCCATGGCATCACGTATCGCATCGTGGGTGATCTGGAGCATGCCGTGCCACAGGCCGCAGCAGCCGCACGTCGAACGGGCGCGGAAGTCGTGCTGCTGTCCCCCGCCTGCGCCAGCTTCGATCAGTTCCCCGGTTTCGAGGCCCGCGGACTGCGTTTTGCCGAACTCGTCGAGCAACTGGCGCATGATCGAGAGGAAAGCTGATGGCCCCGCTGTCACGCACCAACAACTCGTGGTTCGGGCGCTGGTGGCGCAGCGTCGATCATGTGACGCTCGCCTGCGTGGGCGTGCTGATCGGTTTTGGCTACATCCTGATGCTGGCCGCCAGCCCGGCCGTCGCGGTGCGCATCGGCGCATCCCGCAACATGTTCATCTTCAAACAGGTAATGTTCCTGAGCATCGCGGGTGCGATCACGATTGTCGTGTCGATGCTCTCCCGCAAGGGACTGGTGCGCATGGGCTTTATCGGCACAGCAATCGCGATTGCCGCCACCGCGCTCACACTCGTTCACGGCATGGAAATCAAGGGCGCGCGGCGCTGGATCGCCCTGCCTTTGATGTCGGTTCAACCCTCCGAGTTTCTCAAGCCCTGTTTTGCCGTGCTGACGGCGTGGCTTCTCGCCAGACGGCAGGCCAACCCGCGCTTTCCGGGACTGCTGCTCGCTGGCATAGGCTATGGCGTGATCCTGATGCTGCTGAAATCACAGCCCGATATCGGGATGCTGACGGTGGTGACGGTGGTGTTCGTGGCGCAGCTCTTTGTGGACGGACTGAATCTGATCTTTGTCGCCGGTGTGTTTGGACTGCTGATCGCGGGTGGCATCGGGGCCTATTTTCTCTTCCCGCACGTTCATTCCCGCGTGGAGCGGTTTCTGCATCCCGGCGTGGGCGATCACTATCAGATCGATACGGCGCTGCGGGCGTTCGGCAATGGCGGACTGCTCGGGCGCGGTCCCGGCGAAGGTCGCGTGAAGGATCTGCTGCCCGACGCACACGCGGACTTCGTGTTTGCGGTGGCGGGTGAAGAATACGGGCTGCTGGTCTGCCTCTTCCTTGTAGGCATATTCGGGATCATCGTCGTACGGACATTGCTGCGCCTGCTGCGTGAGGACGATCCCTACATCATCCTCGGCACAACCGGACTGGTCACGGGCTTCGGGCTGCAGGCGTTTGTGAACATGGCCTCCACCCTGCATCTGATTCCGACCAAGGGTATGACGCTGCCTTTCATCTCCTATGGCGGTTCATCGGCCATGTCGGTGGCGCTCACCATCGGGATGATGCTGGCCCTTACCCGCCAGCGTGTCGGCCGCAGCCGCCTCACCCGCTCGCTCCCCGAACCCGCAGGAACCTGGAAGACAGTGGCATGAACACGACAGCGAACATGAACGGTCCGGTGGTGATCGCGGCGGGCGGCACGGGCGGTCATTTCTTCCCTGCTGAGGCACTGGCCAACGCACTCGTGGCGCGCGGCCATCGGGTCGCGCTCATGACGGATGCGCGCGCGGGACGCCGCACGGAAGGGGTTTTCGCGACGGCGGAGCAGTTCGTGCTTCCCGGCGCCGGAGTTGCAGGACGTGGGCCGGTGCGCGCCATCAAGGGCGGGCTGGCGCTCCTGAAAGGGGCAAAAGAGGCCCGGCAGATCATGATGCGTCTGCGTCCTTCCGCCGTTGTGGGGTTTGGGGGGTATCCCTCCGTGCCACCGCTGCTGGGCGCGCGCCTCCTGCCGAAATCCCTGCGCCCGGTCATCGTGCTACACGAAGGCAACGCCGTGCTGGGCAAGGCCAACGCCTTTCTCGCGCGCTTTGCGGACGCCATCGCAACGTCGTTTCCCCTCGTGCGCGGCCTGCCCATGGGGGCACAGACCACCCAGACGGGCATGCCCGTGCGTCCGGCCATCGCGGCTCTTGCGGGCGAAGGGTATGCCGCGCCCGAACCCGGTGACCCGATCCATCTCCTGGTCTGGGGCGGCTCCCTTGGGGCGCGGGTCTTTTCCGATGTGGTGCCCGCAGCATTAGCCGCTCTGCCTTTGGAAATCCGCGAGCGTGTGAGCGTGACGCAGCAGGTGCGCGCTGAAGACATCGAACGTGTCCGCACTGCCTATGACGCACCCGGAATCGCCGCCGAACTGGCCCCGTTCTTTGCGGACGTCGCCACGCTGATGCGTGATGCGCATCTCGTCATCGGGCGGGCGGGCGGCTCCTCCGTCGCGGAACTGACCGTGGCCGGTCGGCCATCCGTTCTGGTGCCGCTGCCCGTCGCCGCCAGCGACGAGCAGACCGCCAATGCGCAGGCTCTGGAAGGCGTGGGCGCGGCATGGCTGATGCGCCAGCCCGCTTTCACACCGGACGCGCTGAGCGCGCTGCTCGCCATGCAGTTTACCGACACCGGCATACTGACAGCCGCTGCGAAAGCCGCAGCCAGTCTGGGCCGACCGAACGCCGCGGAACGTCTGGCCGATCTGGTCGAGGCCACCTTGCGTGGTGGAACACAGGGTGCTTATTCCGCCTCCAAATCGTCCCCCCTTCCCACAGAGTCGTCCGCATCGAACGAGGAGTCCCGCGCATGAGAGCCCTGCCGCTGACCATTGGCACCATCCACTTCGTCGGCATCGGCGGCATCGGCATGTCCGGCATTGCTGAGGTGCTGCACCTGCTGGGTTACAAGGTGCAAGGCTCCGACATCAGCGAGAACGCCAATGTGCGTCGTCTGCGCGCAGCGGGGATTCCGGTCTCCATCGGCCATGATGCCTCCAATCTGGGAGAAGCGCAGGTCGTGGTGATCTCCACCGCCGTCAAACGCGACAATCCCGAAGTCGTGGCGGCTCGCTCGCGCCTGATCCCGGTTGTGCGCCGCGCGGAGATGCTGGCAGAGCTGATGCGCCTGCGCTGGGCCGTGGCGATCGGAGGCACACACGGCAAGACGACGACGACCAGCCTTGTCGCCGCCGTGCTGGAAGCGGCCAAGCTTGATCCGACCGTGATCAACGGTGGTATCATCGAAGCTTATGGCACCAACACCCGCATGGGTCAGGGTGAATGGATGGTGGTGGAGGCCGATGAGAGCGACGGCTCCTTCCTGCGCCTGCCTTCCGTGATCTCGGTCGTCACCAACATGGACCCCGAGCATCTCGACCACTGGGGATCCGCAGAGGCGATGGAGGCGGCCTACGACCAGTTCGTCTCCAACGTGCCGTTCTATGGCTTCGCCGTGCTGTGCATCGACCACCCGGCCGTGCAGCAGATGATCCCCCGCCTGTCGGACCACCGCATCGTGACCTATGGCTTCTCCCCGCAGGCCGATGTGCGGGCCGAGAAGGTTATCACCGACAAGCTCGGCGCCACGTTCGAGGTGCAGATCACCGACCGGGTGACACGCCGTACGCGCAAGGCCGGTCCGTTCCGCCTGCCGATGCTGGGCAACCACAACGTCCAGAACGCGCTGGCCGCGATTGCCGTTGCGACCGAAATGAACATCGACGACGCCACCATCCGTTCCGGGCTGGCGGCCTTCCGTGGCGTGAAACGTCGCTTCACCCGTTGTGGTGAAACGGGCGGTATCACCGTGATTGACGATTATGGCCACCACCCCGTCGAGATTGCCGCCGTGCTCAAGGCCGCCCGGCAGGCCGGTGCGCGTCGGGTCATCGCCGTCATGCAGCCGCATCGCTATTCCCGCATGAAGATGCTGTTCAACGATTTCTGCACCTGCATGAACGATGCCGACACCGTCATCGTCTCGGACGTCTATGCCGCAGGCGAAGAGCCGATCGAGGGGTATGATCGCGACCGGCTGATCGAAGGTCTGCGTGAGCGTGGACATCGCTCCGTCGTGCCGCTAACCGATCCTGCCCATCTGCCTGAAATGATCAACGCCATGGCCAAGCCGGGTGACTATGTCGTCTGCCTCGGCGCGGGCACGATCACCAACTGGGCGCAAGCGCTTCCCGCTGAACTGGCGGCGCTTCAGAAGGGCGTCACGGCCGCATGAACGCTCAGCCCACACATGACCTGAAAGCCGCGCTCGGCGATGTGCGCGGGCGCGTGACCGCCGGACAGCCACTCGCCCCCCGCAGCTGGTTCCGCGTGGGAGGACCGGCGGAATGTCTGTTCCAGCCGGCCGACGCGGAAGATCTGGCCACTGGGCTCGCGCGTCTTTCGCCTGAACTCCCCGTCACGACGCTGGGCGCGTGTTCGAACATCATCATTCGCGATGGCGGCATTCCCGGTCTGGTGATCCGTCTGGGCGGTGCGTTCGCCGGGATCGAGGTGGAAAAAGACGGCCTGATCGCAGGCGGTGCCGCGCTGGATGCGACAGTTGCCGAAACGGCGGCCGCCAACGGTCTGGGTGGTCTGGAGTTTCTGGCGGGTATTCCCGGCTCCATCGGCGGTGCCGTTCGCATGAACGCCGGAGCCTATGGAGCCGATATGGCGGCCGTGCTCGACTGGGCCGAGATCGTGTCACGCGACGGCTCGCTCATGCGGCTCGACGTGGCGGCCCTACGCTTTGGCTATCGCCGCTCCGCTCTGCCTGACGGGGCCGTTGTGGTGCGGGCGCGGCTGCGGGCGCAACCGGCCGATCCAGCGGTCGTGGCTGGACGCATCGGTGAAATCCGTGCCGCACGTGAAGGCTCCCAACCCGTCCGGGCAAGGACAGGCGGTTCGACCTTCCGCAATCCCGATCCGGCCGAAAGCCCGCTCATGGCCTGGCAACTGGTCGATGCAGCGGGATGTCGGGGGCTGACCATTGGCGGCGCGCAGGTGAGTGAGAAGCACTGCAACTTCCTCATCAACACAGGCACCGCCACCGCGACCGATCTGGAAACGCTGGGCGAGACGGTGCGCAAGCGGGTGCAGGAGAAATCCGGCGTGACGCTGCATTGGGAAATCAAGCGGATCGGCCTGCCGAGATCCGAGAAGGAGACTGCGCAATGAACGGCAAGAAGGTCACGGTCCTTATGGGTGGTGCCTCCGCCGAGCGCGAGGTCAGTCTCTCTTCGGGCAAGGGCGTGATCGCGGCTCTGCGCGAGGCGGGCCATGACGCGCAGGGGCTGGACGTCACCCGCGATCTGGCGGCTCTCGTCGCCGGTCTGGCGGAGCAGAAGCCGGACGTCGTGTTCAATGCCCTGCACGGTCGCTTCGGCGAGGATGGAGCGGTGCAGGGCATTCTGGAATGGCTCGGCCTGCCCTACACCCATTCCGGCATCCGGGCGTCCGCCAACGCCATGGACAAGGACGCCTCGCGACAGGTGTTCATCGCCGCCGGATTGCCCGTGGCCGAGGGCCGCGTGCTGCCCGTCGCGGAACTGGCGGAGGCGGACCCACTCCCCTGCCCGTATGTTGTGAAGCCGCTGGATGAAGGCTCCTCCGTGGGGGTGTCCATCGTGCGTGAAGGCACCAACCAGCGCGCGCATGTGGTCGAAACATGGACCTACGGGCCGCTGGCTCTGGTGGAGAGCTATGTGCCGGGGCGCGAGATCACAGTGGGTGTCCTCGATGGCGGCCCCGATGGTCCACGCGCTCTGACCGTGACGGACATCACACCCAACGCCGATAGCGGCCATGATTTCTACGATTATGCCGCCAAATACGGTGCAGGCGGCAGCCGCCACGCGCTCCCCGCCGTCATCCACCCGGACGCCTTCGCGCAGGCCTGCAAGGTGGCGGTGGAGGCGCATCGGGCGCTGGGCTGCACCGGCGCATCGCGCTCCGACTTTCGCTACGACGACACACAGAGCGGCGATGGCCCCGGACGACTGGTGCTTCTGGAAGTGAATACGCAGCCGGGCATGACGCCCACCTCGCTCCTGCCCGAACAGGCGGCGTATTGCGGCATGTCCTATCCCGAGCTGTGTGACTGGCTGGTGCAGGACGCCCTTAATCGCGCGGAGACGGCCCACCGATGAGCCGTCGCCACCATCCTCATGACAGCAGGGATACAGAAGGCGGAAACCGTTTCCGTCACACCAGTCGTGCGGATCGTCCGTCACGACTGGGCCTGTTCCTGCGCCGCCACAAACACGGCGTGCGGATGGTGGTGAGCTGTGCTGTTCTGGCAGGTGTGGGCTGGGGATTTCTCTCCTTTCACGGCACGCAAAAGGTTCTCGCACCTCTCACGACACGGATCGTGGCCAGTCTCCCGCTGAAGGTGACGGATATCCGCATCAAGGGGCAGAACCTCACCAATCCGGTGACCATCCACGAGGCGCTGGGCATTGCGGTGGGCGACCCGATGCTGGGGTTCGACGTGAAGGCGGCCCGCGCGCGTCTGGACGCTCTGCCTTTCGTGGAACACGCCAGTGTGGAGCGCCATCTGTCGGGGCTGATCGTGGTACGGCTTGAGGAACGCCCTCCCTTTGCCGTGTGGCAGCACAAGGGGCAGTTCATTCTCATCGACCGTGACGGCAACCCGGTCCCCGACAAGGGCATGACAGGCAAGGACGCGCTGGCGTTCATGAAACTGCCGCTGGTTGTGGGTGACGGCGCGGATCGTGCCGCCGCGGAGTTTCTCGATGCGCTGGCCAAGGCGCCCGATGTAAAAGAGCGCATGACGGCGGCCACGCTTGTGGGCGAACGCCGCTGGTCGCTCATGCTGCGCGACGGCACGACCGTCTATCTTCCGGAGGCCGCCGAAGTGCAGGCGCTCGACCGGCTGGAAATGCTTCAGAAACGATTCGCACTGCTTGATCGTCCCGTGGAAATCATCGACCTTCGATTGCCCGATCGCCTGACCATCCGCGAGCGGCCTGCCCCCGCCTCTGACCTGCCCTCCGCAGACGGACAGGCGGGAACGGGCGGCAGCGCGACGCCCGATGAAGCCCTCCGCTCCGGGCAGGCGGAGAACAAAGGCAACGCAGCCGCGCCACGCCCAAAACCGTCAGACCCGGCGCGGAAGAAGGACGACCACGTGGAGAGGATGGACGAGGAACTGCCCGCATGAACGATCTTGGCCTCCCTTCCTCCCAATCTTCCGCCCTCGTCCTGAGCGGGCGCGATCATCGCGGACGCGGCATGGTCGGCAGCGGCGATGACCTGCGGGCGTCGTCACCGGGTAACGCGCCGCGCATTGCCCCACGCGCATGGCGTAGCGGACTGATCGGTGTGCTCGATATCGGCTCCACCAAGATCACCTGCCTGATCGGACGTGGGGAGCCCAACGGCACGCTGCGCGTTCTCGGGCACGGCTGGCTGCGCTCCAGCGGCGTGAAGAGCGGCGCGATTGTGGATCTCAAAGCGGCGGAAGCCATCATCCGCCACGTCGTCGGCAATGCCGAGCGTGAGGCCGAGCGCTCTCTGGACAAGGTGGTGGTCAACCTCTCCTGCGGTCATCCCGAAAGCCGGCTGTTCAATGTCCATTGGCCGATCGGCGGCCGGGAGATCACGGATGGGGACATTCGCCGTATCGTCACCGAAGGGCGGATGAAAGCCCAGCTCGAAGGACGCGCGGTCATCCATACGCTGCCGCTGGATTTTTCGGTGGACGAGACGGATGGCGTTACCGATCCGCGCGGGCACCTGTGCAACGAACTGCGCGCGCGCCTGCACGTCATCGATTCCTCCGCGACCGCCCTGCGCACGCTGGAGTCCCTCCTCGGTCGCGCCGAACTACGTATCGATGCTCTGGTTTCCGCGCCACTCGCCTCCGGTCTCGCGGTCACGGACGAGGATCAGCGGCTGGTCGGGACGACGGTCGTGGATATGGGCGGCGGCACCACCTCACTGGCTGTCTTTGCAGATGGGCAGTTGCTTCACACCGCGCAGATTGGAGTGGGAGGCGAGCACGTGACGCGCGACATTGCGCGTGGACTGGGCACCTCCACCGACAATGCCGAACGCCTGAAAACCATGCACGGTCATGCCGATCTGTCCGCCGACGATGACGGGGTTACGATCCGCATTGAACGGCAGGGGCCGGATATGCCAAGTTTCGAGGCGATTCCCCGTGCGGTCTTGGGCGACATCATCCGCCCGCGTATTGAGGAAACATTCGAACTGGTCCGTGACCGTCTCGAAAGCGCAGCACTCGGGCGTCTTGCAGGCGGGCGCGTCATCCTCACGGGTGGCGGTTCGCTGCTTGATGGCGTGGGTTCTGTGGCAGCGCGTGTGCTCAACCGTCACGTGCGGTTGGGACGCCCCCAAGGCGTGATCGGCCTGCCCGATCAATGCGCGGCGGCGAGCTTTGCGACGACGGCCGGCCTGCTGATCTGGGCCGCCTCTGCCGAACGCCCCTTTGGCGACATCGAATTCACGGAAGAAAAGCCCACCGGGTTCTTCAGTCGACTCGTCTCATTCGTAAGGGAGCGTGTCTGATCCATTTTTTGGCACTATATTCATCAAAATAAGCATCTTTCTGTTTCACAGGCCGCATCGCGGGTATACCGTGACGGCTCCCCGCCTATGTCTCGTCCAAGGAAGCGCAGATGACTCTCAACTTGACCGTCCCGCCTCAGAATCACTCCGATTTCACGCCCAAGATCACCGTGATCGGCGTTGGAGGCGGCGGCACCAATGCCGTCGACAACATGATTCTCGCGGACCTCAAGGGGGTTGAGTTCGTCGTCGCCAACACGGACGCGCAGCAGCTTTCCAACAGCCGCGCCGACCGCCGCATCCAGCTTGGCCCACATCTGACACAGGGACTGGGCGCGGGCGCAAAACCTGAGATCGGCCGGGCGGCGGCAGAAGAAGCGGGCGATGAACTGGCGCGTCAGCTTGACGGCTCGCACATGGTGTTCGTCACGGCGGGAATGGGCGGCGGCACCGGCACGGGAGCGGCCCCCATCGTGGCGCGGATGGCGCGTGAGCGCGGCATCCTCACGGTGGGCGTGGTCACCAAACCGTTCAGCTTCGAAGGACCGCGCCGTGGACGCGCCGCCGAGGAAGGCATTGCCGAACTTCAGCAGTATGTCGACACGCTGATCGTCATTCCGAATCAGAACCTCTTCCGCATGGCCAATGAGCGCACGACCTACAAGGACGCGTTCAAGATGGCCGACAACGTCCTCTATATGGGCGTGCGTGGTGTGACCGACCTGATGATGGTCGATGGGCTGGTCAATCTCGATTTCGCGGATATCCGCACCGTTATGGCCGAGATGGGCAAGGCCATGATGGGCACGGGCGAGGCCGAGGGCGAAGACCGCGCCCGTCTGGCAGCGGAGGCGGCCATCTCCAACCCGCTACTGGAAGACACCTCCATGTCGGGCGCGCGTGGCCTGCTGATCAACATTACGGGTGGCGACGATCTCACCCTGTTCGAGGTGGATCAGGCCGCCAACCGCATTCGCGAGGAAGTGGCCGAGGACGCGAACATCATTTTTGGTTCCGCCATCGATTCCACGCTTGAAGGCAAAATCCGCGTGTCGGTCGTGGCCACCGGCATCGACATCCCTTCTGCCAAGCCGCATCTGGCCGTAGACAACGAGGCAACCGCTCCTCAAAGTGCTGCTGTCGGAAACGACGGCGCTGCGGCTTCCGCCGACCCGCAGGCGGCCTTCGGCACCCCCGCTCAGCCCCACTCCACGCAGGCGAGCGAGGCCACCGCGCATTCCGGTCTGTTCCCACAATCCGCCATGCGGGCGGAGCCGCAGACAGCAGCTCCGGCAGAGACCGCCTCGCGCCACAGTTCTCCCCGCGCCGGCCTGTTCACAGATACCTCCCGCCCCACGCAGCCGCAGCCGCAGCCGCAGCCCCGGGTACCGGAGCCAGTGCAGCAGCCACGCAGCCTGTTCGGCCTGATGACGGGCGTTCTGCGTCGTCCGGCACCTGAACCTCAGGCGAAGCCCGCGCCTCAGGCATCGGCACCGCAGGTCAACGCGGCTCCCCGCGCGCCGCAGCCCGCCTCTCCGACCGTACGCCCGGCTCAAACGGACGATGGCGGTCTGGACATTCCGGCGTTCATGCGCCGTCAGTCCTGACACAGCTTCCGTCCATGTGAATCATGGGAATGGGCCGGGGGCGTAACGCCCCGGCCCATTTCTTTTTTGTGCACCCTGTGACAGATTGTATCCAATTCGTTGATTTAAAAGAAAAATTAGCTTCCAGTCTGGTAATAGGTCGCAATAAACAGTGACTGGAACCATTGAAGTGGCCGCGTATTGTAGCTGCATGGTTCATGGGCCTATTTCCCATCACAATTGCGAGCATATTCATGGACACCCTCAGCATTGATCCCATCATCATGGCGGAAGCAGACGATGATGTGCTGGCGTCCATGACCGTGGACCTTCCCTCATCCGTATCCGTTCGTTCGAAACAGGTGTCATCACGCGCACCACGGCGGCGAACACTGCGCTTTCCCATTTCCTGCACCGGCGTAGGACTGCACACGGGCTCTCCCATCCGTCTCGTTCTCGAACCGGCCGCAGCCGGGACCGGGATCGTGTTCCAGCGCATCGATATTGCTGGAGCCGCACCGCTTCCGGCCCGTTACGATCATGTGGTGGACACACGCCTGAGCACAGTCATCGGTGATCCCACCGATCCTTTGCGCAACCGTATCGCCACAATCGAACATCTGATGGCCGCACTTTGTGGAAGCCGCATCGATGATGTCCGGGTGCTGGTGGACGGTCCTGAAGTGCCGGTTCTCGATGGTTCCGCCGCCGATTTCGTCTTCCTCCTCGATTGCGCGGGCAGCGTGGAACAAAAAACGCAGCGGCGCGAAATCGAGATCAAGAGAACCGTGCGAGTGGAGGACGGCGACGCCTTCGCGCAGCTTCATCCCTGCGCCACGCAGCAACTGGACATGACCATCGACTTTCCGGCCCGCGCCATCGGTCGTCAGAATCTGAAGCTGGGGCTGGAAGACGGGACATTCCGCCGGGAACTGGCGACCTCCCGCACTTTTACCAACCGCGCGGAAATCGAGCATCTCCACCGGATCGGACTGGCGCGCGGCGGCTCTCTCAAAAACGCCGTAGTGGTGGACGATGACCGTATTCTCAATCCGGACGGTCTGCGCGTCCGTGACGAGTTCGTCCGGCACAAGATGCTGGACGCTGTGGGCGATCTCTTTCTTGCCGGTGGCTGGCTGAAGGCTCGCTTCGTGGGACACAAATCCGGCCATCGCCTGAATAATCTGCTGTTACGTGCCCTGTTTGCCGACAGCGCCAACTGGCGTGAAACCGGCTCTCTTCCCACGCAGGAAGACCGCCGCGCCGCCTGAACTTTCCCATCCACAAGCGCAGGCGCATCAGGAAGCCTTCCGCCTGCAGGAATCCATGCTATACCGGCCTCAGTCTGAACACGCCGAACAGTGAGTTGATACGTGCCGCAACCCTCCTCGCGCATCCCCCCCAGAGTGTCGTCGAGACTGGTTGTCACCATGGCCTGCGCAGCACTTCCCCTGCTTTCCGGCTGCTCGATGTTCAACAGCCAGAAAGAGAAACCTTCCGTCGCCATCGGCTCGGCGGACACGCTGTATAACAACGGCATCGATGCGCTGCGCACACGACGCTACAAGGTCGCAGCCGATCAGTTCGAAGCCTTGCAGCAGAATTATCCCTATTCCGGCTACACCGCGAACGCGCAGTTGATGGAAGGCTACGCCTACTATCTGCGCAACAAATACCCCGAGGCGGCCCAGCAGCTCGATCGCTTCATCGAGTTGCATCCGACCAGCCCGGACGCGGCTTATGCCTTCTATCTTCTGGCCCTGTGCTATTATGAGCAGATCGGCGCCGTCAGCCGCGATCAGCAGATGACGGCCGAGGCCATGGCCCGTCTGCAGGACGTGATCGCCCGCTTCCCGCAGTCGAAATACGCCCGCGATGCGCAGCTGAAGATCGATCTCTGTCGTGACCATCTGGCTGGCAAGGAAATGCTTGTCGGACGCTATTATCAGCAGCAGCGCGCCTATCAGGCCGCCATCGGGCGCTATCAGCGCGTGTTGCAGGATTTCCAGACAACCAACCACGTGCCCGAAGCACTGGAACGGCTTGTGGAAGTCTATCTCGATCTCGGCCTGACGGATGAGGCCCGCCGCACCGGCGCGGTGCTGGCCTACAACTATCCTGACAGTCGCTGGTATCGCTACACCTACGACACCCTGAAATCCTACAAGCTGCTGACGGACAAAACACCGGCTCCGGGCAAGCTTGTCACGGCTCCCAAAACCGAAGCCGCAGGCACAACAGCAAGCCCCGCGCAGTCCGCAGCCCATAACGTAGGCCGCGCGGATGCGCCGCCATCCCTGTCTTCCGCGCCGGTCTCACCTGTGTCTTCCAGCGAACTGTCCTCTGACGGTGGCGGCTCGGCTCTGACCGGCAATCTTGGACATAGCGGCGTTCCGGCTTCGGCACGCGGAGCACGCACCGGCGCACCGTGAGGCCAGTTCGGCGATCATCGCATCGGTCAGCCGCCGACAGGAATGGGGACAGGAAAGTCCCTGCTTGGGGCGCCCTCTTGCCTTTCATCTCTGAAAGGCGGGAAATGCAGTCGTCATGCTGAGTTTTCTCTCCATCCGCGATGTCGTGCTGATCGAATCCCTTGATCTGGCGTTTCACCCGGGCCTGACAGCCCTGACCGGCGAGACGGGCGCAGGAAAATCCATCCTCCTCGACAGTCTGGGTCTTGCTCTGGGTGAACGGGCCAATGCCGGCCTGATTCGCGCCGGTGCCCATGAAGCCCGCGTGACGGCCAGCTTTGAAATACCGGCGGACCATCCGGTTCAGGCCATCCTGGCCGAACAGGACATCGCTACCGACAGCGAGGAACCGCTGATCCTACGACGTGTCGTAGGTGCCGATGGCCGATCCCGCGCGTGGGTCAATGACCAACCGATCGGCATCGGCCTTTTGCGTCGCATCGCCTCCACACTCGTGGAAATTCAGGGGCAGCACGAACAGATGGGGCTGGCCGATCCGACCACCCATCGCGATCTGCTCGATGCCTTCGGTGTGCCGGACAAAACACGCCGCGAGGTCAAACGTCTTTATATCGGCTGGCACGAGGCGCGCCTTGCCCTTGAAGCCGCCCGACGCGAGATGAGCGAGGCAGCCCGGGAAGAGGAATGGCTGCGGCTGGCGGTGGACGAGCTTTCCGCCCTCGCCCCGCAAACGGATGAAGAAGTGCAACTGGCCACACAGCGGCAGGCCCTGCAACGCAATGAACGCCGCGGCGAAGCTGTGGCGGCGGCACTCTCCGAACTCAACCCACGGGATCGACGCAATTCCGGCCCCGCCGCCGCATTGCGGGCGGCCAGTCGCGCACTGCACAAACTCCTGCCTGCCCCCGGTCAGGATGACGATCTCGACGAAGGATTCGCACAACAGCAAGCCGGGGCACAGGAAGCCCTGGCAGCACTCGAAGCCGCAGAAAACGCGCTGGCAGACGCCGAGAGCCTGCTGGCACGACTGGTGGCGGATCAGGATGTGGACCCGCGCCTTCTGGAACAGGTGGAGGAGCGTCTCTTTGCACTCCGCGCGGCGGCCCGGAAATTCGAGACCTCCGTCACAGACCTTCCCGATCTGCTGACGCGTCTAAAGCAGCGACTGGACGCGCTGGAAAGCGGGACCGCTCGACTGGAGGCGCTAGAGCAGGCGGCCACCGAAGCGCGACGCACATTCATGGAGGCCGCCGAACATCTCTCCGCCGCGCGCGCCAAGGCCGCCCGCAAGATCGAAGCGGCGGTAGAAGCGGAACTCAAACCGCTCAAGCTCGAACGCGCACGTTTCGTGGCGCAGATCACGCCACTGGCGGAAGAGCAGTGGAGTGCGGCCGGTCTCGAACAGGTGACGTTCCTGCTGGCCGCCAACCCCGGCCAGCCACCCGGACCTCTGGGCAAGGTGGCATCGGGCGGCGAACTCTCCCGCCTGATGCTGGCCATCCGTCTGGTGCTGGCCGGACGCTCGGTCATCGGCACGCTCGTGTTCGATGAGATCGATTCGGGCGTGGGTGGCGCTACGGCGGCGGCCATCGGTGAGCGGCTGCATCGCCTTGCGCGTGATATGCAGGTGCTTGCCGTCACCCACTCGCCGCAAGTGGCGGCAGCGGCCAACCATCACCTGCGCATCGGTAAGATCGTGAAAAACGGCCAGACGCAAACCAATGCCTCTCCCCTCCCAGCCCTTGAGCGCCGCGAGGAAATCGCGCGGATGCTGGCCGGAGACGTAGTGACGGACGCCGCACGCGCGGCAGCGGAAAGTCTTCTGGAGAAACGGTGATGGATACGGCGGCCCTACCGGTCGATGCGCTGAACGAGGCGCAGGCAGCGGAAGAACTGGCGCGGCTGGCCGTTCTCATCGCGCGGTTGAATCATGCCTATCACACGCAGGATGCGCCCGAAGTGTCCGATGCGGAATTCGATGCCCTGCGCAAGCGCAATGAAGACATCGAAGACCGCTTCCCGCAACTCATCCGCATGGACAGCCCGCGCTTTCAGGTAGGCGCGGCACCTGACGGCGCCTTCAGCAAGCACCGCCATCTGGTGCCCATGCTTTCGCTGGACAATGTGTTCGACGCAGAAGACTTCGAGGCGTTCATCACGCGTGCGGCCCGTTTTCTCGGCCTGAATGCTGAACAGGAAGCAGCCCTTGCCTTTGTTGCCGAACCCAAGATCGATGGTCTTTCCATAAGCCTGACCTATGAGAAAGGCCGTTTTGTACGAGGCACCACACGCGGCGATGGCACAGTGGGAGAAGACGTCACCGCCAACATTCGCACGCTGAAAAACCTGCCCTTGCGCCTGAAAGGCGATGCACCGGACCTGATCGAAATTCGGGGTGAAGTGTTCTTGAGCAAAAAGGCGTTCCTTGCCATCAACGCCGCACAGGAAGAGGCCGGACAGAAGCTGTTTGCCAACCCGCGCAATGCTGCGGCCGGCTCCCTTCGCCAGCTCGATCCGAAAGTGACGGCCCGGCGTCCACTTTCTCTCTTTGCCTATGCCATGGGCTTTTCCTCAAAACCCGTGGCCAGCACGCACTGGGCATATCTGGAGCAACTTCGGGCATGGGGGTTCACGGTCAATCCGCTGTCCACCCGCCTTGCGGGCAAGGATGAGGCGGAACCATTTCAGGAGCGCATCACGCGCGAACGGGCGGCACTCGATTACGATATCGACGGCGTGGTGTACAAAATCGATGATGTGGCCCTACAGGAACGGCTCGGCTTTGCCGGGCGGGCTCCACGCTGGGCCATCGCGTGGAAGTTCGCCGCCGAACAGGCGGAGACACGACTGCTCGCGATCGAGGTACAGGTCGGCCGCACGGGAGCGCTCACGCCCGTGGCGCATCTGGAACCGGTCAATGTTGGTGGTGTGCTGGTAGCCCGCGCGACGCTGCACAATCAGGGCGAGATTGACCGCAAGGATGTCCGCGTGGGCGATCTGGTGCGTATCCAGCGCGCTGGGGACGTGATCCCACAAGTGCTGGCTGTGGTACCCGAAGAAGGGCGTGAGCGGATGGCGCCTTTTGTCATGCCGGATCATTGTCCGGTTTGCGGGGCGACGGCCGAGCGTGTGCCGGGCGAAGCCGTGCTGCGCTGCACCGGCGGCCTCACCTGCCCTGCGCAGGTGGTGGAAAGGTTGGTGCACTTCGTCAGCCGCACAGCCTTCGACATCGACGGTCTGGGCGACAAAAGCATTGCCGAATTCCACGATATCGGACTGCTGAAAGCGCCGGGAGACATCTTTCGTCTGCCCGAACATGAAGCCCAGATCGCCAAGCGCGAAGGATGGGGCGTGACGTCCGCGCGCAAGCTGGTGAACGCCATTGAGGCGCGGCGCACGATCTCCCTGCCACGCTTTATCTTTGCGCTCGGCATTCGACGGGTGGGCGAGAACAACGCCCGTCTGCTGGCGCGGCATTACGGCTCTTTCGCGCAATGGCGCACGCAGATGGAGGCCGCACACATCGTCGGCTCCGAAGCACGGCAGGAACTGGGCGAGATCACGGGCATCGGCGCCGCGATTGCCGATGAGATCGTGGGATTCTTTGCTGAACCCCACAATCAGCAGACACTCGATGACCTGCTCCACTACGTGACCGTTGAGGATGAAGTTGCGACCGAGGGCGGTGCACTTGCCGGGAAGGTCATTGTCTTCACGGGATCGCTGACCACCATGACGCGACCAGAAGCAAAAGCGACGGCGGAACGGCTGGGCGCCAAGGTGACGGACAGCGTCTCCCGAAAGACGGATCTGGTCGTATTGGGGGCGGATGCCGGCTCCAAGGCGCGCAAGGCCGCCGAACTTGGGATCGACACGTTGGACGAAGCGGGCTGGCGTCAACTGGCTGGACTTTGAGCCGCAGCCGACTGCGATTTTTTGGAGTTTCTCTCCAAAAGACGAATTGCCGAACGCCCAAATCCCTGCCATGCTACCGGCCACCCGGGATCGGACAAGAACAAGAAACTGAAAACAACACCTGATTCCAGCGGAATGTGCCCAAACGGTTTTTTCCCCGGGAAAGGAAAGGCCGTTCGGAGGAGGCGCACCGCTCTCGGAGGGCGACGATCATGACGAAATGGGTTTACAGCTTCGGTGGCGACCTCAACGAAGGTGGCGCCGACATGCGCAATCTGCTTGGCGGCAAGGGCGCCAACCTGGCGGAAATGGCGTCCATCGGGCTGCCCGTTCCGCCTGGCTTCACCATCACGACCGAGGTCTGCTCGGCGTACTACGAGAACGGCAACAGCTACCCAACCGATCTGGCCGAACAGGTCGCCGCCGCCCTGCATCGCATCGAACATGCGGTCGGCCTGACCTTCGGCGATTCCAAGGCGCCGCTGCTCGTCTCGGTCCGCTCGGGCGCGCGCGTCTCCATGCCGGGCATGATGGACACGGTCCTCAACCTTGGCCTCAATGACGAAACGGTGGAAGGGCTGGCGAAGTCCTCCAAGGACGAGCGCTTCGCGTGGGACAGCTATCGCCGTTTCATTCAGATGTACGGCTCCGTCGTCATGGGCGTGCCGCATCACCGTTTCGAAGACATTCTTGAGCAGGCCAAGCACGCCCTCGGCGTGACCGACGACACCGCTGTCAAAGCCAACGACTGGCGCGAGATTGTCGAGAGCTACAAGGAAATCGTGCTCAAGGAGACGGGCAAGCCCTTCCCCGCCGATCCACAGGAGCAGCTCTGGGGCGCGATCAGCGCCGTGTTCGGCTCATGGATGAACCCGCGTGCCAACACTTACCGCAAGCTGCACGACATTCCCGCAAGCTGGGGCACCGCCGTCAATGTGCAGGCGATGGTGTTCGGCAACATGGGCAACGACTGTGCGACGGGCGTGTGTTTCACGCGCGATCCGTCCACGGGCGAGAACATCTTCTACGGCGAGTATCTGGTAAACGCGCAGGGCGAGGACGTGGTGGCGGGCATTCGCACGCCGCAGCCCATGTCCGCCGAGCGCGCGGCGTCCGATCAGTCGCCCATGGAGAAGGTGCTGCCCAACGCGTATCAGGAACTCATGCGTGTGCGCGAGATTCTGGAAAAGCATTACCGTGACATGCAGGACATCGAATTCACGGTCCAGAACAACAAGCTGTACATGCTCCAGACGCGTTCAGGTAAGCGCACGGCGGCGGCGGCTCTCAAGATCGCCATCGACATGGCACGTGAAGGGCTGATCACACAGGAAGAAGCCATCGGTCGCGTGCCGCCGGCTTCTCTCGATCAGCTTCTGCACCCCACGCTGGACCCGAAGGCGGAGAGGAACCTGTTCGCACGCGGTCTGCCCGCATCGCCGGGTGCGGCGGCTGGTGCCATCGTGTTCTCGGCTGAAGAGGTCGAAGAATATGCGGCGCAGGGCAAGGACGCCATTCTTGTCCGTATCGAGACCTCGCCGGAAGACGTGCACGGCATGCACGCGGCACGCGGTGTTCTGACCACGCGTGGCGGCATGACGTCACACGCCGCCGTCGTGGCACGTGGCATGGGCCGCGTCTGCGTGGCTGGTGCTGGCAGCATCCATGTGGACTACAAGGCGCAGACCATGACGGTCGGCAGCACGACGCTCAAGGGCGGTGAGTGGATCACCCTCGATGGCGGCACGGGCGCTGTTTATGTCGGCAAGGTGCCCACCATTCCTCCCACGCTCTCGGGTGATTTCAGCACATTGATGGGCTGGGCGGATGAAGTGCGTCGTCTGCGTGTCCGCGCCAATGCCGAGACGCCGGACGACGCCGAGACAGCACGCCGCTTCGGTGCCGAAGGCATTGGCCTGAGCCGCACGGAGCACATGTTCTTCGGTCCCGACCGCATCGGGCATGTGCGCCAGATGATCATGGCCGACGATCCGACCACGCGGAAAAAGGCCATCGACGCGCTGCTGCCGTTCCAGCGGGACGATTTCGCGTCTATCTTCCGCATCATGAGCGGCCTGCCCGTCACGATCCGTCTGCTTGACCCACCTCTGCATGAGTTCCTGCCGCATGGTGAGGCGGAACTCGAAGAAGTGGCCAAGGCTCTGGGACAGAGCGTGGACGCACTTCGCGCCCGTCGCTCCGCTCTTTCGGAAGCCAATCCGATGCTGGGCCATCGCGGCTGCCGCCTGGGCATCTCGTATCCCGAGATCTACGCGATGCAGGTTCGCGCCATCATTGAGGCCGCGATCCTTGTCTCCAAGGAAACGGGTGAGGCGATCATTCCCGAGATCATGATCCCGCTGGTGGGCATGAAGACGGAGCTGGATGTCACCCGCAAGGTGGCGGAGAACGAGATTGCGGCGGTGTTCAAGAAGCAGAACACGACGCTGGATTATCTGATCGGCACCATGATCGAACTACCTCGTGCGGCGATCACGGCGGATCAGATTGCCCAGAGCGCGGACTTCTTCTCGTTCGGCACCAACGACCTGACCCAGACCACGCTGGGCCTGTCGCGTGACGACGCTGGTTCGTTCCTGCCTTACTACGTCGATCATGGCCTGCTGCCGAAAGACCCGTTCGTGTCCATCGACCGCGAAGGCGTAGGCGCGCTGGTGCGTATGGGCGTCGAGGGCGGCCGTCGCACGAAGGCGAAGCTCAAACTTGGCGTCTGCGGCGAGCACGGTGGCGATCCGGACTCCATCGCATTCTTCGAAAGCGTTGGGCTGGATTATGTCTCCTGCTCCCCTTTCCGCGTGCCGGTGGCGCGTCTGGCGGCGGCGCAGGCGGCTCTGGCCCACAAGAAAAAGGAAGCCGCGACGTCCTGATCGCAGCCCCCATTCACTGTACGATCAGGGGAGGCGCTCCATTGGAGCCCTCCCCTTTTCATTAGTCTCCCTTTCCCGAACGGGCCGATAGTTTCCACTCGGGCACCTTCCCACTTTCGGACAGGAACAACCGTCGCGATGAAACGACGCAGCATCACCCTTCATCTGGTTTCCGGTGGAATTGGCCAGACTCTGGATTCTCTCGCGCGCGCCTGCGATCCACACTTTCCTGACGTGGACCTGGAGTTTCGTCACTGGAATCTCGTGCGGACACGGGCACAGTTGCGGCAGGTCATCAAGGGCGTAGCCAGTGAACCGGGACCGGTGCTGTCCTCCCTGACCGACGCGCCACTTCAGATGGATCTGGAGGAAGGGTGCCTGCGGCTGGGTGTGAAGCTGCTGGATGTGATGAAAAACACGCTCAATTTCCTCGAAGGTGTGACGGGCACACAGGCAAGCGAGGGTTCTGCTGGCGGCCAGTATGTCATGGACGAGAACTATTTTCGTCGGATCGACGCCATGCACTACGTGATCGAGCACGATGACGGACAACAAACGCGCGAACTGCGGGAAGCTGATGTCGTCCTTGTCGGTGTTTCACGCGCCTCCAAGACGCCCACCTGCTTTTATCTCGCCAACAAGGGGATCAAGGCGGCGAACGTGCCGCTTGTGCCTGACACGCCACTGCCTCCGGAGCTGTTCGACATCAAGGTTCCTGTGATCGGCCTGACCATCGACCCGGACTCCCTTATCGAAATCCGGCGCACACGGCTGACCACCATGGTCAGCGGCGGCAATCCGGCTTCGATGCGCTCGACAAGCTATGTCGATCCGGAGGAAGTGCGCGGGGAACTGCTCTGGGCAAAGCGCCTGTGCGCCCGCCACGGCTGGCCGGTGATCGACGTGACGCGCCGCTCCATTGAGGAGACGAGTGCGGCTGTGCTCAACATCATCGAGCATCCGAACCCGGCGGGGTTACCGGGATAAGCGGGCGTTTCAGACAGTTAGATTGTGCATTGGCGGCACGAGAGACATCTGAGACGCGCAGGACTTCACTGGGACCCTGAATGTGTCACGTTATTATTACGTCAGAGAGGCTTAACGTGGCCTCATGCCGCAGGCGTCGGGATGATCAAGAGTCAAAAGTAGGCGTGTCACAGGCGCATTAAGCGTGGAAAGAGGGGGAGAACGATGACGGACAGACCCTTCTTCCGACCAACCGGGATACAGTCGTCCTTTGAGGAGAGTAATGTACCCGGTAGGGGTTTCATGGACATCCTCCTCTCCCGCGTGATGCCACTGAACGCCCGGACCGGCATAAGCGCACAGGAGCCGGAGGGGCACATTGTCGACATGGAAACAGCGGCAACTGTCATCTTTGATTTTTTCGAGACGAAAACGGATCTCATCCGTGCCTGACAGACGCTGGTAGCGACGGGCAAGAGTCAGAGTGTCATCCATGAGCGGCCGCATATCACCGGGCATGAAGGGCGGGAGTTCTGTTTCGAGGGCTTCAACAGAACCTCGGCTGAGAAAAAGAGGCGGACCGTAGGCGATGTACAATGCGGCAGCCTGTCTGATGCCTTTCATCAGGACGCGCGGCTCCTGAATGATATGGCAATCCGGAAAAGTGATGTTCTGAAACGGCGCGGGCGCAGCAGCGATCCGCTCGCGGGTCAGGCAGGCCTGTCTCATCTTCATCTCCCATATTGTTATGTTATAACATACATTATAGGATGTGCCGACCGCAATCGAACGGAGGTGCCTGTCATGCGCGAAAAGCTTCCGGTTACTGTGCTTTCAGGTTTTCTCGGGACCGGGAAAACGACACTCCTTACTCATGCCCTGAACACTCGCGAAGGGCGCAGGATCCTTGTCCGGGAGCAGCGGAAAGCGCTTGAGAATGCCTGACGCACGGGAAGACAATGAACGGACGTTGCGGCATGAGATGTGGCGTCGTTATTCGGGAGACGATTGGGAGGCGTTCGATGCGCTTCCCGCAGCGGTGCGCAAACGTGTGGCCGAACATGCCTATGATGCCTGGTCAGTGAACGTGATGCTGCTCTGGCAACACTACAAACGCGTTTACGGACGGACGCCACGGGCCGAACGGGCATTGATCCGGTATCTCGATTACTGCGAGCGACTGGAACGAGCGGCTTTTGCATCGCGCTATACGGAAATGTATGGCGCAATGTTACCGCATGACGCTGCAGCAGCGACGATTTTGCGGGAGAAACCGGAAGCGGCTTGAAGCTAACGAGACTGAACACTCTACGACTGTGTTGTGCTTTACCCGCCCCCACGGAAAGGACTTCTGACCACAGCGAAGAAAATGGAATGGGGGAAGAGAGCCCCCTTCCTCACGCTACGGCCTTCACCCGATGAGACGTCTAGCGAATAACGTGAAACAGCACGCGCGAGAGCGGTGTGTGAGACAGCACAATCACGATCAGACCGACCGCGATGGCGACACGTGCGCCGATGAAGGTGCCGACTTCCAGCAGATCATGCTGCGTGGCCATATCCATGAACGGATCATGCGGAGCCGGAGCGGCTGGCGACAGGCTGGCGGCCAGACCGTTGCGCCGCTCCCCTTCCGAGGCAGGAAGACCTGCGCTCAGGAACAGTTCCACGCGGTAGACATCCAGTGCATCCGTGCGGTAGCGCCCGCGCTCCAGCGCCACGGGACCGCAGCGTGCGAGTTCCATCAGGAACAGACGGCGAGGTGTAATCCCGAGATAACGCGCAGCTTCCGCCCGTCCCAGCACATGCCGCCCCGGAAACACATGAATCGTGCTTCCGGCTTCGTGATCGCCAGCGGGGAACAGAGGGTCGGCCATAATCAGGAGAGTTCGGGATACATCCCTCTCCTGTCAATGTTTGTCACAGGATGCCAGCCCGTCCTCCACAGACGCAGCACTCCACGAACAGGACAACAGGACCGTACAGGAAAGAGAAAAACGTCGTTGAAGCTGGTGGTTTTCCGAAACAGTTTTTGCCCGAGAAAACACCGGGTCATGCGGGAAAGCGATGGGACCGTTGCAGGATTACCTGACGGTCCCGCTCTCTTTCAGACCCCCACGAGCAGTCGCGTCTTAGCCCGGTCGGGGCCGATCATGGGCAGCAGATCGCGCAGTTCGGGTCCATGCTCTTCGCCCGTGAGCGCCAGCCGAAGCGGACGGAACAGTGCTTTGCCGCTGCGTCCGCTCGCGTCTTTCAGAGCGGCGGTCCATGTGGCCCACGTCGTCTCGTCCCACGGTGCGGGCGGCAGCAGAGAGGCGGCCTGCGCGAGATAGGCTTCGTCGCCTTCCTGCACGGGGGAGACAATGTCGCCATGCGTCACGTCCCACCAGTGACGGGCTTCGGAGAACAGTTCGATATTGCTGCGGATCGTCAGCCAGAATGCTTCCGTGGCCCCCTGCGGGAGACGATCGCGCGCGGCCTCGAACGGCAATGCGGCCAGCACGCGGCGATTAAGCCCCAGAAGCTGGCGCATGTCGAAACGCGCGGCCGATTTCGAGATATGCGAAAGATCGTACGTGGCGGCCAGTTCATCGAAGGGCAGCGGCTCCGGATCATCCGAACTGCCCAGCCGCGCGAGGTAGGACACCACAGCCTCAGCCTCCACGCCGTCCTGACGCATCGTCTTGAGCGAAAGCGCGTCAAAACGCTTGGACAGCTTGCCGCCGCCCTCATCCAGAAGGAGCGGCAGATGCGCGAAGGTGAAGCGGTTTGGCTTGGCACCCAGCGCCTCGGCGATGTCGATCTGCACGCCGGTGTTGGTCACGTGGTCTTCACCACGAATGATATGGGTGATGCCCGTTTCCAGATCGTCCACCACGGAAGCCAGCGTATACAGCACGGTGCCATCGGCGCGCACGAGCACCGGATCGGAGATGGCGGTGAGCTTGACAGAACAGTCCCCCATCACGAGGTCTTTCCACTTCTTGCTGCCATCGGTCAGTTTGAAACGCCAGTAAGGCACCTTGCCGTTCGCTTCGGCCTGTGCGCGCTGCTGTGGCGTGAGCTTGAGCATCGCGCGATCATAAAGCGGCGGCTTGTGCTGGCGAATGCGCATCTCGCGCTTGGCGGCCAGTTCCTGCTCACTCTCGAAACAGGGATAGAGACGACCGGACGCTTTCAGCGCTTCGATAGCGGCGGCGTAACGATCCAGACGTTCGGTCTGGCGGAAGGTCTCGTCCCAGTGGATGCCAAGCCACGTCAGATCCGTGCGGATGGCCTCAGCGAAGCTCTCACGTGAACGACCCGTATCGGTGTCATCGATGCGCAGTTGGAACGTCGCACCGTGACGACGGGCGAAGAGGGCGTTGGCAATGGCCTGACGGGCGTTTCCGACGTGCAGCATGCCGGTGGGACTGGGCGCGAAGCGAAGTTTCATGCGCGATTTATGCCGGGGCCGAGCGGGAAACGCCAGAGGCGACGACAGACTCGACAAGCAACAAGCCGGCACGGTTTCTTGCACATGACGCGCGTGTCCTCGCATCCACGTTCCGGCTCATGCCTGCCTCTCCTTATGTAGCAGGCATGAGCGTCCGGGATTCCGCAGCCTTTTCGGGCTGCCGCGCCACGCGTTTCACAAGCCCTGCACGAAGCGCGTCGATGACATCCGACCACTCCCCCGGCACGCTTTGCCGGAAGATACGCAGGGTGGGATACCACGGGGTGTCGTCCCGTTCCTCCATCCAACGCCAACATCCATCGAAGCGTGACAGCATCCAGACCGGCAGGCCGAGTCCACCGGCAAGATGTGCAACCGATGTATCGACACAAATCAGCAGATCAACGCCCATCAGCCGCGCGGCGGTGTCCTCGAAATCCCTCACGCCTGCCATGCCGTTCACCACCGGCAGGCTGGTGGTCTGCAACTGTCGCGCAGCCTCCCCCATCTGGAAACTGACGAACCGCACGCTCGCCACGCCAAAAAGTGGCGCCAGATCGTCCAGCGAAATGGAGCGGCGGCGATCCATGGCGTGGGAACGAACCTTGTGAGGACGCGGGTTTCCCGACCAGACGAGGCCGACAACCACATCTTCCGCACGCGGCTTTGCCAATTCCCGGACAAACTGTTTTCCCGCCTCAGCTTCGGACGGGGGCACGGACAGATACGGCCCGCGCGGAAGCTGTTCCGGGATCACGCCCAAACGATAAGGCAGACTGGCAAGTGGACAATGATAATCGAAGGTCGCCGTCGTGGGGAAAAAGCTGGCCACCTCCGCCACGCCTTGCACGTGCTGAAACAACCGCCGAAGCTGTGGAGGCGCCTCCACGAACACATGCGCCCCTAACGCGGCGACAGATGTCGCAAAGCGGATAAACTGGAGAGAGTCTCCCAATCCCTGTTCGGTGTGAAGAAGAATCCGGCGTCCGTGCAGGTCTTCCCCTGTCCACAGAGGAGCCGGAATGTCTGCGCGTGGTGTCTGGCAATAGCGCCACCGGGATTCATACGCCTCCCATCCCTTTTCCCATTGCCGCGATTTCAGCAACGCCATGGCCCGCGTAAATTCTGTCTTGGGATAGGCAGGCTGCACGCGAAGCGCTGCCTCGGCAGCCGCCACAGCGCCTGTGGAACGATTGAGCAGGATGAGAAGATGGCTGCGGTTATGCAGGGCGACCAGATTGTCCGGTTCCAGAGTGAGGGCTTTCTCTACCGCTGACAGCGCCTCTTCAAATCGCCCGACCAGTTCCAGCCCCACACTCAGGTCGAGATGACAGTTGGGATTGTCCGGGCTGCCTTCTGCTGCGCGCAAAAGAAGTTCCAAGGCACGTTGTGTCTGGGGTGTGGCGAGCAAAAGCCGCCCCAGTCTGTGGCAGGCCGATGGCTCTCCCGGCTCCAGTTCAAGAGCGCGGGTGTAGAACCGGATGGCGCGCTCCGTCTCTCCGATCCCTTCGAACGCCACACCGGCCGTAAAGAAGGACAGACTGGTTTCGGGCATTCGCCGTGCGCCGTTCTCCAGTTGTGACAGAGCTTCTTCCGCGCACCCCACCCGACTCAGTGCATGAGCGTACAGCAGCCGAAAAACGAAATGTTCCGAATGACGGCAACATCGCACCAAAGGCGCCAGTGCCCGAACCGGGTGACCGAGCCGGAAGTGGGTGCGGGCCAATAACGACAACGCAATCGCATCATCGGGAGTGTGCGCGAGATACCGCAACACCTCCCGACGCATACGCACGAAATCCTCCACGAGTTCCAGCTTGCGACAGCGCGCGATAACGGCGTCCCGCTCAATGTGAGCGGCTGAATCGGGCTGGGGCGTCATGGGCAGAAGATCCTCCTGCCTCTTTCCTGCCAGTCATATCTTAAAGCAGGCTTTCTCTGAGAGCCGGAAAACCCGCCGATGACAGGAAGGAATAATGTCCTCATGTTTTGCGGAGTTCCCCCAAACGGCATGACGCATTGACGGAGGCAAGCGGGCTGGCTACCGACAATCTGTTCCACCCAGCAGGATGCCTCACCATGGATGCCCCGGTCTCACGGCCCCTTCCCCTTCGTGCGCGTGCAGAAGACCAACGCACGCAGCCCGAAGCCGGACCTGTCCCCACGATCGTGCTGTCCCCCGAACAACGCACTCTTGTTGCCGGCATTGCCCAGTCGGTGCAGGTGTCAGCCAAGACGGTAATCTATGGTCAGGGCACCCATGCGGAGATGGTGTTTCTGGTGCGCAAAGGCCTCGTGCGCATCACCCATCAACTGGAAGATGGTCGCAGTCAGGTTCTCGCTTTTCACTGGCCGGGCGATCCGTTCGGCCTGTTCGAGAACGACGCCTATCTGAATGAAGCCACAGCTCTGACAGACTGCGAACTGGAACGGTTCCGTCTGTCCGATCTGCGCGATCTGTTCACGAAAGATCCCCAGCTTCAGAGCGCCTTTCTGATTGGCGCAGTGGCGGAGTTACGCATGAACCAGCGTCATCTTCTGCTGGTGACGCATCGTCCCATTCTCAAACGCGTGGCAGGCTTTGTGATCGAGTGCTGCCGCCAGCCCGAATGTTACAATGCCTCCACTGGCATCCTGACGCTCATTATGGATCGTTCGGACATCGCCGACTATCTGGGCACCACTGTGGAGACGGTCAGTCGCGCGCTGGGCGTGCTGGAAAACCGCAAGCTCATCATGCGACGTGACGCCCGTCACGTTCATCCCGATCTTACCGGACTGAAGCGGCTACTGATCAGCCCGGAAGCCGAAGCGACGGGAAGAATCGATATCCCGTCCCTCCCTCTCAGTCCTCGCTGTCCGTAAAGATTTCATCCTCTTCATCGATCAGACGACGCGGATCGAGCGCGCGCCAGTCACGGTCCATCCGCGTGGCGGGATGTTCAACGAAATCGTTGAGTTCGGTGGACGACTTCCATCCGTCCTCACCCGCATCGAGCACTTCCGCGTTCTCACCATAAGCGAACCACGCCTGTAGCGTCTCGCGGGATGACGCGCCCGGCACCCGGCACCGCTCGATGCTGTCGCGCACATAGGCCCGCGCGAAGGCGTTGGCATGGGCAATGTCGTGAAAACCCTTCACGTCTTCAACTATATTGTCCTCCGCACCGCCCGAAAGATCGAGAATACGAACGACGAATCCGCCTTTGTCATCCTGCGCGTCCGGGGTTTCGTCATGGGCGTGTTCGGTGTTCGTCATCGGCACTCTCTGAAAGAAAGAATAAGGCTGCGATCTCAGGGATGGAGGAGCCGGCGGCGGCTTTCCTCGGCGCGGCGCATGGAGGGAAGCAAGAACTCACGCCCCACTTTCACGCTCTCCACCCCGGCATAGGTCACGATGTCCGCCGTGGCATACGTTTCGTTCCACAGCTTGGGGATAAAGGAACCCGTCCCTACCACGTCAATAGGAGCACTGGCATCCGCCATACTGGCGCATTTCGTCACACCGAAACCTGACGAGACCACGATCTTCACTTTCTCGAAGCCTGCCGCGTCCAAGGTCTCGCGCATATGCCAGATGGCGGCGGCCGAAACGCCCGTGCCGATCAGATTGCGCAACTCGCTCTCAGAGCGGTAGCGGCGGATGGCATCGGGCACGTACCGATCCAGAACGGCATAGGATTCCTGCGGGTCCAGCCCTTCCATGAAACGCCCGCCATGCGTATCCAGTCGCAGCGCCACGCGCCCCTGCGCCGCCAGTTCGGAGAAGCGGCGACACACAGCCAGACCGTCCGTGATCTCGCGCCCATAGTAATCCACCAGCACCACGAGATCGCTGTCCGGATAGACTTCGTGGAACATGGACGCGGCGCGCAGCGTGGACCCGGCGTAACCGATCAGCGCGTGCGGCATGGTGCCGTAGCCGTGGTCCTGTCCGAAATATACCGCTGTCGCGTCATTCGCTCCGCCGACGAAGCCCACAGCCCCCTCACGCTGGGCGGCCCGACTGCCGACGGACGCGCCATAGGCCATCAGTTCCTGCATCTCGTAGCCCGCGCAGTGCCGGGCTTCCATGGCCAGAAACTGTGCCTTGGGCAGGGAAAGGGCCATCTGATAGGCCCGGTGCGCTGCCACGCAGCACGGACCGAGTTTCTGGAGAACGAGCGTTTCCAGATCCACAAGATGGGAAAAGAACCCCGTGATGTAGAGCAGAGGCTCGCCCGCTCCCACCCATTCGCCTTCGGTGAACACCGGCTCGACAAGGATCTCGATCCCACGTTCCCGCGCAATATTGGCAAGCCATGTTTCCACCATAGCCGTGGCCGACAGCACCGGACGACGGATGAAGACAGCATACGTCACCACACAATCCCCAAAACGGGAGACAATGTCTTTCGTGCGGTTGAAGTAGCTGTCGGTGCGTGCCCGGATGGCGGCGTCATCAATCGGGGCCGCACAGAGCGACCCGGCGACACCAAGCGCCGTGTTCGGTGATGGAGCTTTTGGAGAGGGCTGACTGGAACGGGACATCTCTGCCGTCCTTTTACTCTGGCTCCGTCATGCGGAGGAATGCCGTATCAGGACGCAGGATGGCGCAGAGGACAACCCCGTCGCAGGCATCACAAAAGACGGAACAGGAACCCGCCGGTGGCAGCGCATGCGCCTCCCCCGGCGGGTATCCCTCGTCGATCAGGCTTCGGAAACGAGTGAGTGGGCACGCCCCTTGAGCTCTTCCGCCATGAGGAACGCCAGTTCCAGCGACTGCTCCGCGTTCAGGCGCGGATCGCAGAACGTCTCATACCGCTCGCCCAGATCATTCTCCGTGAGCTGGTGCGCGCCGCCCACGCATTCCGTCACGTTCTGACCGGTCATTTCCATGTGAACGCCGCCCGGCGACACGCCTTCGTTGGTCAGGATGTCAAAGAATCCCTGCACCTCGGAGAGAATCGCCTCGAACGAACGCGTCTTCACCTTGCTTGCAGTCGAGATGGTGTTGCCATGCATCGGGTCGGACACCCATGTCACGGTGCGACCCGTTCCCTTCACCGCCTGCACCAGCGCTGGCAGGTGATCGCGGATTTTGGAGGCGCCCATACGCGAGATCAGTGTGATGCGTCCGGCTTCGTCCTCTGGGTTGAGGATTTCAAGCAGCTTCTCCAGATCCCCGATCTGTGTCGTCGGACCGACCTTGATGCCGATCGGGTTACGCACACCACGCAGGAACTCCACATGCGCGCCCTCCGGCTGGCGGGTGCGATCCCCGATCCACAGGAAGTGAGCGGAGCAGTCATACCACTCGCCCGAAGTGGAATCGATGCGGGTCAGGGCCTGTTCATAAGGCAGCAAGAGCGCCTCATGGGACGTGTAGAACTCCGTCTCATCGATCTGCGGAGCGCTCGTGGCGTTCAGGCCACAGGCCGACATGAAGGAAAGTGTCTCATCGATGCGTTCAGCCAGCGCGCGATAACGCTCGGCCAGCGGCGAACGCTCGACAAAGCCAAGATTCCAGCGATTGACGCGGTGCAGGTTGGCATAACCGCCACGCGAGAACGCACGCACCAGATTGAGGATTCCGGCCGACTGGAAGTAGCCGGTCTCCATGCGCACGGGATCGGGCACGCGGTCTTCCGCCGTGAAGGCCGGTCCATTGATGATGTCGCCACGATAGGACGGCAGCGACACATCGCCCACCGTCTCCATGTCGGACGAGCGCGGCTTGGCGAACTGCCCGGCCATGCGACCGATCTTCACCACCGGCACCTTGGCGCCGAAGGTCAGCACCACGGACATCTGAAGCAGCACGCGGAACGTGTCGCGGACGATATCGGCCGAGAACTCGGAGAAGCTTTCCGCGCAGGCGCCCCCTTGCAGAACGAAGGCCCGACCGGCTGCGGCTTCTGCCAGATGGGCGCGCAGACGACGCGCCTCCCCCGCAAAGACCAGCGGCGGATAGCGGTGCAGGCGTCCCTCGACGGCTTTCAGCGCCGCTTCGTCCGGATAGGACGGCACCTGCCTGATGGGAAACGAGCGCCAGCTCTCCGGCGACCAGTTGGCAACCACGGGAGCGGCTGTCTGAATCGGAGCGGAGCGGGTGAGCATGACACTCATGGTCGGTTCCTGTCGTCTTGGCCAAGTTTTCTGAGCCTTGGCCGTGTCTTTACACACATGATGAAACGGACCCGTCACGCGACGGGTCCGGGAGTATGCCGAAGTTCAGGGTGGAGTGCAAAGAGTGGGGCACAAACGTCTGCGCAACCGGAGGCAGGACAAGTTGAGTGATCTGTCTCAAAATGCGGAGAGCAGAGCCATGCGGGCAGGACCTCCCGAGAACCCTGCATTGCGCCCCTTGGGAGGTGGCTACGGCGGAGAGAATATCACCGTGTCACCACATAGCTCTGCTTTCATGATGCCCATGAGAACGACTTATGCCCTCCAATAATTGTTGGTATCTCGACCGTTCCAGTCCGGGGATTATCCACGCGGATCGGTTCACCCCCGCGTGTGCGGGGAACACTGCGTCTGACTGCCTCCCGGTCGAGGTCTTTACGGTTCATCCCCGCGTCTGCGGGGAACACGGAGTCGGCACGATCTGCATGGACGGCCAGAACGGTTCATCCCCGCGTCTGCGGGGAACACTCTTCCTGAAACCCATTGATTTCAAAGAACAATAAGGCAGGTCAAAAATCCACCAACCCAAAACGCCTTACGGCCAACCTTTCTTACCCACGTAACAAAGGCCGCCGCAAGCCACCTTGAAGCCAATCTTGTTCACCTGACACTTCCTACGAAAACGGCCGCTGAGGAGAACATGGCTCTCACTCAGCGACCGTCCCGCATTCTATCGTCCAGACCGGAGAAGCTCCGGCCCGTCAGAAACCACCCTCAGATCAGGGCAGGATTTCCGTCTCGGCGAAGAAAAAGCGGATCTCGTTGGCGGCGTTCTCGGCGCTGTCGGAACCGTGGACCGAGTTGGCCTCGATGCTCTCGGCGAACTGAGCGCGGATCGTCTTCGGCTCGGCCTTTTTCGGATCGGTCGCGCCCATCACCTCACGGTTCTTGGCCACGGCGTTCTCGCCTTCGAGAACCTGCACGACCACGGGGCCGGACGTCATGAAGGAGACGAGATCGCCGTAGAACGGGCGCTCCATGTGCACGGCGTAGAATGCGCCGGCCTGTGCGGGCGTGAGCTGCACGCGCTTCTGGGCGACGATGCGCAGGCCGTTGTCTTCGAACACGGCATTGATCTTGCCGGTCAGGTTGCGGCGCGTGGCATCGGGCTTGATGATGGAAAGGGTACGTTCAACGGCCATGTTCGGCTCCCTCGTTTGGTCTGTCGCTCCGCGTTGCGCGAAACGGAGCGCGGGCAAGCCCGCAGCTGAGGCTCATCTAGAGCATTCTCGCGTCTTCGGGTAGGGCTTTGGAAGGACGGATGCTATGGAACGGCCCGGAGGGCTACGCGCCCCTCCCCTTTTCCTCGATCCGACGCGAGAGTTCCGGTGAGCCTGCTTGTCATTCATGATCTGACCCTTCGCATTGCGGGCCGCACGCTGCTCGATCAGGCCAGTCTCTCGATCGAACCGGGGCGCAAGGTCGGTCTGGTCGGACGCAACGGCGCGGGCAAATCCACCCTACTGGCCGCGATTGCCGGAGACATCTCCCCGGATGGGGGCGATATCCGCCTGTCCTCGCGTGCGCGCCTCGGCCGTGTGAAGCAGGAAGCTCCGTCCGGTCCGACGTCACTGATCGAAACCGTGCTTGCGGGGGACACCGAACGCGCGGCCCTGCTTGCGGAAGCCGAGACCGCTACCGATCCGCAGCGCATTGCGGAAGTCCATGAACGCCTGTTGGCCATCAATGCCGACAGCGCGCCGGCCCGCGCGGCCAGCATCCTCTCCGGTCTGGGTTTCAACGCAGACGCCCAAGGAAGACCTGTGTCGGATTTCTCAGGCGGTTGGCGCATGCGCGTGGCGCTGGCAACGGCGCTGTTTCTTGAGCCGGACCTTCTGCTTCTAGATGAACCGACCAACCACCTCGATCTTGAAGCCACGCTTTGGCTGGAAGGCTGGCTTGCGCGTTTCGGCGGTGCGGCGCTGATCGTCAGTCATGACCGTGGATTGCTGGATTCCTGTGTGGATGCCATCGCGCATCTGGATCGTGGCAAGCTCTCACTCACGCCGGGCGGTTATGAGGAATTCGTGCGCATCCGCACCGAGCAGGCGTTGCAGCAGGCGCGCGCCGCAGAAAAGGTGGCGGCGCGGCGGGCGCATATGCAGTCCTTCGTGGATCGCTTCCGCGCCAAGGCCACGAAGGCGAAACAGGCGCAGGCTCGCCTTAAGGCGCTGGAGAAACTTCCCGTCATCGACAGTGTGGTGGAAGACACCCCCACGCAATTCGCGTTCCCCGAGCCAATGCCCCTGCCACCGCCCATGCTGACGATGGACCATGTCACAGCGGGTTATGAAGGACGTGTGGTGCTGTCAGACATTTCGCTGCGCATCGACATGGAAGACCGCATCGCCCTGCTAGGCGCGAACGGGAACGGTAAATCCACTTTTGCCAAGCTGGTGGCCGGGCGTCTCACACCCATGTCCGGCACGGTCAATCACAGCCCACGTCTGAAAGTGGGATATTTCGCACAGCATCAGGCTGAAGAACTCGTGATGACCGATACGCCCATCGGCCATATGGCGCGGGCTTTGCCAAAGGCCACGCCGACCGAGGTGCGCTCCCAGCTTGCCCGCTTCGGACTGGATGCAAACCGGGCCGAAACGAAGGTGAGTGAACTCTCTGGTGGTGAAAAGGCCCGACTGTTACTTGCGCTCGCCACGCGCGACGCCCCGCAACTGCTCATCCTCGATGAACCGACGAACCATCTTGATCTGGACGCCAAGGATGCGCTCGTACGTGCGCTGTCCGAGTTTGCCGGGGCGGTTCTGCTTATCAGCCATGACGCCCATCTTGTGGAAATGGTGGCGGATCGTCTGTGGCTGGTGGCGAACGGCAAGGTCACGCCATTTGAAGGCGATATGAGCGAATATCGCACATGGCCTTTGGAACAATCCCGTGCGACGGCACGTGGCAACGCGAAACCAGCCGACACGACCGCCGGACGAAAAGAAGATCGACGGGAAAAAGCCGAAGCACGAAAAGCTCTGGCGCCCTTGCGCAAGCGCGTGAAAGAGGCTGAGGCCAAGGTTGCGAAACTTTCTGGTGAATGCGGAAAGATTGAGGCGAAGTTGGCCGATCCCACGCTTTATGAAACCTCATCGGGCGAAGATGTGACGAAGCTGACCACCAAACTTGCCGCTCTGAAAAAGGATACGGAACAGGCGGAAGAGGAGTGGTTCGCAGCTCAAGGCGCACTGGAAGAGGCTGCCGCCGAAAGCTGACGAAGGGAGGGACACGGTTCGGGCAGGACACGCGCCCCTTTTCTTTCACCGATTACGTATATCCGCCGCTCCACAGTTCTTCCTGATCGAAATGGAAGTGCCGATTCCCGCGCCCACGCGGAGAAATCGGATTACGCATCTTTTGTACTTGCGATCATACACGTTCACGCATGAACAGGCTGGCGCTTCATACAGCATGAATATGCACCTTTTTCTTTTCTGACCACTTCATCACGAACGGGGACTGATATCTGTCAGGCGACACGCGGACGTACTCGTGACGAACGATCCCTTTTCGATCCGTTGCGGGTTCCCACGGCTGCGAGCAGCAACAGGGTAACAGGATCGACATGTTCTCCCTTTTCATGCCTCCTCCACCTTCATGACAATGATATGAAACAGTCGTTTTATTGAAAAAGGATTTTTCAAATATCCGTGCGGCTCGACACGGAAACACCTTCTGGGACACGTTCGCTCTTCCTGACAGAAAAGACAGATTTAATGACCGATTTTACTCTTCTTCATGACACCACAGCCTTTACCGGCCCCACCGCAGCCGTCACAACCGCGGGAACCACACTGGTGGACGGCTGGATCGATGCCGTCGGCGGGGTTTTCTCCACTGACAGTTCCAATCTTCTCCGCATGAGTGTGGATGATTCCACCACCTATTTTCACAAGCAGCTCCTGCGCCCTACCAGCGAAGATGTACAGGACGGCAAAGTCACCTTTACGGCAACGGCCACGGCCTATCAGCGTTTTTACGCAGTCATCCGCTCCAACCGCAGCACATCGTCCCCCACATGCTACATGGTTGGTGTCGAATATGACGCCAAAACAAGTAAAAACTGCTATTTTGGCTACTACAAGGTCGTGAATGGCACAGCAACCTGGATCGGTGACACGACGGCCGTATTCTCGCCGGGTGTCGGGGCCGGAACAGATTTCACATTCTCTTTTGACTGGTCCCAGACCGACAGCGCGACCACAACCTTCAACCTGACAGCCACGAACGCCGCAGGCACGACTGTTCTCACCAAGACCTTCACCGATACGGAAGCCACTCTCCAGAACGTGACAGGCTCCATCGGTCTGTGCGCGTACAGCTACAAAGGAGGAGCCGGAAGCGCCAGCAATAGCGCCAGTCTTTCCTCTTTCGCTTCTTACAAGGCGGCTGCAACCACACCGTTCACAGCCTACACTCTCACCGGCCCCGCCTCCCTGACGGCAGGCACCACCTCCACCTTTACCGTCACACCGAGCGCTGGCACTGCGCTGTCAACGGCTGCCGTCATTACGCCGACAAGCACGCTGGCAGGCACATTCTCCCCCACCACCGTGACCATTGCGGCCGGCAGCACGGCGGCCGCAACCTTCACCTTCACACCGTCCGCCACCGGATCGGGCACGATCTCCACCACGAACAATGCGAGCCTGAGCGACCCGGCGGCTCTTTCGGTCACATCGTCCGCTGCGGCATCTGCGTTTTCGACCTACATGATTTCCGGTCCCGCTTCGCTGACAGCAGGCGCTGCCTCGACTTATACCGTCACACCGGGCAGCGGCACGGCGCTCGCTTCCGCCGTCACCATTACACCAGCCTCCACGCTTGCAGGCACATTCAGCCCTGCCGCCATCACCATTCCGGCAGGCAGCACCGCCGCCGTGACGTTCACCTTCACGCCGACCACCACCGGATCAGGAACGCTGTCCTTCACCAACTCGGCCTCGCTTACAAATCCAACAAGCCTTTTGGTGACAGTGGCCCAGGCTCAGGCCGCTTTTTCCACTTATACCGTGTCCGGTGCAACGTCGCTGACAGTCGGCGCAGGCACGGTTTACACCGTTACACCGGGTTCGGGCGCGGCTCTCTCCTCCGCCGTCACCATCACACCGGCCTCCACGCTTGCGGGCAGTTTCAGTCCCACGACCGTCACCATTCCCGCTGGCAGCACGGCTGCGGTCTCGTTCACCTTCACGCCGTCCGCCGCCGGGTCGGGCACACTTTCCTTCACCAACAGCGGCTCGCTTAGCAATCCTGCAAGCGAGACCCTGACGGCAAGCAGCAGCCAGACGGCTTTCACCACCTATTCCGTCTCCACACCGTCCATCCTGACCGTGGGGACAGCCGCTACCTTTACGCTCACCCCCGGCGCGGGCGCGGCTCTGTCGTCTGCGGTCACCGTCACACCGTCGAGCACGCTCGCGGGCACGTTCTCTCCCGCAAGCGTAACCTTCCCGGCTGGCAGCACGGCTGCCGTAACCTGTACGTTCACACCATCCGTTGCAGGATCGGGCACGTTCTCTTTCACGAACTCCGGTTCACTCTCCAACCCTGCGCCGGTCACGCTCACTGCGACAAGCACCAACAGTTCCAGCAGCTATGTCCTGTCCGGCGCGACGACACTCACGGTGGGACAGGCTTCCACCTTCATCGTCACTCCGTCCTCACAGACCACGCTCAGTGCAAACGTCGTGATCACGCCTGCGAGCACATTGGCCGGCACCTTCAATCCCACAAGCGTCACGCTGCTGGCGGGAAGCACCACATCCACGAGCTTTACCTTCACGCCGTCCACTGCGGGCAGCGGCAGCCTTTCCGTCACCAACAACAGCAGTCTGGCCGATCCGCAGGCTCTCGCTTTCACTGCGACATCCGCCTGGACGAGTTACACCCTGACAGCCGCCAGCACGGCGATGATCGGTGAACCCGTCACGGTGACCCTCACCCCAGCAGGTGGCTCTTCGCAGCCCGTGCCTGTAACCTTCACACTCAGTGCCTCTGGGGTTGCCGGCACATTCTCTCCCTCCACTGTCACGGTTCCTGCAGGCAGCACCGCGCCTGTCACCGTGACATTCACGCCATCGGCGGCGGGCACCGTCAGTCTCGCATCCAGCAATAACGCCGGCCTGGCCAATCCAACTGCCCTCTCCGTAACAATCAGTTCGATTGTCTCGGTGAACAGCACCGCATTTTGCTTCAGCCCCGGAAACTGGACCGGCGATGAGGGCCGCAGCGGCAGTCAGTGGCGGCGTTCGGCGTGGAACGGTGCGTGGTTCCGCTTTGTCTGGAACGCAGGCACCAACCCCACGGCCGTGGTAAAAATTGGCAATGCGAAAGCCGGAAACCTGGTCAGTTACTTCGTCAATGGCGTGCCCACCTTGCGCAGTGCCGCCAACGCCGACATCACACTGTCCAACATCATCGCAAACAGCGAGAACCGGCTGGATTTCTATCTGTCCTATTCCGCGATCACCGCCAATGCCCGCTGGCCGGTCACGACAGCCACCGAACTGGTGCAGATCCTCGGTGTCCAGCTTGATTCCGGCTCGTCCCCTGCCGAAGCGCCCGCCATGCGGCCCTATGTGGTCATGATCGGTGACAGCATCACGGAAGGTGTCAACGCCAACAATGTGGTGGACAACGCGACCACGTATTATGGCGACAATCTCTGCGATTTTTCGTTCTTTCTGGCGCAGGCGCTCGACGAGATGGGGTATGACATCTCCATGATGGCCAATGGCGGTACCGGCTTTTCCCAGAGCGGCGATGGAAGTGTGCCGTATTTCTACAAGATCACGGGTTCCAGCGGTGGTCAGGGCGGCAAGCTTGACAGTGGCAGCCGCTGGAATCTGATCGACAGCCAGACCAGTGTGCTCGATAGCGCGGGGCATTGGAGCGCTTACGGAGACACGGGCGAGGAGCCGTTCGCATTTTACCTGAACTATGGCTACAACGACGCCTATTATGGCCATATGACCCCATCCGACTTCCAGGCGGCTCTCACCCAGAGCATGGAAGCCCTGCGCGAGACGGCTCCGAACGCCTGGATCGTGGTTCAGGTTCCGTGGTCATTTCGTGACAAGTTCGGAATCAACTCCGACCTGTATCTGCCTCTCTATCAGGCGGCGGTCACGGCCTATCAAACCGCCAATCCCAACGACAACAAAGTCACGCTGCTGGATTTCGGTGAAGATATCTCACGCATGATCAATACGGCTTATGGCGGCTTCCTTGCGAGCGATAAGGTACATCCCACGCTACACGCTCACGCCATGATGGCTCCACGCCTGACTGCGAAAATGGCTTCTCTGTTCTCGACCCAGAGCCGCTCTTACACATATTTCTGAACACGTCTGAAAGACGCGGAGCCGGCAGTTTTATAAAACTGCCGGCTCCGCAATCCGCCTGCATTGCATTCACAAAACACGTTTATCGATCGGTCAGCGTGCGCATAAAGGCAATGATTGCCGCACGGTCTTCTTCTGTCATTGCGGGCCGATCGCCGGGCTTGCGGTCAAATGGTGCATCCACCGTATCGAGGTTGTCACGATATCGGACAGGAAGATCGTTATATTTCCGCACCTGTCCGTCATCCCCCACGGGATAAAATTTTGACGGCTCAAGATCGCGCAATGCGTAAAAATCCATCACTTCCTTGAGAGAGTGAAACACCCCATTGTGAAAAAACACATGGCGGGTGGCGGCATTACGCAGTGTCGGCGTCGCGAACATCCCACAATAAACGCTCAGCGCACGACGACTGTTCGGCTGACGATCACACACACCCAGATCCGCATAAGCCGGATCATGATTGCGCGCGATGTCCATATTCCGGGGTACACCCAGCGCCTCGTACTGATGATCGGTAAACAGCGGAGACAGACGATTGCCTTGCACGGTGTCGATATGACACGCCGCACAATTGCCTTTTTGCGGATCGTTGAACGCCAGATACCCAACCCGTTCCAGTGGCGTGAATGACTCCTTTCCTTCCAGCCACGCATCGAATTTGCTGTTGTACGGGTGAAAGGACGGATCCTCGATCTGATAACGGGCAAGAGCGAACATCGCTTCGGACATAAGGAAGGAGGAGGACGCCTCTCCCGCTATGCCCGCGAGTTGTTTCAGATCGGACGTATAGGGCGCGTTGCTGATCCGGTCGATCACCTTCTGCGGTGTGGACGCCATTTCAGCCGGATCGTAGAGCGGACCCAGCGCCTGCTGCTGTAACGTATCAGCACGACCATCCCAGAACAGACCGCCCTGTGGCACCATATTGCCGGCAGAGGCCGCTGGATTGGCGGCACTCTTGCCGCCACGTGTCGCATTGGCTGTCGTGGCCACTATCGCAGGCGCCGCCTCGCTTGTGGGATCATCCACACCGATGCTGAAATTAGGTCGCCGCTCGGCATAGGTCAGCGTCGGAATGGCACGCCGTCCCTGACGATTCAGATCCTGTCCACCGCTAAAGACCGCTGTCTGACCGGACGGTGCGTAATGATTGGCTACTTCGTGGCATGAGGCGCAGGACAGAACACCTGAACCCGACAGCAATGGATCGTTGAAAATCTGTTTTCCGATCTCGGCCATTGCCGAAAGCGGATGAACATCCGGACGTCGCAATTCCACCGGACAGGGATTGCTGCCGTCAGACGCCGGAAGACAGGACCCGGCCGCCAACGCCGCCGAGGTTCCCGTCCACAGAAAAGCAAGAAGAGTGATGCAGCCCAGAGCGGGCTGCATCGAACGGAAGAGATCAGACATACTGAGACAGGAAGGACCAGATTGCGGCAAGAAGACCAGTCAGCCCCGAGGCCGAAGAACTCTGGCTCGACGAAGAACTGGAATGACCGGCGTTGAACGGTGAGTCATCCTTATTGGAGTTCTTACTGCTGTCATTGCCCGAGATACTGCCTGAGCGAATGTCGCCCGTGTCCGGATCGAGGATCAGCTTCTCTGTGTGCGGCTCACCACGGAAATCGAACAGATCGTCGATCTTGCCAGCCGTGGCGTCGAACGAACCCTGTCCAAGACGCTTACCGCCCAGCCAGTTATCCTCGATGAAGCGGACAATGGACGCCTGCGTCGTCAGAGTGTGGCTGACATGGTTACGCTGGGCCCAAGGAGAGATCGCGATCAGCGGGATACGTGTGCCCGGGCCGCAACGACCATTGACCGGCTTGCCGTCCACGCCCTTCGGCGCCGTGCCCGTGCCGCATACCCCGGCCCCGTTCAACTGATCGGCAGAAGAGTCGAATGAACCGTGGGTCGGGGCGACATAAGCGTGATCATACCAGCCGTCAGAATCGTCATAGGCGATCAGGATGGCAGTGTCGCGCCAGTCAGGAAGTTTCTGAAGCATGTTGATCACGTCAACGACGCCAACCTGCTCATCCAACGGATCGGAATAACCTGCGTGACCGTCCTGATAGGCCGGCATCTTCACAAAAGAAACTGCCGGAAGATTGCCGTATTTCGCAACCGTGTAAAAATCCTTCAGGTCATATTCATGATTGGCCGGATCCTTGGTCGAAGTGCCGGGAACATAGGTGTAACCAATCGACTTGACCGAAGTCGGACGGGCGTGTGTGGGGTTCGCCGTGCTCGCGTAATACTGGAACCAGTTATGGTGCGGAATGTAGTCGGCAACGTTCTCGGACACGATGGTCGAGTACGTCTTGCGCGTGCAACCCGTCGATCCGTCGGAGTTGGACAGGGACAGGTCGAACCCGCCCATGAAACCGCCCCATGTGATGCCACGCTCGTTGAGCAGATCACCGATGTTGCGGCCCGTCATCATGCCCTGATTGGTCGCCGACGAGCAGGTGTCGTAGCCCGGATCGATGTCATTGACCATCGTCCAGCCGCCCTGACCGTCAGAGACATAGGCCGAAGAGGCTTCCTTCGTGGACGGTTTCTGGGTGGTTGCGATCAGCTTCAGACCGTTCGTCTGACCCGAGACAACTTCCAGAGCGCCCGGCGTGGATGGACCATACGTGTCGGTATAGGAATTGTCGCTCATGGCGAAACGCTGGGCGTAGCGCCAGTAGGCCGTCACGGTGTTACCGTCGTAATAGCCCAGAACCTGCCCTTTGGTGCCGAACGCTCCCACGCCACCGGATGAGCCGTTACCTGTGTAGAGCGGGAACAGATCGACCTTGCCGTCGTCATAGGCCATCTGTTCGGCGGTATAAGCGTGATTCTGATCCGCCGTGCTGGCCTGCGTGCGATCAAGACGGAACGGCAGAGCCGCGCCCGTACCATTGGCGGAGTTGGTGTTGGGGTTCTGCTCAAGCAGACCGTTGGCGAGCAGGTTATTGACAACCGGTGTACCGGAACGGGCACGGAAGCTCGGCTCACCCGTGGGGTTGGCCGCTTTCGGATAAGTTCCGAAATAGTGATCGAAGGAGACGTTCTCCTGATAGATCACAACAAGATGTTTGATGGGGGTCTTGGTGCTGACGCCATTTCCAAACAGGCTTGACTGCTGATTCTTGCCCGATCCGAAATCCCAGTCTCCGGCATGGCCCGGGATAGGAGAAAAAACGGACAGAGACAAAAGAGCGGACAGTGCAAGCTTCGTCGCGGATTTCTCACATTTTGTCTGAAGAGTGTTATTCTCTGTTCTGAGAGCTGTGTCCTGTGCGTCTGATCTGGAATGACAACGGCATTTTGCCTCTGGAGGCAGATTCTG
>NZ_WOTH01000010.1 GCF_011516945.1 Acetobacter estunensis
ATCTGCCTCCAGAGGCAAAATGCCGTTGTCATTCCAGATCAGACGCACAGGACACAGCTCTCAGAACAGAGAATAACACTCTTCAGACAAAATGTGAGAAATCCGCGTCGACGTTAACGGCGCACACTTGACCATCGACACCAACGCCCATGTGGCAGGTAAGATCGATATGGGAACCAGTGGTTCCACCCTTACGCTGGAGAACACCAGTGGTAAGTGGGTCTATGAAGCCAATCTGCCCGGCGAAGACATTTCCGCAGGTGGCGACCAGTATTACACATACCCCGCACTGCAGAATGCCATTATCACGAACTTTGGCTCCAATTCCGCGATCTGCGCCCAGAACATTCCCGGCGGTTATAGCAACAACATGGGAATCCCGGACAGCTATACGTCCAGTTCCACGCTCATCATTAGAAAAGACAACTCTATCCCAACAGTAGCGACCCCAGCCAATCCGCATGCTAATAACGGCGTCGGCTATATCGGTGTCCCCGTTGCTGTAACGGCTGGCTGCGGCGATCAGTCAATTTACACCAATCCGAACGATCCCTGTCAGATCGAAGGCTGCTTTCTTGCCGGCACCCACATCCTGACGCGCGCTGGCGAGAAGCTGGTGGAGACTCTGGTCGACGGAGACGAGATCGCGGTGATCGAAAACGGTGAGACGGTCTATCGTCCGCTGGCATGGCTCGGTCGTTCGCACGCCGATGTCGCGGCGCTGGATTTCGACCCCGACGCCTATCCGGTCCGCATCCGCAAGGACGCGTTCGGTGACAACATGCCGCACCGCGATCTGCTGGTGACGTCCGAGCACAGCATCTTCATCGACGGTCGTCTCGTGCCGGTCCGCATGCTGGTCAATGGCCGCTCCATCACGGTCGAGCGCTCCATCACCGATTACGACTTCTATCATGTCGAGCTTGAGCAGCATGGTGTGATCGTCTCCGAAGGTCTGGCCACCGAGAGCTATCTCGACACCGGTAACCGCGGCACGTTCGAGAACTCGGTGGTGCGCACACTGCGTCCGCACTTCGCTGGCGGCATCACCATTTCTGGCGGCAAGAGCTGGGAAAGCAACGCGGCCGCTCCGCTGACCACGGATCGCGAGACGGTCGAGCCGATCTGGCACCGTCTGGCCGCCCGCGCCGAGGAGCTGGGACTTGCCTCCGACGCCGCGCCGGTAACCACCACGGAAGAGACCAACATTCGTCTGGTCACGGAAAACGGTCGCGAGATCCGTCCGGTGCGTCACGCTGGTAACACCTACAGCTTCATGGTGCCGGGTGACGTGACGTCTGTGCGTATCGCCACCAACGCCTCACGTCCGGCGGATGTGGTCGGCCCGTTCTGCGATGACCGCCGTCAGCTTGGTGTGGTTGTGGGCGACGTCAACGTGACGGCTGGTCGCAGCCGCCACAGCGTCAGCGCCCATCTGACGGCCACGGCTCTTGAGGGCTGGCAGGCATGGGAAGGCGGCGTGGGTCGCTGGACCGACGGCAACGCGGTACTTGATCTGGGTGCTGCTGGCGACAATCTGTTCGCCCGCATGGTCGAGATCGAAGTGCTGACTGGCGGTCCCTACATCGTCGAGACAGCCGAAAGCGGCGCTCAGGTCGCCTGATCGCGCATTGATCGGACACCTCCAGCCTTCGGACTGGAAAGAAAGGGGGGCTTCGGCTCCCCTTTTCTTGTTTGGGACCGTGAGCGGAAATGTGTCAGCCCTGTCCGGTCAGCCGCCGAATGGTCACATTCTCCCGTCTGTGCGCACAAAAAACGACATCTTTTCCCGTCACACGCGGTCCCGCCTGACGAAGCCGGAATGTTCTCCCTGAAGTATTCACGGTCATGAAACCGTTTGGTGCCATGTTCACGTGCCGATCCGTGCCCGTTTCTGCCCATAGCAGACAATTGGCACAGCCCGGCACACCGTTGCCCGACGCGCCTGAACACCGGCCGTCGCCAGCCGGAATGGAAAGACAGGGATTGATGGGCGTGTTTGATCATACCAAACCGGGAGTGCGGAAAGCCGAAGCTTCCATCCTGCGACTTGACCTGATGAGCGTGATGTCCGTGCAGATGCTCGACGGCACGTCACTGACACCGACCGGGGCCAAGACCCGCGGGCTTCTGGCCATACTCGCCCTCTCCGATCGCCGCCCCGTCACCCGCAGGGCTCTGGCGGGGCTCCTGTGGAGCATGCGCTCTGAGGAACAGGCCCGCGCTTCTTTGCGGCAGGAAATTCATCGCCTGACCGAAGCGCTCAGCCCCTTAGGCACCGACATTCTCGATGTGCAGCGTCACGCCCTGTCGCTCAAACCCGTGCTGACCAGCGTGGACGCCGAGCGTTACCTCAACGCCACTCCCTCCAACATCCTGCGCCTGCCCGAAACCGACACCCTGCTGCTGTCGGACCTGGACGGCGTCGATCCGGCTCTGGACGAATGGTTGGCACATCAGCGCGACCGCCTGCGTCATCATCTGATTTCCACCCTCGAACAGGCCCAGAGCACTCTTTCGGACCCCGATCAGCGCCTGTCCGCCGCCAACCGGCTCCTGCACGTCGATCGCCTGAACGAGACGGGATGGCGCACTCTCCTGCGGGAACTGGCACGCCGCAACGACAGCAGCACGGCCCTGCTGACGGCGGAACAGTGTCTCACCACCTTCCGCGACAGCCTGCACACTGAGCCGAGCGCTGCCACCATGGCAGTTATTTCCGAAGTGCGGCATCTGGCCAATACACTTGCCCACGACATGGACGCGCCTCCAACGGCAAGAGCGTCAACGACCACAACCCTTCCCGCAGCGCGTGATATCGCCAGCGTCGCCTTTACGTTTCCCGATCGGACGACACCTCTGTTCCCTCTGGTGGAGTCGGTGTTCGATCAGGCAACCGCCGGCCTCGCACGATTCGGTTTTCTTGCCCTGTTTCCGCCCTCTCCCAAGGAATCCGAGGATCAGGGCGGACCGCATCACACCCATGACTACCAGATCGAACTGAAGATCAGACCCACCACCCCGCCTCCAAGCAAGGCGCCTTCCCCCTCTGCCCGGCTGGTGGTGCGTGTGACGGACCAGCGTCGGGACAATCTCATCATCTGGGCCGAACGGTTCACAATCACGGCTGACAATGCCGACGCGATCGGAGCTTTTCTCGTCACGGAAATTGCCTGGCGTATTGCCATGGCCGAAGCCCGCAACGCCGCCAGTCGCCCGGCCCATGAACTCTCGCCCCTCGAACTTGGCCTGCGCGCTTTCGCGCTGACCAGCCGCAACGATCCTGCCGTGCTGCCGCAAGCCCGTGACATGCTGTCCGATGCGCTGGATCACCTTCCTGAAAATCCGTTCCTGCTTCTGATCGCGGCGCTCAACGGGCTCCTCAGTTCAACGGAGATCCCCTCTCCCCAACAGGCGGCTGAAGCACGCACACGCGGAATCGAAGCAGCCCGCAAACTGACGCAACTCCTGCCGGAAACGGTGATCGGTCGCCTGCTTCTCGCACGCCTTCAGATGGACGATCCGTCCACATTGACGTTCGGACGCCAGCTTCTCATCGAGACGCTTCCGTCCTGCTCTGGCAGCGGCATCGGTGTCATCGTCGATGCCTATGCAACCCTGCTGGCAGGACAGGCGCAAAAAGCTGCCCGAACTCTTCTGGCCTTCCGTCAGCAGCATCCAACCCACCCTTTCTTCGATCTGCTGGACACGGACTTCATGCTGATCTTTCTCCTTGGCGGAGAGTTCAAGGAGGCGGCCGAGCGGGGACGCACATCACTCAGTGCAGCTCCAACACGGGTATCCATGCTCGTTCTGCACGCCGCCACACTCGTTGCCCTGCGGGAAAAAGGACACAAAGATGTCAGTGACGAGCTGGACGCCACACGCGCTCAACTCAGTCGTCTTGCCCCGACACTTTCTCCGGAAGACGTCCTCGCGCATCATGCCACTCTTCCATCTCCTTTGGCCGAAACGCTGCTCTCCCTGCTGCGACAGGCAGGGCTGCCCGCCTCGCCGGAACAGAAAGGGGAGCAATGCTTGGCGTGATCCGGCCAACGGGATATGAAGGCAGCGGAGAGAGGGGGTGTTACGCCCCGGTCCGCCGCGCTCTGGTCCACACGCTCTGAATCGGGAAACGTGTGAACGGGGATGACGGCTCGCAGGTCTTGCACAGGAGACGCAGCAGCATATGGTCACTTCCCGCGTTCGCAGGCGCTTCCGGGGCACCGGTCGCCTCTCCGGCCTGACATCGGCAGCACTGGCTGCCCTGCTGCTTGCCGCATGTTCCAGCCATGACAAGGCCAGCGAACTCACCGCGCCACGCAATCACCTCCTGAGCGAAGATCGCAGCGCCACCGGAGGCGACGACCAGCTTTCCGGCGGCGTGAACGCCTATTTGTGGCGCGGCGCGCTCGATACGCTGTCCTTCATGCCGATCGCCAGCGCGGATGCGGTGGGCGGGTTCATCCTGACCGACTGGTACACACCGCCGGCTGACCGTGACGAGCGCTTCAAGATCACAGCCTATATTCTCGACCGGCGACTGCGTTCGGATGCGCTGCGTCTGACCGTGTTCCGTCAGGTCCGTGAAGGCAACGAGTGGGTCGATATGCCGCCCGCCGCCAACACGGCCTCCGACATCACCACCAAGGTTCTCACCCGCGCCCGTCAGCTTCGCGCCGAGAACGGCAACCGCGATAACTGATCGGTTGCCCTCCGCTTCCTCTTTCTTGTCGGCAGCCCTCACAGGCTGCCCTTTCGCCTTTTCGGACTGCCCAGATTCATGACCGCTGACGCTTCTCCCGCCCATTACGATTTCCATTCCGTCGAGCGCCGCTGGCAGGAGGAATGGGCGAAGAACAGCGTCTTTACCGTGCCGGACGTGCCCCCCGCCGACCGGCCGAAATATTACGTGCTGGAGATGTTCCCTTATCCCTCCGGCCAGTTGCACATGGGGCATGTGCGCAACTACGCGCTGGGCGATGTCGTGGCCCGCTACAAGCGCGCACGCGGCTTTTCCGTGCTGCACCCGATGGGCTGGGACGCGTTCGGCCTGCCCGCTGAAAACGCGGCCCGCGAACGCGGCGTGCATCCGAAGGAATGGACGCTCGCCAACATCGCCGCCATGCGCGAAACCCTCAAGCGGCTGGGCTTCTCCCTGAACTGGGACCGCGAAATCGCCACCTGCCTGCCGGACTATTACGGCAAACAGCAGAAAATCTTCCTCGATTTCCTTGCCGCCGGTCTGGTGGATCGCCGCGAATCCTGGGTGAACTGGGATCCGGTGGACCACACCGTGCTGGCCAACGAGCAGGTGGTGGACGGCCGTGGCTGGCGCTCCGGCGCACTGATCGAGAAAAAGAAGCTCTCGCAGTGGTTCCTGAAAATCACCCAGTTCGCACCGGATCTGCTGGACGGTCTGAAAACGCTGGAGCGCTGGCCCGAGCGTGTGCGCGTGATGCAGGAACGCTGGATCGGTCGCTCCGAAGGTGCGCGTCTGCGCTTCCCGCTGGCGCATCCGCCGGAAGGGCTGGACGCGGAACTGAACTCCGTCGAGGTCTTCACCACACGTCCCGACACACTGTTTGGCATGTCTTTCCTCGCGATTGCGCCCGACCATCCGCTGGCGGCTAAGGTGGCGGAAACCAATGCGGACGCCGCCGAATTCATCGCGGAATGTCGCCGTCTCGGCACGTCGGTCGAAGCAGTGGAAACCGCCGAGAAACGCGGCTTCGACACCGGGTTGAAAGTCGCGCATCCGTTCCTGCCGGACGCCGCCTTCCCTGTGTGGATCGCCAATTTCGTGCTGATGGATTACGGCACGGGCGCACTGTTCGGCTGCCCGTCGGGCGATCAGCGCGATCTCGATTTTGCGCGCAAATACAACCTGCCCGTCACGCCGGTCGTGCTGCCTGCCGGTGAGACCGCCGACACCTACCGCATCATGGACAAGGCGTGGACGGGCGACGGCACCATGATCAATTCCGGCTTTCTCGACGGGCTGTCCTGCGCAGACGCCCGCAAGGAAGCCATCGCGCGCCTTGAGGGACTCGGCGTCGGCTCCGGCGTGGTCAACTGGCGTCTGCGGGATTGGGGTGTGTCCCGTCAGCGCTACTGGGGCTGCCCGATCCCCATCATCCATTGCAAAAGCTGCGGCGCCGTGCCCGTGCCGGACGAACAGCTTCCGGTGGAACTGCCCGACGACGTTACGTTCGATCGTCCGGGTAACCCGCTCGACCATCATCCCACGTGGAAACACGTGGCCTGCCCGAAATGCGGCAAGCCCGCCACGCGCGAGACGGACACGTTCGACACGTTCGTGGACAGCTCATGGTATTTCGCGCGCTTCACAGCCCCACACACCGCCACACCCACGAACAAGGCGGCCGCTGACGGCTGGCTGGCCGTGGACCAGTATATTGGCGGCATCGAGCACGCGATCCTGCATCTGCTCTACGCACGCTTCTTCACCAAGGCGATGAAGCAGACCGGCTATCTGGATGTGAGCGAGCCGTTCGCGGGCCTGTTCACGCAGGGCATGGTCAACCACGAGAGCTACAAGGACCAAAACGGCAACTGGCTCTATCCTGAAGAAGTGGAGCGCAGCGGCACCAGCGCCACACACCGCGAAACCGGTACGCCCGTGACCATCGGGCGTGTCGAGAAAATGTCCAAGTCCAAGCGCAACACGGTGGCCCCTTCCGCCATCATCGACCGCTTCGGAGCCGACACGGCGCGCTGGTTTGTGCTGTCCGACAGCCCGCCGGAACGCGACATGGAGTGGACGGAGGCCGGTGTGGCCGGTGCCGGACGTTTCGTGCAGCGCCTGTTCCGCATTGTCACGCAGGTCGCCGCTTCCTGCCCGGTCGATGCTGCCCCCGCCGCCGAAATGCCCGAGGCCGTGGACACGTTGCGCCGCACGACACACCGCACCATCGTGGCCGTGACGGAAGCGCTCGAAGCCTTCGCTGTGAATGTGGCCGTGGCCCGCCTGCATGAACTGACCTCGGCCCTCGCGGACGGTGAACGCGCCGCCGATCAGCCCGGCATGGCGTTCGCCCGCCGTGAAGCCGCCCGCACGCTCTGCCTGCTGAGCGCGCCCATGATGCCGCATCTGGCCGAGGAACTGTTCGCCATCATCGCACCGGGCGCCGGTATGGTGGTGGCGCAGGCGTGGCCGGAAGCCGACCCTGCCCTGCTGACCGTCACCCGCGTGAAACTGGCTGTGCAGATCATGGGCAAGCTGCGCGGCACGATCGAAGCGGAGCCGGACGAGGACGCGGCCACTGTCATCGCGCGCGCGGAAGCGGAGCCGAACGTGGCGCGACTGCTGGAAGGGCAGAAGATCGTCAAGCGCATCCATGTGCCCAACCGCATCGTCAACTTCGTGGTGGCACGCTGAAATGAACGGAAACCGCACGACGCTGTCTCGCAGGACGCTGACGCTCGCTGGCCTCCTGCTGCTGCCCGCCAGCCTCGGCGCGTGCGGTTTCCATCCGCTCTACGAAGACACGAAATCCCATCCGGGCGTGAGCGAGCAGCTCAAGCGCGTCTATGTCGCTGGCATCCCCGAGCGGTTCGGACAGCTTGTCCGCCTGTCACTGCAATCGGAGCTGGCCGGTGCCGATCCGGAACACCCCGATGGCTACACGCTTCAGGTCAATCCCTCACTCGATATCGAGTCGGTGGACATCCATCAGGACAACACATCCGGACGTGTGCGTATCATCGGACGGGCGCACTGGGCACTCTACACGGTGGAACAGTATCCCAAGTTTCTGGCGCAGGGCGACGCCTCCACTCTGGACGGCATGAGCAACACCTTCGAGCAGTATTTCGCCCAGAGTCTGAATCTGCAAACCGTTCAGGCCCGCGTGGCCAAGACACTGGCAGAGGATGTCACCCAGCAACTCGCGATCTGGTTCGAGACCCACGCCCCCACCGAAAAGAGCAACCGCTCGGCTCCGGTGTATTACCAGACGCCCAATGCCATGCCGAACTCCTCGGACCAGCAGCCCGTGGAGAAGAGCGGCGCGGACGGCATCCCGGCGCTGGCCACCGGACGGCTTGAACTCGATGACGACAACAGCGTCACCGGCCAGTAACATGGGCCGCACGCAAGCGGCCCATCCCTCATGGTGAAGATCGACGGTCGATCTCTGGGCAAGGTTCTGGGCGCTCCCGACAACTGGCGCTTCGTGCTGCTGCACGGCGATGACACCGGCCTGATCCGCGAATACGCCACAACGCTCGTCCGTACGGCCGCCGGTTCGCTGGACGATCCGTTCCGCGTTTCGGTCCTTGCCCGCGAGGACCAGTCGCGTCTGGAGGAAGAAGCCACGGCGCTCTCCCTCGACGGTGGTCGGCGCGTGGTCTGGGTGCGCGAAGCCGGAGACGGGCTGGCCGCCGCCATGACCGCCATTCTCGACGGTCCCGCCGGCAGTCTCGTGGTGATGGAGGCCGGCTCCCTTCCCGCGCGCGGCAAGCTGCGCAAGCTGGCGGAATCCCGCACCGATTCCGCCTCCATCGGCTGTTACCCCGAAGAAGGCCGCGCCCTTGAAGGCTCCGTGCGACGCATGTTCGAAGAACGCAAGGTGCGCGTCACGAGCGAGGCTCTCGGATGGCTCGCCACCCATCTTGGCTCCGACCGTGCGGGCGTGCGCAACGAGATCGAGAAACTTGCGCTCTATGCCGGTGAAGGTGGCGAACTGGCGTTGGAAGATGTACAGCTCTGCATGGGGGATTCCGGCGCGGCTTCCGTGGAAGACGCGGTGTTTCTTGCCACCGAAGGAGACCGGGAAGGCACCGATCTGGCGCTGGAGCGCGCCCTTTCGGAAGGCGCCAATCCCGTGGCCGTCGCCCGCGTGTTGCTGAACCACATCGGTCGGCTGCGGCGCGTGCAGGCGCAGATCGCAGGCGGTCAGTCCCGCCCCGATGCCCTAAAGACGCTACGCCCACCTGTCTTTTTTCGCAAGCAGACGGCCTTCAACCGCGCGCTTGATCTCTGGCCGCTCGATGCGCTGAACGATCTGGCCCGCCGCACGCAGGCTTTTGAGCTGTCGTGCAAGCAGACGGGGGCGATGGATCTGCTGCTGTGCCGCCGCCATCTTGCGGGCATTGCGGCGATGGCGGCTGGTCGGAGGCGGCGGGGGCACCGGTAAGGAGTGCGTGGTGCGCCGGAGTCAAGGGCGCTGCCCTTGGACCCGCCAAAGGCCGTGGGCCTTTGGAAACCGGTTACGCGGAGTGTGTTTGTTCGGTGGGGTGACTGTTAAGGGGGGGAAAGCTGACGGTCCGACTACGGTTCATCTGAATGTGCAACTGGACACGCCAGGACAGCCGTCATGCCGTCGGAGCAATATAGAGAACCATTATCGCGTGGGTCAGTCCGAGAGGGCAATGACGATTTTCCCGACATGGCTACCAGTCATGAGATGGTCAAATGCCTCCCTTGCCCGAGCAAAGGGAAACACACTGTCGATCACAGGCCTCAGGCCGGACGCGGTCCATGCGCGCGCAAGGTCTTTCAGCGTCGGTCTGTCACCCACAGGGGACGTTACATAGAACGGGCACAGATATCCGCTAAAGCCCGGAATCCCCGAACGAGACGGTCTGATGGAAGCCGAATGACAGCTGTGCGGCGAGGATAAGCCGGAGTTGCCTTGCCGCCTTATCAGTCGACCACCCGAACAAGTACCTTGCCAGTGACGGCCCCTTGTTCGAGAGCGGTGTGTGAGTCTGCTGTGCGGTGGAGGGGCACGATCAGGCCAATCACAGGCTTGTAGGCTTTTGCTTCGAGACAGGCGGTGATGTCGATGATAGCAGCCTGCTTGGCCGACAACGGCACGGTGTAGATATAGACGAACCGGAAGACGGCACCGGCGATCATCGCGCGCAGCAGCGGGATCGAACTTTCATCCGCCGCGTCGCGCATCGCGTAGGAGCTGATGACTCCACCGTTCGCCAGACAGGCGAGATCCAGGTCGAGGTTCTCGACGAGATTGACGTCGACAATCCGATCAATGCCTTTGCCCGCCGTGGCGTCCCGTATCCTGGCCGGGACGTCTTCGCCGCGCAGGTTGAGAACTAAATCAGCTCCAGCTTCACGTGCGATTGCCTCGTGCTGCGGTTTGCGGACCGTCGTCGCAACCCACGCTCCCGCCCATTTGGCGAGATGGATCGCGGCCGATCCGACCACCCCGGCACCGCCATGAACCAGAACCCGCCGGCCCTTGAGGTCTCCGTCGGCAAAGAGGCAGCGATGCGCGGTCAACGCCGGAATGCCAAGAGATGCGCCGATTTCATACGACGTCGCGGCCGGCAGCGGCACCGCATTGGCGGAAGGAACGACGACATAATCAGCCGCTGTTCCCTCGGCACGACCTGCCTGCGCTTCAAAGATCCACACACGTTCCCCAATCCTTGATGCCGGGACGCCCATACCCACAGCTTCGATCACACCGGCACCATCCTGGTGAGGAATGATGCGTTCATAGGGCATAACAGACGAGAACCCGGTCCGTGCCTTCATATCGGTCGGATTGACGCCAGACATGTGTACGCGCACGAGAACGTCGCCCGCCTTGGGCGAGGGTGTCGGGAGGTTGCCGAGGATCAGGACATCGTCCGCCGCACCCTGGCGGTCGTAGTAAATGGCACGCATGATCAATTCCTACTGTTGGAGAACGCCACAAAGCGGACGCTACAGAGCAGAAAATCTTCACATGCAGGCATTTATACAAGAAGGCACTCATTTGATATATAGGGGTAAAGAGTATACTATTGGCCTTATGACATCAGATCCGAAGCCTTTTCGCTGTGCCGTCGAAGTCACAGTCGAAGTTGCCGGCGGCAAATGGAAGCCGCTGATCCTTCATTATCTCCTCGGCGGGACGAAGCGGTTCGGTGAACTACGCCGCCTGATTGGTGGGGTGACGCAACGCTCGCTCACGCTCCAACTCCGGCAGTTGGAAGAACATGGCGTGATCCGTCGTGAGGTGTTCGCGGAAGTGCCTCCCCGGGTTGAATACTCGCTCACGGAGCGGGGCAGGACGCTTGCGCCTGTCTTGGAAGCGATGAAGCTGTGGGGCGAAAATTACGCGGCTCAACAGCTATAGGCGAGCCGCGCGGGTCTGACAGAACCCAATCCTCGCGCGCCATGTAGCCATGTCCGCGTCGGGGAAACTCAGGGCTGCGCTCGGCGTCCGAAACGAGGTGTGGGCCGTCTGTCTGTTCAACATGGACGGAGCAGGCAGGTAGATAAGGGGGGAATCTGGTTAATCCGCTTCTAGACAAATACTTCCAGAAGCGGACAACGCGAAGTAAGTCACAAATCTAACATGAATGAGCGCATGAATTCCCTCATAATTACAAAAAGAAGGTATTCACCGTTTCTGCCACTACAAGAAAAGTAGTCAGCTAACCGCCCGCAGTTTTTTACGATGCTTTTGATGTACCGCAGCATTAGACGCATCGAGTGCAGCTTTAACTGCAATTTCGATGAGTTTGCTCGGGCCGTTCACTGCTTTCGCTCGAACTAGCAGGGCAGCCCCGCCGCTTACCATGTTGCCACTCTCAGCCATGACCTTGCTGTACAGAGGATCAGTCGCGGAGTTGTCGTTCGCATTCCCCATTAAGCCGCTCCCAAGATTTAAGTTTCACCGGATAACAACGCAGGCTCGTATTTTAGGTGATTACGAGACCATTAAGTTTGTGGTGATGCGACGGTCTAATTTCAAGAGGTACGACGTCTCGCTGCGAAATTATGTCTGCTTTGCGGCAAACTGTTTACAGGACTAGATGACCGACATGAGGCGGTAGCCGACATCCCCACACAAGCCACACCAACAACCATTATCCCCTGCCCAACACCTCCAGCCCCCGCTCCAAATCCCCAATCAGATCCGCCGCATCATCCAGCCCAATCGCCAGCCGGAACGTCGGCCCCACCGGCAACGCGCCCTCACGCGAACGCACCACACCGCCCGTCGTGGGCAGCACAAGACTTTCATACCCGCCCCATGACGCGCCGATCCCGAAGCGTGTCAGTCCGTTGACCAGCCGTTCCATGGCCGCGCGGTCAAAGCGCGCATTGAGTTCCACCGAGAAGAGCGGCCCCGCGCCGGTGAAATCGCGCGACCAGATCGCGTGTCCCGGATGATCTGGCATTGCCGGATGCAACACACGCGCCACCTCCTCGCGCCCCTGCAACCATTGCGCCACGCGGTAGGCCGTGCGGGCCTGTCGGGCGAGACGCACGCCCATGGTGCGCAGCCCGCGGAGGGTGAGCCAGCAGTCATCCGGTCCGGCAAGCTGCCCCAACTGAATGGCGGCATCGCGCAGACGATGCCAGTCCGGCTCATTCGCCACCGTGATCGCCCCGAGGATCGCGTCCGAATGACCGGCTGGGTATTTCGTCAGCGCCTGAATGGACACATCCACACCAAGCGCGAACGGCGCGGTGATGCCACAGCCCCATGTGTTGTCGAGCAGAACCTTCGCGCCATGCTCGTGCGCCACGTGGGCGATCATGGGCAGATCCTGCATTTCGAACGTATGGCTGCCGGGGCTTTCGGTGAACACGACGCTTGTGTTCGGACGAATCAGCCCGTGCAGAGCCTCTTCCGACAGAACGGGATCGTAATAGGTCGTTTCCACACCGAAGCGTTTGAGCATCGTGTCCGCAAAACGCCGTGTGGGGCCATAGCAGGAATCGGGAATCAGACAGTGATCGCCCGCCGCCGTCCAGACGAGCAGCGCCGTGGTGCAGGCCGCAAGGCCGGAGGAAACGATCTGCGTGTCCGTGCCACCTTCGATGATGGCAATCGCACGCTCCAGATCGTGCTGGTTGGCGGATCCCATCGCGCCATAAATCGGCTCATGCTCGTAGCGCCTGCGCCCCACCCGGCTCATGGCCGCCAGATCGGGAAACAGAAGCGTGGACGCGCGCGAAACGGGCGCGTTGACGGGTGTGCCGTGATCGGGATCGGACACATCAGGACGTGAAAGCCGCACCAGCAGGCTGTTCAGCCGCTCCCATCCAGCGGCGACGCGATCTTCTTCACTGATTGTCATGATGTTGTCTCCGCGCCGGTTTCGATGGGTGCGCCTGCGGTTGCCGCCCATTCCGCCCATGATCCGTCATAGAGCGACACCGGTCCAAGCCCTACCACCGTCGCCGCGACCACAAGGACAGACGCCGTCATGCCTGAGCCACAACTGGCGACAAGCGGCGTTCCCGGTTTTGCGCCAGCCTTGGCAAATCGTGTGCCCAGACGCTCGGGAGAAAGGAAATGGCGGGTGGGATCGAGCAGTTCGCCAAATGGCAGGTTGCGGCTTCCGGGCATATGCCCGGAGGAAAGACCGGCTCGCGGCTCGGGCGCGGTGCCTTCGAAACGTCCTTTCGAACGCGCATCCAGAATGACGGTGCCATCGGGCGCAGCGCACAGACTCAGCATATCCCCCAGTCCACGCAGAGAGGACACCGTAAGTCGCGGCGTGTACGTCGTGGCCGTTATCGGTGGCGTGGCTCCGCTTTCCACATCGCCCCCAGCCTCCCGCCATGCTGGCAGACCGCCATCGAGCACCTGCACACGGTCATGACCGAACAGGCGAAACAACCACCACGCGCGGCAGGAGGACGCAATGTTCCCCTGATCGTACACGACGATGGCCTGCTCCCGCGTCAGGCCGAGTTCACCCGCCAGCCGTGCGAAACGGCCCGCAGCAGGGGCCATATGCGGCAGGGAGGTGCCTGGATCGGAGAAGCGTTCGATGTCGAAGCGACGGGCGCCCGGAATACGGGCGGTGGCAAATCCCAGCTCGGGATCGGTCGTCTCACCCGGAAGCAGGGCCGTGGCGTCAAGAACCACCACGTCCTTCGTCTTGAGGAGAGAATGAAGATCGGACGCCCTGATGAGGGGGACGGTCATGGGCTGGGCTCCTCTCCGCTCACATGCGAAAGGCGCCCAGTGAATCACCGCAGCCCGTGCCGCGCAAGCAGGTCACGCAGCCGCTCCGCCGCCTCACGCCCCTTGAGCGACTCTTTCCACAGCACCTCGATGACACGCTGATGCGCGTTCACCGCTTCCGGCGCGCTGGTGACCAGCGAGACGCCGGTGGTTGCGGCCGGGAAGGCGTCGCACCGGAACGGGTTGATCGCCAGCATCATGCGCTCACGACCCCGCAGAAGCATGCAGTTGGTGGAACTGTCCACATCGCCCAGCAGACTGAACTGCAACCCGATCGGCTCGGCCTCGATCATCTCGATGATATTCGCAATTTCCTGAGCCGCAACGCGACGCGCCTCTGTTTGCAGGCTCTCGTCCATGGCCATGCCTTCACCCACGCCACGCACGAGAAAACGCTCGACGGCCGCTTCGCTCAGCATCGTGATCATCGTCGGTCGGCGCTGGCGATAGAGTTCCTTGCGTGACGCCATGATGGCGACATGCTGCTCCACCAGTTGCTGGTCGTCCGTCTGCTCGGCAATGGCACGGGTAAGCACGGAATCGTAAACGTCCGACGTGACGAGATACGCCACCGGATCGGCAATCTGGAGGATCTGGTCCGCCGCCTCCTCCATCTGGCGTACGCGCTCGAAGAAGCTGAGGGGACGGCTGTAATATTCGACGCCGATACCCAGCAGCGTCAGGGGCGAGACCTTGAGCAGTTCGGCCAGCCTCTGGACCGTGTCGAGCTTGATGACCTCGCCTTTTTCATACCGGTACAGCGCGGCGCGCGAAACGCCGAGGCGCGCGGCAATCTCATCCGCACGCATACCCGATTCCAGACGAAAGGCGCGTAGCTGCTGTCCGATCTCACCCAGACGCATAGTCACAGCAGCCATATCTGCTTGCTCCTTGTTGTTTGATTTTTTTGTCGCAACCGACGGAACCTTAACGTCAATAATACGTTAATTCCCGTTTTTGTAAAGGAGTCGCATTTAACAGCCGCTCGGGGATATTTCGCAGTCCGCCGGACATTTCACGACATGGGATTACATTTTGATACACGTCTGGCTGCCCTGCTGTTGCCAAGAAGCGAAAAACCGTCACATTGATTTTCAATATGTCCTGCAGGCGCGTGGCGTACTGGCTTCTCCCGAACAGGATGAGGACAAAATCCAGGGTTCCGGAGCGTCATGAACGCCGAACGCATCATCACCGGCCTGTTAATTTTCGGTGTGGCCTACGGGTGCGTGATCGTCATCGCGCCCTTTCTCTCCGCCATCGCATGGGCGGCCATCCTTACCTATGTGACCTGGCCGATCCTGCTGTGGCATCGTCGCCATATGGGGCCGGTCGCCGCCGCCCTGTGCATGACATTGCTCTCAAGCGTGGGCATCCTCGTGCCGCTCGTCCTCGTGGCGTCCAAAGGACTGGCGGAAGCACCGCGCGTCGTCACCAAGGTCACGGACATCCTTCTGCCCAGCCTCCATTTGCCGGAAGTTCCCCGCTGGCTGGCCCGCCTGCCTCTCATGGGAGACGAAATCACCCGGACATGGGTGAAGGTGGGACAGGATCTCAGCCATGTCGGCCAGAGCCTGCGGCCTTATGCCGGCGACATCGCACAATCGGTGATTACGCTGCTGGTGCAGGTGGCCAGCGGCGGGCTGCAACTGGCCATGGCACTGTTCATCGCCTTCTTCTTCTGGCTCAGCGGCGATTCGCTGGGGCATACCATCCGCCAACTCATAGAGCGCGTCGCCCTTCACCACGCCGACAGGATGCTGATGATCGTGGGCGGCACCGTGCGCGGCACGGTCTACGGTATTCTCGGCACAGCCCTTGTGCAGGGCGTGCTGACGGGCATCGGGCTGGCGGTTGTGCATGTGCCCGAACCCATTCTTCTCGCCGTTCTGGCAACCCTGATGTCGGTGTTGCCCATCGGCGCTCCCTTAGTGTGGGTACCGGCTGCGATCTGGCTGGTCGCGATCCATCACCCGTGGCGCGGCATCATTCTGGCGCTCTACGGCGTGATTTTCATCTCGGGAGCCGATCACATCATTCGCCCGATTTTCATCTCCCGCGGCGCACAACTTCCCTACCTGCTGACCCTTATCGGCGTGATCGGCGGCGTTCTGGAGTTTGGCGGGCTGGGAATCTTTCTCGGACCCGTCCTTCTGGCCGTGGGCTATACCCTCACCGCCGAGTTTGCAGCGGGCCAGATCGCGGGACGATCTGAGACGCCAGGAGACCATGAGGCATGAAGACCAACACCCTCCGCAAACGGATTCTCCGGCGCCCTCTGCGCAGATTGCATAACCGCCCGCACGTGACCGTCCATACCGGACGGACGGCGGAAGCATCGGTTCGCATCATCAGCTGGAACCTGTTGCACAGTATCGGCGCGGGCGTGAACGATGTGGTCGAACTGATCAAACTCGAACAGCCCGATCTCCTGCTCATGCAGGAAGCCACAGCCGAGATCGACCGGCTGCCCGGGCTGGTGGGCGGGTATTACGCCCGTGCGCCATTGCCCGGACGCATCCACGGCGTGGCCTGCTGGAGCCGCCGTCCCTTTTCGCGTGCGCCGCGCTCCTGCGTCATTCCCTCCGGGCCGATCGTCCGGCGTGTGGCGCAGATCATCCGCCTGCCGGATCTGACGGTGGCGAATGTCCACCTTTCGCATGGGCAGATCATGAACCGGCGCCAATTGCGGCGCCTCGCGGCTGTGCTGCCGCTTCCCGCCGCCATTCTGGGGGATTTCAATTTGGTCGGCCCGACCCTTGTGCCCGGCTTTTCCGATGTCGGACCACGCGCGCCGACCCACAAGATGGTCGATCTCGTGCCCATTCGCCTCGACCGCTGCCTTGTCCGGGGCGCAAGCTGCGAGGACTGTGAGGTTCTGCCAATTTTCGCGTCCGATCACCGGCCGATCATGGTCACGCTCCGCCCGCACATGCTGACGGCCTAGCCGTCCGCCTGAAAGATCAGATTGCGCGGGAGTGACGCCCCGGCCCTGCGTCCTGCCCCGCCAGATACCGGTCGAAGACGGCGGCGACATTGCGAATGAACGGACGGCCCCGCTCGGTCACCCGCAGGCGATCACCTTCCATCTCCACCAATCCGTCCGCCACGAAACGGCTCAACCGCTCACGCTCCAGCGCGAAGTCTTCCGGCGCGAAGGCTCCAAGGTCTACGCCCAGATCGCACATCAAGCGTTCGATCAGGCGACCGCGAAGGCGATCATCGTCCGTGCAGGCCACACCTCGCGCCACAGGCAGCCCCGGCGACTCGGCCAGTGCCTTCCCCCATGCGGCGGCAGAAACGATGTTCTGCGTAAAGCCTCCGGGCAGCGAGGAAATGGCGGAAGCGCCCACCCCTACGAGATGCGCGGCGTCATCGGCCGTATACCCTTGGAAATTACGCCGCAGACTCCCGTTTCGCGCGGCCTGAGCCATGCGATCATGTGGCAGAACATAATGATCCAGTCCGACAGGGAGATAGCCAGCCTCCTGCAACGTGCGGTCGATGCCGTTGCGCTGTGCGATCCGCGCATCCCGTCCGGGCAGTTCCGCCTCCGGCATGAGTTGCTGACGCTTCAGCTTCCACGGCACATGCGCATAGCCAAAAACGGCCAGGCGATCTGGCTTGAGAGCCGCCGTCTGACGCGCCGTGGCGCACACGCTTTCTGTAGTCTGGCGCGGCAGACCATAGATGAGATCGATATTGATGCTCGTAAAGCCCGATTCGCGGAGGGACTCCACGCAGGCGCGGGTCTGTTCGAACGTCTGGATGCGCCCGCAAGCCTGTTGCACGGCAGGTTCCAGATCCTGCACGCCCAGACTGCCGCGATTACAGCCAAGTTCGCTCAGAAAACGCGCCATTGACGGTGTGAAATGCCGTGGGTCGAGTTCCACGCCAATCTCGGCATCCGGCTGAATGTCGAAAAGAGCATGCAGGCACCGGAAAATGGTGCGAAAAGCGCTTTCCGGCAGGGTGGTGGGAGTGCCTCCCCCGAAGTGGATATGCGCAACCGGCGGCCGCCTGTTTTTCGGTGCCGCAATCAGACCCGCTACGCGTGTCAGTTCCTCGCAAAGCTGATCGCCATAGGCGCTGCGAGCACTCTCGCTGCGCATGACGGAGGTGTTGCAGCCGCAAAAGCCGCACAACTCGTCACAGAAGGGGACATGCAGATAAAGCGAAAGCGCCTCGCCAACCGGGAGTTCACCCAGCCAGCGCGACGCTTCGGCCGATCCCACCGCATCCGAGAAACGGACAGCGGTGGGGTAACTTGTGTAGCGCGGAAGATTGCCGTCGTAGCGTTCAAGCAACTCCGGCGTTACCGCGTCCGACACGATCAGAAACGGTAAGCGATACCGGCGGAGACCACGGTCGGATCAAGCGACTCTTTGGCGTGCGCCTTCACCTGACCAGCACCAGAGCCCCACTTCTCCCAAGCATGCATACGAATGAACATCTGCTTCACGTCCACATTGAGGAACCAGTTGCCCACGATCTGGTAATCGAAACCGGCATTGATGGACGGTCCACCGGTAAAGCCCGCATTCAATCGGCCTTTGCCCAGATTGTTGTTACCAACCCACAGATTGCCACCGTTCATGTTGTGGAACCACAGCGCCGTACCACCTACACCGACATACGGGTTGAAGCGCTTATGCGGACGGAAATGCCACGCCACCGTCAGGGTGGGCGGCAGCACCCACGCGCTACCCAGATCGGTCTGGTGATGACCAAGCGCACCGGCCAGAGCGCCACCCGAAGCCGAAACTTCATGACGGGTGCTGGTGGCGATCAGATCGAGCGACAGGTTGTCGGTCAGGAAGTATTCCAGCGTCAGCTCAGGCATCGCCTGATTGGTGGCGCCTGTGTGGGTACCTGCCATCCGCGTCATGTGGTTCACGCCAAGAGGAGGAGCGCTGACGGATACATGCTTGTTGTCACGGTCTTCCGGCAGAACGCCCACACCCGACAGACGCACCATAAAATCGCCACGACCCAGACCGATCTTCTCGCCTGCGCAGGCTTCCTCGGAGCGACCGATCCAGTGCTCGAAAGCATTGCAGTTGCTGCCACGATTGACGGGCTCGGCCATCGGACGGGCAACCGGAGCGGAGACATACGCCGTTCCCGGTGCGGGAGCAGGTGTTGCTGGCGAAACGGCTGCCTGTACGCTGGCACTCTGGGCATGGGCGGTGCCGCAAAGCGCGCTGGCGGCCAGAAGGGTCGCGGCCAGCAGGGAACGGGGCTTCGTCATCGTGTGATCCACTCGTGTTTCTGAAATGTAATATGGCTGCCAAGACCACGGACGGACGGTTAACAACCTTGATCTGGATCAACTCTTCGGGAACTTCCACACCTATGAGGCTTTTGTACAACAGGTAGCCGTGACAGCCTTTGCGTGACGGTTCACTGCTCTGCGACGCACTCAAGACGCAGGGCAGCGCCCGAGCCACACTGAGCGCGCCTTGAAAAGACAGAAAAAAGGTGGAGAAGCCATGCGTCTCCATCGCACCCACAGACGAGTCGAAGCGACTTTCGTGGCTGCAAAAGCGTGACTTTCATGCAATGATTCATATCAAGCGATATCTGCGCTTCAGGGGGTGTGATCGCTGCCCGGACGCGTTAAACAGCAGCAATCTTGCGATATTCATTGCTTCCGGCTGGGAGAAGGAAAAACCGAATGCCCCCCTCTCTGACCAGCGCAATCGCCACACCACGCCCGCGCCGACTTGTCGTGGCCGGCACGGAAGGTTGCGCAACCTGCGCAATCTGCGAAGTGCGGGCCAATGGCATATGCAGCGCCCTGAACGACCCCGAACTTGAACGGCTGGCGCAGGTCGCGGTGAAAGTGGTTATTCCACCCGGTCAGATTTTCATTGAGGAAGGTGCCCGCGCGGACGAGTTCTTCAATGTCACCTCCGGCACTGTGAAACTGTTCAAATCCCTGCCCGATGGACGGCGACAGATCACGGGATTCGTCTCCGTGGGACATTTTCTCGGGCTGGCAGTCTCCAAGACCTATGCCTTCGGGGCGGAAGCCATTGATCAGGTGCGCCTGTGCCGTTTTTCCCGCACGCGCCTCGATCCTGTGATCAATGAGATTCCACGTCTGGAGCGTCGTCTGCTGAGCGAAGCCGCCAATGAACTGGTGGCAGCACAGGAACAGATGCTGCTTTTGGGCCGCAAGACGGCCCGTGAGCGGGTGGCAAGCTTCCTTCAGGAGTTGCTGGAAAAAGAATATGGGGATTCGCCCGCGCCCGGCGCGTGGATCAGCTTTCCCATGACACGTGCCGATATCGCGGACTATCTCGGGCTGACGGTCGAAACCGTCAGCCGCACGCTCAGCGGGCTGCGCCGGGAAGGGCTGATCACGGTCCGCAACGGACACGAGATCAGCATCATCACCCCCTCGCGGCTGCACGCCATCGCACGCGGCGAGGGTTGATCTTTCAGGACGTAGCGCCGCTCGCCCTCAGTTCCGTCACCAGATCGTCCGGTGTCTCCGCATCGGGGGACACACCCCGCAGCGTCGTCCAGTTCTGGCGGGACACCAGCCCATAGGCTTCGTCGCAATAGGTGGTGAAGAACGACCACGACATGCGCCGCGCCGCGCCCCATGTGTTGAGATACAGCCACTCGCTGTCATAGCCATGGATCCACACGGCGTGGCCGCCTGCGATCCGGTTATCGAAAGACGGATCGACCACCCAGTCTCCATCGCCTTCACAGGCGAACTCCGGCAGTTGCAACCCGATATACAGGCCCCCCAGCATGGCAATCGCACGATTGACCGAAGCGGTGTCGGTCGGATCGACTGCGCCGTAGGCCGTCAGATAATCGCGCGTCTGGCCTGGACGCTCGTAGCCTTCGCGGCACCAACGGGCGAGCACATCCAGTTCCACGCCCCCCTGATCGGTAGAAGGTACACCCGGCACATAGCCGGATTCGGCGCTGTAATTGGCGATGACCTGCGCCTCGGCAAGCGTGATCGGTGTCAGCGCCGCTCCCGTCCATGTCAGAATGGCTGAGGCCACGGACACCTGCGTACAGCACCCCAGCCGATCATTGGCCCACATGGGCCAGACAGCGTTGGGCGCCCAGTTGATGGCAGCCGGGGGCTGGGGGAGGCGATAGTGAAGCGGGGCAGCAAGACGATAGGTGCGGGGATCATGACGCGCGGGCTTCTTGCCCAGCTTGCGCTTGGTCATGGTGCGTAGGTTCTCCGGCTGAAAAAGACCCGGAGAACCTACGTGTCCCTGCCCTTACACTGGCGAAAGGTTTATTTCAGCCCGCCTTGAGCACACGGGACGCCACGGCTTCCAGCTTGCTCACCAGCGCCGGATCGCGCGCCTCCGGCGCGGTGATGAGGGCATATTCCAGCGCCCGGTCGCACCCTGCCGGACACAGGCCACGCGGCGCGCCAAGAGCCGGGATCATAGCCTTGATGAGCGCGCGGGCGTGGTCGGCGTTCTGCTTCATAACGCGCACCACGGCATCCACCGTCACGCTGTCATGATCCTGGTGCCAGCAGTCATAATCGGTCACCATCGCAACGGTCGCGTAACAGATCTCCGCCTCCCGGGCGAGCTTGGCCTCGGGCATGTTGGTCATACCGATCACGGAGCACCCCCACTGACGGTACAGTTCGCTTTCGGCGCGGGTGGAGAACTGCGGTCCCTCCATCACCAGATACGTGCCGCCCCGCGTATGAGCAATTCCCATCTCGGTCAGCTTCGCCTGCGCCACGTCGCCGATGCGCGGGCATACCGGATCGGCCACCGAGACATGCGCCACGCAGCCAGTGTCGAAAAAGCTCTTTTCCCGCGCGAAGCTACGGTCGATGAACTGATCGACGATCACGAAATGCCCCGGCGGCAGTTCCTCACGCAGCGATCCCACGGCGGAGAGCGAGACGATGTCGGTCACGCCCGACATCTTCATGGCCGCCACGTTCGCACGGTAGTTCAAGCGCGAAGGGGGAAGCGGGTGACCGCGCCCGTGACGGGGCAGGAACACGCACCGCACACCATCGAGCGTGCCGAACAGCAGTTCATCGGACGGCGCACCCCAAGGCGTCTCGACCTTGCGCCATTCCTTGTTCTCAAGACCGGCGATTTCATACAGGCCGGAGCCGCCGATGATGCCGATAACCGGCTGGACCGCCTGCGCGGGATTGGTGGACATGGAACCAGACACTCCGTTTCGGGCCAGAACAGAAGCGCAGAGCCATACCAGAAGCCACCTCCCGCGCCCACTACCGCCATCCATCGGCTGTCGGGTCTTGCAATGCGGATGGGGATGGCGCACCCCTGTGGCCCAAGCGCAACAGAGAAGATTTTCCGGTCATGGCAGACGCCCCCTCCTTCCCCGGCACCCCTTCCGATCTGGCGGAACACGAAGCGCTGGAACCGCAGGCCCGCGCGTGGTTCGAGACCTTGCGTGACCGCCTTTGCGGCGTGTTCGAAGCCTTGGAGGACGAGGCCGCCGCACGCGGCTCCCCCACGCTGAACGGGCGCGAGCAGGCGGGACGTTTCGAGCGCACGCCCTGGTCACGCGAGGCGGACGCGGATGCTCATACCGAAGGCGGCGGCGTGATGAGCATCATGCGCGGGCGCGTGTTCGAGAAAGTGGGGGTCAACGTCTCCACCGTACGCGGCGAGCTCAGTCCGGAGTTCCGCAAATCCATCCCCGGCGCGGCGGAAGACCCACGTTTCTTCGCCACCGGCGTCAGTCTCGTGGCCCATATGTGCAACCCGCTGGTGCCCGCCGCCCATTTCAACACGCGCATGATCGTCACCACGCAGGGTTGGTTCGGCGGTGGGGGCGACATCACCCCCATGTTTCCCGAAAGCGAGGAAGCACAGGATGACGCTGCCCATTTTCACGCAGCATTCCGCACGGCCTGCGAAAAACACGACCCGGAATATTACCCGCGCTTCAAGGCGTGGTGCGACAAATACTTCTATCTTCCGCACCGGCAGGAACCGCGGGGACTGGGCGGCATTTTCTATGACCGGCTCGACAGCGGAAACCCGTCCATGGATTTTGCGTTCACCCGCGATGTGGGACTGGCGTTTCTCGAATCTTTTCCCGCCATCGTGCGTTCGCGCATGATGGAGCCATGGACTCCCGCACAACGCGAGGCCCAACTCGTGCGGCGCGGGCGTTATGTGGAGTTCAACCTTCTGCACGACCGCGGCACCCTGTTCGGCCTGCGGACGGGCGGAAACACCGAAGCCATTCTCATGAGCATGCCGCCCGAAGTGAAATGGGCCTGAAATCGCCTTGACCGAATGGTCATCTTTTCGGTCGAGACTGATCCGATCACAAAAAGGAGAGTGCCCCGCATTGACGGACGCCGCCCCTGACCCAAACGTCCTCTCTCCCGTGCGGCCTGCGGCATCGCGCACATCCTCTTCCGGTCGCCGCGCCCTGCTGCGCGCGTCCCTCGGGGCGGCCTGCGCCACATCTTTCATACGGGCGGCGCACGCCTCCGGTCTGCCGGACATACAGGCCATTGCCGCCAATGCGACGACAAATTCCCTTCCCGCCTCCCTGATCGTGGCGGGAAGTGCCGAGACCGGTCCCGGTCGCTGGGCGCCTCTGCTCGCACCGGCACTGGAATCCGCTCTCCCCGCGGACGGACCGATCCCGCTGCATGTCAGCGCGGGACAGGACGGCGTCACTGGAGCGAACCTGTTCGACGCCCAGAACAATGGAGAACCGGGCGCCGCCCTGCTCGTTTCCGGGTCCGCCATGGTGGCCGCGCTTGCGGGCGATTCCCGTGTTCATTTCGATTATCAGCGCTGGCTGCCTGTTTTCCTCGCCCTCGGCGCGCCTGTCGTTGTCGGTCATGTGGATCTGCACCGCTCTCTGGGTGCCCTCCTGCGCGACCATCCGGTCCGCGTGGCCGTCACGCACCCGACAGGTGTGGAGTTGCCCACCCTTCTGGCGCTGTCTTTGCTGTCCCTGCATGTCATTCCCGTCCGGGGTCTTGCCGCCGCGCCCGATGCGCTGGCGGCCCTGCGACAGAGACAGGTGGATGTGGTGCAGCTTTCCGCACGGGACGCGGACGCGAACACTCTCGCGGAGCTGAAAAAAGACGGTTTCGAACCGATTTTCACGCTCGCATCCCACATGCGCTCCGGCATCCCGGACCTGCCAAGTGCCTTCCTCTCCCTACGGGGCCGCCTGCCTTCCGATCCGCTCTATTCCGCCTGTCTGGCCACGGCGATGGCCGCGTCGATCGAGACCGCCCTCGTGCTGCCCATGCTCACGCCGCCGGCACAGGCCGCCCGCTGGCGTCATGCGGCCCAACTGGCCGCGCAGGATGCGAATGTCCAATCCGAGACGCAGGCATCCGCCATTCAGCTTGTCGCCGGGATGGACTCAGCCGAGCCCTACAGGAAAATCACGCCCGACCTGTCCGCCGTTCTGGCGCTGCGACGCTGGCTCGCGCTGCACTCCGCCGAGTGGCGCCACGTCGGCTGAATGCCGATCATTTTCTCCGAGCGCGGTCAGGAGACTGCGGGAAAAGGCCGCCGGTGAATACCGCGCCGCGATAAAGGCGCGCCCGTCCCGCGAGCGCTTCGTCCACATCCCGTCCTCCGTGAGCAGGGCAAAGAGCGCTGTGGCAAAAGCCCCGGTGTCGTCCGTCACCGTTGCCACATCGGACAGATCCGTGATTCCTTCCGCGCCGATCACGGTGGTGACCAGCGGCAGCCCCTGATGCAGGGCTTCGAGCACCTTGTTCTTCACGCCTGCCCCGAAACGCAGAGGGACAGCCGCCGCCCGCGACGTCGCGTAGAGTTCATGCAGCGCCTCTTCCGACACGGCTCCCGTGACACGGGTGTGAGTGTCCGCCAAGGCACGCACCTCCTCCGTGGGATTGGCGCCCGCGAGAATCAGGTGCGCGTCGGGCAAGCGCGCCCGGAGGCGCGGCATGATGTCGCGCACCAGCCAGATGGCCGCGTCCACATTGGGCGGATGGGCAAAGCCGCCCACGAACAACACAGTATGCCCGCGAGGTGGCTGACGTTCCATCAGATCGGGGCGATAGCAGAACGGCACGATGGCGTAAGGATGTGCCTGCGGGACACGTTCGCGCACCAGCGCCGCTTCCGGTTCCGAGAGGTAGATGACGGACTCCACCTGCCTCCACAGGGATGTTTCCAATTCTTCCATGGCGGCGGCGGCCTGTTCCACTTCCATGCTGCCCGTTACTTCGGCTTCACGCTGGAGCCGCAGGAAGTGAATATCGTGTCCATAATAGGACAGACGCGCCTGCGTGTGGGCTTTGACATCGGGTAGGAAATCGCGCGTGATCGTGGGTCGCATGAGCAGCACATGATCGAGATCGGGGCCATTGCGCGCGATCCATTTCGGAAAATCGTCCGGCTCGGAACAGTCGATGACATTCACACCCCGCGCCAACAGTGCGTAGGTATAGGCATTGCGCACACGGTTCTCGGGCCAGAAGACCACCAGCCACCCGGCCGTCAGAAGGGCGTCGATCACACACAATGTGGCGCGCGAGCCGGCATCGCGGTCCGGTTCGGGCACATAATGGTCGATAATGAGAATGGTGCGACGGTCATGCGCGTGGACCGATGCCCGTAGAAAATGCGTGGCCGGTGCGTAATGTTTTGCCTCCAGCACCTCTTTCCAGCGTGTGAGCATCCGTTCGCGATTACGCACCTGAAACGCCTTGACGCCGGATGTCTCATCCGTGCCGTGCGAGACACCTTCATGATGGACCACGACCGAGCGGGGCTCGTACACGACCCGCAAGCCTGCCGTACGAACACGAAAAGCCAGATCCGTATCTTCGTAATACGCTGGGGCAAATATCTCATCAAAACCACCGAGGGCATCGAAGACGGCTCGCGGCAGCATGATCGACGCGCCGGATATGTAGTCTACCTCGCGCGGCCAGTCATAGGCCGAGCGATCCGGGTCCATATCATTGCGCCCGAAGTTCCAGCCGGACGCATCGTTCCAGATAATGCCACCCGCTTCCTGAAGTCGCCCATCGGGAAAAAGGAGCTTTGAGCCTGTCAGGCCGATGGAGGGATCCCTTTGCAGCCGCTCAACCAGCGCATCGAACGCATCGGGGTGCACTTCCGTATCGTTGTTGAGGAAATGCACGAAGGTGCCAGCGCTTTTCCTCGCCGCATCGTTACAATTTTTCAGAAAGCCCAGATTCTCGGTCCGGCGAATCAACACCAGACCGGCAATGTCGGCCAGTTGCGCCACCGAAGGATCGCCGGATGCATCCTCCGCCACAATGACTTCATAGGGACAGGTCGGCGGATGGCGACAGATGGAACGCAGGCAGCGCAGGGTGACCGGCACCTGTCCATAGGTCGGGATGACGATACTCAGCACCGGACGCGCATGACGTGGAAATCGCAATGCGACCGGCGGTTCCGGGACAGGACACACCGCAACCAGAGTGGCGGGAGGCGCGTCTTCCTTCGCGGACTGTGCAGCTCCCGGTGCTGTTCGGTTTTCAGGACGCTTCTTTCGACGTTTCAGCCGCGCGATCTGCTTGACGCAGTGGCGCAACGGAGCCGTCAGGCGCCATGACGTGCTGGTCTCATAAGCGGTGATCCACTGCCGCAACACCTCCACCTCGTCCTGTCGGGATGCGACGCGCAGACGCGCGATTTCCTTACGCAGCCGAGTCAGTTCGGCCTCCTGCGGGGAAAAAGGAACATCGGGAGGAGAAAGAGGCGAATGAGGCACGTCAGCAGTCCGTCTGGCGGAGGGGCCGGAACGCGCGCCTTACAGCGGAGAAGAGAGAAGACCCGTCAGGCCTCCACGCACGTCACGAAGTCCGATACCCCGGAACCCGCCTGCGGCAAACACCCGCACCGTTAATTGACGTCACCCATATCCGGCGTGCGGACCACCAGTTCCATCTCGATTTCCACATCTGGACGGTCAAACCCATCCACGATGAGCACCGTCGTCGCGGGCCGGTTCTCCCCGAGCGCATCGCGCATGAAGGGCGCGCAGGAGGATAACTGGCCCGCATCCTTGACGAGATAGACCACCCGCACGACGTCATCGAGCGAGATCCCGCGTTCGGACAGCACCTCGCTCCCGGTACTGAAGGCCAACCGGCACTGCTCGGCGATGCGCTTGGGGAAACAGCCCTTGCGTCGGTCATAACCGCGCACATTGCGCACACGCAGACCGCCACGGGCCCGTTCGCAGCGCGGAGGGGTCATTTCGGGACAGAATGTCTGGTCGGAGGAATCATGTGCCTTGGCTAAGGCCGATGCGGGCGTCATTGCAGCCTCGTCTTCCGTTCAGTCATGAAAATGACATAATGTCCATGAGAGGAAAATGAAAGATGTTTCTGTGCAGCAACGCTTGCCGTCCACGGAGAATGTGACCTCCCAGCACTTCCACGCGGGATGCAGCGCCCGCAACGGCGCTGGTGTGCTCATTTTCGGGCCTCCCGGCGCGGGCAAGTCCGACCTGCTCCTGCGTCTGCTCGGCCGCGGCCACGACCTTGTCGCCGATGACCGCGTGGAACTGACGGATGGAGTGGCCTGCGCGTCCGAGCCTCTGCGCGGACTGATCGAGGTGCGCGGATGGGGCATTGTCCAACGCGCCTATCTGCCGGCCGTCCGCGCTGTCCTCGCGGTCCATCTGGTTCCAGCGGACACGCCCATTTCCCGCATGCCGGAAGAAAACGCGCGCTGCCCTCTCACGGACCTTCCGCTGTTGCGTCTGCATGGCCTGCACGTCTCCGCGCCCGAGCGGGTGGACATCGCGCTGGACTGCCTCACGGGCCGAGCCCTTCTCCTGCCGCAAGGCTGCATGCCGGGTGACGATGGCTGAACGCGACAAAATGATGTCGGCACTATGGCAGCATCTGGTATGGGATGGGTTCGGACTCCACGTGGGCAGCCCTCCCGCCGGACAGACGGTCCGGTGCAGCCGCCCTCTTTGGGGTTAAGCCGTCGGCACGGCGCTTTGCCTGCCATCTTTTTCACGGGGCTCTTCCGGCCCCCGCCACATCAGGGTGCCTGTCGGGTTTCATGGTGACACCTCAGATTTCCGATGACACGCCATCTCGGCACATTCTCCTTGTCACCGGCCTCTCGGGGGCTGGAAAATCCTCCATTCTGAGGATTCTGGAGGATCTGGGGCACGAGGTGATCGACAACCCGCCGCTGGGGATGCTTGATGAGATCGTGGCGCGGGGAGACCGCCCCATCGCCATCGGCGTGGACTCGCGCACCCGTGGGTTCGATGCCTCCGCCGTGCTGGAAGCCGTCAGCCGCCTGCGCCTCAATCCGCATCTGCGCGCCGAACTGCTCTACGCCACCGCCGATGAGAGCACGTTGCTGCGCCGCTACACCGCCACGCGCCGCCGCCACCCACTCGCTCCCCATGGCAGCGTGACGGAAGGCATTGACGCCGAGATTGCGCTGACCGCCCGATTACGCACCTGTGCCGACGTGCTGCTCGACACCACCGACCTCTCCGCCCCGGAGTTGCGCCGGGTGATCGAGACCCGCTTCGGCACATGGCACAACGGACCCGATGAGGGGCTGACGCTGGTGCTCATGTCATTTGCTTTCCCCTCCGGTCTGCCACGCGAAGCCGACATGGTGTTCGATGCGCGCTTCCTGAGAAATCCCTATTACGACCCCGCACTCGCCCCATTGACCGGCCTTGAGGGCACCGTGGCCGAGCATGTGGAAACCGACCCGGACTATCAGCCCTTCCTCAACCAGATCCTGAAAATGCTGCATCTGGTCGTCCCGCGCTTCGTGCAGGAAGGCAAAAAATACGCCACCGTCGCCATCGGCTGTTCCGGCGGACGCCATCGCTCCGTCACACTGGTGGAAGATCTGGCCCACCGTCTGGCCAACCCCTTGGGTGGACTGGAAGGCGAAGGCCCGATCGCCGTGGTGCATCGCGAGCTTGCCCGTCAGGCGCACGGCGCAAACGCCGCATGGCGCTGGGCACGCCGCCCCGCCGACAGCGACACGGACACGACCCGACAGGTCAGCCCGGTCGCGGCACAAGGAAACGCATGACATGATAGGCATTGTCCTGGTCACGCAGGGCGCGCTCGGGGAAGCCCTGCGCGAAACCATGGAACACGTCGTCGGCCCTCAGCACCGGCTCGCCACCGTTGCCGTCGGCGCGCACGACGATCTGTGCGCCCGTCGCCGGGAACTGGAACAGCGTGTGGCCGAAGTGGACGGCGGCGATGGCGTGATGCTGGTGACGGACATGTTCGGCAGCACACCCGCCAATCTGGCCGTCGCCATGACGCGCCCCGGCGAGATCGAAGTGCTGGGCGGCGCCAATTTGCCCATGCTGGTCAAGCTGGCCCAGCTCCGAGAAGACCACACGCTGGCGGAATGCACGCTGCTGGCCGAGCAGGCCGCGCACAAATACATCAACTGCGCCTCCCAGCTTCCCGCCCGCTGCCTTGAGGGCGCGCGCCGCTGCGCTGAGGAAGCGGCTTCAGGCCATGAAATCACACCCGTGCCACCGCGCCTTTCGGTCGCCCTGCCCGCGCTTGAAACGTGCAAGGGCCTGTAATGGACGGCTCGCACGGCACGGCCCCGCTCACCCGCACTCTCACCATCGTCAACGCCAAGGGGTTGCACGCCCGGGCCTCGGCCAAGTTCGTGACCGAAGCCGAGAAGTGGAACGCCGACATCACCGTGGAACATGGTGGCGAAAGCGTGCCCGCCTGTTCCATCATGGGGCTGATGATGCTCGGCGCGGGGCATGGCGCCGATCTGACGCTTCACGCCACCGGTCCGCAGGCCGCGCAGGCGCTCGACGCGCTTGCGGCCCTCGTGAGCAGTGGCTTTGGGGAAGACGGACAGACTGCGGCGTAAGGCACGCGACCAGAGGACCATATGATCGAGCGGACACGGACGGACGGGCGACAGCATTCCACCACTGAGGAAGCGACAGACCCGCACCTGACGAAAGGCCAGCCCATCGGCCCCGGGGTAGCCATCGGTCCGGCCTATATCGTCCGTGACGATCCCTCCCCCGAGCCGGAAATCCTCCGCAGCGAGCACACACCCGCGCAGGAAGCCGAGCGCTTTACCGAGGCCGTGAACCGCTCCATCGGGCAACTCGTCACCCTGCGCCGCCGCATCGAACGACTGCCCGAGGAAAGTCAGGTCGAAATCGGCCCGTTGCTGGAGGTCTATCGCCGGATGCTCGGCCCCTCGCGCCTCCAGCGCGAGGTCATGCGGCATATCGAGGACGGACTGACGGCGGAAGCCGCCGTTCATATCAGCACCGACGCCCTGCGCGAGCAGATGCTCGCCATGCTCGAAGGACAGGAATCCGGCACGGACGAGGCCGCCGCCCTGCGCCGCCGCGCCGATGAGATCCGCGAGATCGGCCGTCGCCTGATCCGTAACCTCCTGCGCCGCGCCTATGTCTCGCTCTCCAAGGTGCCGGCGGGCTCCATCCTTATCAGCCGCACGCTCCAGCCCGCCGACGCCGCGCTGATCGACCCGTCGCGCATTGCCGCCGTGGTGACGGAGGATGGCGGCACCACCGGGCATTCCGCCATCATGCTGCGGGCATTGGGTATCCCCTCCGTCATGGGCGCGGAGGACATTCTCGACGGGCTGGAAACTGGCGCGACGCTGGTGGTGGACGGCAATGAAGGCACCGTCCGCATCATGCCCACGCCGACCGAACTGCGCCGCGCGCGGCGGCAGGTTACGGCCTATGCCCGCAAGCGGCAGGAACTGGGGCGGCTGCGACGTCTGACGTCACGTATGGCCAGCGGGGAGAAAATCTCGCTTCAGGCCAATATGGAACTGCCCGCCGAACTGCCGCTGGTCGCACAATCGGGTGCGGCGGGCATCGGACTGCTGCGCACCGAGTTCCTGTTCCTCAACGCCGAGACCCTGCCAGACGAAGACACACAGTTCGACATCTACGCCTCCGTCGTCTCCGCCATGGGCGCCGACCCGACAACCATCCGCGTGCTGGACTGGGGCGGCGAAAAGCCAAGCGAGGCGCTGGCCCGCATGAATGGCAATGGCGAGGAACCGGAGGAAAACCCGGCGCTCGGCTTGCGCGGGCTGCGGCTGCTGCTGGAACACCCGCACCTGCTGGAAACGCAGTTCTCCGCCATTCTTCGCGCCGCCGCCAAGGGGCCGGTGCGCGTGCTGCTGCCCATGGTCACCGTAGCGTCGGAGGTGATCGCCGCCCGCGAGATTTATGAACGCGTGGCGCGGCGGCTCAAACGCAAAGGGGTGGAGACGGGCGATGCGCTGCCGCCACTGGGTATCATGATCGAGACGCCCGCCGCCGCCCTGACTGCGGGCGCGCTGGCGCAGCATGCGGATTTTCTGGCACTCGGCACCAACGATCTGACCATGTACACTACCGCCGCCGACCGCTCTTCCGCCGAGGTGGCGGCTCTGTGTGACCCACTGCACCCCGCCGTGCTGCGGATGATGGCCGAGACCATCACCGCCGGATTGGTGGAGCGGCGTCCAGTCTCGATCTGCGGCGAAATGGCGGGCGATCCGAAGATGACGCCGCTGTTGATCGGCATGGGTTGCCGCGCGTTTTCCATGACGCCTTCCGCCGTGCCGCGTGTGAAACAGGTGGTGCGCGCTATGCGGCATGAGGACTGCCGCCAGTTGGCGCGGCGCGTGCTGGCGGAGACGGATGTGGGGGTTATTCGGGAGATGTTGGAAGAATTTAGCGAAAAATAATCAAGTAATATGTTCAATAGATATGGGGCGACAAAGTCGTCGCCCCGCTTTCCTCATCGCGCCACACGTCGCACAATCTGCCCCAGATCCCGCACAGCACCCCGCGCCGCGCTCGTCGTCAGCGCGGCGTAGGCCTGCAACGCCGTGGACACCACGCGATCCCGCGCGGGTTTCCATGCCGCATCACCCAGATCGTCCATACGGACGCGACGGGCCGACATTTCAGAATCCGCCACTGCCGTTTTCAGTACGCGGTTGGGAATGTCGATCTCGATGATGTCGCCATCCTGAATCAGCCCGATTGCGCCGCCCTCCGCTGCTTCCGGTGAGATATGGCCGATCGACAGACCCGAGCTTCCGCCCGAGAAGCGTCCATCCGTGATCAGCGCACAGGACTCCGCCAACCCCTTCGATTTGAGGTAGCTGGTGGGATACAGCATCTCCTGCATGCCCGGCCCACCCTTCGGTCCTTCGTAGCGGATCACCACCACGTCACCGGCCTTGATGCGATCACCAAGAATGGCGGACACGGCAGCGTCCTGACTCTCGAACACGCGCGCGGGGCCGGAGAAGGTCAGCAGCCCCTCCGCCACACCCGCCGTTTTCACGATGGCGCCGTCTTCGGCAATGTTGCCGTACAGCACGGCCAGACCGCCTTCCTTGCTGAAAGCGTGGTCGCCCTTGCGGATGGCGCCTTTCTCGCGGTCGAGGTCCAGCTCCTTGTAGCGGCTGGCCTGCGAGAACGCTTGCGTCGTCCGCACACCACCGGGAGCTGCGCGGTAGAATGTTCTGGCCTCATCCGTGGCGGTCTCACCCACGATGTCCCACTGCGCGAGCGCGTCATGCAGCGTGGCCGCGTGGACCATCGGCACGTCACGGTGCAGCAGGTTCATGCGGTCCAGTTCGCCAAGGATGGCCTGCACACCGCCCGCACGGTGGACGTTTTCCATGTGCACATCGGCCTTGGACGGAGCGACCTTGCACAGGTTCGGCACGCGGCGCGACAGACGATCAATGTCCGCCATGGTGAACGGCACTTCGCCTTCATGGGCCGCAGCCAGAAGGTGAAGCACGGTGTTGGTGGAACCACCCATGGCGATGTCCACGGTCATGGCGTTCTCGAACGCCTCGAACGTGGCGATGGAACGCGGCAGGACGCGGCTGTCTCCACCCTCGTAATAACGCTTGGCCAGATCCACAATCAGGCGACCGGCCTTGAGAAACAGTTCGCGCCGGTCCGCGTGGGTGGCGACAAGGCTGCCATTGCCCGGCAGCGACAGGCCCAGCGCTTCGGTCAGGCAGTTCATGGAGTTGGCGGTGAACATGCCCGAGCAGGAGCCGCAGGTCGGGCAGGCCGAGCGCTCGATGGTGTCGGACTCGTCCTGCGTGACATTGGGGTTGGCGGCCGCGACCATGGACGTGACGAGATCGACGGCCTTGTCGATTTCGCCCTCTTTCACATGACCGGCCTCCATCGGGCCGCCGGAGACGAACACGACAGGGATGTTCAGCCGCATGGCCGCCATCAGCATGCCGGGCGTGATCTTGTCGCAGTTGCTGATGCACACTAGCGCGTCAGCCGCGTGGGCGTTGACCATGTATTCCACAGCGTCCGCGATCAGCTCGCGCGAAGGCAGGCTGTAGAGCATCCCGCCATGGCCCATGGCGATGCCGTCATCGACCGCGATGGTGTTGAACTCGCGCCCGATGCCGCCGGCCTCCTCGATCGCACCGCACACGAGCTGGCCCAGATCCTTGAGGTGGACATGGCCCGGCACGAACTGGGTGAAGGAATTGGCCACAGCGATAATGGGCTTGCCGAAATCGCCGTCCTTCATGCCCGTCGCACGCCACAGGCTACGGGCGCCGGCCATGTTGCGGCCATGGGTGGTGGTGCGGGAGCGGTAGGCGGGCATGTCTCGTGTTCTTTCGCTCTGGACGTGATGGCCTTGGCGTGCGGCCACGTTTCATATGGGGGCTATAGCCGGAAAAACAGCAGGCGTCAGCCTCGCGCGCTCACCCAATAAGGCACGGACACGCAGCACCGTTTGACAGCATGGCACAAACTCAGGGCCGTGCCGGGAAGGCCGGCGTCAACCGGCCGCGTGCCAGTTGCCGTCCTTCTTATAGGCCATGTCCATGTCCGCAATGATGCTGTCGAACTCGGGCGACCGCAGCACCATGACGCTACGTTCAAAGGGCTGACCCGTGCTGAACGCCGTGTGGAGCTTGCGGTTCAGGGCGCGATTGAACACGCCCGGACCGGTTTTGTAGGCGATGTAGAGATCCTTGAAGAGGTAGCTGTTGCGGTAGAGCGACAGCATGCAGTCCGCCAGAATCGGGCTGTTGCGGCGGCTGCCGAAGAAATCGTTGTGAACGTAGTAATTGTCGGTCACGAAGAAGACGTGAGAGGGCTTTTTCACCGCGAGCGCTTCCAGCTCTTCGGGCGCGGTGATGCGAATGTCCGCGTCCAGCCACCAGCCCCCCAGTTCCTGAATGACATGCACACGCAGGAAATCGGCCGCTTCCGCCGGGTGGCGGGCATTCAGAAACAGATCCTGCGCCTCCCGCCCGTAGCGCTCATAGAGCCACTGGGCGGCATCGTCGCGGTCGAACATACGGACATCGAAGGCTTCCAGTTCCTCGCGATGATAGGCGAGATTCTGTTCGACTTCCTCGGGGCGGTTGCTGTCCCAGTACATGTAAATGGAAGGGGGAATGGTCTGCTCTTCGGGAGGACGCGCCGGCATTTTCGGCTCGGGCAGAACGGAGAGCGCCGTCTCCAGATAAAGCACGTCCACTTCCTCACCCGTGTGGAAGGCTTCGAAGCAGTTGCCCATGCGCTCCAGTCCGCCCTTGGGGTCGTGCTGTCGCCACGCGACCATGATGCCGCAGATGTAGTCATGAATGGGTTTGGACAACCGCTCAAGTTGCTCAAGCTCATCGTCGGGCGGGGTCAGACCGGCCTTGAGCATGCACAGCAGGCGCGCCTGAAGCAACGAGGACGCCAGCGGATACTCGCGCGGATGTTTGGAATGGAGGTTGAAGGCAAGGCCATAAAAATAGGCCGCTTCCCGCACCAGCTTGTGCATATGCAGGATATTGGCCAGCGCAAAAGCATGTTCGACAGTCGCCGCGCCATGCTTGTGGTAATAATTCATGGCCTGATGATCGTGCGCGAAATCCTCCAACGTGAAGTCGGAAGTCTTTTCCATTGGAAGCGTCAGGTAAGTCGCTTCGGTTTCCGCTGTATCAACCACCATGATCCGATCTTTTTCAGCCCGTCCGGCCCCGAAACCTCAGCAGACGGGCAATGAGACAAACCCCTGCGATATCGGACATTCTTTCCGCAGCGTCCAGACCCTGCACACCCATGCTGTCATGCTCACCTGAAAGGATGAATTTTTCCGTACGTCCTCCATGCGACGCACGGAAAATCCATGTTCCGGTTCAGGCGGTACCCACGCCGCACTCGGCATCATGGTCCACCAGCTTGATGGGATAATCCCCGGTGAAGCAGGCATCGCAATAACGGCTGCGCGTCGCGTCACGCTTTTCATGCCCAAGGGCACGATAGAGGCCATCGAAGGAGATGAACGCCAAACTGTCCACACCCAGAAGTTCCGCCATCTTGGGCAGGTCGTGCTGGGCGGCAAGCAGCTTGGAGCGCTCGGGCGTGTCGATGCCATAGAAACAGGAATGTTTCGTGGGCGGCGAGGAAATGCGCAGATGCACCTCGGCAGCGCCCGCGGCACGCACCATGTCCACGATCTTGCGCGAGGTCGTGCCGCGCACGATGGAATCGTCCACGAGAATGACGCGCTTGCCCTCCAGCACCGGCTTGTTGGGCGAATGTTTCATCCGCACGCCAAGGTTACGGATCTGATCCGTGGGCTCGATGAAGGTGCGACCGACATAGTGGTTGCGGATGATGCCCAACTCGAAGGGAATGCCGCTTTCCTGCGAATAGCCCATGGCGGATGGCACGCCGGAATCCGGCACCGGCACCACCACATCGGCTTCCACCGCGCTTTCGCGCGCCAGTTCCACGCCGATCTGCTTGCGTGCGTCATAGACGGCCACGCCATCCAGAACCGAGTCGGGACGGGCGAAATAGATGTATTCGAACACACAGAACCGCGGACGCTCGGGAGCGAACGGACGTACCGAGCGCACGCCGCTCTTGTCGATGATGACGACTTCACCCGGCTCCACGTCGCGCACGAACTCCGCGCCCACGATGTCGAGTCCGCAACTCTCCGAAGACAGCACCCAGCCCGTCGCGTCATCCGTTGCGCCCGGCAGGCGGCCCAACACCAGCGGACGGACGCCCAGCGGGTCGCGCACACCCATCACGCAGTCGCGCGACATCACCACCAGCGAATACGCGCCCTGCACCTGCTTGAGCGCGTCGATCAGGCGGTCCTCCACCGTCGCGTAGAGCGAGATGGCGATCAGGTGGATGAACACTTCCGTGTCCGTGGTGGATTGAAACAGGCAGCCGCGACGGATCAGAGCGCGGCGAATGGCGTGGGCGTTGGTCAGGTTACCATTATGCGCGACCGCCAAACCGCCGAACTCGAACTCCGCGAACAAAGGCTGCACATTGCGCAGCAGCGTGTCGCCCGTGGTGGAGTAGCGGTTGTGCCCCACAGCACAGCTTCCCGGCAGCGCCGCCATGACGCGCGGATCGTGGAACACGTCGCCCACCAGTCCAAGGCCGCGATGCGAAGAGAATTTGTGGCCGTCATAACTGACGATGCCCGATGCCTCCTGTCCACGGTGCTGGAGCGCATGCAGGCCGAGCGCCGTGATGGCGGCGGCGTCAGCGACATTCCACACTCCGAAGACGGCGCATTCCTCCTGGAACTTGTCATTCTCAGGGAACAGGGAAAGCCTTACGGACATTCGATCTTCATCCTTCTCCCCCCGCGTCTCCTCCGGACGGGTCGGCCTCAACGTGCAGGGGTCAATCAGGGTCAGCATTGCCGGGCGCTTCCGGCTTGCGGAGGTCATGACGCGGGCGGTCGCCCTGCGCAAGGCCCGTCGGAGCAAATCTCGACATCCAAGGGGCAATATAGGGTGCAGCCGACGCGATTCCACCCATCGGCCGCGTTTCATCGGAGAAGGATGAGGTTTTCGCCACACTGGAAAGCACCCATCCACTGGCGATGTACAACGCCACGATGAGCGCGCCCCCCTTCACCAGTCCGAACACGCCACCCAATAGCCGGTCCACGCCCGCCAGCGGGGAGGCAAGAATGAGCCGCGCCACCCACGACGACGCCAGCGCCCATCCCAGAAGCACAGCGAGGAACACCACGCCGAACGCCACGCTCTCCGCAAGTTCCGCCGGCTGCACGGTGGGAATGGCCCATTGCCGGGCCGCATGGTGCCACGCCAGCGCTGCCAGCAGGGCCGCCACCCAGCCGCCCAATCCCAGCACGGCGCGCGACAGCCCCTTGCGCAGCCCGAGCAGTAGCGAGACCACGAGCACGACTTCCACCACCACGGCGGGCGCACCCAACGGATTGACGGCGACAGCGTGAGCCGCAGCGTTTGCGGCCCCGCCGATCGTGGCCCAATCGGGCACGTACTGCACCGCTGTATGGGCATACCAATCGGACGCGGACATCAGCGCGTTGCCGCCTCTGCGTCCGCAGCGCCGGAATAGGACTTAGGAAAAAGGAAACGCTCAGCCGCCTGCATCGGGAGGCTTATGCCACTGCGGATTGCTGGCTGTCACCGTCGAAGAGAGGGCAATCAGGGAAGTTTGCTCGTCGCCACACGCCAGGGCCTCTTGCGCGCCATTTTCGGACGCCCCGGCAAAAGGCTGAGCTTCAGGCTGAGTTCGCCCATCTCGATCCGGGCATGCAGTTCGTTCCAGATCGTGTCGGGATCCACGCCCTGATCCTTCCACAACGCCACAAGCCCTTCGAGAAAGCGCGCGCTGCTGTCCACAACAGTCGTCCTGTCCTGCATCATGGCGGCTGCCGCGCAGACAGCGGCTTCGCCCCCCAGTTCACAGGCCAGCGTCCGGGTGCGCAGAGACCGTATCTCCGGCGAGACGGGCTGCTCCCCGTCCGCCTTCCGTTCGAGAAATGGCGCGAGGGTTGCAGCGGCGCCGGGCTGTGATCCTGTCATTCTCCCATCATGACGACGATCGGGAGGCGGGGTCAATCACGCAAGCGCGATCACACGCTCATGCCTGCCCGGTCCAAGAGGGTGTCGCGGCCTCCCGCACAGCGGCGGCACTGACCATTGCGAGTGCCGTTTCGGTGCGCCGGCGCGTGCGCGCCAGCCAGCCGCGGCCCCATCGCCGGAAGCCGACCTTGGCGCGATAATCCCGGGTCTGCATGCCTGAGAGCACCAGCACCATGAGCAGTCCCATGCCGTCGCGACGCGCAAGGGCCCGCCGCACTTCCGGACCGATTCCGCTGCTGGGCGGCAGGCCGAGGCGCTCATGCAGGATGGACAGACCATCGGGATCCAACTGTGAGAGCAGGTCTTCCATGGTGACGCTGGCCAATGCCGCCAGTGAACGGGGCCCGATCTGCCCGTCGGGTGTTGCACCGACCATGCGCTGCAGAAGCGAAGCGGAAGGATAAAGGCCGCAGTTCCAGCCGAAATCGAACACCATCAGGTCAAGTCCCGCCGGAAGCGCGGAACAGCCGAGCGGATTCCAGAAGCGCGAGCGGGCAATCGCATCGAACGTGGCAAGATCGAGCGTGCGCATATCCTCGGCCGTCGGAACCGCCGGTTTCATCCATGCCGCGAGAAGAGCGGCCGAAACGCCATGACAACTCCCAATCAGCGTGCCGCGACCGCCCTTGTCATCGGGCAGCCAGTTTCCGGCATCCTTGGGGTCGTCGCTGTACCCTCCCTCGGCAGTACGAACGAAATCGAGGCAGGCATCGAAATTCTGGCCGGTCAAAGGGACGGTCTCCGGGGCTGGCAGGGATTTCCGGTCGGGCACGCTGCAATCGCGCCCGACAGCGGGTTTTCCCCAACCTAACCGTCTCCATTGGTCCAGCCTTCACCTCACGGCATGCGCTGCGGAACAAGAATATCGGCAAACCGTCCCTTCATCGCCGCCAGCGCATCGGCCACCGACAGACGCACCTGAATGCCCCGACCGCCCCCGTTCATGAGAATACACGGCAGGCTTTCCGCCTCCTGCGCCACCACGGTCGGCACCACGCGACGCTGCCCGAAAGGGCTGATCCCACCCAGTCTGTAACCGGTGATCCGCTCGGCATCCGGCTGCTTCATCATCGCTGCGCTGCGTCCCGAAAAAGCTGCCGCCAGTTTTTTCATGCTGAGTTCCCGCGCCACGGGAATGACGGCGCAGACGGGCTTGCCGTCCACCTCGGCCATCAGCGTCTTGAAGACCCGCTCCTCCGGCTCTCCCACAGCCGCCGCCGCATGCACGCCGAGTTTTCCGACCGAAGGGTCATACTCATATTCAAGCGTCTCGAAAGTGATCCCCTGCCGCCGGAGAAATGCGGTTGCGGGGGTGGTCCTGCTCATTGTCCTGCTCCGGTCACGTCACATGAGAAGGGCGGGACCTGACGGCCCCGCCCTTCTGCATAATCTTGCCTCACGCGACGACGCGGCGTCCACGACTGCGACCACCGCCGCCTCCCGGGGCGCCACCCCGGCCCGACGGGCCACCTCGACCGCCGCCACCGCCACGACCTCGGCCACCTCCCCCCAGCACGGGAGGACGCAGCTTGGAGTGTTCGGCCACATCGGAATGATAGGGATGATCGCGCACCACCGGAACATCCTTGCCGATCGTGCGTTCGATGTCGCGCAGCCACGCGCGCTGCTCGGGATCGCAGAAGGAGACGGCCCAGCCTTCACGTCCCGCACGCGCCGTACGACCGATACGATGCACATAACTCTCGGGAATGTTGGGCAGATCGTAGTTGAAGACATGACTCACATCGTCAACATCGATACCACGTGCCGCGATGTCGGTCGCCACCAGCACCTTGACGGTGCCGGCACGGAAACCCGCCATGGCCCGCTCACGCGCGCCCTGCGACTTGTTGCCGTGAATGGCCTCAGCCGTGATGTCATTGCGATTGAGGAACTCGGCCACCTTGTTGGCCTCGTGCTTCATCAGCGTGAACACCACCGCACGGACAACCTTGGGCGACTCCAGCAACATCAGGAGCGCGTCCTTTTTCTTGTCCGGCTCCACGAACATCACGGCCTGACGGATGCGATCCACCGTGCTGGACGGCGGCGTCACTTCCACCGTCACCGGATCGCGCAACAGGCTGCCCGCAAGTTCGGTGATGCTCTGCGGCATGGTGGCCGAGAACAGCAGTGTCTGACGATCACGCGGCAGCGACGCCACGATGCGGCGGATATCGCGCACGAAGCCCATGTCGAGCATCCGGTCGGCCTCATCGAGGACGAGGATTTCCAAGCCGTGCAGGTCGATATAGCCCTGCCCCATCAGGTCGAGAAGACGACCGGGAGCTGCGACAAGCACATCCACACCGCGGCGCATGGCCTCGATCTGGCGTCCCTGTCCCACACCGCCGAAGATGACGGTGTGGGTAAACTTCATGTGGCGCGCGTAGGCCTTGAAGCTCTCATCGATCTGAGACGCCAGTTCGCGCGTGGGGGCAAGCACCAGGGTGCGCGCGCCTTTGGGCGCGGCCGGCTTCCGGTGCGTGAGAAGATGATGGAGAATGGGCAGGGCAAAAGCCGCTGTCTTTCCCGTGCCCGTCTGGGCAAGCCCGAGAAGATCCCGTCCTTCGAGCAGGTGCGGTATGGACTGCGCCTGAATCGGGGTCGGTTGCGTGTAGCCCTCCTCGGCAAGTGCCCTCAGTAACGGCTCGGCCAGCCGGAGGTCGGCAAACGTGGTCATCAGATAAAAACACCTCCGGGTGTGTTCTGGAGTGTCGGGAGTCTGTCCCGACGTCATCTTGGGATCCGAGAGGCACGACATCCCACCCACAACAGAGCGTTTTCGCTCTTATCAGGATGGGTCTCAGGCTTTCCGGTCCGCAATCAACCGGGACGTGCACACTATGGGATATGGTGACTTCCGGCCGTGATCATTGCGTCCAGTTCATGGGCCGTATCCGGAAAACAAGTATCTTACATACATGAAATTGCCACGATGTTCAATATGCGATTGCCTCTCAGCTTAGGGATTTCCGACCACACTCCGCGCCATCGCGACAGCCCCGTCAATGGCATGAGCAGACGGCAGAAAAGGCAGCCCACACATCTCTTCAGGCCACCGGGAAAGCAAGGTTTCCGCCAACCCACCAACCAGTCCCAGCGGCAGAGCTTCCCACTGCGCTCCGGCAAGAAGGGCACGCCCGATTTCAGCAACTTCCCTTGCTGCCGCATCAAGAATACGACCCGATACGTCCTCTCCCTCCTGCGCCAAAGCCACCACTAACGGCGTCACACTGGCGAACTCAGCCGCCGTGGCCCCCACACTCCACGTAAGCGGGTCTTTTTCCCCTTCCCGGGCAAGATGCGCCCGCAACCTTCGTGCAAGCCGTGAGGTCGACCGCCGCCCATCTGCCACCTTCAACATGTGACGAATTGCAACAAGCCCGATCCACGCGCCGCCTCCCTCATCGCTCTGGGGGAAGCCCCATCCACCCACACGGCGCGTTTCCTCACCACGCAACGCGAATCCGACAGTGCCAGTGCCCACTGCCACAATGGCCCCATCTCTGCCCTCATGTGCTCCAAGGCAGGAGGTGAAGGCATCGGTGCGAATGGCCATCTCGGCAAATTCGGGACAGAGCGCCCGGACGCGTGCGGCGCAACCGCTCACCTCAGCCCCCGCCAGCCCAGCCCCTGCCACCAGTCGCAGTGCACCGGACGTCACCATATCGGCTGACAGCCCCGCCTGCGCGAGCGCCTCCTGACAGGCAGCCCGGATGGAGTTCACGGCCTGCGCCGTATCGCTCGCGATATTGGCCGGACCGCCGCGCACTTCGCTCAGCGTGCGCCCCTTCGGCGTGACAAGCCGCAGAACCGTCTTGCTCGCACCGCCGTCGATGCCCACCAGAAGTGTCTGCGGCGTGTTCTTCACGACCGTTTCAGACGAGCGCCACGCGAGGCGGAGCGACCTTTACCCAGCAGAAACAGCGCCTGTTCGCCAAACAGGTTGGCCAACCGGATGGAACGTCGCCATGGGGCGCGCTCGCCCTCTTCGTCTACTGCCATCCATTCATGGACACGGTAGCCATCTTCCCGACAGAGGGCGAGAAAGTCACGAATGGTGCAGGGATGGATGTTGGGCGTGGCATACCACGGCGTGTTCCAGACCGCCGTGTTGGGCATACGCCCGTTCAACAGCAGCTTGAGCCGTAATTCCCAGTGCCCGAAATTGGGAAAGGACACGATGGCGTGTTCCCCGATGCGCAGCATCTGCCGCAGCACCTCACGCGGGCGCTCCACAGCCTGCAAGGTGCGCTGAAGCACCACATAGTCGAAGCTGTTGTCGGGGTAATGCGCCAGATCGTGATCCGCATCGCCATGCACCACGGGCAATCCGTGCGCCACGGCGCGCGTGACCTCGCCCATGTCGATCTCGATGCCCTGCGCGTCGCACCCGCGCGTGCGGTAGAGATGATCGATCAGCGAGCCATCCCCGCTGCCGACATCCAGCACCCGCGTGCCGGGCGTAATCATGCCCGCGATCAGTCTTTGGTCCAGCCGCATGTCAGCCCGCTCCTCCCCTGACCCGTGCAGGCAGGTCCGCATGTTCCGCCACACCCGAGAGGAAACCGCGCACCGTGCGGTCGAAATCCGGCTCATCGAGCAGGAAGGCGTCATGCCCCTTGTCCGTCTCGATCTCCACGGAGGAGACATTGGCCCCCGCCCGCATCAGCGCGCGCACCAGCGTGCGGGACTGGGAGGTGGGAAACAGCCAGTCGGACGAGAACGACACGACACAGAACCGCGTGCGCGTGCCCGCAAAGGCATCTGCCAGATCGCCGTCGCTCTCGGCGGCAATGTCCATCCAGTCCATCGCGCGGGTGATGGTGAGATAGGAATTGGCATCGAACCGCCGCACGAAGCTCGACCCCTGATGCCGCAGATAGGACTCGACCTCGAAAATCTCACCGAACATCGACAGAGAGCCACCACTGCACGGCTGGTTGGGCGTGCCGTCGGATTTGCGGACACGTCGCCCGAACTTTCGCGTCAGCGCGTCCTCCGAAAGATAGGTGATGTGCGCCATCATCCGCGCCACGGCGAGGCCGCGCGCGGGAATGACACCCGCTTCCCAGTAGCGCCCTCCGTGCCAGTCCGGGTCCGCGAAGATGGCCTGACGGCTGACCTCGTTGAACGCGATGTTCTGCGCCGAATGGAATGCGGATGTCGCGATCGGCATCGCCGCCTTCACCATCTCGGGATAGGTCGTGGCCCATTCCAGCACCTGCATCCCGCCCATGGACCCGCCCACCACGGCAAACAGATGCTCGATCCCCAGACTGCGCACCAGAGCGTGCTGGGCGCGCACCATGTCGCGGATGGTGATGGGAGGAAACTCCGTGCCCCATGGTTCCGCGTCCGACGCCCCACGTGGCGAGCGCGGTCCGGTCGAGCCCATGCAACCGCCCAGCACATTGGAGCAGATGACAAAGAAACGGTCCGTGTCGATGGGGCGTCCCGGCCCCACCATGCGCTCCCACCAGCCACGCCGCCCCGTCACCGGATGCGTCTCCGCCACGTATTGATCGCCCGTCAGCGCGTGGCAAATGAGAATGGCGTTGTCGCGGGCCTCCGACAGCGTGCCGTAGGTCCGATAGGCGATCTCCACTGGCGCAAGCGTCATCCCGCAATCGAGCGTGAGACCTTCGGGGAAATGCGCGCGCTCATGCTCCACCACGGGAGCCGGAGCTATGACTGTCTGATCCATGTTCCGGGCTTTCCACAGAGTGTCCGCCACATAGGGGCCAAATGACGCCGCGATCAAGCCGGATCACCCCACCGTGTCCGGCCCGACCCTCCGATGTCAGGGTTGCTCCTGCTCGTGTTCACCTTGCGCGATGCGTTGCTGCACCGCCTGCCGCCACGGCGCATCCTTGGGAGCCGCATCGAGAGCACGGCGATAAAGGTCGAGGCTGTCCGCACTGATATGCCCGGTTGCCCGGACCTGTTCCTCCGCCACTTCGATCGCCAGATCGGGCGCAAACCCGAGATCGAGAGCCTTGCGCCACGCGGTCGCGGCATCCGCGTCATGCCCGCGCGCGGCCTCGGCCTGCCCCAGCAGGATATAGCCCTGTCGCAGACTGGGATCGTCGGCCGCCATGGTGGCCAACATCGCCTTGAGCTTGTCGATGGCCTCACCGGCCTTGGCGTCGCGCGCTTTGATCGCTTCCAGACGAGGCGCCAGCGGCTGAGCCGGAAAGCCCGGATGCCCCCCTGTGAGATAAAGCCCCACCGCCACTACGGGGATCAGCATCAACGCGACCACCACGCCCCAGCGTTTCGCCCGCTCGGTCGTGTCCGCAGGTGCGCGGTCAGCCACGAGAATGCGCCGCTGGATCTCGGTCTGCGCCACGATATGTTCCGCAGGCGCGATCATCCCCGACGCCAGATCGCGATCCAGTTCCACAAGCTGCGCCTCATGCAGCGCCAGCGCGGCGCTACGCTCGTCCCGCGCCACCGCACGGCGCCACAATGTCAGAAAAGCCGGCAGCAGTGTGATAACCGCCAGCGCGAGAAAACTCATCCAGATCATACCGTCGTCTTCTCGCTCTTGATGGATCGGACTTCACGCATCACGCCGCACCTCATCCAGCCGCGCCCGCTCCTCCTCGCTCAACGGCGCGGATTCGGGCGTGGAACGCCGACGAAACACGCGCAGCGCCGCGATCACACCCACGAGCAGCGCAAGCAGCGGCATGCCCCAAAGCAGCAACGTACTGATGGTGATCGGTGGGCTGAGGCGAATGAAGTTGCCATAGCGCGCCACCATCCAGTCGATGATCTGCCGGTCGCTCTCGCCTTTGGCCACATGCTCACGCACCACTTTGCGCAGATCCCGCGCCAGCCCCGCGCTGCTGTCCTCAATGGATTCGTTCTGGCACACCAGACAGCGCAACTGCGCCCCGATGGCCTCCGCCCGCGCTTCTTCCCTCGGATCGGGCAGCATCTCAGCGGGATCGTCCACTGCCAGCGCCGCCATGGGAGCCGCGACAAGCAGCACCGCCAGAAGCGGCAGAACGCAGCGCAGACGCGCGAGGCTCCTCATCGTGCCACCTTCGTCAGCGCAGCGTTCAGGCTCGTCCGCACATCTTCATTGTCCAGCCCGGCAGCGCTGTGCCAGACGATCAGGCCTCCCGGCGCGATCAGGAAACTCTCCGGCACGCCCGAGACGCCCCAGTCGATCGCCACCCGTCCCTCACGGTCGCTGCCGATACGGGCATACGGATTGCCAGCGTGTTTCAGCAGCCCCGCCGCGTTCTCGGGCTTGTCCTTGTAGGCCACGCCCCAAATCGGCACCTGTTTCTGCAGATCGAGCAGCGCCTGCATCTCCGCGATGCACGGAATGCACCATGAAGCGAAGAAATTGATCAGCACCGGGCTTTTGAGTGTACGCAGATCAGCCGCCGCAAACCCTGTCCCCGGCGGCTGATCCACCAGCGTGAAGTCCGGCACGGGCCGCCCCGTCACAGGTGCGTTGATGTCATGCGGGTTGAACGCACCGGTCTGCATCCCCGACAGCATCTTCCAGAACGCCACGCCGCATACGCCGGCGCCCACCAAAGGCAGGCCCATCATCAGACGCCGCCGCGTCACATTGTTGCGCTGCTGCTCATCGCTCATTGTGCGGCCACCGTTCCAGCCAGAGGGGCGCGACGCGGTGCGCCCACACGCATCCGGCGATCCGACAGCGACAACGCGCCGCCAAACGCCATGATCAGCGCCCCGAACCACATCCACGGGGCGAGCGGATTGTAGTGCAGCCGCAGCACATAGGTCGGGTCCGCATCCGTGCCGTGCTTGTCACCAATCACGCCATACAGATCCGACAGCCCGTTGGTGTGGATCGCCACATCCGTCGTCGTCTGGTTCTGTGCGTTGAAACTGCGCTTGGAAGGATGCATCACCGTCACCAGATGGCCATGCCGGCGGATTTCGATGGTGCCTTCCATGGCCATGTAATTCGGGCCGGGCGCCATCTTCACGCCTGTCAGTGTCCAGTCATACCCCGCCATGTGCTCGGTCTGCCCGACATGCACCTCCACAATCCGGTGCTGCGCCTGCGACATCGCCGCCAGCCCCAGCACCGTCACGCCCACGCCCGCATGAGCCATGGCCGTGCCGAACACCGCGCGCGGCAGGTTACGCGCCCGCTGGAAGCTCTGGGCCAGCGGCGCCTTGAACAGCGCGATCCGCCCCGCGATATCCGTCACGCTGGAGCCGATCACCCACACCGCCGCCGTTGCGCACAGGATGGGCAGCACGCCCGACAGACCGAAGAGCGACACGGCAAACGCCACGAGTGTCGCCAGCGCCGCCGCCCACAGGCGTTTCATCACCGGCCAGAGCTGCGCACGCTTCCACGGCAGCATCGGGCCGAAGCCCATGAAAATGAACAGCGGAATGGCCAGCGGAATGGTCGCGGCGTCAAAGAACGGCTTGCCCACCGAGATCGTCTTGCCGAACAGCAGCGACATGAACGGCGGATACATCGTGCCCGTCAGCACCACCGCACACAGCGAGCACAGCAGCACGTTGTTGAGCACCAACGCCCCTTCGCGCGACACCGGCGCGAACAGGCCACCCGTCGTGAGCGACGGCGCGCGCCATGCGAACAGCACCAGCGAACCGCCGATCACCACGCCCAGCAGCGCCAGAATGAAGATGCCGCGCGCCGGATCCTGCGCGAAGGCGTGGACCGAATTCAGAATGCCCGAACGCACAAGGAACGTGCCCGAAAGCGAGAAGGAGAACGTGCCGATGGCCAGCAGCACGGTCCAGATCTTCAGCGCCTCACGCTTCTCCACCACGATAGCCGAGTGCATCAGCGCCGTACCGGACAGCCACGGGATGAGAGAGGCGTTTTCCACCGGATCCCAGAACCAGTAACCGCCCCAGCCCAGCACGTAGTAGGACCACCACGATCCCATCGCGATGCCCAGCGTGAGAAAGGACCACGCCGCCACCGCCCATGGCCGCACCCAGCGTCCCCATGCCGCATCGACGCGCCCTTCGATCAGGGCGGCAATGGCAAAGGCAAACGGCACGGCAAAGCCGACATAACCCGTGTAGAGAACCGGCGGATGGAAGGCGAGGCCGGGGTCCTGCAACAGCGGGTTCATGCCCTGCCCGTCCAGAGGGGCGGGCCAGACACGGTCGAACGGGTCCGAGGTGGTGAGACAGAACAGTTCGAAACCCGCGGCCACACCGCCCAGCACCGCAATCACCCGCGCCCGCAGGGCGGACGGCAGATTGCGCCCGAATCCGGCGACGGCGGCGCCGCAGATCCCCAGAATGAGCGCCCAGAGCAGGATGGAGCCTTCGTGGTTCCCCCATACGCCCGTGATCTTGTAGAGCAGCGGCTTGGAGACCGCGCTGTTCTCCACAATATTGGCGACCGAGAAATCATCCGTCACCGCCGCGTTCACCAGACAGGCGAACGCCGCCACCAGCGCCAGCAACTGCCCGACGGCAAGGCCGGGTGCGAGCGCCATCAGGCGGCGGTCGCGCTTCCGCGCCCCACGAAGCGGCAGGATGGCCTGCGCCAGAGCAAACACGCAGGCCAGCGCCAGCGCAAAACGACCCAGTTCGGGACTCATACAGCTTCACTCCAGCCCGAACGGCACCACATCGTCACAACCAACACATTCGCCCTCACCGCGTCTGTCCCGCGGCCTTGGAATCCTTGGATGTCATGGCGTTCCAGCTTGCGGCATTGGGTGGCGGCCCGAATTTCGGATCCCATTTGCCGGATTTCTGCAACGCTTCCGCCACTTCCTTGGGCATGTAGGTCTCATCGTGCTTGGCCAGCACCTCGGACGCGGTGAACGTGCCGTCAGGAGCCATGGAACCCACAGCCACCACACTCTGCCCCTCTCGGAACAGGTCGGGCAGGATGCCTTCGAAGCGTACGGTCACGGCGGCCTGACCGTCCGTGACGTCAAAGATGTTCACCGGCGTCTCGCCATGGCGCTCACGGCGCACGGAGCCTGCCACAACCATGCCGCCCAGCCGCACCGTGCGGTCAGTGGCAGGCGGCTGCGCCTTGACCTGCGAGGGCGCCATGAAAAGCTGGATGTTGGACGAAAACGCCGAGAGCGTGAGCGCGGCGGCCGAGCCGAGGCCCACCACGCAGGCGATCACCAGCCACAGGCGACGGGTCTTGCGTTTCATGCCGAACCTCCGGCCTGTCCGCGCCGGGGCGTTCCACCGCGCGCGGCCTCAAGCGACGCCAACCGCGCCCGATCCCGTCGCAGACGCAACGCGGCACCGATGGAGAGAACAAGCGCCACGCCCAGTGCTAAGCCATAGGACGCCAGAATGTAGGGAAGATGCGTCATGCCGCCTGCTCCGTTGCCGCGTCCCGCGCACGACGCGGGCTGGACAGCAGCGCACGTATGCGACTCTCCATCACCCCTGCCCGCAGACGCGCCACCACGATGGCGGCAAAACCGAGCGTGAAGCCAAGGGTGGAGATGGCCAGCGGCCAGAGCATGGAGTGTGACATGGTGGGCGCACCGGTCAGTGTGATGCTGTCGGGCTGATGAAGTGTGTTCCACCACTGCACGCTGAACTTGATGATCGGCAGATCCACGCCCCCTGCCAGCGCAAGAATGGCGGCCGCCCTGTAGCCACGCTGCGGATCGTCGAAGGCACGGATCAGCGCGATGTGCCCGAGATAGAGAAAGAACAGCACCAGCACAGAGGTCAGGCGCGCGTCCCACACCCACCATGTGCCCCACATCGGCTTGCCCCACAGGGAACCAGTCGCCAGACACACTGCCGTCACGCACGCACCCACCGGCCCGATCTCGACCGCCGCCAGATCGGCCAGCGGATGCCGCCACACCAGCGAGAGCACCGAACAGACCACCAGCGCGAAATAGCCCGAGGACGCCAGCCACGCGCAGGGCACATGCACATACATGATGCGCACCGAATCCCCCTGCTGCCAGTCAGCCGGGGAGAAGAACAGCCCCCAGCCCAGCCCAACGAGCGTCAGCACCAGCGCGGGCCATGTCAGCCACGGCTGCATCCGATCCCCCAGACGCAGGAAGCGACCGGGGTTGGCATAGCGATGAAACAGGGCTCCGGCCCGTCCGGTGAGTGTCGGCGTCGCGCTCAAATTCCGTCCGTTCATGTCGGGGCGTCCGCAAGGAATAGCCCGAAGGATTGATCGCCCCTTATGGCGCAGCGTCCGCGCGCGCGAAAGACGGCCACAAAACCGGGCAGGGGTCGTGCGAGCGCTCCTCCTACACTATCATCGCGTCCCTGACACGGCCCGCCCCCTGCATGGGCGGCCCTCCTTCTGGTCAACGCGGAGCCCTCTTTCATGCTGTTCGCCATCATCTGCACCGACAAACCCGGCTGTTTCGAAACCCGCTCGGCCACCCGTCCGGACCATCTGGCCTATCTCAAATCCCATGCGGAGCGCATCCAGTTCGCTGGCCCCATGATGGGACCGGACGGCAAGCCATCGGGCAGCATCGTCATGCTGGAAGCGGACGATCTCGCCACCGCCCGGGGTTTCGCCGCCGCCGATCCTTACGCCAAGGTGGACCTGTTCGAGAGTGTGATCGTCCGCCCGCTGCGCACGGTGTTCCGCGATGGAGCGCTCGCGGAATGACCACCGCGCCGCGTGGCTACTGGCTCATCAAGTCCGAGCTGGACGCCTTTTCATGGGATGAGCAGGTCACGAACGACGTGGAGCCTTGGACCGGGGTGCGCAACCATCAGGCCAAAAAGAATCTCGCGGCCATGAAGAAGGGCGACCGCGCTTTCTTCTACCACTCCAATGTGGGCCGCGAGATCGTGGGTGTGGTGGAAGTCGCGCGGGAAGCCTATCCCGATCCCACCGCCGAATCCGGCGCATGGGTGTGCGTGGATGTCAAAACCGTCGCCCCCATGCCTCGGCCGATAACACTGGCGGAAATCAAGGCCACTCCTGCGCTCACGGACCTCGCTCTGGTGCGGCAGTCACGCCTGTCCGTCGTGCCGGTCTCCCCTGAACACTGGACCATTCTGTGCGACATGGGTGGCTGGGGCGGATGCGACTGATACCAGCATTCTCGGAAACTGGGGTTTGTCTCGCCTCGGCAGAAATCACAGACTCCCGGCTTCCCAAGGTCACGGTCTTTGGTGGGGTGGCTCCATTTAGCTGCCGCCGAAAAGGTCAATCGTAAGGGCGTTGGTATAGCCGCCGTCAGCCGACCGGGGCATCCTCCTCCGCGTGCTTGCGTTCCTCGGTATCGTGGAAGCGGGAATAATCCACGGCAATGCCGCCGTTGGGCCGCGTATGCACGATGTCCACGAAGCGATGGTTCCACAGAACACGATCGAACGCATAGGCCGTCCGGGCAAACACGGTCTGCCCCATGGCCTCGTCCGTGCCGGTCACCGTCACCACGATCTCGGCCTCTTCCGAATCCAGTTCCTTGAGTGAGTGCTGGTGCAACGGACTTGTCTCGGTGATGACATGCGCCAGCACAAAGGCAAAACGCAGCACCGGCACATGCGCCTGCACCAGAAGCAGCGGCTCGAACTGACGCTCCAGATGACCATCCGCCGTGACCGTCAGGCGGGATAGCGCCACCTCCACATCCAGCGACAGGATCACGCTGCGGCGACAGTTGGCCAGCCGGATGCACAGCGCGGACACGCCATTCTCGTCCGAGATCACCGCCTGATTGCTGAACATGATCCGCGCCTTGGGGCGAGCGATACGGGCGAACACGGCTCCCGTGGCCAGCGCGTTGATCATCATGCCCAGCAGCGCCTCGACCGAGACGACGGAATTGGTCCATGTCCCGGTGGGCGACCACACGCCATATCCGATGGTGGAGAGCGTCTGCACGCTGAAGAAGAACAGATCCGCCAGATCGGGCGCGTGCGGACCGCTCACCTCACCCGGCGCGATGGCATAAAGCAGAGCGAAGGCAAGATTGATGAGCACATAGGCCAGAAAGGCCCAACCCACGAAAGCACCCCAGCTTGCGGTCAGGGCGTGATGATAAAGGTCCGACCACATGGCGTCATGCACGCCCACGCGCACCACATCGTCATGTGTCTTGTCTTCCAGTGCGTGCGCACGGAAACGCCGGACCGCCTCCCGCGTGGTGATCCGCTTCGCGTCCCCTTGATCCTTCCCGCCAGTCTCGCGGGCCGCCTTCGGAGCGGCCACCGCTTCATCGGGAACTCCCTTCTCTCCCCATGTCCGCCCCTCGGAGGAGGTGTCGTGCGCATTCAGACGCCGCCAGATCTTCTTCACCGTTGCCTCTTACTTTCTTCGATGAACGAGCCGGGCCATCGAACCACCCCTTTCCCTCACCGATAAGCCGCCCCCATCGTCCTGACCATGGGAGGCCCACGCATGGAACCCCCGCATTCCATGCCGTGACACATGCGCGTTATCGTCGCGTCTCCAGCCTCAGCCGAAAGAGACCGCCCGTGAAGTCTGCTGCCCCTACCGCCCTGCGCGGACGCATCGTCACTTTCCGCGCCGATCCTTTCGCAACCGATCCCTCCTCCGCTCTGTTGATCGAAGAGGACGGCCTTATCCTGATGGAAAACGGCCAGATCAACGCCGTGGGGTCCTACGACCGACTCCGCCATCGGCTTTCTCCCGACACGACACTCGTGTCTTACGGCAAGGCACTGATTTCGGCGGGCTTCATCGACACGCATGTGCACTACCCCCAGCTTCCCGTCATCGCGTCATGGGGCGAGCAGCTACCACAATGGCTGGAGCGCTATGTCTTTCCCGCCGAGGCCGCCTTTGCAGACCCGCAGCTTGCCCGTGACGTAGCCCGGCGCTTCCTGCGTGAACTCATGCGCGCAGGCACCACCACAGCCTGCGCGTACTGCACGGTGCATCCCCAGTCGGTTGACGCATTCTTTACCGAATCCGAGCGTCTAGGCACCCGCATGATCGCCGGCAAGGTGCTGATGGATCGCAACGCACCTGCCGAGTTGCGCGACACAGCTGCCAGCGGCCATGCTGAGTCGAGCGCCCTGATCGCCCGCTGGCACGGTCGAGGCCGTCAGCTTTATGCCGTCACACCCCGCTTTGCCATCACCAGCACACCAGAACAGCTCGAAGCGGCGGGCGATCTCCTGCGCACGCATGACGGCGTGTATCTGCAAACGCATCTGGCGGAGAACATGGAGGAAATCGCCACCGTGCGCCGCCTTTTCCCCGAACGCAGCTCCTATCTGGATGTCTATGACCACGCCGGACTGCTCGGCCCGCGCTCGGTGTTCGGCCATGCCATTCACATGACGGAGACCGATTTCTGCCGCTGTCACGAGACGGACTCTGCCCTTGCCCATTGCCCCACATCCAATCTGTTCCTCGGCAGTGGGTTGTTTCGGGTGTTTGACGCGCTCGATCGCCGTCGCCCGGTGCGTGTGGGGCTGGGCACGGACATTGGCGCCGGCACCTCGCTTTCGCATCTCCGCACCATGGGCGAAGCCTACAAGGTCGCGCAGTTGACGGGGCGAAGCCTGCATCCGGCGCAGGCGCTCTGGCTCGCGACAGCCGGGGCCGCCCGCTCGCTGTCACTGGACACGCAGATCGGCACGATTGCGCCCGGAATGGAAGCCGATCTGTGCGTGCTCGATCCCTGCGCCACGCCCCTCCTGCGCTACCGCACGGAGCGTTGCGCAAGCATTGAGGAATTGCTCTTCGTATTGATGACATTGGGGGATGAGCGTTGCGTGAAAGCCACATGGGTGGCGGGTCGCCTCATTCATGAAAATGCTGGCGACACAAGCTCCGAACGGTGATGGCGCACGTTTTTCCACACCCCATGCACAAAAGACACACTGCAACAGAACTGCAATATTAATGTCACCGAGCCTTCACCCCGTTACGCGAGGAGAAAGATTACCACCCGGTCATCCCACTGCGCCGGATAGCGAGAGAGATGACCCTGTCCCCCCGTTCTGTTCTGCTTGCCCTGACCATGCTGAGCGGCGCCTCAGCCGTCATGGTTCACCCCGCCAACGCTACAACGTCCGACAGCGCGGAAGTTGCAGCCCTTCGTCGTGAAATGGCCGAGATGCGCCGCGAGATGTCGGTGATGCGCTCCGAACTGCGCACGCAGGCACCCTCAGCGGCCAAGGCCGCTCATGGGCGCCATGTCGCGGCCAGGCACACGGCCCCCAACTACAACAGCGCGCCTGAGCAAGGCATTGCCTTCAATCAGCCTGCCAAGGTTTCCTACCACGCCTCTGGCGATGGTCGTCCCGTATCGGATCGCGGCATCGTCAGTTCGTGGGAAGACTTCAAACGTGCGTCCGCCGACACTGAAGTGGTGCAGGTCGGCGGCATGAAGATCGGCTTCCCCGGCGGTCGCCCGACCATCCAGTCCGAAGACGGCAAATACGCTTTCTCCATCGGTCTGGCCTTCCATGAAGACTTCGGTGGCTTCATGGGCGTGAGCGGTGCCGGCACTCAGGCTAAATCCAGCCAGAAGTTCAACTCCTTCACCTCCAACGCCCGTCGTCTGCGTGTGCCGATGACCTTCCGCTACAAAGACTGGGTGGCCAACGTCACACCAGACTTCGGTGCGGGCAACAACGACGGCACCGTTGGCCTCTATGAAGGCAACCTGAACTACGCCGGACTGCGCAACACCATCCTGACCGTCGGTTACTTCCAGCCGCGTGTGACGGAAGAAGACGCCGAGAGCTCCAACGACTTCGAAATGATGGAGCGTCCGGGCATCACCGACATGGTGCGTAGCATCGCAGCCGGTGACGCCCGCTTCTCAATCGGCGGCATGCATTACGAAAAGCGCTGGTGGGTGGGTGCCTACTTCACCGGTCAACAGTTCGGCGGTCGTAACGCCAGCGGTTACTATGGCGGCGACGGCAACATCAATGACAGCCAGACGGGCGGCCTCGTCCGCGCGGCCGGTCGTCCGGTGGCCACCAAGGACTGGGATGTTCACCTGGGCATTTCCGCCATTTCGGCTTTCAAGCCAAGCAATGGCACCCATGGTCGTTCGTTCAGCCTGAGCCAGCGCCCCGAGGTCAATCTCGGGGAATCCAGCATGCTCAGCACCGGCACCATCACGAATGTGGCCCAGGTCTGGGCGGCGGGTCCTGAGTTCGCAATGCGCTGGAAGCGGTTCGTGCTCAAAGGTGAGTACTATCATGTCGGCGTGACACGCGGTCATGAGACGCTGGGCGGGCAGGCCATGCACTCGCTCAACTTCGACGGCTGGTATGTCGCGGCCAACTACACGCTCTTCGGCAAGGCCCGCGCCTACAACATCAAGGAAGGCGCCTTCGCCGCTCCGGGTGTTCCGGAATCGCAGGAGTTCAACCCGGCTCATGGAACATGGGGCGCGCTGGAAATCTCCGGTCGCTACAGCGAAGCGGACCTCAACAGCCGCGTCAACTCGGCCGATGGTATCCGTGGTGGACGCCAGCAGGTCTGGTCGGGTGGCCTGAACTGGTACCCCAACCGCCACTTCCGTGTGATGGTCGATTTCAACCACTTCACCGACGCCCACACGTCTCTGACCATCGCGCGCCACGGCAACTCGCTTGCCGCCCGCGTGCAGGCCGCTTTCTGAAGACACGTCAAACTGTCGGCAGAGTGCCAAAGGGTGGGAGCTTTAGGCTCCCACCCTTTTTCCTTTTGTAAAAACAGTTCTGAATTGATGACGATTTTTCAAATGTCACGAAGCATTACAATTTCGCTCGAAACTTAAATTCCGCCCAAAAACCTCTTTGCGCTTACATTTCATTTATCCCACTGCGGCATCCGAAACCATTCTCGGGAGACGCATTCCGCCCATGACACCGATTTATCCTTTTTCGTCTGTTTCTCAGCCCTATCCACAACACCAGTGGTACATCGCCGGATGGAGTGGAGAAATCACCACAACTCCGCTGCGTCGGAAAATGTTCGGTCGGGATCTTCTGCTCCTGCGCACCCGCAATGGAGACGTTAAAGCTCTTACAGCCCTGTGCCCTCATCGTCAGATGCCGCTCTGTGCCGATAACCAGAAAGCCGATCGACTGATCTGCCCCTATCACGGCGCGACATTTGACCAACAAGGACACTGCGTAAGCCTGCCGTTTCAGACACACATTCCCCAAGGAATGGACCTGACACCCTTCCCCGTCGTCGAGCAGGCCCCTTTTGTGTGGATCTGGGCTGCTCCGGAAGAACCCGCAGACATGAGCCGCCTGCCGGACACAAGCATCTTATTCCCCGCCGATGACAAGAAAATTCTGTTTGGAACGGGCACATGCCATGTGCGTGCCCGATCGCAGATCGTGCTCGAAAACCTGTTCGATCAGTCGCACATCAGTTTCACGCACCCCAAGACACTCGGCACGCGCGACATTGAAAACGGTCCCACCAAAGCCTGTTCCATCGTCGAAGAACCGAACCGGATCTCCTTTCAGCATCCCGCCAGAAAGCATCCGACATCCCCCGATATCGCAGCGCTCTTTCCAAACATCGGCCCCATTACAAGCGTGCAGAGTCGCGCCGAATTGTTCGGTGTTTCCCTTGTGGTCGCGGCAGGATCGGAAATCATTTCCTGCAATCAGGAAGGGCAACCCGGACAGACAATGGGCCGGCTGGAGTTCCTTCACGGCATCACACCGGAAACCGACACCAGCACGCACTATCACTTCGCCATCCTGCGTGATTTTTCCACTGACTGCGATGAACTTTCGGATCTCTATTCCGAACGAAACCGCTCAGTGATTACAGAAGATATTCGCATCCTCGATGCCATAGAACCGCATCTTTCCACAGCTGACGGGCGTCACGAACCCAACTTCACAAGCGACGCCGAAGCCATCCATATCCGTAGACGGATCGAAGCTCTCATCCGCGAGGAGAGCACGGTGATGGACTGATCTTGGCCGCCACCGCCCCGTGAAATCCACCTTTCAGGAAGCTGACCCCGCTCGCAACGCAGAGAAGGCGAAACGTCCTACCGGCCGTTACCGCGCCAAAATGGCAGTTTGTCCTCCAGCCACAAGATTCTCGAATTTCTGCGGCGCCACCGATGAAATGCCACCAGCGGGTTCTGGATGATGCAGATGATCATACTGAAAGACATCGAACGTCATGGTGTCATCGGGCGTCGGCAAGAGTCTGTCATTCCACCCACCACCCAGAGCGCGAATCAGCCCCACGGACGCCTGAACGGACCGCACCGCCACCTGAACTTCCGCAATCCGTGCATCGAGGGCAGCCTCCTGCGCCACAATGGAGTCGAGATAGTTCGAGAGACCGCCCTTGTAGAGCGTCATGGTCATGTCCTGCATGTCCATAGCCGTATGGACCGCCGCCTTCAGCCGCATGTCCTCCTCACGAAAGAGGTGCATACGGGACTGTTCGTCCTCGACCTCCCGAAATCCAGCCAAAACGGTTGACCGATAATCGTCGCGTGTCTCCCGATAGGCCGCCCAGGAATATTGCAACGCCGCCCGTCTCAAGCCGCCTTCAAAGATTGGCATCGACGCCGTTGCTCCGTAACTCCATGCGCTGTTCGCCAGTTTTGCAAGATCGAAGCCATTGGCATGAAACCCGCCATCTGCATGAAGAGAGATGTGCGGATAAAAGGCCGCTCGTGCCACGCCGATGGAGCGGTTGGCCTGTGCCATCACGCGCTCGGCCGCCGCAATATCAGGACGGCGCTGAAGAAGTTCGGATGGCACACCCGACGGAACGCCCAGTTGTTGAAGAGAGAAACTCTGCGCCGGCTCCAGATGAAAACTTTCCGGAGCCGTGTTGGTGAGCACCGCAATGGCGTGCTCGGTGACCTCCCTCTGGGCACGAACATCCAGTTCCGCGGCTTGGGCCACGTAAAGACGGTTCTCCGCACGAGCGAGATCGAGGCGGGGAGCGGCCTGATTTTCAAGTTGCGTGCGCGTCATGTCCACGGCCTTCTGATAATAGGCGATGGACTGACGATAAATCGCATCCTGTGCATCATAACCACGCAGCGCGATGTAATCGCTGGCCACTTCCGCCTCCAGACTGAGCCGCGCGCCCGCAAACTCGGCCGCCTTCTGCTGGGCGGCGTATTTGCTCATCCGGACCTGATTGCGAATCTCAGACCACAAGTCAGGCTCCCATGACACCAAACCGCCATAGAACTCATCCGTCTGCGTGGTCGCCCCCTTGTAGCGAAACAAAGCATCTGCGGACTGCTTGTTGTCGGAGGCGCCAAAAGCAAGACCCACATGCGGAAGCAGATCGGCACGGGCCCGCATGACCAATGCACGGGCCTGCACAAATCGTTCCGCCGCCGCCTGAAGGTCCGCATTTTGATCGATCGCGCGAGCTTCAAGCCCGTCCAGCACCGGATCACCGAACAGATGCCACCAGTCTGTGGGAAGCTGTGCATCCGCCGGCGTCGCCTGCGCGAAAGGCGCCTGTCCTGTCCAATTCTCCGGCACCACGAAGTGTGGGGCTTCATACCGCGGCGCAAGATCGCAGCCGGACAGCGCAAGGGCCGCGCACACACCGGCAGAATTACGAAGAGAGATCTTCATCCGTCGATCTCCTCATCCGCATGCCCATAACCCTTCTCCGGCACGACCACCCGCACTTCCTGCCCTTCCAGAAGATCGGCTGGTGGATTGCGTATGATCCGATCCGAGGGCTGAAGCCCCGAGATCACATCGGTATGGGTGTCCGCCATGCGCCCCACCGTGATGGAGCGGAAATGCGCATGATTATCCGCCCCCACCACTGCCACCTGCATACCCTCTTCCTGAAACACCAGCGTCGCCGTGGGAATGCGCCACATATTCCCTTCTGCCGGAGCTTTCAGATACACGGACGCGAATGTTCCCGGCCAGAGCAGATGATCCGGATTTTCTATAGTAAATTCCGTCACGGCTGTGCGCGTGTTTGGATCGTATCCTTTCGCCACGGTCAGAAACTTGGCCTCGAACGTATGATCGGAAAACTGGGGCACGGACACCGTGGCGGTCAGTCCGGGCTTGAGCATATAAGAAAAAACCTCCGGCACAGAAACGAACAGACGCATTCTGTGCATGTCGGCCACAACGAACATCTGGCTCGCCTCGCCCCCTTCCTTGTGTTCTCCCCCGCCCACACTGACATAGTCACCCACATTGATATCGCGCGAGGTCACCGTTCCATCGAAAGGTGCCACAATCGTCTTGAATTTTTCCAATGCGGAAAAACGATCGAGATTATGCTGGGAGGCTTCCATCTCCGCATAGCCCGATTTGCGGTTTGCGTCCGCAACCGAAACGGACTGTCCCGAAACCGCCTGCGATTTCGCCATAGCGTGCCAGCGCCCGGCACTCACGACAGCAAGGTTGTACTTCGCTGCCTGCGCATCGAGATCGGCACGAGCCTGCGCGTATTGCGCGTCAAGACCCGGTGCATTGATCTCAGCCAATGTGTCTCCAGCTTTCACATCGGCACCGAAGTCCTTATACCACATCTTCACATATCCGGAGGCCTGTGGGTAAATCGGGGCCTGATACCAGGCATCAATGGTGCCCGGCAGCGTGATGGCAAGCGTTTTGGCGCCCGGTTCGGGTGTCACGACCTCAACATCTGGAACGGCGTTGTAAACCGTTGTTGTCCTGACTTCATGGGAAGCGTGCAGACGCTCCACCACGACATATCCGCACGCCACCACGAGAGCGAGACCACACGCGGACATTGCCGCATGCTGACGGAACGAGCGGGCCATTACACGGTCTCCTTGCGAAGGGTCTTGCGTCCATAAAGAATGGCATAGACGCAGGGAACAAAAAGAAGAGTCGAGATCGTGGCGACAATCAGTCCCCCGATTACGGCTTTGCCAAGCGGAGCATTCTGCGAATTGCTGATCGCCATCGGAACCATGCCGACAATCATTGCGCTGGCGGTCATGATCACAGGACGGATGCGGCCATAACCAGCCTCCAGCGCAGCACGTAGCGGCTCTCCATGTTCCTCGAGCCGTTCTCGGGCATAAGACACCACGAGGATGGAATTGGCCGTGGCCGTTCCCATGCACATGATGGCTCCAGTCAATGCCGGAACGGAGAGGTGCGTGCGTGTAAGGAACAGGCTCCACGCAATCCCCGCCAGCGCCCCGGGAAGAGCCGAGATGATAATGAAAGGATCAAGCCATGATTGGAAATTTACAACGATCAGCAGATAGATCAGGACAATCGAGAACACGAGTCCGCCCACGAGTTCGGCATACGCTGTGCTCATGGTTGCGGCCTGTCCTTCGATATCCACAGCCGCACCACGTGGCACACTTCCCCGCATGGAATCCACGGCTGCCTGAACATCCTTGAACACACTGCCCAAGTCCCGTCCTTCGGCCGAAACATAGATGTCAAAGGCCGGCATGGAATTGTAGTGCGAGACTTCTCCGGGTGTACCGATGGCGCGAATCCGGCTCATGGCGCCCAAAAGCTGCATGCCTTTGCCCGAAGGATCCCCATCTCCCTTGTCCACAGGAATGGTCAGGAGATCGTTGTAGTGTGTAAGTTGATCCTGCGAGACATACGTATTCAACGTGAACGTGACGCCCATCTTTGGATCGAACCAGTATTGCGGATCCACCTGAGAGCTGCCGGAAAGAGTCATCAACTCATTATCCGCCAGACTTCCTTCCTCAATGCCTGTGGCCTGCTCAAAGGTACGGTCTCCCTCCACGAAAAGAGTCGGTGTACGCATCGTCTGCTGGAGGGAAATATCAGCAGCCCCCGATATCTTTCGGAAACGACCGGCCAACTGCACAGCGTAGTCATATCCTGCCTGCAGGTCGGGACCGGTCACCTTTACATCCAGTGGGGAGGGTGAGCCGAAATTGAGGATCTTGGCCGTCAGATCCGCAGGCTGGAACGTGAACACCGTTCCGGGAAAACTGGCGGACAGGCCGCGACGAAGGACCGCGCGATAATCCCATACCGGTGACGCCTCGTCCGTGAGCGAAATTGTCAGGTCGCAATCCTGAGCGCCGAGCGTGGGCGTGGGAATGAACGCCTGATTATGAGGCCCTTCGGGAAGTCCGCAGTTGCTGACGACATCTCTTATCTTTCCCGGCAGGAGCTGCCCGATCCGGTCACTCACAAGAGTGGCGATACGTCCGGCCACTTCAATGCGGCTGCCCAAAGGCGCGCGCATGTGCATCTGCAACTGATCGGATTTGATCTCGGGAAAAAAGTCACGTCCCACCACCCCATACAGGCCACATGAGAGGATCGACACACCGAGAAACAGGCCCACGAACCGGCTCCGTCTTTCGATCAAACGCAAGAGAAGTATTCTGTAATTTTCACGAAATGTCGTGAACTTGCGTTCGAATCCCTTCTGGAATCGTGTGAAGGCATTATATCCGTGAGGGAGTGCCTCATGCTCCTGTCCGTGCGCCCCAACCTGCACATGACCAGCGAAAAGGAACTTCGCCATGGTCGGCACGAGTGTGCGGGAGAGAATAAACGACGCCACCATCGCAAAGATGATGGCCTCGGCCATAGGCATGAACAGCCATCCGGCCACACCATCAAGGGCGAAGAGAGGCAGCCAGACGATGCATATGCAGGTCGTGGACACGAAAGTCGGGATGACGATCTGGTTGGCAGCATCGATGATGGCCTCCTCCAGTTCCTTTCCCATCTCCAGATGTGTGTCGATGTTTTCGATCATCACCGTGGCGTCATCGACAAGAATACCGACGGCCAGAGCCAGACCGCCCAGTGTCATCACGTTGATGGTCTGACCGGCCCAACCAAGCCCCACGATGGAACACAGGATGGCGAGAGGAATGGACGTCGCGATGATGACAGTAGAGCGCCACGACCCGAGAAAAAGCAGAACGACGAGCCCGGTGAGGATGGCCGCCGTCACCATCTCACGCAGAACATCTTCGATAGAATCGACAACAAACCCGGATGCATCGCTGAGCACGCTCAATTTCGCGCTTGTCGGCAACACGGCCTGAAGACGCGGCATCAGGTTCTTCACGCCATTCACCACATCGAGCGTAGACGCTTCACCGCTTTTCATGACCACCATGATGACGGACTGACGTCCCTTCACCAGTACGCTGTTCGTCTGGGGATGACCGCCGCGATACACATTGGCGACATCACGAATATAGACGACCGCATTGCCCGACCGCGTGATGGGAATGGCCGCAATGTCTTCGAGTGTGCGGGGAGCGGCATTGGTCTGCACCATCCAGTCGGTGGGGCCGATCTTCTGGTCACCTGCCGGTCGAACCACGTTCTGGCGGTCCAACGCGTTCTGCACATCCATGGCCGAGAGGTGATGTGCCTGAAGCTGCATCTGGTTCAGGGCGATCATCACGAAATTGTCCATGCCACCGTAGGGTTGCGGCACGACGGCACCGGGCACTGTCACGAGAAGGGAACGCAACCGGATAAACGCCAGCTTGAACAGATCGGACGGCGTCATGGTGTCGGATGTGAGTTTGAGCGTGATGACGGGAACCGACGACGCTTCGAGCCGCATGATCATCGGCGCGGCGATATGTTCGGGAAGCTGCTGGATGACCGTCTGCGAGATAGCGGTCACGTCCGCTTCCGCCGCACCGATGTCGGTGCCGGGCTGGAAATATATTTTTACAATTCCACGCCCGTAATAGGAGTCTGCCTCCATGTGTTCGATGCCTTCGACGGTGGAGGTCACCCCCTGCTCGAAGTTGTACATGATGCGTCCGGCAAACTCCTCGGGCAGCATGCCCGAATAGCTCCACACGACTGCAATGGCCGGTATCCGGATATTTGGAAACACGTCAGTCGGTGTTTTTCGTACCGAAAGAATGCCGAGGATCACGATAAGAATTGAAAGGACGATAAAGGTGTACGGCCGCTTCAGAGCGGTGACGACAATCGCGTTCATCAAGCTTCCTTGCCCTGAAAGAACGTGGACGTCTCACCCCGCCACATGCGGGAAGACTTTTCCTCCCGAAGCAGCGCCCTGCGTGTCGGCCCTGCGCGCTCCAGACATATTATGACATACAATCATTTATGGAATACCTGCCATGCGTTGAACGCTTAAATTATTGTCACGTCTGCGTAATCAAGAGCACTGCTTTGCGCGTCAATTAGAGTGTCGCGGCCTTGCTAGCCATCAGGATGCGCCAGAAATGCCGCTCGACTGAGATCAAGCCCGGCACAGGAAACGCTATTGCGAAGCGTTATCAATATCCCTATGTAGGTCTGACCACATAGTCATGAGGCGTGGGAATGTATGTCTGTGCCTGCAACGGTCTGACCGACAAGGATGTCCACGACGCCGTGGACGCCGGAGCGCGCAAACCGGGTGAAGTCTATGCCGCTCGCAAATGCCGCGCCCAATGCGGCAACTGCGTCAAGGGAGTTGTCTGCCTGCTACGCGAAGCCATGCGGAACCGGGAAACCATGCATCCCTTCACGGAAAAAATGCCCCCATCAGCCCCTCCGCCCGAAGGCCATGCGGTCGCCTAACGCCACGGGACATTCCCTTCCTATGAAGAAAACGGTGCAAGAACACTGTCTTAAACTCTTGCTTTCAGGATGGTCGCCAACGTTTCTGCTTTAGGGCACGGTCACGCTAGAATTGTCGTGATGGGGTCTCAGCCAGAGACCGCTACACGCATTGCATGGTGACATCCGAACTTGGCCTCTGACCGTCTTTCCCTCATCACCCCTTTCCATAATGAAGCGGAAGTTGTCGGGCATTTTGCACGAACCCTGCGCCCGATTCTGGATGCCATTGCCGATACGGAGTGGGAAATTCTCTGTATTGATGATGGAAGCACCGACAACACCCTTTCCCTCCTTCTGGAGGAAGAAGCGAGGGATCCCCGCTTCCGGATCATCGAATTCTCCCGCAATTTCGGTAAGGAAGCCGCGCTGACCGCCGGCCTTGATCTGGCGACTGGACAGGCTGTGGTGGTCATGGACGCCGATCTCCAGGACCCACCCGAGCTGATTGGCCAGATGGTGGAAAAATGGCGGGCCGGTGCGGACGTCGTACAGGCCCGCAGAGTGGATCGCTCATCCGATTCCGTAACCAAGCGTGTGACTGCGTCGTGGTTCTATGCGCTCCACAACCGACTTGCCACAATCCGCATTCCGGAAAATGTCGGTGATTTCCGGCTCATGGATCGCTGTGTGGTCTCTGCGTTGAAACAACTTCCCGAGCGCCAGAGGTTCATGAAAGGTCTTTTTGCATGGGTAGGTTTTCACACGGAGACACTCGATTACGTCCGCCCCACACGCTCTGCGGGCAGCACCAAGTTTTCAGGCGTGCGTCTGTGGAATTTCGCTATTGAGGGACTGACAAGCTTTTCCACCCTGCCGCTGCGTGTGTGGAGCTATATCGGGATGATCGGCGCATTCCTGACGTTGCTCTACGGATTTTTCATTGTCATCCGGACCATGGTCTTCGGAAATCCGGTGCCGGGCTATGCGTCCCTGTTCTTTGCCGTGACGTTTCTGGGCAGTCTCCAGATCATGAGTGTCGGCATACTTGGCGAATATATCGGTCGAATCTACATGGAGACCAAAGGACGCCCGATTTACGTGATCCGCCGCCTGCACGCATGCAAAAACGATACATCTCAAGGTTCAGGGCCGACCTTCACACTCAGCGATGATTTACCAAATCGCGCCATGATACCCGACGCAAACCACGGCACATCATCTTTCTCCTGAAGGCTCCAATATCCTCTCGGAATCGTATTGGCTGCCAGAAGTTGTCCGTCCGGACCAACCTCAAGTGTCATACCACTGTTTTGCGCATAACCAGAACGCCAGCTTGCCTGACGCGCGGCGATAACCTCCCGGCTGACATGCCAGTCCGAGAGAAAAGGTACGGCACGAAAAGCCACAAGCAAAAGAAGAACAATCAGAAGTCCGGCCTGTCGAGCAAACCTGAAGGCACATCCTGTCAAACCGCCCAGAGTCAGAATGGCCAGCAGGAACATGCCACTGCGCATAGTGTGATGGCGTTCGCAGCATAGTATGCCGAACTGATGATAGGCCGAGACGACCGACATGGCGGCCCCACACATCAAGGCGACGAACCAACAGAGCAGAAGTCCTCTCCCCCGAAAGGCAGGTCTGTCAGAAGAAGCATCGTTCAAGACCAGCCACGGTAGAGTCAGTTTTATCAGCACAGCCAGAATGAGTGGCACGCCGGTTATCCCAAGCACCTCGTGCCCCAGAGTGGGCACCGAAGCCAGCAGGCTTCGTCCCCACGATCCGGCCAGACCGGTCCCGGCTTCCATGATTTCGTGGTGACTAACCCCTCGGTGACTCAACAGAATCCCTATGACGGCTGCACTGCCCAAAACCGGCGCAAGAAGCGTCATTGACCATGCATGCCCACGCTTCCCACTACCCGGCATCATGGCCACCAACAGAGCAAAGCTCCCTACTGTTACGGCTCCGACCTCCGAAGAAAATGCCGCCACAAGCAGAGCACCGGACAGCACCCAAGCCGTTCGCCCAGTCCATGCGCGTCCGTCCAGCAGCAGCATCGTCACGACCGCCAGCCCTCCCCAAAGAGGAAGATAGGCCACTGCCGCCATCGGCCAGAAAAAGACTTCGCCCGGCCTATCCAGCAACAGGAACAGCGCAAACCAGATCATTGCCCGGCCAACTGGTTGCCTTGCACGCGCGATCCATCCCGCTCCACTTACCCCCAGAAGGGTGAAGAGCCAGACGCAACCGAGAAAGCTCCCGATCAGCGGTCGATCAAACGCATTGGATACACAAAAATAAAGATAAGATAGGGACTCCGCGACTGGACGGGGGCTCCAGCCGGTAATGCGTTCCCACACACCCGACAGGCCCGTATTCCGCGCGTACAGACTCAGAGTGTATTCATCACCCTGCCAACGCCCGGCACTCAGCAGCCCCGCATGAGCAAGAATGACAGAAAACGCCAGTCCGATCAGAAAGAAACACAGGAATGTGCCGATGACCTCTTTTTTTCTATCGGACATCGTAATCTCTTATCCCTGCAAACCAGTTCGGACTTATTCAAGACAAGACTATCTATATTTTATTACTTTTCACGCAAAAGGCCCGGCTGACAACACAGCAGCCGGGCCTTCCTGTAATACTGTAAAATAGAAACCGATCAGAACGACTGATCGTCCCCACCGCCCCAGTCATCACCGCCGCCACCGAAATCAGCACCGCCACCATCGCCCCAGCCGGCGTCATTGCCACCGGCATCGAAGTTCGGATCGGCGGTTGTACCTGCTCCCGCGAACGGATCGGCTCCCCCGGCAGCGGCATCGCCATAATTGTTGTTGATGATGGTCTCGTTCGGTGCGCCCCAGCCGCCAGCCGCATCACCGGCTCCAGCGTCATGATGCCCGCTGAACAGACCTTCAAGCGCGTTGGCCGCCATCATGCCGCCCGCAACACCTGCCGCCGTGGTCAATGCGGAGCCAAGGAAGCCTGAGCCACCCTGACGGAACATGCCCGGCTGAAATCCCGGAGGCAGAGGCTGCATCTGGGGTGCCTGTGGCCGGGCATAACCCTGTTGAGCACCACCCCAGCCCGGGGCTGCCTGCGGGCGCTGCTGACCACCACCGAACAGGCCACCAAGGAAACCACCCGAGCCGCCCTTTGGCTGCTGCTGGGCCTGCTGGAGCGCCTGTTGCGCCTGCTGAAGCTGGAACTGAAGCTCGCGGATACGATTCTGCGCTTCCACCAAAGCAGCTTCCTGCACCACGGCCATCTGCGTGATGCGATAGCGGGCTTCGGGATATTTCTGGAAGTTCTGGGCAATCCACTGATCGGCCTGCGGGTCGATCGGCGGAAGCGCCTGCTGGGTGGACGGCACGCTGCCGAACCCGGCCTGCGGTGCACCACCCACACGGGCGATAAACTTGGCGATCAGATCGCGTTCCTGGTCATTCATCCTGCTTCACTCCACGCCGGCCCCTCTATGGGCCCTCGTCCTTATCCGCTCTGGGTATCGGATCGGTTTATCTTCACCATGCCAACCGATCAGGGCGATTTCGTGCCCGATCCATAGAGCACCGTAATCTGCGCCGAAGCCAGTCTGTGGTGATTGACCATGAACCCCACAAGCGCAGGGCTTGAGTCCACTGACACTTCCAGCTTGGGCACGTCCAGCGCAGTGATCGTGAACACATAGCGATGCACCCGTCCCGGCGGTGGTGCGGCCCCGCCATAACCCGGCGTGCCAAAATCGGTGCGAACCTCCAGCGCGCCCGCTGGCAGACCGCCCCGGCCCGAACCAGCCCCCTCCGGCAGCGATGTCGTGCTGGCCGGAAGATTCACCACGACCCAGTGCCACCAGCCAGAGCCGGTAGGAGCATCGGGATCATAGAGCGTAAGAACGAAACTTTTCGTCCCCTCTGGCGCGCCCTCCCACTTCAGGGGTGGGGAGAGGTTGCCTCCCTGCTGACCCATGCCGGAATAGACCTGCGCCTGAGGCATGACATCGCCATTGGAAAACACGGGACTGGTCAGGGTGAACGCCATGGGAGGCTCCTTCTTCTGGACGGTCCGCTTACCAGTTCAGGCTGATGAGCCAGAACTCCTCGGAGGTCAGCGTCACGCCGTCATTCTTGGGCGACTCGGACGCCGCCTGTGCGAGAGCCGCGATCCGCTCGACCATGATGGTCTTGCGCTGATGCGCCTCCGACGTCTCATTGGCCGCCTTGAGAACATCCAGTGAGGTCTTGGCGGCCTTGGCCACGCGGGCAGCGTCAAGAAGAGCGTAGGACATTGATATTCTCCCGAAATTGTCCAGATCATTACGTCTCTGCCAAGATGGCGCTCCCACCTCCGCCATTCAAGTGCGCCTCACCGCAGGGCTGGCGTTCGCGCGCCGGACTCCGTAAACGCTGCGCCACATGGACGACCGCACCGCCGATTTCGATTTTCCGCTGCCCGAAACCTCGATTGCGCAGCACCCCGCACGCCCGCGCGACAGCGCGCGGCTGCTGGACGTGCCCGCCGATCCAGCCGCACCCTTCATCGACCGGCATGTGCGCGATCTGCCCGGCCTGCTGCGCGAGGGCGATCTGCTGGTGGCCAATGACACCGCCGTCATCCCGGCACAGCTTCATGCACGGCGCGGCGAGGCAAAGATCGGTGTCACACTGGATCAGCATCAGGCCAATGGCTCATGGAGTGCTCTGATCCGCAACGCCAAACGCCTGCGTCCGGGCGACACCCTGACCTTTCCCGGCATGGAGGAAACGGCGGAAGTCGCAAGCCTTGACGGACAGGGCGGCGCGACCCTGCGCTTCAGCACGGAAGGGGATGCGTTTGACACTTTCCTGCGCACCGCCGGCGCGCTGGCTCTGCCGCCCTATATCGCCCGCCCCCAAGGCCCCACCGCCGAGGACGAGCGCGATTACCGCACCATTTTCGCGGAACATCGTGGGGCCGTCGCGGCCCCCACGGCGGGCCTGCACTTCACGCCCGATCTTCTGGCGCGGCTGGATGAGGCCGGCATTGGACGCGAGACGCTCACACTGCATGTCGGCGCGGGCACATTCCTGCCCGTTCGTACCGAGACGCTTTCAGGCCACAAGATGCACGCCGAGCGCGGGATCATCACGCCCGAGACAGCGGAGCGCATCAACGCCACCAAAGCGCGTGGTGGTCGGATCGTCGCCGTCGGTACCACCACGTTGCGCCTGCTGGAAAGCGCGGTGAACGAAGATGGGCAGATCCAGCCTTTTAATAGTGACACGTCCATCTTCATCCATCCCGGTTTCCGCTTCCGCGCCGTGGATGTGCTGATGACCAATTTCCATCTGCCGCGCTCCACGCTGTTCATGCTGGTCTGCGCCTTCGCGGGCACGCAGCGGATGCAGGCGGCCTATGCCCATGCCATCGCCAGCGGATACCGTTTCTATTCGTATGGAGACGCCTGCCTGCTGCGGCGGGCGGCCGACATATGAGCACGGCATTGGCGTCCTTCATAAAGGAAAGCAGGAGGTCACGCCCTCTGCCGGGACGTGAGGTGACACCTCAGCATCCCCTCACAGGAGAACCATCATGACCCGTTCCTTCCGCTGGATCTGCGAAGCCACGGACGGCGCGGCGCGTGCGGGCACATTGCACACGGCGCACGGCCCGGTGCAGACGCCCACTTTCATGCCTGTCGGCACGGTGGGCACCGTCAAGGCCATGACCATGGACGCCGTACGCTCCACGGGTGCGGGCATCGTTCTTGGCAACACCTATCACCTGATGCTGCGCCCCGGAGCGGAACGGGTGAAGCAGCTTGGCGGCCTGCACCGCTTCATGGACTGGTCGGGGCCAATCCTCACGGATTCGGGTGGGTTTCAGGTTATGTCGCTCGGCGCGCTGCGTAAGCTCGATCAGGACGGTGTGACCTTCCGCTCCCATATCGATGGCTCCGAGCATCGCCTCGATCCGGAACGCTCCACCGCCATCCAGCATGCGCTCGACGCCACCATCACCATGTGCTTCGACGAATGTCCGGCCCTGCCCGCTGCCCCCGAAGCCATCGCCGCCTCCATGCGGCTGTCCATGCGCTGGGCCGCGCGCTCCCGCGAAGCGTTCGTACAGCGCGAAGGCTATGGCCAGTTCGGCATCGTGCAGGGCGGCGTGGAACCGGATCTTCGCGCTGAAAGCGTGAAGGCGCTGACCGACATCGGCTTCGAGGGCTACGCCATCGGCGGTCTCGCCGTGGGTGAAGGACAGGAGTTGATGTTTGCGACGCTGGACGTCACCACCCCACTCATGCCGACCGACGCGCCGCGCTATCTGATGGGGGTCGGCACGCCCGATGACCTGCTGGGCAGCGTGCAGCGCGGCGTGGATATGTTCGACTGCGTGATGCCCACCCGCGCGGGCCGCACCGCCCGCGCCTATACCGAGCGCGGGCATCTCAATATGCGCAACGCCCGCTTCGCCACGGATTCGCGACCGATTTCCCCGCATTGCGATTGCCTGACCTGCACCCGGCACTCACGCGCCTATCTGCACCACCTGTTCCGCGCCAATGAACTGCTCGGCCCGATGCTGCTGACGTGGCACAATCTCGCCTATTATCAACGTCTGATGCGCGGCATTCGGGCGGCCATCGTGGACGGCACACTCGACACCCATGCCAATCACCTCCGCGCCGAATGGGCCGCAGGTGACTGGAGCGAGGACGAGATGCCGCGCCCCTTCATCCCTCCCGTGCCCTGATGACGCCCGCGACCAGTGCCCGTCTGGTCGAGCGCCTGCGCGAGAAAGCCGACGCGCTCGGCTTTGACGATTTCGGCATCTGCGAGGCTCAACTCGGCCCGGATGTCGCCTCCTACCTGCAGGAGTTCGTGGAAGCGGGTCATCATGGCACCATGTCGTGGCTGGCCGAACGGATGGAGCAGCGTGCCAGTCCTACAGGGCTGTGGCCCGAAGTGCGCTCCGTCATCGCGCTCGGCCTGTCCTACGCCCCAGAGGACGATGCACTTGCCACACTGGACAAGCCGGACTGCGGTAACATCTCCGTCTCTGCCCGCAACCGCGATTATCACGACATCATCAAGGGACGCCTCAAGCATCTGGCACAGTTTCTCGTAGCCGAGGCCAGACGGCTGGATACGGCATGTGAGGTCAAGGTGTTCGTGGACACCGCACCCGTGGCCGAAAAGCCGCTGGCGGAAAAAGCCGGACTTGGCTGGCAGGGCAAGCACACCAACCTCGTCTCCCGCAATGAAGGAAGCTGGCTCCTGCTGGGGGAAATCTACACCACGCTCCTCCTGCCACCCACCCCACACCGGGCGGGAAGCTGCGGCACCTGCACGCGCTGTATTACGGCCTGCCCCACACAGGCCATTACCGCGCCATGTCAACTCGATGCGCGCCGCTGCGTGTCCTACCTCACGATCGAGCATGATGGCCCGATCCCTGAATCCTTCCGCAAGGCAATCGGCAACCGCATCTATGGCTGCGATGACTGTCTGGCCGTCTGCCCATGGAACCGGTTCGCGGCGACAGCGCGCGAGATGAAACTGCACCCACGCCCAGACCTGATCGCGCCCCGACTTGCCGATCTGGCGGCATTGGACGATCCGGGCTTTCGCAAGCAGTTCTCCGGCTCGCCCATCAAGCGCATCGGACGCAACCGCTTTGTCCGCAATGTCCTGATCGCCATTGGCAATTCGGGCGATCCGCGCCTGCTGCCCGTGGCCAAAGCTCGTCAGATCGACGCCGACCCCGTCGTGGCCGAAGCTGCCGCGTGGGCCTGCGGACAACTGGAGGCGCTCCTCTCATGATCCGCCATCTGCTCAAACGCAGCCTCGTCCTGTCGGGACACGGCACAAGCGTGGCACTGGAACCGGAGTTCTGGGATGCGCTCGACCGCATGGCCGCAAAGCGGGGCATTTCAGTGGCGCATCTCGTAGAAGACATCGACCGCAAGCGTGGGGCATCCCGCCCGCTGGCCTCGGCCCTGCGTGTGGCGGCACTGCTTGATGCAAATCAGGAGAGGAATGTGTTGGGACAGCCTAAAGTGCCGGAGTCGCCTGATTTTCCCGGGTGAACCAGCCGGTTATCGCACCAGAGCGGGTTCGCCCAATCGGGAGACATCTCCCTCGAACCAGGGCTTTTCCTGCGAAATGCATCGTCCATTAACCAAACTTCGCCTTGTTAACGTATCGGAAACTACCGATCCTCTAGCGTCCGCCCCGCAGCATCCCGCTGCCAAACGGAGTCCCACCAAGGACGAGGAAGCCATGCCGTCCAAAATCCTTCGTCTCCCCCACTGTCCGCAGACCAGCCCGCTGCTGATCTCGCACTCGCTGCTGCAACTCGCGGATGTGGTCTGGAACGCCGGTCTGCCCGGTCTCGCCACCGATCTGGTGGGACTTGCCCATTCGGCCATCGACCATGATACCTCCGACACGCCCGCCCACTAAGCCCCCGGAGCTTGGGCTTGGGTGCGCCGTGTCCGGGTGCTAGACTCACAGCATGGCTATCTGGGGCAAGATGTTCGGAACCGTGGCGGGCTTCGCGGTGGGCGGACGAATGGGCGCGCTGCTTGGCGCGGCCCTAGGACATGCGGCGGACCGTGGGACGCTGCTCGAAGCCCCTACGGGCGGCTGGAGCGACCGCTGGGCCGCACGCGCGGCACCTGACGCCAACGGAGCGGCGGCTTTCGTGGCTGCCAAGGTGGCGGCGGTCACGGGCCGCAAGGACCAGCTTTACGCGCTGTGCACCATCATCCTCGCCGCCAAGCTCGCCAAATGCGACGCCCCCGTGAATCGCCGCGAGATTGACGCCTTCAAGTCGCGCCTGCGGATTCCGCCCGAGAACGCGACCGAAGTCGGGCGATTGTTCGACATGGCCCGCAAGCGCACGGACGACTACGAACGCTTTGCCCGCGAACTGGGACAGACATTCCGCAGCGATCATCTCATGCTGGAAGAACTGCTGGGCACGCTGTTCTTCATCGCGCGGGCAGATCTGCGCACCGATGAGCCGCTGCATCCGGCCGAACTGAAATTCCTCAAGAACGTCCACAAGGCCTTCGGGCTGGGCGCGGGCGCATGGGATCGGGCCGAAGGCGGCCGCTCACGTCCCGCCATGGCCGAAAACGATGCCTACGCCGTGCTGGGCGTCTCCATCACCGCGTCGAATGACGAGTTGCGGGCCACATGGCGGACACTGGTGCGCAAGCATCACCCCGACGCCCTCGCGGCCCGCAACGCAAGCCCTGCCGAGATCGAGAACGCGGCCGCCACCATCGCGCGTATCAACGCGGCCTGGGACGTTATCAAGCGCGACCGCAAGTTCTGACACACCGCAGTCATTGCGCGTTTTCTGCCTTCCCGATGAACCCGTTGCGTATCGATCACGTTACGGAAGGGAAGGTCTGTGTCGCGCCCATGCCGATTGCATCCGTAACGCGACATGTTAGAGAAGACCGGGATTGCCCGTTTCCTGCGGGCGCAAGACTTTCCTCATCCGGCAGGAAAGAGAGCCCGGCGGGGCTGGTGGTTGGACAACGGAGACTCGGACGGGCATGGGCTCACTTACGGACGAACGGCACACGGCACCCTCTCCCGACGCTGCCCCCCGCTGGAAGAATCGCGCAGCCCGCAGGAGCGGTACGCTCGTACTGGGAGCATTGATGCTGACAGCGTGTTCCTCCATGGTCGCGCCCAAACCCAAGGATCCCGAGGCGCTGGCCGAATACAACGAGGCCAATGACCGCTTTGAGCCGCTCAACCGCAAGATGTACGATCTGTCCGTCAAGGTGGACAAATACTCCATGCGGCCCGTCGCCAAGGCCTATGTCTGGGCGGTGCCGGTGCCGGTGCGTAAATCCATCGGCAACATGGTGCGGACCATGAATGAGCCGTCGGTGTTCTTCAACGATGTGGGGGCCGGCAAGCCACGTCGCGCGGGTGACGCCTTCGTGCGCTGGTGCATCAACATGGTCGCGGGCGTGGGGGGATTCATCGATGTCGCGAAATATGCGGGTTATCCGCATCACGACAATGACGCGGGGCTGACGCTCGCCACATGGGGCGTGGAATCCGGGCCTTACCTGTTCCTTCCCATGATGGGCCCCTCCTCAATCCGTGACGGCATCGGCTACGGGATCGATCAGGGTCTCTCGCCATGGAACTACGTGCCGCGCGGCTATGGTCTGCTGACCTTCAACTGGGCGTACAACATCATGGGCGTCATCAACGCCCGTGCCGATCATCTCGATGATCTCGATCAGGTCCAGCGTGACGCGCTCGATCCGTATGCCACCATTCGCAGCGCCTATCAGCAACAGCGCAAGGCGCTCGCGCAGGCGATCAAGGACGACCATCGCGCCACCGTGCCCGACTGGTACAACTGATCGATTTCCAAAAAGAACAAGAGGGCGAACATCATGACCATCCGCGCAAGCCGCCGCAGTTTCGTGCTCGGAACCGCAGCCGCCGCAGCCCTGCTGCCCGTCGCTGCATTCCCAGCTCTTGCCGCACAGCCTGCCGCCGAGTTCGTCCGTTCGCTGGGCAACCGGCTCGTGGCCATCGTCAACAGCAACCTCTCGCCGGACGAGAAAAAAGCCCACGTCCTGCCCATCCTGCAGAGCGATGTGGATGTGGACGCCATTGGTCGCTACTGCCTCGGCCGCTACTGGCGCATGGCGACTCCTGAGCAGCAGACGGAATATCTCTCGCTTTTCCATCAGGTTCTGGTCAATGCCATCACCGACAAGCTGGGAGATTATCGCGGCGTGAGTTTCACCATCGGCACGACCACGCCACAGGGTGAAGATCAGGCCGTCGCCGCCGTGCTGCACCGCCCGCAGCAGCCCGACGCCGCCATGCAGTGGATCGTCAGCACGCAAAGCGGCTCCCCCAAGATCGTGGACGTGATCGGGGAAGGCGCCAGTCTGCGCCTGACCCAACGTCAGGATTACTCCGCCTATATCCAGCGCAATGGCGGGCAGGTTGCGACACTTCTGGCTGCGCTGAAGCGCCAGCTTGCGCATCATCAGACACCTTCCGCCAACTGATCGCGCCTCTCCCACCGCAAATCGGTGGCTGTGACTGAGGATGGTCGTGATTGGGCCGGATACGCTCCCGTATCCGGCTTTTTCATGGGCGAACGAGAGAAAAAAGACGGACTTGCGCCATCACCCCTGCGTCATCCGCATGTTGTGAGCATAGGAACGGGTGGTCGTAAGAGCATGACAGCGCTAAGGTCCATGTAATTGGTACCGGACCCGAGAGTACGCCGTGCATCCGTTCCTTCTGTCACTCGTCACCTATCTCCCCCTTCTGGGTGGACTGGCCATTCTCCTGTTCAGGGGAGCGCCGGACACGGCGGATCGCACCAGCCGCTGGATCGCTCTGTGGACCAGTCTGCTGACGCTGGCGCTGTCCGTGGTCATCTGGGCGGGTTTCGATCCCCAGATGCCGGGCATCCAGTACGAGCAGCAACTGGCGTGGATGCCGTCTTTTGGCATCTCGTACCACACCGGTCTGGACGGAATCAGCCTCGTCTTCGTGCTGTTGACGGCCTTCCTCACACCCCTTTCCATCGGTGCCGCGTGGAAAAGCGTGACCGGCCGCGCAGGCGATTTCATGGCCGCCGTTCTGTTTCTGGAAACCGCGCTCATGGGCCTGTTCTCGGCCTGCGATCTGCTGGTGTTCTATCTGTTCTATGAGGCGACCCTGATCCCCGCGAGCCTGATGATCGGCGTCTGGGGCGGTCCGAAACGGGTCTGGGCCTCGCTCCAGTTCTTCCTGTTCACATTTGGCGGCTCTCTGGCCATGCTGGTGGCGATGGCGGCCATGTGGTCCATGGCGGGCACCACCGACATCCCCACGCTGATGCAGTCCCACTTCTCCTACGCCGTGGAGTGCTGGCTGCTGGTGGCCTTCATCCTCGCCTTTGGCGTCAAGCTACCGCTGTTCCCGCTGCATGCGTGGCTGCCGGACGCCTACACCGAAGCACCGACCGCCACCTCCGCGCTGCTGTCGGGCGTCCTGTCGAAGACCGGCGCCTACGGCCTGCTGCGTTTTGGCGTGCTGATGTTTCCGGACGCGGTGCATGCCTTCGCACCCTTCATCCTGCCGCTGGGCGTGATCGCCATCATCTATGCCGCCTTCATCGCCTTCGCGCAGACGGATATGAAGCGGCTGGTGGCCTACTCCTCCTTTTCCCACATGGGCATGATTGCCGTGGGCCTGTTCACGCTGGATGCGGAAGGCGTGGACGGGGCGATCTATCAGATGCTCTCGCATGGCGTGGTCATCTCGGCGCTGTTCTTCTGCGTTGCCGCCATTGCGTGGCGCACCCAGACACGCGACATCGCCTCCATGGGCGGCGTGGCGTTCAAAATGCCGACCCTCGCCACGCTGGCCATGCTGTTCACCATGGCCAATATCGGTCTCCCGGGCACCGGCTCCTTCGTGGGCGAACTGCTTGTGCTGATGGGAGCCATCCATGTCTCGTTCTGGCTGGCGCTGCTGGCGGGCACGACGATGATCATGGGGGCGGTCTATATGCTCGCTCTCTATCGCCGCGTTATCTTCGGCGCCGTCAAGAACACGGTGAGCCTGCTGCGTGACCTCTCCGGCCCCGAGATCGCGGTGCTCGCGCCACTGGCCATCGTCACGCTGTGGATGGGCATTCATCCTGACACGTTCATCCGTCTGTTCGACCCGGTGGTGGTCCACGCTCTCGGCCCCACCAATCCGGCGACGGCCTTACACGCGGGAACCGCGCATCACCTTCTGGCGCTGCGGTAAACCATATCTCTGGAGAGAAAGACTCCCTCGATTGAGGAGGTCTTTCTCGCCCTTTTTATTGTAGATCCAAGCCCTGAGCGGTCCCTATGTAGGACTTCTGACCGCTCCCTTCCGCAGACTTTCACCAAAGTGCGGAACGCATCTCCTCAGCCTTTCACTTTCTGGGCCAATGTCGCGAGCGCCCCAAGCTGGCGTGTCAGAAAGGCGCGGGTGGCCGCATCCGTAAGTTCCAGCGGGTCCGCTCCCACCTTATCGGCCACCTGACCGATCATCACTTCCGGCCTGTTGAGAACGACGGCATCGAGAAACACCAGGGATTGCCGCAGATGATACTGCGCCCGTGCGCCGCCGATCATGCCGGGTGAGGCTGTCTGGATGGCCACAGGTTTCCTCGCCAAAGGCTGCGGTGAAATGCGCGACAGCCAGTCGATCGCATTCTTGAGACCGCCGGGGATGGAATAATTGTATTCCGGCGTGACGATGATAACGCCATCGGCCGCCCGAATCTGATCGGCCATGGCCAACACAGGCGCGGGAAAACCCGCATCCTGTATATCCTGATCGTAGAGCGGAAACTCACCCACGGAACCCAGCGGCGTGACCGCGACACCGTCCGGCGCCAGCGAGGGAAGCGCGCGAGCGACGGCGGCATTGAAGGACGCCTTGCGCAGGCTGCCCAGAAGCGTGACGAAATGAAGCGGTTTCTCGGCATTCATGCGATGCTCTCTCCTGTCCGTGACGCACTACTCTTCGCAATCAGAATTTTCCGCACGCCGGAAGCATTCACCAGAGCGACAGGCGGACGCAAGAGAGTCGGCAGGCGTTACCGAACGCGCAAAGCCTTCCTTCCACTTACCCCGCGAAGAGGGCCGCGTAACGCTCAGGGCGAAAGCCTATCTCCAGTCCCTTTGCCGTCTCCAGAACGGGACGACGGATCATGGCGGGCTGTTTTTCCATCAACGCCATGGCCTTCCGATCGTTCAGATCGGCCTTCGCAGCGTCGGGCAGCTTGCGGAACGTCGTACCCGCCCGGTTGAGCAGCGCCTCCCATCCCACGCTCTTTACCCACGCCTTCAGTCGGTCCGGATCGAGTCCATCCTTGCGATAATCATGAAAGACATAGGCGACATCATGCGCGTCCAGCCATGCACGGGCTTTCTTCATCGTGTCGCAGTTACGAATGCCATAAAGAGTGACGCTCAATTGACCATCCCCTTCTTCCTCATGGGACCAGACATGAAAAACCCCGAAGACCGCCCCTGAAAAGGGCAATCTCCGGGGCATTTCTGGCGAGAGCGACCAAAGCCGCCCTTACCATCCGACCTTACAGACCGGCGGGAACCTTGCCGTTGTTTTCGGCCAGCTTCTGACGAACTTCCTTGATCAGCCACACGTTCATCGTGGCCGTGTCATTCTGATCGCCCGTGTAATGCAGTTCGGTGGCAAGCTGCTTGCGCGCTTCCAGCGAACTGTCGAGGCCGAGCAGCTTGAGCAGATCGACGATGGAGGTCTGCCAGTTCAGCGTCTGACCGGACTTCGCGGCCAGATCGGCCAGCACCGCATCGACATCAACCGGCGCGGTGGGCGCCACACCAGCGGCCGGCGGAGCCGCACCGGGAGCGCCAGCAGCACCAGCGGCAGCCGGCGTCGTGTTGGTGGTCGGAGCCGCCTTTGCATGGCCGAAGATAGCGGAAACGATGGAACCGAAGATGCTCATGAAAGAGCTCCTTTCTGTTTGCTCAGGCCGCAGAACTGCCCGCACGGGGCCGCTCTGCGGGAGACGATCTCAGTAACGGTATTCTTCGTGCTTGAAGGGACCGTTGACCGGCACACCGATATAATCGGCCTGCGTCTGAGAGAGTTTCGACAGATGCGCGCCAACTTTGGCCAAATGAAGGGCCGCGACCTTTTCGTCGAGCTTCTTGGGCAGCGTGTACACCTTCGGCTCATACTGGCCGGGCTTGGCCGTCCACAGTTCGATCTGCGCGAGCGTCTGGTTGGTGAAGGATGCCGACATTACGAAGGACGGATGACCCGTGGCGTTACCAAGGTTCACCAGACGCCCCTCGGACAGCAGGATCAGACGCTTGCCGTCGGGGAAGAGAACTTCATCCACCTGCGGCTTGATGTTGTCCCACTTGAAATTGCGCAGCGCGCCGACCTCGATCTCGGAGTCGAAGTGACCGATGTTGCACACAATGGCGCGGTTCTTCATCTCGCGCATGTGCTCCAGACGGATGACCGCCTCGTTGCCCGTGGCGGTCACGAAGATGTCGCCGCGCGGAGCCGCGTCTTCCATCGTCACCACTTCATAACCTTCCATCGCGGCCTGAAGCGCGCAGATGGGGTCGATCTCGGTCACGAGCACACGGCAACCCGCATTGCGCAGCGAAGCCGCCGAACCCTTGCCCACATCGCCATAACCGGCGACGACAGCAACCTTGCCCGCCATCATCACGTCCGTGCCGCGACGGATCGCGTCCACAAGGCTCTCGCGGCAGCCATACAGGTTGTCGAACTTGGACTTGGTCACGCTGTCGTTGACGTTGATCGCCGGAACCTTGAGCGTGCCTTCCTTCTGCATCTTCCACAGACGATGCACACCCGTGGTCGTCTCTTCGGACAGGCCGCGCACGTCGTTGAGAAGCTCGGGGAACTTGTCGTGCATCATGACGGTCAGATCGCCACCGTCATCGAGGATCATGTTCGGCGTCCAGCCGTCCGGTCCCTTGATGGTCTGCTCGATGCACCAGTCGAACTCTTCCTCGTTCAGCCCCTTCCAGGCGAAGACGGGAATCTTCGCGGCCGCAATGGCGGCAGCGGCATGATCCTGCGTGGAAAAGATATTGCACGACGACCAGCGGACAGTTGCGCCAAGGGCCACCAGCGTCTCGATCAGCACAGCGGTCTGGATCGTCATGTGCAGACAGCCGGCAATGCGCGCGCCCTTGAGTGGCTGGCTCTTGCCGTATTCCTCACGGAGCGCCATCAGGCCGGGCATCTCGTCCTCGGCCATGGAGATTTCCTTGCGGCCCCACTCAGCGAGAGAGATGTCCTTGACCTTGTAGTCGGTGAAGTCTGCGCTCATGAATTGCCTCGTTCGCGAAAAAAGCTGCATGTCCTATACAGTGAGGCCGGTGTTCATGCCACCCACGCGACGGAAAGCGGGCGCGGCAGTTGCATGACGGCATCCGATTGCGGACAGTCGCTTCATGTGGAACGAACCCTATCTCGAAACCTGCTGTCGCTCGGCGCTGCACCGACTGCGTCTTTCGGGCGCGCATGGTCGCCCTCAAGGGCTGGTGGATGAACCCTGTCTGGAGCGTCTGGAAAAGCGGGGATTCGCCTGCACGGAGGAGGACGGGCGGTTTCACATCACCCCCGAAGGCGAAGCACGTCACCGCAGCGAAGTGCTGCGGAAAAAAGCATGACGATGTCCAACCGTCGTCACACGTTGGCCCGCACCATCTGGGACACGATCGACCACATGGCGGCGGAACACGGGCTCACTCCCTCCGGTCTGGCGCGCGCGGCGGGACTGGATCCCACGGCACTCAATCCCTCCCGCCGTCTCTCACATGACGGGCATATCCGCCTGCCCCGCATGGAAACCCTGCTGGACCTGCTGGACGCCGCCGGACTGTCCCTGACCGACTTCGCCAGCCTCACGCTCGGAATGGCGCACCCCTCCGCGCCAATGCCTCATGCGGAAAACCGTTTGCGCCTTCGCATCCTGCCGCTCTCAGCGCTTGATGCTACGGGACTATTCAACCGCGCGGGCCTGCCCGTGGGACTGGATTGGCTGGATATCTCCTCTCCCTTTGCCGAGATCGGCCCCAATGACTACGGAGTGCGCCTGGACACCATCTCCGCCGAACCTCTCTTCCGTCCCGAGAGTCTGCTGCTTGTCAGCCCGGACAGCCCGATCCGGGCGGATGACCGGGTGCTGGTGCGGGGAACGGAAATATTCCCCGGCATTGCCGGACGCCGGACATATCTTGGTCAGGAAGTCCGTAAGATCGGACAAGACGCGGTCCTCATCCAGCCTGCGGAGACGTGGATTCATAGGATCATCGCCGCAACGTGCTGAAACCCTCACGCAGGCGGCACTGTGCCGATCATGTGTTCGCGCCAACACCATGGAACACGGCACATCGGATCGCGAGAAAAGCGGGACTCTTATCTGAAAGAGGTTTGCAGTTTATCGACTGCCGCTCTTGCGCACGCCTCATCCTTGTCGCCACCGGGCGCGCCTGAAACACCGATCCCGCCAATGACCGTGCCGTCTGCAGTTCGCAACGTGACACCACCGGCGATGAAAATAATTTCGGGTTCGGTCGCCAGAACAGCACCGTCGAGCGGTCCCGTTACTTTTGCGGCTATCAGTTCACTCGTGGAGTTCTTGTTGAAAGCCATTCCGTAAGAGAAGGCCGTGTAAGCCTTGCGGTAGGAAACCGAAAGAGACTGAAGCGGCACGGTATCACCCTTGATGACCGCCTGTTGATGCCCTGATGGATCGACGACTGACGCTGTTACGGAATACCCCTGCCTCTCGCAGGCATTCACCGCCTCGCCAGCAAGGCTCTCCGCAATGCGCCAGTTGAGCTTTTTCACTGTCACAAGGTTGCCAACCGACTGACGGCTCTGTGGAGTCTCCGCATAGGCCGATGCACCTGCAATGACGGAAAACAGCGACAGAAACCGACACACGCTTACCGGCCATCGTGTGTTTCTCATTACCGCAACATCCTTCAGTTCGCGTCCTACTTTGCCGCGCTCCACCACTGTACAGACTGCCATTTCCAACAACGAAAATATTTCCTGACAGTTCCGGTCTTTTGTTTTCATCGATACATAAAATTGTACCCATTCGTGGATATCGGTACCATCATAGGGAAACGGTATCAGACCGGGTTCAGATCACGCATTCCGCTTCAACCAAGCCGTCGCGAAAGAGCATGTCGAGCGCAACGGTACGCCTGTCTCCCGCGTCCAGTCCCACGCAGCCCGCACCAGCGCGGAACCAATGCCCCGCCCTCCGAGCGCATCGGGCACAATCGTGTGTGTGATCGTGACGATACCATCGGGGTCGCGTTCATAATCGAGCCATGCCGCCTGACCGTCTTCCTCAGTTTCGAAACGCTGCGCCGCGCTGTCGTGCCGGATATCCATCGAACCTGTCTCCCAAAAATGTCCTTATTCAACGCAGCAGGAACGCCAAAGGATCACCTTGTCCTGCCAACGGGAAACCAGCCGACAGCAAGGGTGATCGCCACGCCCAGTGGCACGAACCACGGAAAAGCCAGCGACGCCCCATTGATCCGCACACCCAGCACAACCCAACTCATGACCGCCAGCGTGACCAGAAAGGCCACCATCGCACGGATTTCCGTCACGCGAGACCGCAACAGCCCCAGCAGGAACGCGCCCAGCAACGCGCCCCATGAATATCCGGCGACCTGAAACCCGAACACCAGCACGGATGTGGACGATGCCGAAAAGACGCAGGCCACAGCAATGAGCGCGAACGCCCAGAGCGCGGTCACCGCTCCAACCAGACTGCGGCTGGCCGGGCGCGGTTGGCCCACAATGTCGATAAAGGTCGAGGCGGTCATGGCGTTGAGGGCGGAGGCAAGCGATCCCATCGTGGCGCTGATGATCCCCGCCACGAGAAGCCCGGACAGACCGGGCGGCAGATCGTGAACAATGAACTGCGGAAAAAGCTCATCCGGCGATTTCAGACCGTTCATCGCCTGAGCAAGCCCGCCGGCCCGCAGCCGTAGAAAGATGCCCACAAGAGACAGGAGCGCAAACAGGCCCGTTACCACCACGGCGCTTCCCACCATCGCGCGTTGCGCGTCGCGCAGGCTGCGAGCGGCAAGCGCACGCTGCACCATAAGCTGATCCGTGCCGTGGGAGGCCATGGACAGAATGGCGCCTCCGATGAGGGCGGTCAGCGGCGCATAGGGGCTAGTGAGGACCGGAGCATGCCAGTCAAAAGGCGAAAGCAGCCCTAAAGCGGGCGGAGCGGTCATATCCGCAGCCGTCAGCCCATGAGCCAGAATCCCGCAGCACACAGCCGCGCCCACGGTATAGAGCAGAAATTGCGCGGCATCCGACCAGACCACGGCGCGCAGACCGCCGATAGCCGTATAGAGAGTTGTCAGCCCGGTCATTCCCAACAGCACGACCAGAGGGGGCACACCCATCCCGCGCGCCGCCAACAGGGCACAGATGGGCAGGGTCGCGGCAAAAAGACGCACCGCTTCTGCCAACAGGCGCGTGAGAAGAAACGTGAGGGCCGCCAGCCGCTGCATCCGGCGTCCGAACCGCGTGCCGAGATATTGGTAGGCGCTGTCCAGATCTCCCCGCATGTAGAGCGGCAACAGCACACGAGCGACCATCAGGCGGCCCAGAAAATACCCCGTGCCCAGCCCCACGAACACCATTCCCCGAGCACACGCGATGCCCGGCACGCTGATGACTGTCAGCGTGGAGGTTTCCGTGGCCACGATGGACAGGCAGATGGCCCAGGCCGGCAGGCTTTTATGCGCATCCAGCACATCTTCCGCCGAACGCGGCCGGATGCGCGACCACGGCGCCGCACCGGAAAGATGCAGCGAACCGGCCACAAGGACGATGAGCCACAGCACGATGACGAGAGGATCGAGCCACACCGTCATGAAAGGAGCAGAAAAGCCGGATCGAAGGAGGGCACGGGCGTCTCGGATGTGGGAAGAAAGAAGAAATGTGCCCCATCGGCAGATGAAGTAAACCTCATGGCCTGCGAAAGAGACGATTGCGCCCGCCCCGCCAATCCGCTAGCGCGCAAAGGCATGAACCGGCTGCTGCGCTCCGATCCGCCCGATCTTCCCAAACGCCCGAAGCGGCGGGGCTGGAAACTTGGCGTTCTGGGCGCGCTGATCGCGGTGTACGCAGGCGGCATCGCGGTCGTCTCCCGGCCGGGAACCATCCGCATCCCTCTGGTGCCCGCGCGTATTTCCGTCAGCATCGTGCCGTGGAAAATGGATGTGCCGATCCGTCCCTTGCCGTCCCCCCATATGACCGAGCCTGTCGCGACCGTCATTCCTCCGCCACGACTGGTCATCGATCGCCACTGAGGCCAACACCTCTAATCTTCACCGGATGTCGGGCGCAGAGTGCACAGCCTGCCTGACTGTCCTAATATCGGTCATTCTATTCGACCGCATTCAGGCAAGGCCGCGTTTTCCGCATGCACATTCCTCCCCTTACCATCGTCCATGTCGGGGCGTTCATGACGGGCCTGCGCGAGGGGCCGAAACATTCGGTCCAGATCAAGCTTACCAACGGCCTGATCCGACTGGGGCACCTTGTGCTCAACTTCTCGGACCGGGACGTGGCGCGGGCTTCCTCCCTGTTCGGCAGTCGCAAGTTCGGGCGCCGCGCCGTCAACCGTGCCCTACTCGCGTTCTGCCGCCAGCACCGCCCCGACATCCTTCTGCTCGGCCATGCGGATATGATCGAACCCGCCACACTGGCCGAGGTGCAACAGGCCGTGCCCGGTGTGCGCATCGCCCAATGGAACGTGGACCCCCTGTTCGAGCCCGATAATGTCCGGCGCATACGCAGCAAGCTCGACGTTGTGGCCCACACTTTCATTTCCACAGCCGGACAGCCGCTGGAAAAGATGCGAGAGAGCGGCCACGCCATGAGCTTCCTGCCCAACCCGGTGGACCTTTCTGTGGAAACGGGGCGGGCCGATCGCGTGCGCGACCTTGCGCATGACTTGTTCTACGCCTGCGGCAATCCGGCACGTCCCTTGCGCGAGATTTGCGGGCGCGAATGGAACATGGACGACTTCATCGCCGATCTCGCACGTCGCGCGCCCACGTTGCGCATGGCGCTGGCAGGCATCGGGGGGCGGCCGCATCTTCACGGCGCACGCTATCAGGACGTGCTGGAATCCTGCGCCATCGGCCTGAACATATCGCGACGCGCCGATTATTACCTCTACACCTCCGACCGCATCGCCCATCTGGCCGGAAACGGTTGTGTCGTCGCGATCGAACGCGCCACGGGCTACGCGGACTATTTCAGTGGAGACGAGATGCTGTTCTTCTCCTCTCTCGACGAACTCGCGGACAAGCTGAAACATCTGGCCGCTCACCCGGAGGAACGCATGCGGATGGGTGAAGCCGGGCGTGCGCGGTATGTGGAACGCTTCAACGAACGCGCGGTGACGCAGTTCATGGTCGAGGTCATTATGGATGCTTGCGCACCCGAGGACATGCCGTGGTGAGCGGCCCGCTGGCCTCGCCGCGTGAGATGACGTGGTTGTGGCGGGAACACCCTCGCGGCTTCCTGCACGAGTTCTTACTCATCGTGGTGGGGCTTGGCTTTCTCGTCTCGCCCGAACCTCTGTGGTCCGACATTTTCTATGCAGGCATCCTACCGCTGTTTCTCTATGAAACCGCAAAGGGCAGGGGAGTGCCGCCACTTCGCACATGGCCACCCGTCCTTGGTTTAGGCGTAGCCCTGATCGCATGGTTTTCTGTCGGCATCCTGACACATGCGACCGACTGGCACGAAGCCGGGAGCGCGTGTTTCTGGCTGTGGAACATGCTCAACACCACCGTTTACGTGCTGGTGCTGACGGACGCGCTGATGACACGCCCGGACTTCCGCGAACGGCTCATGCAGGTGCTGATCGCCGCCGCCACACTCAATGCCATCATCGCGTTCGCGCGTCTGCCGTTTCACATGCAGAGGGAATGGGAAGGCAATGTCCTGCGCATGGAGGGCTGGGCGGAGACGAAACACCAGATCCTCGGCGCCACCATCATGGGCGCCGTTCTGCTGATGGCGCAGGCAGAGGCACTCCGCACCGGCCAGCGCCGCTATTGGCTGGCGGGACTGACGGTGCTTGCCTTCATCGTACTGACCGGCAGCCGAGGACCGTTGCTGGCCGTCGGTGCGGCGAGCCTCGTGCTGTTCGGTCTGCAACGCCCCAAGGTGCTGCTTGTCCCCGCAGCCGCATCAGTCGCCATGGCCGGACTGGCATGGTTTTCGCCCACAAGCCTGCCCGCGCGCATGATCCGCGAACAACTGGGGCGAGGGGATTCACACCGTCTGCGCATCTGGCACGAAGCATGGGACGCCATCGGGCAGGCGTTCTGGGTGGGGCACGGCCCGAGCTACAAGCTGAGCGTGCCGGGAGAGAGTTTCCCGCACAATTTGCTGCTCTCCACATGGCTCTATGCGGGCGTAATCGGCGTGGCTCTTCTGGGCGCCTATCTGGCCTGCGTGCTGGGCAATGTGCTCGCCCCCCGGAACCGGGCGAGGCGGCCTCTAGGGCTGGCGCTGGTGGTCCATACGCTCCTCAGCGCGATGACGGATTTTGGGCAGGTCATCAAGGGGCCATCGCCGATGTGGTACATGTTCTGGCTGACGACGCTTGTGGCGGCCTGCCCCGTCGCACGGCTCCAGCCAGACAAAACTTTCCGACCAACGTCACAAGGATGCACTCGGTAAAAACGAACCGTGTCTTCCCGGCACACCTGTTTTCCCACACCGAGGGTTGCCGCATCGTTTCGAGACAGTAATCTGCGGCCTCCAGCAACCGGAGACCGACACTACATGCGCCAACGCGCGACATTACGACGGCAGCAGAGCCGCAAAGGCGCACTGATTGCCGCCGCGTTACTGGCGCTCTCCGCCTGCTCCCCTGTCTCCATCGAGAAACTCGGCCTTGTGGACGCCTACAGGCAGCGCAACATCAGCGCCCTGTGGAGCGAGACGCCCAGCAACTCGACACGGATCGTGCTGCAACGCCAGAACCTCGAAACGACGTGGCAGCACGATCCCGATCGCGCCATCACTTCGCTGCGCACGATGACGCAGGCCGGGTTCTTTGCCCAGAACCTGTCCGATCAGTTGTTCGCTCTGGCGGAACTGTCCTGGCTGCGCGCACGCCAGACGCACGACCGGACAATTTTCATGGCCGCGGCTCTCTACGCCTATGCCTATCTCGCCCCCGATGCGTCGGTGGATGACCGCCCCAGCCCCTATGACGCGCATTTCCGTCAGGCCTGCGATCTCTACATGTTTGCCCTTACGGAGGCATTCGGCTCTCCGGTCAATGTAGGCGCCCAACGCTGGCAGCTTCCCTTCGGCACGCTCGACCTCTCTGCCAATCCGACCGACCGGCAATGGCACGGACATGAACTGACGGATTTCCGCCCCACGGCACGGCTGAAGATCCATGGCCTGAACAATATCTACATCACGCCGGGTCTGGGGGAGCCTCTTGCCGCGATCCCCATGATGACCACGGGAGAGAGTGCCGCCTTCCAGATTACGGACCGCGAGCGTGTGCCGGTCAGCCTGTTTCTGGATCTTCCCTCCGCCCGTGAACAGATCCTCTCCGACACACTGACCGGACACCTGTTCCTGTCCGCCGAAGATGAACAACAGGCGCATCCTGCTGGTGATGTTCATGTTCCGCTTCAGTACGACACGACCACGGCGCGCGCCATCAGCCTGAGTGAATCGGTGGACTGGTCTGCTGAATACAGAGGTTTTCTCGACGGACAGTTCCTCGATCAGCACCATCGCCTGCGCCTTGCCGCCATCGAGCCGCATCGGCTGGGACGCATGCCGGTCGTTCTGGTGCATGGCACGGCGTCCAGCCCCGGACGATGGGCGGACATGGTGAACGATCTTCTGTCCGATCCGGAAATCCGCCGTCATTACGAATTCTGGCTGTTCTCGTACGGCACGGGAAACCCGATCCCCTACTCCGCCCTGCAACTCAGGGAATCGATCAATGAGGCGGTGCAAAGCCTTGGCGGTCCGCAGGCCGATCCGGCGCTCGCCCATGTCACCCTCATCGGCCACAGTCAGGGCGGCCTTCTTTCCAAAATGCTCGTGATCGACGCGAAAGATCTTCTGTGGGACGGGCTGCTCTCCACGCCGTTCGACAAGCTACGCCTCACGCCGGACGCACGCGATCTGCTGCACGAAGCCCTCTTCCCCGCGCCCATGCCTGTGGTGGACAATGTGGCCTTCATCTCCACCCCCCAGCACGGCAGCTACCTCGCCACACTGTCCGTCTCACGCGTTCTGGGACGGATGATGACGTTTCCTTTGTCCGTCACGCATGTCATGCAGGAGCTTGTTTCCGACAATCAGGGACTGCGACTGGACATGAGCGCGTGGCGGGTGGGCAGCGTCTATGGCATGTCGCCCGAAAGCCGCTTCATCCGTGCGCTGGCAGCCATTCCCGTGTCGGAAAAAGTGGAGGCCCACTCCATCATTCCCGTTCTTGGGGACAAGCCCGGACCGGATGCCACCGACGGGGTGGTGGAATATGAAAGCGCCCATGTGCCGTATGTAAACTCGGAACTGGTGGTCAAACACTCGGCCCACTCCACCCAGTCCAACCCGGTGACGATTGCCGAAGTGCGGCGCATTCTCTTCAATCGCATCCATCGTCTGACCGGCGATACGCCTCCGCCCGGCGATATGGAGCAACGCAATATCGCACGGATCGGCGGTCTGTATGTCCCCACGGAAAGACCTTCGGAATGAAACGGTTTTTCTGTATTCTTTGCATCATCGCTGCCGTTCTCATGATCGCCTTCTCGGCGGCAGCGTTCCATTACTCGACCATCCTGCCCATCTGGCTCTGCACAGCGCTCTCGATTGTTTATCCCCTGTTACTGGCAGCCGCTTTTCTCCAGAAACGGCAGACCGTGCGGCGTGGCGCATCAGCCGTTCTGCTGCTGGGTTTCTGGGGATGGTATCTGACCGATCCTCCCCGCAATGACCGTGACTGGTCCGGGGAATATTCTCTTCCGGCCGATGCGGTTCTTGAGGATCATATCGCGCATATTCGGCATATCCGGAATTTCGCATGGCATACGGAAAGCACCTTCACGCCCGCATGGTATGACGCGGATTACGATGTGGACGCGCTCTCGGGAGTGGACCTCATCACATCCTACTGGGCGGGTGAAAGCATCGCCCATGTATTCCTGTCCTTCGCCTTCAACACCGGACAGCATCTGGCCATTTCCATCGAAACCCGGAGGCAGAAGCGCTTTCCCTATTCCGCCATTGCCGGGTTCTTCCACCATTACGAACTGTTCTACGTCACGGCGGATGAACGCGATCTGATTGGTGTGCGCACGGATTTCCGAAAAGAGCGTGTCTATCTCTATCACCTCGACCTCTCACCGGCGACGGAAAAGCGCCTGTTCCTGAGCTATCTGGCCGAGATTCATTCTCTCACCCGAACACCGCAATGGTATAACACCCTGACGGACAACTGCACGACCGGGATTCTCACACGCGCGCAGGCGCAATGGCGCTACCGTCTGGACTGGCGCGTTCTGCTCAGCGGCTATACGGCATCTCTGGCCTATGACATGGATTTTCTTGACCGACACTACGATTTCCCGACTCTCAAGCGCATGAGTCGTATCCATCGACCTGAAGGCGCCGTGCCGGATGCGGGCTATTCGCAGGAGATCCGCAAAGGGCTTCCCGACGAATAGCCCACCATCTTATTTCGGCAGACAGTCCAGCATGATCTGTACACGTGGATCGGTCGTATCCGCCGTGATGTAATTGGCGTTTTTCGCAAGCCACGCATCGTCACACCAGACGGTGGTGGCGATCATGCGCGAATCCGCCGCCAATGCCGTGAGCATGTTGGAGAACGCCGTGCGCGAGATGTCATCGTTCGGACATCCCGTCTCGCTCAGGACGATCCCGGAATAACACAACGGCAACTGGGAGGCGAACAGCCCGGCGAAACGCTCGACACCGATGGTCGCACTAGCGGCCGATGCGCCCGAGCCTGTATTGTACTGATCGAGATAACAGTGAACGTCCAGCACACAGGGGCCTACGTCATCCACCACGGCGGGCGGCGGATTGGTCGCACTGAACTGCGAGACCGCCTGCCAATCGGTCCATGGCACAAGGATCGTGCCCTTGTAACCAGCGCCGCGCATGGCCGCAATGGCCTTGTTCCACAGCAGCTGATACGTCGCGTTGTCGTGCTGGGACGGCTCGTTCATCAGGCCGATGCCCACGCATGACGAGCTGGCATCGCCCATCCACGCCGTGACCTTTGTCGCCAGCCGCGTCATGTAATCGAGATACTGCGCCTCTCCCTCTGTCGTGGTGATGTCCACAGTCGCACCACTGGTCTGGATGCTGCCAAAGCCATGCGGATCGAAGAACACGAAGCCTTTCGCATCCAGATAAGGCTGCGCCAGCGCCGTGGAATAACCGAAATAGGTCGGATCGAGGTCGGTTCCCATGCCGCCGGGCTGCATGCGGTAGAGATTGTGCGGGATACGCGCGGCTGTGCAGCCAAGCGCAATCCAGCCTTCAGCACGCGATGCGTTGGGAACATTGTAATTGTAATAAGCGCGTGTCGAAAACGTGCTGCCGTCTTCAAGACCGCCAAGATTTACACCGATGAGAATCGTCGTTCTCCTGAAATGATAATGCCATGAAAAAATGACGCCTGCGGTGCTCAGGCGCGCGGCAATCCTAAATGTCTTTATTGGAAAGAAGTGGAAGACAATGGCGTCCAGATCAGCATCTTCTGAAACCACTTTCCTTCCACCAAAAAGTATAGCACTGTGCATATTGATTGATCGCCCTGTCGCATCCGAAGAAAGAGCCCGCCCGTGTCCGACACACCCGTCGTCCGCCGCTCCCTGCCCGAAGTCTTCGCCAGCATCCGCGTGCCCGGCCCGGACGCGCCATGGCTAAAGCGGTTCGCGGCCTTCGTGGGACCGGGTTACCTCGTCTCGGTGGGGTATATGGACCCCGGCAACTGGGCGACCGATCTGCAGGGCGGAGCGCAGTTCGGCTACACGCTGCTGAGTGTCATCCTTCTGTCCAACCTGATGGCGATCCTGCTGCAGGCCCTGTCCGCCCGACTGGGCATCGTCACGGGACTCGATCTGGCGCAAGCCTGTCGGGCACGGTGTCCAAAAGCTCTCAACATGGTGCTGTGGATCACCTGCGAACTGGCCATCATCGCCTGTGATCTCGCGGAGGTGATCGGCACGGCGGTGGCACTTCAGCTTCTCTTCGGTCTTCCTCTCGTGGTCGGCGCTCTCCTCTCTGCGCTGGACGCTTTTGTGGTGCTGCTTCTGATGGGGCGCGGGTTTCGTTATCTCGAAGCCTTCATCATCGGGCTTCTGGTCGTGATTGCGGTGTGCTTTGGCGCCCAGATCATAATGGCCGATCCTTCGGTCGCGGCCATTATGAAGGGATTTGTGCCGAAACCCGCCATCTTGACCAATCCGACCATGCTCTACATCGCCATCGGGATCATCGGCGCCACCGTCATGCCGCATAATCTCTATCTGCATTCCTCCATCGTGCAGACGCGGGCATTCGAGCGCACGCCTAACGGCCTGCGTGAAGCCATCCGGTTCAGCACGCTCGACAGCACCATCGCGCTCACATTCGCGCTGTTCATCAACGCCGCCATCCTGATCGTGGCGGCTGCGGCCTTTCACACCACCGGCCATGCGGACGTGGCCGATATCGACGTGGCCTATCACCTGCTGTCACCCGTGCTCGGGGCGGGCATCGCCTCCACCCTGTTCGCCGTGGCACTGCTCGCGGCCGGCATGAACTCCACCATCACGGGCACACTGGCGGGTCAGATCGTGATGGAGGGCTTCCTCGATCTGCGCCTGCCGGGCTGGATGCGGCGGCTGCTCACACGCAGTCTCGCCATCGTGCCGGTTGTGTTCGTCACACTGGTGCTGGGGGCGGACCATGTGAACGATCTGCTGGTGTTCAGTCAGGTCGTCCTGTCCATGCAGCTTCCCTTTGCCGTCATCCCGCTGGTCTGGTTCACCACACGGCGTGACATGATGGGCAACTTCGCGATCTCACGCCCTCTCGCATTAATCGCCTGGATCGTGGCCACCGTCATTCTGGTGCTCAATTTCAAGCTGCTCCACGACGCCATAATGGGCGGCTGAAAGACGGCCCTGCCTCCTGCGAAAGGCAGTCCACCGCGCTTTTCATCCCCGTGCTGTTTGACTTGGACACATGCCCGCGTTCATCATGGCAATGGACCGGACGCCCGCTTCCCTTCAGGAGCGGGCTATGTCTGTTTCAGCCCATTCATTCCAGCAGGAAGCACCGCTTTCCATGATCTCCGCCCTGATGCCGACCTACAACCGCGCCGACCTCGCTTTCGAGCGGGGCGAAGGCGCCTGGCTGTACACGACGGATGGACGACGATTTCTCGACTTTGCCTCAGGTATCGCCACCTGCTCGCTCGGCCACGCCAACCCGCATCTGGTAAAGGCCATCACCGAACAGGCGGCGAAGGTCATTCACGTCTCCAACCTGTTTCGCGTGCCGCAGGCCGAGCGCCTTGCCGCGCGGCTGGTGGAAGCGACGTTCGCCGACAGCGTGTTTTTCTGCAATTCCGGCGCGGAAGCGAACGAAGGCATGGTGAAAGCCATGCGCCGCGCGCAGGCCAAGAGCGGCCATCCCGAGCGCACGCGCATCCTGTGCTTTGAGGGCGCGTTCCACGGCCGCACGCTGGGCATGCTCTCGGCCACCGGCAACCCGACCTATCTTGAGGGTTTTGGCGAACGTGCGCCGGGCTTCGATCATGTGCCGCTCAACAACATGAACGCTGTGCGCGACGCCATCACACCCGAGACAGCGGGCGTGATGCTCGAACCCATTCAGGGCGAGAGCGGCATAAAGGCCGCGGACGTACGCTTCCTCAAGGAACTGCGCACCATGTGCGACGAGTTCGGCCTGTTCCTCGGCTTTGATGAGGTGCAGACGGGTGTGGGCCGCACGGGCAAGCTGTTCGCGCATGAATGGGCCGGTGTGGAACCCGATGTCATGTCCGCCGCCAAGGGGCTGGGCGGTGGTTTTCCCATCGGGGCCATCCTCGCTCGCGAAGCCGTAGCGAAACATCTGACACCCGGCACGCACGGCACCACCTTCGGCGGCAATCCGCTGGCCTGCGCTGCGGGCAATGCCGTGCTCGACGTGCTGCTGGCGCCGGGCTTTATGGAGCGCGTGCAGGAGCGCGCGGCCCTGCTCGACGGGCAACTCGACATCCTGATTACGGAGTTTCCCGACATCTTCACCGAGCGGCGAGGGCTTGGGCTGCTGATCGGCCTGCGTTGCGTGCCCAAGGTGGGCGATGTGCTGAACGCCGTCCGCGACGCTGGCCTGCTGGCCGTGGCGGCGGGCGACAACGTGCTGCGGCTGGTGCCCCCTCTCATCATCTCGAAACAGGACTGTGAGGAAGGCGTGACCCGCCTCCGGCAGGCCGCCACTCATCTGCGCGCCGCATCTGGCGCCAAAACGCCGGAGATCACCTCGTGACCGCCTCAGCCGCTTCCACACTCACCGCTCCGGCACCCGTCGGGCAGAGCGCGATCCGTCACTTTCTCGACCTGCGCGATCTGGACCGGACGACACTGCGGCAGATTCTCGACGTCGCTGCGGGCATCAAGAAGATGCAGCACGGACGCCGCCGGCCGATCCATCCGGCCCGTCCGTTGGAAGGCCGCGCGCTGGGCATCCTGCTCTCCAAGCCTTCCACCCGCACGCGCGTCTCGTTCGAGGTCGGCATGCGCCAGCTCGGTGGCGACGCCGTGGTGCTGTCCTCGGCTGACACCCAGTTGGGTCGGGGCGAGTCCGTCAAGGACACGGCGCGCGTGCTGTCACGCTTCGTGGACGCCATCGTGCTGCGCACGGGCCGCACATCCGCACTGCACGAACTGGCGCGCTGGGCCAGCGTGCCGGTCATCAACGGCCTCACGCCTGCGTCCCACCCGGTCCAGATCATGGCCGACATCATGACCTTCGAAGAGCATCGCGGCCCGATCGCGGGACGCACGCTGGCATGGGTGGGCGACGGCAACAATGTCACGTCGTCCCTGATCGAGGCCGCTGCCCTTTTCGATTTCCGCCTGAACATCGCCACCCCCACGCAGCTTGCGCCCAACGCCGAGGTCGTGGCGTGGGCACGCGGGCAGGGCGCGGAACTGATGCTCACGCACGACCCGAAAGAAGCCGTAGCCAACGCTGACTGCGTGCTGACCGATACATGGGTGAGCATGTCCGACGAGGCCGCCGCCGAGCGCATCGCGCTGCTGGAGCCTTACCGGGTGGACGCAGCCCTGATGAAACTCGCCGCGCGCGATGCCCTGTTCATGCACTGTCTCCCTGCCCATATCGGAGAGGAAGTGACGGAAGAAGTGTTTGAAGGCCCTCATTCCGTGGTGTTCGATGAGGCCGAAAACCGTCTGCACGCGCAGAAAGGTCTCCTCGTCTGGGCATTGGGCGGCAAGGATTGGACACGGTTCGGAAAGGAAGAGGCATGAGCGACATCCCGCAGGACGGCCCCGAAGGCGGCCCGATCCATATGACCTCCACGGAGGACGTGCCCGCCGCCCCCGGCTGGCTGGAACCCGAGGCCGACAAGGTGTTTGCAAAGCTGGGCCTGCCTGCCGACAAAACGCAGCGGTTTCGCGATTCCTATATCGACTGTCTGGCCAGCGCCCCACGCTCGGAAGATCTGGACAGCGCGCATGACAGCTGCCGGATGGGCCTGCTGTCAGCCATGAAGGCGGCCTTTACGCTCGATGCCACACAGTGGCGCGCCTTCGAGAAGGATCTTGAGGCGCTGGAAGCGCGCCTGACGGCCGACCTCTAAAAACGCTTCGTTTTCCCACCCCATATGCCCCCGTCAGGAGACCGAGCCATGGACGCACCAGCTTTTCTCGACCGCGACCGCCCAGCCGTTCCTGACGTGGTGGTGCCCGGCGGTGTGACGCCGTTTTATCTGGGAGGACGGCCCGTCCGCGGGCGGTTGGTCCGTCTTGGGCGGCTGGCCGATGTGCTGCTGACCCGTCATGAGAACGCCCCCGTCGTGTCCGCTCTTGGCGGCAAGGCGCTCGCGCTGGTGGCGGCATTGGCGAGCGCCCTGAAGTTTCAGGGCTCCTTCTCGCTTCAGATCAAGGGGGATGGGCCGGTTGGCATGCTGCTGGCCGACTGCACGGACACGGGAGGGCTGCGCTTTTACGCCCGCACAGATGAGAAGGCGCTTGAAGCCCTGCTCGCCACCGACCCGGCACCAACCGACCGTCTGCTGACCGGAGCGGGCTATCTTGCGCTGACGGTGGATCAGGGACCGGACACGGACCGGCACCAGGGCATCGTGGAAATCACGGGCGATACGCTCGCCGACATGGCTATGCACTACTTCGACACCAGCGAGCAGCACGCCTGCAAAATCATGCTGGCCGCCTGCAAGGGGCCGGAAGGCTGGCGGGCCGGAGCCCTGATCCTTGAGCGCATCGCTCATGGCGGCGGCGTGGAAGACGGCGTTCAGGATGCCGAGACCCGCGATGCGCTCGACGAGCACGAGGAGGACTCCTGGCAGACAGCCTGCGTGCTGGCCGCGACACTCACCGAGGACGAACTGCTCGATGACGCGCTGCCGCCTGCCACCCTGCTGCACCGTCTGTTCCATGAGGAATCCCTCAAGCTGGGGCAACCGCGCGCGCTGGCTTATGGCTGTCGCTGCTCACGCGCGAAACTTTCGGACATCCTCGCGCGCTTTCCTCAGGACGATCTCGATCACATGGCCGAAGACGGGCAGATCACCATGAAATGTGAGTTCTGCAACCACGACTTCCATTTCGGCCGTGACGAGGTGGGAACCCGCCCGGCATGACACTAAGCGCCTCCTTCCAGCCGGTGCCCTGACAGCGGACACGACCATGACCAACACCTCTCTTTCCCGGGATATCGCCCCGGCCGCACCGGATGAGAACTGCATTGCCGTGCGCATTGACGGCACGATGCGGCCGATCCGTATGCGCGGACAGCCGATCTATGAGTTTTATCCGGGATGGCAGCCTTTCGCACTGCATGTCAGCCTGCTGTCCACCCCGATCCTGCGGATGCGCAATGAGAGCGGGCAGGAGGCCTACTGGATACTGGACGGAAGTCTCGATTATCTCGCCAGTTGTCTGGACGATCTGCCGGATTCAGAGCGTGAAGGGATGGTGACGGCCATTGCGCCATTTTTTCTCTCCCTGACACAGCAGACCCTGTCCGCCATCCGCCCGGTGGAACCCCAGAAGATGGACAGCGTGCGCAATCTGGGCCGTCAGTTGTGCGAGGAGCTTCTCCGGGAATGGCTTGAGCGCTCGCCGCCGCCGGGCTGTCTCACGCCACCGATGCTGCCGCAAAACGGGATCACCTTCAGCGCCGATCGGCCACCGTTGCCCGCCGCGACGCTGGTGCAGCTTCTGGAAACCGCGAAGGGACTGGCGAACCGAGCCATGCCCGTCATCCTCTCGCCCCATGGCAGCCTGGTGCTGCGGGGCTATCGCGTACTCGACGATCCCGATCTCGTGCTCATGCGCTTTGCCGATCCCAATGCGGGCGACGTGTTCTATGCGGGGCTGGTTCGCCCTGCCCCGGAACTCGACGACAGTCACGGCATTGCAGTTCTTTACTGCCCGCAGATGAATCTGATCCTCAGCGAGCGCCCGGCGGAACAGGCCGCGACCATTCCCTTCCGCCTGCTGGCCCGTTTCATCAGCGATCCGGATGCAATCGGGAAAGCCCCTGCTGAGCCCGTCATGAAATTCGGTTTGTCCGATGTCGCCGGGAAAGGATTCACGCTGGGTGCGGCGTCATCCCTGCCAACATCCCTGCCGGAGTTTCCCAGACGGACTTCTACCGCGACGGGCGCGGACAGTTCCGAGGACATCCCACCCGCAGAACTATCGGACGAGTTTTCCACCCATCACCGGCTGCCCCCTGCCGATGCTCCATGACCTGTGAGGACCGCATGTTCCGTGCGTCATGACGAAGGCGCGGAAATGTGGCATCACCGACAGGCAAGACAAAGCCCCTTCGAGGGGCGTGAGACACGGAGTGGTGGGATGAAACGTGATCGCAACCGGGTCGGCACGCTGATGCGCCTGCCGCGTCTGTCTTTTCTGGTGCTCTCGCTGGCCGCGGTCTCAGCGCTTCCCGGTTGTTCGTCCGACACCACCGCCGTGACCTCGTTCCCGCCCTACCAGTACGGCTATCTCTCCCAGCTTCAGTTGAACGTCGCCACCATGCGGGTTGTAAACGACGCCACACCGGGCGCCGTGCCCGGCGATGAAGCCACTGATGCGCCCATTCCCCCGGCGCAGGCCCTGACGCAGATGGCTCAGGATCGGCTCATCGCCGCCGGACAGAGCGGTTCGGCCGTGTTCACCATCGACCGCGCCTCCATCCTGCATGACGCAGGCGGCACGTTGTCGGGACAGATGGACACGCATCTCGACATCACCTCCGCCACCGGACAAAAAGTTGGCGTCGTGGAAGCGCATGTAAAACGCGACATGAAGCCCGATCTCTCGAAGGGCGATGCGGACAGCCGCGCCAACCTGTATGAGCTGACGCGCCAGATGATGCAGGACATGAACGTGGAGCTGGAATACCAGATCCGCAACAACCTCAAGGACTGGCTGGTGGACGCGGGCGGACGCCCCGCGCAGGACGCCATCCAGAGCCAGTCCCTCGATGGCGCGACAGCGGCCAAACCGCAGGCAGCGGCCCCTGCTGACACAGCCGCTCCCGCAGCAGATGCAGCCCCCACAAGCCCGTCTTCCGCTGATACGGGAACCAAGACAACAGCACCGGCATCCACCGCCGCAGCGCCTTCGACTACATCCAGCACGCCCGCCACAAACGACGATGAGCCGGACGCCATCTTCCCCGGTGGCGCGCCGTCTTCCGACACCAGCAGCGACACAAGCGCGACATCGACACAAAAACGCTCGCCCGCAACGGGCTATCTCAAGCTGCCCGGCACGTCCAACTGATCCGGAAATCCACGTTTTTCAGCGGGAACCACCGGGAGAGCGGCCAGTCACCTTCACCTGCGCAAAGCAGGCGCCACCGCCGACCGTCGTGCGTGGCGAGGGCTGTGCCTGAACGACAGGAGCACTGGATGCACGCGAAAGCGGCGGTCCCTCCGGTACGGGCATGTCCAGCACCCCCATGAGCAACCGCGCCCGCTTCAACTCGTCCTCACTGGCAAAGCTGTAATACATCGAGCGGGAATCCCGTCGTGCCGCCAGAACACCGGCGCGGCGCAAGGTGCCGATCTGCTGGCTCAGGGTGGGCTGGGTCACGCCGGTTCGCGTTTCGATGTCACTGACGGCCAGTTCTCCCGCCAAGAGAGTGGAGAGGATGAGCAGACGCTGCGGCTGGGCGAAAAGCCGTAGCCGCTCACTCAGGGTCTTTGCCTCATCCGCTGTCAGTGTGCTCATGAACGCGGCATCTTTGCGTATTGCAGGAACCACGCCGGTCCGGCCTTGCTCACGGCGTCCTGCGTCAGATCACTCACCACCACCACATCCGCGCCGGGCGTCCAGCCCTCGGGGGTCATCACACCTTCACGGTCCACCACCTGCAAGGCCGTGACCAACCTCAGGAGTTCCGGCACCGAGCGGCCAACGGACGCCGGATACCAGTTGATGGCGCGAATGACCCCCTGCGGGTCGATCACGAACACACCGCGCACCGTAGCGCTGCTCTGGGCGTGCGCATCCAGCATCCCATAAGCACGGGCGATGGCCATGGACGGGTCTTCGACAATGGGAAAGGGAATGTCCACGCCAAAGCAGGAGCGGATGGCTTCCACCCACGCGAGATGGGAGGGCAGACTGTCGATGGACAGGCCCACGAGCCGACAGTCCAGCGCAGAAAACTGGTCAGTCGCTTTGGCGAACGCCATGAACTCACTGGTGCAGACAGGCGTGAAATCCGCCGGATGCGAGAACAGCACCACCCATCCCCCACGCAATCCGCTCAGGGACAACGCGCCCTGTGTAGTGCGCGCGGTAAAATCCGGGGCCGGATCACCGATCTTCAGGGTCATCGGTTCCACCGCAGGCGCGGGCGTGTCGTTCATGATCCGTTTTCCATCGAGATGGCCGTGTCCTCCGGCAGGCAGGGCGCAGACTGGCCCCGGTCAGAGCCTTCCCTTCCGTAACGCTCCCGATGAGAAATCTCAACGACAGCTCTTTCCGAGCAATGTTTCTCACAACAGCGTTCGTTGACCCGCCCACCTCTCTGCCGGAGGATACGCGCCAGATTTTCCCTTACGAGATAAGGAACGCCTCATGTTTTCCTGTGTCGGCTATGCCGCTTCCAGCGCAACCGCACCGCTTGCCCCCTTCACCTTCGAGCGCCGTGACTGTGGCCCGCTCGACGTGAAGATCGACATCACGCATTGCGGCGTCTGTCATTCCGATATTCACACCGTCCGCAGCGAATGGGGTGAGTCCTCCTATCCCTGCGTGCCCGGCCACGAGATCATCGGACGTGTCGCGGCGGTGGGAGATGATGTGACACGCTTTCGTGTCGGCGAACGGGTGGGCGTGGGGTGCATGGTCAACTCCTGCCGGGAGTGCCCCTCCTGTCAAAACGGACTGGAACAGTACTGCGACGCCACGCCCACATGGACCTACAACAGTCCGGACCCCGCTTTTCCCACGGCGGGCGCCCACACATTCGGAGGCTATGCCCGTCACATCGTGGTCGATGAGCATTTCGTGCTGCGTGTGCCCGAAAACCTCGATCCGGCTGCCGCCGCCCCGCTGCTCTGCGCGGGGATCACGACATGGTCGCCTCTGGCGCACTGGAAGGTCGGGAAAGGTCATCGCGTCGGTGTGGTAGGGCTGGGCGGACTGGGGCATATGGCCGTCAAGTTCGCGGTCGCTCTTGGGGCGGAAGTGACATTGTTCACCACATCGCCCGGAAAGATCGAAGATGGAAAGCGACTGGGCGCGCACCGCGTCGTGATCTCGAAAGACGCGGCCGCCATGGCGTCGGAAGCCAATCGTTTCGACTTTATCCTCGATGCCGTCTCGGCCGATCATGACATCAACGCCTATCTCGGCCTGCTGCGTCAGGACGGGCACATGGTGCTGGTGGGTCTGCCGGAGAAGCCGATGGCCGTGGGGGCGTTCAGCCTTGTGGCCAAACGCCGCAGCCTGTCAGGCTCAGCCATCGGCGGGATTCAGGAAACGCAGGAAATGCTGGATTTCTGCGGAAAGCACGGCATCACCAGTGATATCGAACTGATCCGCATCGATCAGATCAATGACGCCTACGCGCGCGTGCTGCGCTCGGACGTGAAATACCGCTTTGTCATCGACATGGCCTCACTTCCTGAAAAACTCTGATTGCGAAAGAGAACTCCGGCATCAAGGCCGCGCATGTTCCTGCGGCACGGTGTCGGCATAACGATCCCAGTGCCGCACCAGTTCGCGCACGACCACACTGCCCACACGGTACGTCGCCTCCACAGACGGCAGGAAACCGGCAAAACCGTTCTCCGTCTGTTCGTCGCGCAGAAGCTGCGCCGCCGTCCCGCCCGGCGGCGGCATGTCGTAATTGCTGCCAGCGCGCAGCACCAGCGCGCGCCGGATATCCACGCGGCCCGCTTTTGCCTGCGCTGAGAGCGCCTGCATGAACGCGACATCCTCTTCCGCCGTGGTCGCGAAAACACCTTGTCCCTGCGTCCAGTATCGCACCCAGCGCTCCGCCCATGTATTCATGCGCGCCCCCACCCAGAACGTCTCGGACGACAGTGTGTCGCCCCGCATTACGGCGGGTGGTTTCTGCGCTTTTTCAAACCCTGTGTAGCGCGCGCGATTTGCGCGAAGTTTATCCGTATCGGAAAGCGGAATGTCGCGTGTCAGGTTCCACGCCCAGCCCACCAACCCCGGATCGAGCGTATAGGCCATGTCGCCCCACTGCGAATGAATCGGCGGGGTCGGCGTGGGTTCGGGATCGGCCCCCTGCACGGGCGTGAAACCGTCCGGCCATGAGGCGGGCATCTCACGCGCGTCCACCATATGCGCCAGCCCACCATTGACCACATGCGGCGCCCAGACCGCCGATCCAATGGAGCCGAAATTCGGATCGATCCCGCCGATTCCGGCAAGAATGAAATAGGCACGACGCAGATCGAAGCGTGTATCCAGCGCCAGCCCCGTCATGGCGGACGCCATGTGCGACGGCCCCTCACCCGTCACGATGCCAAGCACCTGCATGGTGGCATTATAGCGCAGCGTGCCATGATCGCTGCCCGGCGCCGACAGGACAGTGGGCAGAGGCAGTCTCTCCACCCAGTGCTGAAACTCGCCCGGCGTGTCGCCTGTGTCTGCGCCCAGTTCGAATGTCGTGACCACAACCACGCGCACCGGAAGCAGCGCCTCCGCGCCACGAGCGAGGGAAACCAGATGCACGAAAGGAAGCGCTGCGCCGAACAGGACAGCGCGGGCCAGTGTCCTGTTCATTGCGGCACCACCTCACCCTTCATCACCGCCTCCTCGAAACGGGCGAGGTCCGCTTCCAGCTTCCATTGCAGACGCGCTTTCTCACTGTGGCTCAAGAGATCGTGGCAGGCTCCATCGGTAGGCGCGTCACCCGGCACACGGTCGATACAGGCATCCGCGATGGTGAAGGGAGACACAGACGCCCACAGGCTGTCACCGGGCACAAAGGCATGTTCGAGACCCATACGCGAAAGATCGCGAAGATCGGTGTACGACAGGCCATAGCGCGTGGTGGCGTGGATATATTCGTCCGTGAGCGTGCTGCGCAGAACGCCCTCATCATCCGTGGACAGGGCCACGGGGACACCGTGCGCACGGAAAACCGGGAAAGGATGGTCCGCGCCCTTCACGCCGAGGATCTGCTCGTTGCTGGTCAAGTTGATTTCCACGAGCACATTGCGTTTGGCCATTTCCGTGAGCAGGCCATACGGATCCGTCTCCTGCATGATGTCCACGCCATGTCCGATGCGGCGCGCGCCAGCCACGTCCACGGCCTGCCGGATGTGCGAGAGCAGACCTTCCGGCGGCACCAGTCCCTCGGACAGTTCCCCGGCATGCAAAGAAAGTTTCACATGGGGCCAGCGCTCGGACAGCACGTGGAACATGTCCATATGCAGCGCGTAATCCCGCATGGCGATGGGGTTGTCTTCCGCCCCCACGATGTTCAGCCCCACAAAACGGGCATCCGCCTGCGCCAGCGCATAACCGAAGGCCAACTGGGAGAACACCATGCCCGGCGGCATGATCCGCACCGACTGCCACAGATACCGCACCGCCACCTGACACCCGGGCGACGCCTGCGGCGTCCCGCATTGCATCTTCTGGCGCGCGCCGTGCTCCATCCGGTCCGTTTCCTCACGCGCAAGTTTCACAAGATGAGACAGATGTGGCGTGATACGCCCCAATGCCACCGTCATGCCGGCCTCATCCCGGATGGTGGAGGACGCACCCAGACGCGCCGCCTCCAGCAATTGCGGGGACACCATCAGTTCCACATAGGTCACATGATCCCGCCGCGCCTGCGTGAGGGCATCGACCAGCATATCGGCATCCCGACCCACCGTGGCGGGAAGAAACTTGTCGAATGTGGCAAAGAAGTGATCGTGGAGTGAGCGATCGTCCGCAGTGGGCACAAAATCGCGTGTGGAAAGCGCATCGATGGTCCGCGCGGCCAGTTTCGGATCGGCCATGACCGTCTGCACCGGGTCCGCGTCTCGGGCCGGATGGAAACCGAAGCGGCAGCGCGTCGCGGTGATGGCGCCCGTGTCCGGGTTCACGCAGCGCTGGTCCTGATCGGCCCACTCCAGAAGATGCTCGGCCGGAATCGCGCCCACCAGATGGTTGTGCAGATCCGCGCCCTTGGGAAACGCACGCAGAAAAACCGAGAGCGCGGCTGGGTCATGGCGGATGGCCTCGAAACGGCGCGAGACCGCCTCTCCGGTGCGATCCGGCGCGGTTTCCGGCGCCGCGTGGGCGACACCGGACAGGAGGAGAGCAGACAAAACGGAGAAAGTGTAAACGAAACGGAAGGTCATACCGTGCATGGTGTGCCCCTGATTGGGTAATGACAATGGCATCAGGTGGAACGAACGGCGCGGCCCTGCGCTTTCCCCTGACGCATGGTTGCCCGTCCTTGACGCCCTCTGATGCTGGAGTAGCAGAAGAAGGCGTGCATGCATTCGAGTTTCGTCGTCAGGAGTCAGGAAACGTGAGAGCCCGGTCCCCCTTCCGCCCCGCCCCGTCCGGCTCCGCCGGTCTTTCAAGGGGAAGGGAAGGGATCACCCGACGACGCTTCACCGTCCCGCTTCTGGCCGGATTGCTGGTGACGACCGTGCTGTCCCCCTTCGCCCGCGCGGCCGACGCCCCGACGGAAAGCCCGTCCCCCACGCTGCCTGCCCTCCAGATGCCGCCGCCCGATCCGGCGCGCATCTTTGCGCCCCTGGCGTGGCCCGATCCGGTCAATGTTTTCCGCTCGGGCAGTGGTCGGCGTGGACCGGAGGCGTGGCAGAACCGCGCGGATTACGACATCCACGTGGCCATCGACCCTATCAGTCGCGTGCTGAGTGGGGATGAAACCATCACCTACACCAACAACAGCCCTGACGATCTGGATGTGCTGTGGGTGCATCTGGACCAGAACGCCTACCGCGAGGGCGCGCGCGCCAACTTCGCAACGCCCGCCTGGCACACGCATCACACGGACGGCGTGACCATCGAAAGTGTCACGATCGAGCAGGAAGAGCACGATACGCCCATCGTGCCCGTCATCTCGGACACACGGATGCAGCTTCCCCTCGTGCGGCCACTGCACAAGGGCGAAAAATACCGCCTGCGCATCGTCTGGCATCTCACCCTGCCCGGCGCCTGGGGCGGCCGCACCGCCGTTTCTCCAAGCCAGAATGGCGACATTTACGAAGTGGCCCAATTCTATCCGCGCATGGCCGTCTATGACGATCTGCGTGGGTGGGACACATTGCCCGGACTGGGTCAGGAGTTCTATCTGGAGACCGGAAACTTCGATTACAGCGTGACAGTACCCTCAGATTTCATCGTGGCAGGCTCCGGCGCACTGGTGAACGCCGACGACGTGCTGACACGCGAACAGCGGGACCGGCTCACGCAGGCGGCGCGAAGCGAACAGCGCGTGATGATCCGCACCCGCGACGAGGTTCTGGCGGCTGTCACGGCGGAACTTCCCGCCCCGTCTCCGGCCCCCAAGACAGTGGACAAGGCGCCCGCTCACAAGAACGAGCCAGCCAAGTCCACGCCTCCCGCACCTAAAACAAAAACATGGCGTTTCCACATGAACGACACGCGGGACGTGGCGTTTGCCGCCTCCGCCGCGTTCCTGTGGGATGCCGCCCGACTGGACATCGGAACCCAGACGGTGGCCAGCAAATCCGACGCAACGCCCCGTCTGGCCATGGCAGTCTACCCCGTGGAAGCCATGGGTTCGCATGGATGGGACCGCGCCGTGTCCTATGTGAAACACGCCATCGAGGACTTCTCCTCCCGCCTCTTTCCCTACCCTTGGCCCAATGCCGTGGCTGTCGGCGGTCATGGCGCGAACATGGAGTATCCGGGACTGGCCTTTGAGGGAAAGGACGAGAAGGACGGACAGCTTTTCGCCATGACGGTGCATGAATTTGCACATCAGTGGTTCCCTATGCTGGTGGGAAGCAACGAACGGCGCAACGCGTTCATGGACGAGGGCTTCGCCACGTTCCTCGGCACACTGGCCGCGCCCGATTTCAATCAGGGCGAATTCGCGCCCAAGCGGGACGCGGAGTTTGCCCCCACGAGTGGACGACCCGCGACCGACATCACCGCCCTGCTGCGCGACCCGGCCGCCCCCGTGCTGATGGCCCCCAGCGACACGGTGCCGGAGACGTATCGTCACCCGCTCACCTATTTCAAGGCAGCTTACGGGCTGACCCTTTTGCGTGAGCAGATCATTGGTCCCGAACGCTTCGACCGCGCCTTTCGCGCATGGATCACGGAATGGGCGTATCATCACCCCACGCCGTCGGATTTCTTCCGGTTCATGAGCAGCGAGACCGGAGAAGACCTCTCATGGTTCTGGCGTGGCTGGTTCTTCAACAACTGGGCCTCCGACTATGCCGTCGCCCCCGTGACCTATCCCGATGACGATCCTGCGAAAGGGGCGCTCGTTAAAGTGGTGAACCGCGGCTGGCTGCCTTTGCCCGTAACATTGCAGGTGACATGGAAAGACGGCAGTTCAGCGCGCGTGCGCATCCCCACCGAAGCGTGGGTGCAGCATAATGAAGTGACCGTGGAAGTGGCCGGCAATCAGCCCGTGCGCACGGCGATCGTCGATCCCGATCTCACCATTCCCGATATTGACCGTAGCAACAACAGTTTTGGAGCGATTTTGACTGTGACGCCGCCGACGAAGGCGGGACCTTGAGAGGAGCAAACTGGCTCGCCGGCTGAGTGAAGCCTTTCGAGTGAAATAGCCTCAATCATGAGGCCTCACTTGGCAACACACGTGATGAACTGCGAATGGGCCGATATCTTCTCACGGCAAGATGCGCCAATGCCAGCAGCGGCAAAAGCCAGATCACTCGCGCCTGAAAACGATCGTAGGGCGAGGCGACGATCCCGCAAACGGCCGCATTGATAACGAGACCTGCAATCACAAGGGCTGTGGCTGGCCATAACAGCGTGCTCGCACCGGTGACGCCTAAGGTTCGCGCGCGGACTATGGCCGTCAGCAGGATGAGCACACTGAGGATCAACGTTACATATGTGCTGATAGTCAATACTGTCTCAATCTTTCCGGGACTTGCGATCATGGATCGCATCGCTCGCCGGTACTCCGCAGGCGGTAGTCGAGGCGCTACCGCACCCAGAATATAAACCTCCTGCACCCGAAACATCGTGAGTTGCTGCGCAAAAGCCGTAGCAAGCCCTTTGATCGTCGCGACCGGCTGATCCTTCAGCACGGCGAGTGCAAAAGCGACCTGCTCATCGCTGATACGTCGTTTCGTGGCCGCATCGGCCACTGCGAAAACGCCGGTCGCAGGATCTGTGCTGAACATAAAATCTCGCCAATCGACCGGCAATTTGGCGAGATCGTTGCATATCTCGAAATGAGCCTGCGGGCAGTGGTGTTCGAGATAGGTCTTTCCCGGCCCCATCTCTTGGAGATGAGCAACCAAGAATGGAAGTCGGATCGGTGGCGCCCCTATCGCCTGCGTGGCGACACGGGCAAACACAACTTCACCCGCCAGTCCGACACCAACAGCCACCACAACCAGCATGGCCGGTCGGAGCAAGGGAACCTCGGCGAACCGCCAGAAGCGAGCAAAAGCACACCCCGTCATGACAAGGAGGATCGCCAATGGTGGATGGCTGTTGTGCGCCAACATTGCGAAACTCAGTATGACGAACGCGATTATTCGATCAATACGGCACAATCGACACCAACCATAGAGCAAGGTTGTAATCAGCAGCACGATTACCCCGGTGAAGACATCGGGCATCATCAAACCAACGAAATACCCCAATGGGGTAACAATCATCAGTACCGCCATGGAAATCAGGGCATATCCCCCCTTTCCCGGCAAAAACGTCCGAAAAAAAAGCAGGATTGTATAGGATACCGCCAACGCTTGAACGGCTGCCGCGATCATGAGCGAACCCGCCATGGCCGATGCAAACAGTAAAGCACCATAATAAACCGAGCGCCCAGCGATATAAACACCAGCGTTGGTCGAAGTGATGGCGCCCGCAGCCGTTGGATGAAGCTTTTCCAATGAAGTCGATGGTGTCAACCGAGCATGCTCACCGAGCAATCTCACCGCCCCCATCTCGGCGCCATTAATATAGGTTGGTGTATCCCAATAGAAAAAGACATCCGTATTGAGCATGGTCGGCACAAAAAAAATGATAGCGCCGATCAGGGTGGTCAGAAACAAGGCCCACCAAGGTTTCAAGACAGAAGAAGGGGAGAAAACTGACGCCTCTTCGATCAATCCTTCTTGCACCGTCTTTGTCTCCCGCGAGCAACGCTCTCATTTCGGTCGCCATCTGCGCCATCTGTCACACGGTGACCGACAGATAAATTCCCTCTGACGAGAGATATTGCAATAGCATGCTATGCATTATTTGTATTTTACACGGCATAGCGCTTGACATCTGTGCCTTCAAAGGCAATTAACAAATAATTGTATTCAATCTGCATATCGTGGTCTGGCCCACGCGGAATTATTTTATGACAGACATGTTTATCAACACCCCGACATCTGCCCGCAGGACAGGAGGAGTGCGCGACTACATCGCCATAGCACGCCTCGATCACAGTACGAAGCATGTGTTCATTATACCTGGCGCAGTACTCGCGTGGCTACTGCGGGGAGACCACGCACCATCGTTAAGTCTGAACATTGTATGCGGCCTTGTCACAGCGATCTGTATCGCGTCGGCAAACTATGTCATCAACGAGTTTCTTGATCGTGAGTTTGATCGTCATCATCCGACAAAATCGCGCCGCGCCGCAGTTCAGCGCGATCTCGATCCTCGCTATATTCTGCTCGAATGGGTACTATTCGTAACGATTGGACTATCTGCTGCTTTGCTCTCAAGCACGCTGATGGTCGTTACGGCAGCGATATTTGCAGCGCAAGGCATTGTCTATAATGTTCGTCCGTTTCGAAGTAAGGACAAGCCGTTTCTCGACGTCATCTCCGAATCAATTAACAATCCACTTCGGTTGATCATCGGCTGGGCCATGGTTGACCCGACGACGCTGCCACCAATCTCGTTGATCCTCGCCTACTGGCTCGGCGGCGCATTTCTGATGGCTGCCAAGCGCCTGTCCGAATACCGCGAGATCACAGCATCACACGGCAAAGAACTGCTCACGCGCTATCGCGCCAGCTTCGCCGGCTATACCGAAGTTTCGCTGACAGTGTCGACGTTTCTCTACGCACTGCTGGCGATGTTCTTCCTCGCGGTTTTCCTTATCAAATATCGAATCGAATACATTCTGACTCTTCCGTTGGTGGCAGTATTGTTTGCCTATTACCTCGCACTGTCGATGGAAGCGGGCTCTTCAGCACAGAGTCCTGAAGGGCTTTATCGCGAAAAAAAGCTGATCGTGATCGTGCTACTTCTGGCAGCCGTATTTGGGTTGACAACTTTCATAGATATTCCCTGGCTCGATACATTGACCAGCCAACACTTCATTGTACTCGATTGACGGCTGGAAGTGCGTCGACATGGATTGGGATACTATTGATTTTGTTGCTTTCGACGTTGACGGCACGCTGTACGATCAACGGCGGTTACGGACGCGGATGGCATGGGAACTGGTTACGCGCACGCTCTTACGGGGCGACTTTGTAACCATACGTGTGCTGAAGACTTTCCGTGCCCTCCGTGAAGATTTTGCCGAGGCTGAAGTCGAGGATTTTGAACCGCGCCTGCTGCGCGAGACCGCCATAGCGACTGGTGCAACCGTAACGACGGTAGAGGCGATCATCGCGAAATGGATGCTCCGACGCCCGCTGCGCCATCTGCCAGCCTGCCGTTATCCGGCGGTTGCTGACCTGTTTTCAAGCCTCGCACGCGCGGGCAAAACTGTAGGGATTCTGTCAGACTATCCCGCACGCGATAAATTGCACGCGCTTGGGCTTGAGGCGACGTTCGTCGTCACGGCGGACGATGTTGGTCGCCTCAAGCCGCATCCACAAGGTCTGCAGACATTGATGGCAGAAGCTGGAGCAAAACCTGAGCGCACACTACTCATCGGCGACCGATTCGAACGCGATGGTATCGTCGCGCAACGTGCTGGAACACGCTTTCTGATCCGGACAGCGCGAACAGAGGGAGATACCACGTTCACTCGTTTCGACGATCCAGTTTTCACACCGATATTGGCCTGAAGTTGCCGATCACTGCCGATGGTCCGCAGCCATCCCACTACTTACTATAGTCTTCACGATCCGGAAGAAAATCTGTTTAGGCCCGGAACACCGTCGTCCCCCCGACAAATACCGCCCGCACAGAGAACCCGGCATCCATCACGACCAGATCGGCCCGCGACCCCGGCGCGATCCGTCCCCGGTCATGCAGCCCGAGCCATGCGGCCGGATTGGCCGAGACGAGGCGTGAGGCTTCGGGCAGGGACATGCCCCCCACCGTCACGGCGTTGCGCAGCGCCACGTCCAACGTGAGAATACTCCCCGCCAGCGTCCCGTCCGGCAGCCGTACAGCTCCATCGCGAATTTCCACGTCCTGACCACCAAGTTGGCTCGGTCCCTCTGGCTGCCCCGTACCGCGCATGGCGTCGGTCACGAAAAGCAACCGGCGCCCCATCACGCGGGCCGCCAGCCGGAAAGTAGCCGGGTGGACGTGATGCGTGTCGAAAATCATCTCCGCATGGCCTTCGTCACTGCACATCAGCGCCGTGACAGGACCGGGACGCCGCCCCTCGATAGGAGGCATGGCGTTGAAGAGATGCGTACCTCCTACGGTGCCCCCTGCCGCGCACACCCGACAGATCGCCGCTTCGGCCTCCTCATAACCCGCCACCGTATGACCAAGGCTCACACGCACGCCAACGCGCGCGAAGCTCTCCATCGCCGTGTCGGCGTGCTCCAGTTCAGGGGCCAGCGTCACCACACGCACGACGCCGGTTTCAAGAGCCTGAGCCACAAGCCCGGGTGACGGTGGAATGGCAAACGGGGGCTGTGCGCCCAGTCGGTGCGGGCTGACGAACGGCCCCTCAAGATGCGCGCCGTGGAGGATCGGTCCATCTGTGGGCGCGGTACGCTGCGCTTCCGCCACCGCCTTCAGTGCGTTCATCACATCCGGCCATGGAGCGGTGATGGTCGTGGGCAGGATGGTGGTTGTCCCATGCGTCAAGTGGAAGCGCGCAAGACGATGGATTGCGGCCACTCCGTCCATCGTGTCCGCGCCGTCGCCGCCATGCACATGGCCGTCAATAAAGCCCGGCAGAATGTAGCGCGCGGGCGCTTCCGGCAGCGGCGTGATGGCGTGGATGCGCTCTCCTTCAAGCGTCAGCGTGCCGGGAAGGATGCGATCGGGAAGGACGATCTGGCCAGTCAGGTCCATAAGAGACAGATTCCGTAATGCGGCGGCAAGACGACCCTTGGGTCAGTCTCCCATGAAGTTCTTCCAGGCGCTGCCCTGTGGGCGATGCAGGACGATGTGGGCGCGGCAGTTGGGCGTGCCGAAGACCCCCTTGATGCTATCGCCATCGGGCTGCCCTTCGAACACCCAGGGCAATGGCTTGCCGTCCTTGTCCTTGAGCATGAGTTGGGCGTGCAGCCGCGTGAAATTCTTGTCCGGTTTTCCGCGTAGCACGAGCGTCCCTGTGGCAGGTGTGAAGGCCACACGGTCAGTTTCCACCTGCAAAATGGAGTCCTGATGATCGGGACAGGTGCCCTGATCCGTCACCAGCATGCCCACCCATTCGCCAGTCGGTTTGTCCGCAAACGCGGGAAGAGCGGCAGCCGACATGCCGACCGAAAGAAAAAAGGCTCGGCACAGACAGGGCAGGAGACGGGCGCGCATCGGCAGACCTCCACGAAGCAGTAACGAACCGCGCGCAACCGGGACGGAACACGCGGGAAACGGGTGACGACACCCCCTGCCTCGTCCTATACCCCGCGAGGAGAACGCCGCAATGTATGCGTACCGCTTTCCTGCCGTCCGGCGGAAGCGCATCGCACCCACCCGAGAGGAGCCTGCCATGTCCGGCACCGCCCAGGACGCCACCATTACCGACACCGCCCTGCATGCCGACCGGATCCTGATCCTTGATTTCGGCTCGCAGGTCACGCAGCTCATTGCCCGCCGCGTGCGTGAGAGCGGTGTCTATTGCGAGATCTGGCCGTTCACGGCGGACGAAGAACGTATCCGCGCCTTCGCTCCCCGCGGCATCATTCTCTCCGGCGGTCCAGCCAGTGTGCATGACGAAGGAGCACCGGTCATCCCGGAAGTGGTGTTCGCGCTGAATATTCCGGTGCTGGGCATCTGCTACGGCGAGCAGGCCATGTGCAACCAGCTCGGCGGCAAGGTCGAAGGCTCCGATCACCGCGAATTCGGCCGCGCCTTCGTGGACATCACCGAAGACTGCGCCCTGTTCCGTGGCGTGTGGGCACGCGGCAGTCGTGAACAGGTGTGGATGAGCCACGGCGACCGTGTGACGCAACTGCCGCCCGGCTTCCGCGCCGTCGCCACCTCCGAGGGCGCACCGTTTGCCATCATCGCCGATGAAGGACGCAGACTCTACGGCGTGCAGTTCCACCCCGAGGTCGTGCATACGCCCCATGGCGCAGCCCTTCTGCGCAACTTCACGCACAATGTCGCGGGCTGCACCGGCACATGGACCATGGCCCGTTTCCGCGATGTCGAGATCGAAAAAATCCGCAAGCAGGTGGGCGACAAGCGCGTGATCTGCGGTTTGTCGGGCGGTGTGGATTCCTCGGTCGCCGCCGTGCTGATCCATGAGGCCATCGGAGACCAGCTTACCTGCATTTTCGTCGATCACGGCATGCTCCGCGCGGGTGAGGCGGAAGAGGTGGTCAAGACCTTCCGTGGTCAGTTCAACATCAAGCTGATTCACCGCGATGCGTCCGATCTGTTCCTGTCCGCGCTTGAAGGCGTCACGGACCCGGAGGTGAAGCGCAAGACCATCGGACGCCTATTCATCGAGGTGTTCGAGGAAGAGGCCGCCAAGATCGGGGGGGCAGAGTTCCTCGCTCAGGGCACGCTTTATCCCGACGTGATCGAGAGCGTCAGCTTCACGGGTGGTCCTTCCGTCACCATCAAATCGCACCACAATGTCGGCGGCCTGCCCGAGCGCATGAACATGCAGTTGGTCGAGCCGTTGCGTGAACTGTTCAAGGACGAGGTGCGCGACCTCGGACGCGAACTGGAGATTCCCGAGAGCATTGTCGGACGCCATCCGTTCCCCGGCCCCGGTCTGGCCATCCGCATTCCCAGTGATTCCATCACCCGCGAGAAGCTGGACCTGCTGCGCAAGGCGGACGCCATCTATCTTGAGGAAATCCGCAATGCGGGTCTCTATGACGCCATCTGGCAGGCCTTCGCGGTGCTGCTGCCGGTGCGCACTGTGGGGGTGATGGGCGATGGCCGCACCTACGATCAAGCCGTGGCGCTCCGGGCCGTGACCAGCACCGACGGCATGACGGCGGAAGTGTTCCCGTTCGACATGGGCTTTCTCAACCGCGTGGCCAGCCGTATCGTTAATGAGGTACGCGGCATCAATCGTGTGACCTATGACATTACGTCCAAGCCGCCCGGTACCATCGAGTGGGAATGACACCCACCCGATAGACCCATCAGCAGATGCCTCTGTCGTTTGCCCCGGCTTGAAAAAGTCGGGGTTTTCTTTGCCGGTAAATTGACATGCAAAAGAAAATTTTTCTCGCCTTCTTCCAAGCCAAGAAGAAAAATAGGCTCACTTTCTCTTCGCAGTCAGATTGAAATACACTTTCGCTCTGAGCACATACACATATCTATGCAATAAAAAATATTCATTTCGAATAACAAATATTACGACATAAATACGATTCCAATTAAAGTATTAAACATTTTTTCCATTGATCTTTATCAATGACGGAAATGTGAGCGACCACGATGGTCGCCCACGAAAACCAGAACGAACCCAAGGAATTTCGTGTTGCACGCATTCACTGCCCCATTGGCCGACCTGTTTGGTGCGTGTCCTGAAATCGCTCTCTTTCTCGCCCTCGTGATCGGATGTTGGATCGGTCGATTCCGCTTTGGCTCATTCCAGCTTGGTGGCGTGGCCGGATCCTTGCTCGCCGCTGTGCTGCTCAGTCAGGTGGGTGTGCACATCGACTCAGGTATCAAGAACGTCCTGTTCGCACTCTTCATTTATGCTGTGGGATACCAGAGCGGCCCACAGTTCTTCCGTTCGCTCGGACGGCAGTCACTACGGGAAATCCTGATGGCCGTGGTGCTCGCCATTACGGGCCTGATCACGGTTGTGACGGTCGCGCGCCTGTTCCATCTCGACAAAGGACTGGCGGCCGGGTTGGCGGCGGGCGGCCTCACCCAATCGGCCATCATCGGCACGGCCGGTTCTTCACTGGAAAAGCTTGGCTTGCCGCTCGCGCAGGTGCAGCAGCTTCAGGGCAATGTCGCGGTAGGATACGCCGTGACCTACATTTTCGGATCCATCGGCCCGATCCTCCTGTGCGTGAACGTCCTGCCGTGGTTCATGAAGCGGGGCATTCGGGAAGACGCGATCAAAGCCGAAGCCGCACAGGCCGGTGGCGTGCATGTTCCGGGTGAAGGCGAAGTGCCCGCACTGCCAAATCTCATCGGACGGGCTTATCGAATCACGAAATCCGGCCTTACCGTTTCCGGCGTGGAGAACCTGGCGCGCGGCGTGACGGTGGAACAGATCCTACGTGACGGCAAGGATGCCGGCGTGAGCGCCGATGTCGCGCTGATGTCCGGCGATCAGGTCCTGCTTGTGGGGCAGCGCGCGGATATCCTCACCATAGGACAAAAGATCGGACAGGAATGCGGGGAAATCCCGGGCATGGATATCGCACTGATACGACGCGATGTTGTCTTGTCCAGAAAGGATTTTTCCGGGAAGACCGTCAGCCAGTGCGCGCAATCCCTGTCGGCTGCAGTCCGTCATGGCGTCTATCTCGTGGGCCTCTCCCGCGCGGGCACGACGCTGCCTGTCACCCCCGACACGCCGGTAAAAGACGGGGATATGGTAACGCTGCTCGGCACATCGGCGGACGTGCAACGTGTAGCAAACCAGATCGGCACTATCCTGATCCCCTCCGTAAAGACCGATCTGGTTTTCCACTCCCTCGGTATCGCGCTTGGTCTGTTGATCGGTCTGGCCGTCGTGCACATAGAGGGTGTTATGCACTTTGCATGAGTAGGTTAGCTGCGTTTCTGAGCATGAAGCCTGCGAAGGCGATGATGTGCATTGCGGCAAGTGTTGAGGCGCAGCGTTCGTAGTC
>NZ_WOTH01000011.1 GCF_011516945.1 Acetobacter estunensis
AGACCGTTTTGGCATCCGGCACCCGATCTGAAAGTCCCAGCCCAAGGAAACGCATAAAGGAGAGGCGATCGTTGATCAGATATTCCGTCCGCTCATCAGACAAATTGTTGAGCGTCTGGATCACCAGGATCTTGAACATCAGCACAGGATCAAATGGCGGTCGTCCGCCCTTGCTTCCATCGGAATACGCCAGGGCCTTGTCCAGATCAGGACGGAACGCTTCAAAATCCACAGTCCGGGAAAACGCTTCGAGCTGATCGCCAAGCCCACTCAGCCGGGCAAGACGCTCTTCAACATCAAAGAAACCAGACTGCTTCATATCGCCATTCCCTCAATCAACGCAGAAGAAATAGAATCATACAGAAGACCTCAAAACCAGGGGGTTTTTAGAACCCTCCAGGTGCCGATGACCCATACAAGACCACTCTACAGTGGACCGATCTACAATACTTTCGCAAAAGACAAGATTGATCCACATGAAGAGGTGCGTGAGTTGATGTCTGCTTTCGAGAATCATCCTGGCAGTATGGAGGTTTATGGCGGATATTTGAGAAATGGCAGGAGAGTTAGTGCTTTTGAGACGCGCATGCGCAATGCGATCGGATTGTTTGCAATCGCAGGAAATTCGAAGCTTCCTTGGAATACTTTTCGCATGGGGTGTGCGATGCTCGTTCGTGCATTTACTAAAATGAGATATCGCCCCGAACAACTTCGTCCCCTTTCGGGTACGAAAATGGCTGCATTTGGAATGGGTGTTTCATCACGTGATGTGGAAATAAGTCTGCCGATTGGGAATAATGTCACACAGATTTCGCCTGTGATCGGCCAATCTTTCTCTGAAGGTGCAAGCGTCTAAAGGCCATTGTCTCACAGTACGTGGCTAATAAGGTGGACAGGAAGTCTGTATTCGTTATCTGTCAGGAAATTGTGCGGCTGCGAATTTTCGAACATGAGCAGGGGAAAGTTCATTGATAGTGTTCACGCCCAGCATCGCCATATCACGCATGATTTCCGCCTGTATCAGTCGTAGTGCATGACGCACGCCGAACCCGCCAGCTGCGACTGAGGCGTAGAGAAACGGCCGACCGATAAAGACAAAGTCTGCGCCAAGTGCCAGAGCTTTGAGCACGTCGGTGCCTCGCCTTATACCACCATCAATCAACACAGCCATTTCGCCCGCTTCGCGCGTGACCTCCTGCAATACGAGCAGGGGAGCAATTGCGGAGTCGAGTTGGCGTCCGCCATGGTTGGAGATCCAGACGCCGTCAGCACCTGCGTTGCGGGCGTGCGCGGTATCTTCGGAAGAAAGAATCCCCTTTATAACAAAACGGCCTTTCCAGTTGTCGCGTATGAATTTGACATGTTCCCAACTAAGACGCTCACGGGTTCCAATGTTACGCTCAGCGGTGCGCGAAAGAATTGCCGGACCGCGAAATGCGTCCATGTTTTCGAAATGCGGCATACCGCTTGCTAACGTGCGAAGAAAAGTTCCACAGGACCAGCGCGGATGGCACACGCCATCCCACAAAAGACGCGGACTGGGTCGGAGAGGTATAGAGAAACCGGTGCGAACATTGTTCTCGCGGTTGGCTGGAACCTGTACATCCACGGTAAGGACAATCGTTTCGAACCCAGCGTTGCCGACCCGGCGAAGCATCGCTGCGATGCGTTCCCGGTCGCCAGGCAGATAGGCTTGAAACCACCGTGTTGCGCCCTCGGCGCCCATTGTTTCAAGCGGAGTGAGAGACGTGGCGCTGGCCACCATTAGCGCACCTTCCTCAGCCGCAGCCCGTGCCAAGGCAATATCGCCCCGAAACGACGACAGGGCTGAGAGGCCCATAGGTGCGATTCCAACCGGTTGTGTAAAGGATTTACCGAAGAGAGAAGTCACCGTCGAACGAGCATGTGTATCAATAAGCACGCGTGGCATTAGGGCAAGTTCAGCGTAACTCTCGCGATTTGCTCGCAGGGAACGGCCGGTTTCTGCTGCGCCGGAATAGTAGCCATAGATTTGTCGGGGCAATCGACGGCGTGCGACAGTTTCGAAATCGTCGAGACACAGGAAACGATTGAGATAGCGGGGCATGGATGACGTTGTTTGCAAAGGAGGAGACGTCATGATGTGCCTGACGATGAAGTTGCATTTACTCTTCTAGAATTATCAGATTTTGTATTGAACTTCTCGAGGATTTTCTGAAGGCGATGGTTTTGTGAGATCACGAGTTTGGCATGAAATGGTAAGCTCTATGCAGTATGTCTGAACAGGACATAGCCCGCTGAGATGGCCTTGATGATTTTATTATCAATGATGTCTCAAGAAGGAGCTTATTTGTCGTGCGGTGACGTTAGGCTCGCTTGTGCAAGAAATGGTCAAGTTCAGTTCTTTTTGAGCGCTTGCGAATGCAAAGGAATAGCGGTTGGGGTGCTGTTCTAAGGGAAGGGTGTTGAGCGGCTGTATCTTTATCTGGGAGAGGAACTGGTTCGTTTGCGGCGTTGCCTTGGGTTCTCCATCATTACTGGGGAGTTCTGTGCGGATTATGTACTCTCGCTCAAGTTGGTTCGCAATGTCCGGTCTCGTGTGAGGGATGTCTTGGAACAGGAAGGCTGTGTCAGTGACGCTGGTGGAGTTCTGAACGGCACCATTAAAGACATCCTACGTCTTGCTGGCAGTTTTGGGACGCTGAGGTGGCCTGAGTAAGTTTTGCCGCCTGAAAGCTTCAATCAATCCGCGCGTATCCGTATATGCCTTCTTGATCATTGAAGGATGACCGACCGGCTACTATTGCTGAGATAGCCACGTACCACCTTATCTGGCATATAACTCATTGAATTGTAAGGATTTTTCTATATCTGGCGGAGAGAGTGGGATTCGAACCCACGGTACGCTATTAACGTACACACGCTTTCCAAGCGTGCGCCTTAAGCCGCTCGGCCATCTCTCCAGGCGCTGGAGGCCTTCATACCAGCATCGCGCAGGTGTTCAAGAGGAAAAACGCACCGATCATACGGCTCGGGCAGCAGCGATGAAGTGGGCGATGGCGTCCGGGTCTTTGACGCCGGGCGTGCTTTCCACGCCGGATGCCACGTCCACAGCGTTTGCCGCACTTTCACGGATGGCTTGCGCTACGGTCTCTGGTCGCAGTCCACCTGCCAGCATCCATGACGCTGGAGCCTGCCAAGCACGGGTAAGATGCCACGGAAAGGCCAGTCCGTTGCCGCCGGGACGCGTGGCGCCTTCAGGGGGGCGTGATTCGATTACAAAGCGGTCTGCCAGAGCGGTTGTCGGAAGGTCATTCTGCGTCGAGACAGCGACGGACAGCCATACCGGAAGACCGAATTTCTGGCGGATCACCTGCGCACGCTCAGGCGTGGTGTAGAGCTGGAGGATGTCGAGTGACACATTGTCCAGCGTTTCGGCAATCTGCTCATCGGTCGGATTTACGAACAGGCCAACACGACCCGGCTGGACAGGGGCGGCTTCGATCCGTCGGATCAGTTGGGCCGCCTGCGTCGTTGTGACGTAGCGGGGAGAGCGGGCGAAGAAGTTGAAGCCCACCCAGTCAGCCCCATATTCCAGACAGGCATCAAGACCGGCTGGTTCCGTCAGCCCACATATCTTGATGCCTATGCGCATCAGGGAGCGATGAGTTCGGCCGCAATCGCAGCGGCGGCGGCGGCAGGATCGGCGGCTTTTGTGATGGGGCGTCCGACCACGATCCAGTCTGCCCCAGCCTGTCGGGCTTCGGTCGGGGTCATAATGCGTTTCTGATCGCCTGCGTCCGCACCGCGGGGACGAATACCGGGAGTGACGAACACCGGCCTCTCGCCAAACTCTTTCCTCAGCGCGGTCAGTTCATGCGCGGAACAGACCAGCCCATCCGCGCCATTACGCAGCGCCAGTTCGGCCAGACGCAGTACCTGCGCGCGCGCGCCACCCGGCACGCCGGTTTCCGCAAGGGCTGCGTCATCAAGGCTGGTAAGGACGGTCACGGCCAGCAGCAGCGGACGCTTGCCTTCGGGAAAGCTGTCGTCGCACGCCTGTCGCGCTGCCGCGACCATAGCGCTTCCGCCGCTGGCATGGATGGTCAGCATGGCAGGTGAAAGACGATTCAGGCTCCCCACAGCCGCCCCGACGGTGTTGGGGATGTCGTGCAGTTTGAGGTCGAGAAACAGGTCGCGCCCTTGTGCCACCTTCGTGACAGTTTCAAACCCTGCGGCATAGGCGAATTCGAGGCCAAGCTTGATGGCATCGACATGAGAGGAGACGGCGTTCGCCCAGCGGGTCGCTTCAGCCGGGTCACGGGTGTCGAGGGCGGCAATCAGGCGCGTGCGACGTGTGGTCATGCGATGGGCTGTGGCGGAATGGTGGAGACTGGAGAGATGGGCGCGGTTGGGTGAGGAGTGACGGACGGATCCACATTCACAAGACCTCGCAGACGGTTCAATTCCGTAACCTGTGCGGCAACGGTGCCTTCCAGTTCCTTCACGCGGGCTTCCGCCTTGCGAGCACGGCGTCCCTGCCCAAAGGCGCTGAACCACATGCACAGGGCACCCATGGCCAGCGATATGACGGAAATCAGCAGCGCCATGACGCCGATCGAGCTGGACCAACTGTAGGTCAACAGCCACATCTGGGTGGATTCCTGATTGCTGGCGGCAAACAGGATCACCACGAGAAGGAGGGGGACAAGGAGGATGAGCCGGATCATATTTAGGTTCGTAGCCTGCCCGGATAGGGAAGGGCAAGAAAGGTATATGAACCCTTTACGCTCCACCTCTGTCAGGTGATGGCGGTCTGCCGTTTCGATCGGATCCGATGGGGCGGAAAACGGGCGTTAATGGAAGGCGGAGAGCAATTGCTGAGCCGCTACGGACCACGGCGTAGGCTGAAACGTCGTGGCAATGCGGGATCGCAGACGCGCCAGTTCCGCGGGAGCGTGAATCACGCGCTCGACGCATGCTTGCACGTCATGAAGATTGTCGGGGTCGAACAGCGGAGTCAGCCTTCCCCCAGCTTCTGGCAGGGCACCACGATTGGCGATGAGACAGGGTGTTCCGTGGGCAAGGCTTTCGGTGACAGGCAATCCCCAACCTTCGTGCAGTGAGGGAACGAGGGTGAAAAGGGCATGGCGGTAGAGCGCTTCCAGCAAGGCGTCGGAGGGAGCATGCACTAGGGCGATATGCCCATTGAGGAAGTTACAGTTCCGGATTTGCTGCATCAGGTCCGAGGCCAGCCAACCGGGCGATCCGGCCATGACAAGACGCGGTATGGTGGCGCGTGGATGGTCCGCGAGAAGCTTTCTCCACAGGCGGAAGAGCAACGCGTGGTTCTTGCGGACCTCGATGGTTCCCACCACCAGCACGAACGGCGCCCGTAAGGAGAGCGGAAGGTCTGTGTGCCCCGTGATGGAACGGGGCGTTGAAAAGCCCGTGCCCATACGGATGACGGAGGCCGCCTTGCCGGGAAAAAGGCGTGCGATATCGTCGCGTGTGCTGTGTGAGACAGCGAACAGTCGGTCGATGGCCGGCAGGGTGGATTCGCACCATCTACGAAACACACGCGGCAGACCGGGACGACACCATTCCGGTGCGATCAGGGGCACAAGATCGTGCACGAGCAGCCCGGTGCGCATGCCCTGATCGCGCGCACGCTCAAGGAGGGTTCCGTAGGCGGTGTGTGACCATGGCGCGCCAAGGGCAAGCAGGATGTCGCCTGCGCGTGGAGGGGCGATGTTCGCTTCTTGAGCGGTATGGCGTTCCGTCCATGTCTGGCGGAGAGTCGTGCCGGTCGCTCTCAGAAGGGCGGAGACGTCTCGGAACGCCGCGCTCTGATGGGACACCAGTTGTCCGAGCGGCACGCGCAGGCTGGCAGGCAGATGCCGGGCAAGACGCCGGGCTGAAGAGGCCTCCTGCTCGCTTTCGTTGCCAGTCTCAATATGTGTGGTGACGGAGAGGGCGTGGCTGCACAGACGATCGTGCAGTGCCCGTACACTTTCAGGTTTGACGGGAGTGAAACCCCGTCCATCGGTGGTGTGCCGGAGAAACCCCACGCATGTTCCCTGCATTTCCGGCAGGGCCTGCATGGCGGACTGAATTTCGAAGGCCACACGCTGGATTCCACTGGGGCGCGAGCCAGTACGGGCATATTCGAACAGGTCTTCCACATCGAACCACACACGTGGCTGCGGAGAGGAGGAAAGTGGCAAGAATGGCATCGGCGGCCTGCTGTGGTCCGGAAAGAACCGAATACCCGAGCCGGTCCGACGATGCCAATTTGGGGAACTCAGTTGGTGGAAAGACCGCGTGCGATGATGGCCTGGGCCTCTGGCGCGGATAGGCTGGTGGAGGACGTGGACACCGCGCCAATCAGGGCGGCAAGCGCTGGAAGAAGGGTGGCCACGGCCTGAACCATGACGTTGACGTTGGCAGGAAGGAGGCTCTGGAGACTCTCCAGCACCGTGAGGGCTGCTCCCGCTGCGCTTTCGGCGGTTGTGACCCAGTCCTTCGCCACGGTGACGCTCACGGAAGAAGCGGCATTGGCGGCGATCTGGGCTGTGACCTGGCTGACGGTGGTGATGGCGGACGTGAGCTTGGCCGAATCGGTTGCGCCCAGCACGCTGGTCACGGTGCTGGAGGAGGCGATCTGGGTCAGGCCGGATTCCACGCTGCTGATGAGGGAGAGGATCTTTGTCACATCCACGGCATAGGTGGTTGTGCCGTTGCTTGTCGTGGTGGTGCAGGCGCCCAGGGCCGTGGCAGCGCCAAGAGCGCCTCCGGTTGCGAGAAGAGAGCGCAGGAAAGTCCGGCGTGAGGAGAATGTCATGAAAATTTCCGATTGCAATGAAGTGTGAGGAATGCGGGCGCGTGCTGCGCAGGCGCGAAGGGGACTGTAGGTGTCCTCACGCGGGGCGTGCCGGAAGGAGCTTTCGTGAAGAGATGTTGAGCGATAAGATGAGAACGATGTGCACGCGCAAAGTCGCGTTTGAACGGGTTATCGGAGATGCTGCGTGAACGTCCGTTTGTTGCTGCCCTGTCTGGTTCTGTCCGTCATGGGAGCGTCAGCGGCCATGGCGCAGGCCGCCCCGGAAAATGTGCCGGCGGCCCAGCTCAACAAGGAACTTGACGTTCTTCAGGTGAAGCCGGATGAGGCCAGTGATGCGTGCATCAGCGCGATGAGGGAACTGCACGACACGCAAAAGAAGATGCCGGACGAGGAGGATGCGTCCTCGCGCGATGCCTCCGATCTGGCGGTGGCGCATGATGTGCTGGAATCGAATTACGAGACAGCGATCGAGATGTGCGGACCGGATGCCCGGCGTCTCTGCACGACGCCCCAGCCTTCGGAGAAGCTGGTGCATGCGTGCGGCATTCTGAATGCCGAGGATGATTGAAACGTCGCGTCGTATGAAAAGTAGCGAAATGTTCTGAAAAACCCGTGGGTGGGTTTCAGGATTCCAGATCCGAAATACTCATATCCGCCCGCCTCCACCAGCACTGTTCCGGTGGGCGGGGAGAGGGAAGCATCGGCAGCGGGTCGCCGGAGAACTCCACCGTATTGGTGGGCGTTTCTTCCAGCGTGATGGTTGTGCACCGCAAAAGCGCGCCATCGGCCTGAAGCAGCGTATCGAGCTTGGCTTTCATCAGGCAGATCATCATCTCGGTGGTTGGATCGCCGGGTGTGACGATGATGCGTTTCGCCCGTTCGGGCTCATGGGCGCGAAACCACGCCAGAAGGGGGTCGTCCTCTGCCAGTTGCAGAGCGTGGTCGAGCCGTTCGTCCACGAAACGGTGCCACATGCTTTTGGCGCGCTGGAACGAGACGGGCATGTTCGCCACGCCATCGAGCGGCGCCATGTTCGCAGGTGTCAGGCGAACCGTGACGAATTCGTTGTGGCCATGCGGCAGGGCGCAGCTTTCGCTCGCGCCGTGAATGAGGCGGTGCCCCATGGAAAAGCGACGGGTGAAGATCAGGTCAGGCATGAGATAGCCCCGTGAGAGTCGCTTGGTATTGTTCCCATCCATGACGCCGCAATTCGCAGGCCGGACAGGTGCCGCAGCCATGGCCCCATGGATGCAGGGTACCGCGCGTACCGAGATAGCAGCTGTGGCTTTCGTGATTGATGAGTGTAACGAGCGGTTTACCGCCCAGTGACTCCGCCAGCGCCCATGTCTGCGCCTTGTCGATCCACATCAGGGGCGTGTGCAGCACGAAGCGCGAATCCATGCCGAGATTGAGGGCGACCTGAAGCGCCTTGATCGTATCGTCGCGGCAATCGGGATATCCAGAGTAGTCCGTTTCGCACACGCCCGTGACGATGTGGCGCAGGCCGCGTCGATAGGCCAGTGCGGCGGCAAAGCTGAGGAAGATCAGGTTGCGGCCGGGCACGAAGGTGGAGGGCAGCCCGCTCTCCGTCATGCTGATTTCCGTCTCGCGTGTCAGGGCCGTCTCCGAGACATGCCCAAGCGCTGCCAGATCCAGTGTGTGATCGGGACCGAGGCGGGTGGCCCAATCGGTGTCGAGTGCCGCCATACCCTTGCGAAGCGTGTCGCGGCAGGTGAGTTCCACGGCATGGCGCTGACCATAGTCGAAGCCCAGTGTCTCCACCCGCTCGAAGCGGTCCAGTGCCCAAGCAAGACAGGTGGCGGAATCCTGCCCACCCGAAAATACGACGAGCGCGCCATTGCCGGAAGATATGGTCGTCATGCTCAGGGAATCCCGATCAGCTTGTGGGTCTGGAGCGAGAGCCGCCAGCGTGGATGCTTCAGGCAGTATTGCACAACCGCTTCCGTGTTGGCGTCCCGATCCGGGCCGTCCATGGGTTGCAGCCAGAACTGCTCGAAATCGAGATGCGCCACGTTTTCCGGCATGAGGTCGGGCTGAGGAAAGACGAGTTTGAGTTCCTGTCCGTGCGTCTGCGTGAGCGGTGCGTCGGCCTTGGGGCTGATGCACAACCAGTCGATGCCCGGAGGCGCGGAAAGCGTACCGTTGCTTTCCACGGCAATGGTGAAGCCTTCCGCGTGAATGGCGTCGATCAACGCTGCATCCAACTGGAGCAAGGGTTCGCCACCGGTAAAGACCACGAAGCGCTCGGCACGCCCGGCTGCCCATGTGGCGGTAATGGCGCGGGCGAGGGATACGGCGTCAGGAAAGCGTCCACCGCCTTCACCGTCCGTACCGATAAAGTCGGTGTCACAGAAACGGCAGACGGCCAACGCCCGATCGCTTTCGCGTCCGGTCCACAGATTGCACCCGGCAAAGCGGCAGAACACGGCCACTCGACCGGCCTGTCCACCCTCGCCTTGCAAGGTGAGAAAGATTTCCTTCACGGAATAGTTCATGGCCGGTCATGTCGGACATGGCGGCAGGCTTGGCAAGGGGGTTTTGGCCGTTTTCAGCCTTTGTGCGGCCCGAAGAGAATGACGCACGTGCCTGCAAGCGCCAGCACGACGCCGATAAGATCCATACGGTCCGGGCGTACGCCGTCCACGGCCCACATCCAGATGACGGCCATGGTGATGTAGATTCCGCCATACGCGGCGTAGGCGCGGCCGGAGGCATCCGTGTCCACCAGTGTGAGAAGCCACGCAAAAAGGACGAGAGACGCGCAGCCCGGCACGAGCCATAGGGGAGTGCGTCCGAGGCGCAGCCACGCCCAGAAGGAAAAACAGCCGCCGATCTCGGCCAGAGCGGCAAGGGTGTAGAGAGCGATGGGCATTTGGTCATCCAGTGTGGAGAGGCAAAGGTTAATATTATTAATGTGTTATATGAATCGATGTCGCAATGGTAGTGGCAATGACGATTCATTGTCGATGCATTGATGAATAAATGACACGAGGCTCCTGAAATTAACGCTCTATTATCTGGGGTAAGGCAGGAGTGTCTGGTAATTCGGTTCTCAAGAAATCGATCAGAAGAGAGCCTGATCCGGAGAAGGAAAGACCAGATGTCTACCATGCGTGAACTTACGATTGCTGAACTCGACACTGTATCCGGTGGATGTGGTGGCTGGCAGCCGCAGCACAGTGGGGGTTGCCACCCGGCTCCGTCCTGTGGTCCGCAGGTTTCCCTCTCCGGTATGATCGGTGCTTATGCCGGTTACCTCGCTGGAATGTATAATGTTGGTGCTGATTACTTTAATCACGCCAGTTGCTCGACCATTTCCAGCGCGTGGCAGAATGTGGGCGCTGACATGAAGCTCGGTTATTCCACCACCGCCAGCATGTCGGTGAAGGATGCGATGGGCTTTCTGCAGAGCACCATTTCGTCCATTCAGGGCGCGCAGAGCTGGGGCAATTGTGGCTGTCTTCTGGCTGAAAACACCATTTCCTTCCCGGCCTCGTCTGGCGGCGGTTTCGGCTGATCTACATAAGTTCGGTTTAAAATAAGGCCGGAGCATTGTTGCTCCGGCCTTATTTTGTGCTTTCCGCAGAGTGGGCTGTGCCTTACTTCTTCCCCGCAACCGCAGCATCGAAGGCGTCCATGATGCGGGTGGAATAAACCAGTGCCGCGCCCGCATTGAGCGCAATGGCCACGCTCAGCGCTTCCCCGATTTCTTCGCGCGTAGCACCGGCTTTTACGGCTTCTTCCGCATGGATGGTGATGCAGCCGTCGCAGCGTGTTGTGGCCGCCACGGCAAGGGCGATCAGTTCGCGTGTCTTGGCATCCAGATGACCGCTTTTCTCTCCCGCGCTGTTGAGAGAGACGATGGCCGACACCGTATCGGGTGAGACAGAGGCATAGTTGCCGATGGCTTTGCCCAGATGCGCGCGACGTTCGTTCCAGTCTGTCCAGTCGCTCATGAACATATCCTTGAATTACATGGGAAATGAGGAGGAGCATCTGGCCTGATGGCCACACTCCAATGCCGTTGTGGTAACGCGAAAGGAAATGGAGACGGTTTCACCACTGCGTGAAGCGCCGTCACGAGCCGGTGTGAAAGAGCCGCTTCTCTTGCTGGTGCGCCAGCGCCCGGCTATCGGCAGAATCATGAATGCCATGAACGATGCCACTCCTGATCGTGCCCAGCTCCGTGGAACCGCCACCGCGGGAACAAAAGGGCCTTATGCGCTGTATGAGGAGCGCGTGGCGGCGGGAACGCTGCGGCGCGACCCCGATCAGGAGCGCGTGGCGCGACGGTTGGACCGTCTGTGGTCGGAGTTGTCTGTCTGGCATCCGGAGAAGGCGGGGCCACCCGTGCCGAAGCGCAAGGGGCTCTGGGGCTTCGTCAGCGAAAAGCTCCCTGAGTTGTTCGAGAAAGGGGGGGCAAAGGATCAGGAGCCGCCCCGGGGCGTGTACATCGTGGGCCGCGTGGGGCGTGGCAAGACGATGCTCATGGACCTGTTCTTTTCCTGCGCGCCGATGGCGAAGAAGCAGCGCATCCATTTCCTGACCTTCATGCAGGAAGTGCATCAGCGGATTCGCGCTCTCAAACAGGCGAATCCGGGCATCAGCGACCCGATTCCACCTCTGGCCCAGACCATCGCGCAGGATGCCAATCTGCTGTGTTTTGACGAATTCCAGATCAACGACATCGCGGACGCCATGATTCTCGGCCGTCTGTTCGAGGCCCTGTTCGCGGCCAAGGTGGTGATTGTGGCCACGTCCAACACCGTTCCCGGCGATCTGTTCCAGAACCGCCCGGGCGCGGACGCTTTCAAGCCGTTCATCGCGATCATCCAGCGGCATCTGGACACGGAAGAACTCGATTCGGAGACCGATTACCGACGCGGACGCGAGCAGGATGACGCGACATGGATCGTGCCGGCGGACGAGACAGCGCGCAGGCGGCTCGACAACATCGTGGCGCGTTATGGGCAGGGACACACGCCTCAGGCCGTCACTCTGGAGTTCAGTGGGCGGAGTCTGCCCATTCCTCACGCAGAGGGACCGGTTGCACGGTTCGATTTCACGTCACTGTGTAGTCGCCCCCTTGGCCCCAACGATTTTCTGGCCATTGCGCATCGTTTTCCCGTGATCGTGATCGACGACATTCCCGAACTTGGACCGGACGACGCCAACGTGGCGCGGCGATTCATCACCTTCATTGATGCGCTCTACGACAACGGAAATCTGCTGTTTGTCTCGGCGGATGCGCGCCCCGACGATCTTTTTCCAGCAGGAGAGGGCGCGGACGCATTCGCGCGCACGGCCTCGCGTCTGATGGAGATGAGCAGCGAGAGCTGGCTGGCCCGTGCGCACGCGCCGGGAGGGTGCCTCTCCAGACCGTGACAGCCCGTGGTCTTGTTCCCCCTCCCGGCGCGGTCTAGCTGATCTTTCAGGCGACCCGGCATCGACGGGTTGGAACCGGGTCCTTCGATCCGGCGGAAACGAAGGCGTGCGGGTCATGACGACAGTCACGACAAAAGACGACGGATCAGTGCACGACGCCTCTGCAGGCGTTACCGGTTCTTCAACATCTGAATCAACAGTCATGCGGGAACGGCTGACGGGCCGGTATCCGGCGGTGGCATGCCACGCCACTCCCGCAGGCCACGGACGAGACAAGGGAGTGTTCTGAAGATGGCGGGCAGCGATCTCCTAACGGCTGCGCTCAACGGCAGCAACATCGCCTATGTGGCGGATCTTTACGCACGATGGGCACAGGATCCCAAAAGCGTCGATCCTTCCTTCGCGGATCTGTTCGCGTCGATGGACGATGAAAGCGCTTCAATCCTCAAGGATGCGGCAGGGGCCTCCTGGGCGCCGCACCAGTCCATCATCACCGGAGATGAGCCGCCAGAGGCTTCCGCTGGTGCCGAGAGGGCCGGGAAAGCCGCTGGTCTTTCGGCGTCCGACAGTCTGGCTGTGGCGCAACTCGTGCGGGCGTTCCGTGAGTTCGGCCATCTGGAAGCGCGGACCGATCCTCTCGGGTTGAAGGTTCCGGCTCTCGCCGTTGAGCTTGATCCGGCGACCTATGGCTTTGGCTCCAAGGATCTGGACCGACCCGTCTATGTCGGCAGCCTGCTCTCCCCGCTGCTCAAAGGGCGCGATACGGCCACGGTCAAGGAGATCGTGGCGGCCCTGCGCGGCGTGTATTGCGGTCCGATCGGCGCGGAATACATGTATGCCCGCAGCGAGGAGCAGCGCGAGTGGTTCCGGGCGCGGCTTGAAGGCGACAACTGGCAGGCCAGTGTCACGGTCGAGGAACAGAAGGCAATCCTCGCCAATCTGACGGAAGCGGAAGGTTTCGAGTCCTTCTGCCAGAAGCGGTATGTCGGCGCGAAGCGCTTCGGTCTGGAGGGGGGCGAGGTCTCGATCCCGGCTCTTCACGCTGTCATCGATCAGGTGGCGCAGCAGGGTGTGAAATCCGTCGCCATCGGCATGGCGCATCGTGGCCGTCTGAACACGCTGGTCAACGTGGTGCGCAAGCCCTACGTGGCAATCTTCAACGAATTCGCGGGTGGTTCTTTCAAGCCCGACAACGTGGCGGGGTCGGGCGATGTGAAATATCATCTCGGCTCCTCCACGGATGTGGAGATCGGTGGTCATCCGGTCCATATTTCGCTCCAGCCCAATCCTTCGCATCTGGAAGCGGTCGATCCCGTGGTGTGCGGCAAGGTACGCGCGGCGCAGGACGATGACGGCGACACCGAGACGCGCCTGTCGCATATGGCGATCCAGATCCACGGAGATGCGGCTTTCGCCGGTCAGGGCGTGGTGTATGAGACGCTGTCGATGTCGCAGCTTGAAGGCTATCGCACTGGCGGATCCGTCCACATCATCGTCAACAATCAGATCGGCTTCACCACCAATCCGGTGAACGGCCATTCCGGCATCTACGGTTCCGACATGGCCAAGGCCATCGAGGCCCCGGTGCTGCACGTCAATGGCGATGACGCTGAAGCGGTGGTCTATGTTTCGCGTCTGGCAGCGGATTATCGCCAGAAATTTGCCAGTGACATCGTGCTCGATATCGTCTGTTACCGTCGCAATGGCCATAACGAGACGGATGAGCCGGCCTTCACGCAGCCTGTGATGTACAAGGCCATTGGCGCGCATGCGACGCCGCATACGATTTATGCCGAACATCTGGTGAAATCGGGCGTGTTGTCCGAGGACGAGGTAAAGGCGCAGTGGAATGCCTTCCACGCCAAGCTGGATGAGGACTTCAAGGCGGCTCAGTCCTACAAGGTGAACAAGGCCGACTGGCTGGAGGGAGGCTGGACCGGACTGACGGCGCCGCCCAAGGCGGGAGAAGTGGCCAAGGTCGAGACCGGCATCTCCAAGGATGCGCTGCTGAAAATTGGCGCGGCGATCACGAAAGTGCCGGAAGGCTTCGATCTCAATAGCAAGATCGCGCGTCAGCTCAAGGCGAAGACAAAAGCCATCGAGACGGGTGAGGGCATCGACTGGGCTACGGGTGAGGCGCTGGGCTTGGGCTCGCTCCTGCTTGAGAAGCATCGTGTGCGTCTGTCGGGTGAAGACGTGCAGCGCGGTACGTTCAGTCAACGTCATGCTGTGGTGTTCGATCAGACGACGCAGGCACCTTACACGCTTCTCAACCATATCGATGACGCTCAGGCGAAAATCGATATCTGCAACTCGCATCTTTCCGAGTTCGGCGTGCTGGGCTTCGAGTATGGCTACACCATGCACAACCCCAACACGCTGGTGTTGTGGGAAGCGCAGTTCGGTGACTTCGCCAATGGGGCGCAGGTCATCATCGACCAGTTCATCGCTTCGGGTGAGACGAAGTGGCTGCGGATGTCCGGTCTCGTGATGCTGCTGCCGCATGGGTATGAAGGGCAGGGACCGGAGCATTCCTCTGCCCGTCTGGAACGCTATCTCCAGCTTTGCGCCGAAGACAACATGTTCGTGTGCAACATCACGACGCCTGCGAACTATTTCCATGCGCTGCGTCGCCAACTCAAGCTGCCTTACCGCAAGCCGCTGATCCTGATGGAGCCGAAGTCGCTGCTGCGTCACAAGCTGGCGGTGTCCGAACTGTCCGCATTCGAGACGGGCACGAGTTTCCTCCCGGTGATCGGAGAGATCGATGCCCTGACCGACAATGCGGTCGAGCGTGTCGTGATCTGCTCGGGCAAGGTCTATTACGACCTGCTTCAGGAGCGCCGCGACCAGAAGCTGGACAAGGTGGCGATTATCCGTCTGGAGCAGTTCTATCCGTTCCCCGAGGCCGAACTGGCCGCGGAACTGAAGCGCTATCCGAACGCGAAAGATATCGTGTGGTGTCAGGAAGAAACCCGCAACGGCGGCGGCTGGCACTTTGTGGATCGTCTGATCGAGGGCGCACTGGACAAGGCAGGACACAAGGTCGGGCGTCCGATCTATGTCGGTCGTGCGGCGGCGGCCAGTCCGGCTACGGGTCTGGCCAAGACGCATGCGGCGGAGCAGGCGGCTCTCGTGAAAGACGCGGTGGGGCTGTGATGGAGAGGGGGAGCCGGGCTGCCATGATAGAGCCCCGGTTCCCAAGGTATGACCGCTCGCGTAGCTGTCTCGCAGACGTGATGACAGGTGCCGGGCGCGTGAATTCCGATGACTGCCGGATGGCGGCATAACGCGAGGACGCCGGGTTGCGGGTTGAAAAGAGCTGCAACACGTGGATTCGAAAAGGGAAGTGGAAGCGAGATGTCAGTCGAGATCAAGGTGCCGACGCTGGGCGAGAGTGTCACGTCGGCGACTGTTGCGAAGTGGCTGAAGAAGGCGGGCGATCAGGTCGCGGAAGACGAGCCCGTTGCCGAACTCGAAACAGACAAGGTCACGGTCGAGGTTCCGGCCCCACAGGCCGGAGTTCTCGGGCAGCCCGCAGTCAAGGAAGGGGACGAGGTCGAGGTCGGCACGGTTCTGACCACCCTTGAGCCCGGTGCTTCGGGCAAGACGGCCGCCAAGTCCGCTCCGGCTCCGAAGGCCGAAGCGCCCAAGGCTCCGGCCCCTGCCGCGAAAGCCGTCTCTGCGCCAGCAACGAAATCCGCGGCTCCTGAGGTCGATGCGGCAGCAGCCTTGCCGTCCGCCCGCAAGCTGATGGCGGAGAACAATCTCTCGGCACAGCAGATCGGCAGCGGTTCCGGCAAGGACGGTCGCATCACTAAGAGTGATGTGCAGGCCTTCCTGACGCAGCCGTCCGTTGCTTCGCAGGCTCCGGCCAAGCCGCCGCGTCAGGACGATCCGCGTGAAGAGCGTGTGAAGATGACGCGTCTGCGTCGCACGATCGCGCGCCGTCTGAAGGATGCGCAGAACACGGCGGCGATGCTGACGACCTTCAACGAGATCGACATGTCGGCGGCCAAGCAGATGCGCGTCGATTTTCAGGATCTCTTCGTCAAGAAATACGGTGTGAAGCTGGGCTTCATGTCGATCTTCTCGAAGGCCGTGATCGCGGCTCTGGCCGAGTTCCCGGCGATCAATGCCGAGATCGATGGCGAGGACGTCATCTATCGCAACTTCGTCAATCTCGGCATTGCCGTGGGCGGCCCGAACGGTCTGGTCGTGCCGGTGATCAAGGACGCCGAGAAGCTGAGCCATGCCGAGATCGAGAAGAAGATCGCGGGTTTTGGTAAGGCAGCGCGGGAAGGCACGCTCAAGATCGATGATCTGGCAGGCGGCACCTTCTCCATCACCAATGGCGGCATCTATGGCTCCATGCTGTCTACGCCGATCCTGAACGCGCCGCAGTCGGGCATTCTGGGGATGCACAATATCGTGGATCGTCCGGTTGCTGTGAATGGCAAGGTCGAAATCCGCCCGATCATGTATGTGGCGCTGTCCTATGACCACCGCATTGTGGACGGCAAGGAAGCGGTCAGCTTCCTCGTGGCGGTGAAGAAGTATGTCGAGGAGCCGCGTAGTCTGCTGCTCGGACTCTGAAGTTAAGGCAGAGGGCGTGCCTGCGGTCCATGGGACCGAAGGCGCGCCCTTGTCTGTTGAAGGAAAGCCATCGGGCTTTCCACGTTCCGGTGCCGTCAGGGCCGGGGCGCACCATACCTGACGATGGACGCGCATGCGCCGTGCTGACACGACGGGCGTCGATCGGTTTCAAGCGGGACGGAGAAACATGGCTATCGAGATCAAGGTTCCGACACTCGGCGAAAGCGTCACCTCGGCCACGGTTGGCAAGTGGCTCAAGCAGCCGGGAGACGCGGTTGCGGTGGACGAGCCGGTGGTCGAACTGGAAACCGACAAGGTGACTGTCGAGGTTCCGGCTCCGGCTACGGGTGTGCTGGAAAGCCACGTTGCCAAGGAAGGCGATGAGGTCGAGGTCGGTGCAGTGCTGGCCACGTTGGCGGAGGGCGCGAAGGCCGCATCCAAACCGGCAAGCGCTCCGGCCCCGAAGACCGAGGCGCCTGCGGCCGCGAAAAAGCCTGCTCCAGCCGCTTCCGAAGCGCCGTCTGAGACCGATTACGACATCGTGGTGATCGGTGCTGGTCCCGGCGGCTATGTCTGCGCCATCCGCGCGGCTCAGCTTGGATTCAAGGTGGCGTGTGTTGAGAAGCGCGCGACACTTGGTGGCACCTGCCTGAACGTGGGCTGTATTCCGTCCAAGGCACTGCTTCAGTCGTCCGAGAACTATCACGCGGCCAAGACCGAATTCGCCACGCATGGCATCGACATCGAAGGCATCAAGCTGAATCTGGCCCAGATGCAGAAGCGCAAGGCCGGCATTGTCGATGCCAACGTCAAGGGCGTGGAATACCTCTTCAAGAAGAACGGCATCACCTGGCTCAAGGGTGAGGGCAAGATTCAGGGCACGGGCAAGCTGACTGTTGCGGGCAAGCCTGTGACGGCAAAGCACATCATCATCGCCTCAGGCAGCGACAGCGCGGGCCTGAAGGGCGTCGATGTGGACGAGAAAACCATCGTCACCTCTACGGGTGCGCTGGAACTCTCGGCGGTGCCGAAGAAGCTGGTCGTCATCGGTGGTGGCGTGATCGGCCTTGAGTTGGGCAGCGTGTGGCACCGTCTGGGCGCGGATGTCACGGTTATCGAGTTCCTCGATCGTCTGATCCCCGGTACGGACAATGAGATCGAAGCCGCTTTCCGCAAGATCCTGACCAAGCAGGGCCTCAAGCTGAAATTGGGTCATAAGGTCACGAAGGCGGAAAAGACTGGGAAAGGCGTGAAGCTCTCGGTGGAACCGTCGGCCGGTGGTGCAGTGGAGACGCTGGAGGCGGATATCGTGCTGCTGGCCATTGGACGCACGGCCGCCAGTGAAAACATGGGGCTGAAGGAAGCGGGCATTGCGCTCGATAACCGTGGCCGCATTGAAGTGGACGATCACTTCGCGACGAGCGTTCCCGGCATTTACGCCATTGGCGATGTGATCCGTGGCCCGATGTTGGCGCACAAGGCCGAGGAAGAGGGTGTGGCCGTTGCCGAAATCCTCGCCGGTCAGGCTGGGCATGTAAATTATGACGCTATTCCGGGCGTGATTTACACATGGCCGGAAGTGGCGACGGTTGGGTTTAGCGAAGAGCAGCTCAAGGAAAAGGGCGTTGCCTATAAAGTTGGCAAGTTCCCCTTCATGGCGAACGGACGTGCACGTGCGCTGGGCATGACGGACGGTTTCGTGAAAGTCATTGCAGATGCCAAGACAGATCGTGTTCTGGGTGTGCACATCATCGGGCCGTGTGCGGGTGAACTGATTGCCGAATGCACGATGGCGATCGAGTTTGGCGCATCGTCCGAGGATATCGGTCGCGTGTGTCATGCTCATCCGACGCTGAGCGAGGCGGTGAAGGAAGCGGCCCTCGGTGTGAACGGTGGATCGTTGAATATCTGAAAACAGAAACTATCGCGTCCTGAATGGTCTTTCGGAGGGACGTGCAGTTTGTGAAGCGGAGATGGCGGAAATGCTGTCTCCGTTTTTTTGTTGAATGGCGTTTGGTTCTGTTTTGCCGAAAGTGGCCGGAGGCGAGGAGCGGGACGCACCTCTGCAATCATCCCGTAAGGGCGAAATGGTGACGGGCAGCACAGAAATATCCTACGATGTTTCGAGAAGGCGAACGTTGCGCATTGCGGTGCGACAAACGCAAACGATACTTCAGGGATGGTTATGGGAAATCAGGTTTATTCCATCTGGTCACAACTGAACGGGCTTCTGCCTGTCGTGCTCGGATATGTGGGGCAGTTTATACTGGCCTTGATTGTTCTTTTTATCGGCTGGAAACTTGTCAACGCAGTGACCCGCGCGATGGGTCGCATGATGTCGGCAAGTCATATAGAGCCGACACTGCGTGGGTTTTTGCTGAGTGTCGTCGGGCTGTTTCTGAAAGCTCTTCTGCTGATCAGCGTGGCGTCCATGGTCGGTATTGCGACGACGTCGTTTGTCGCGGTTCTTGGTGCCGCAGGTCTGGCGGTTGGCATGGCGTTGCAGGGTAGTCTTGCGAACTTTGCTGGCGGTGTTTTGATTCTTCTGTTTCGTCCATTCAAGGTGGGTGATTCGATCACGGCAGGGGGAAGCTCCGGTACGGTGACGTCGATCGAGATGTTCCGCACTGTCCTGCTCGATGCGAATAACGAGATAATCTTTATCCCCAACGGAACATTGTCGAACAACATCGTGGTCAACAGTTCGGAGTCGGAAAGGCTTCTGGGGTCTGTAAGCCTGCTGATCGATTACAATGACGATCTCGACAAGGCCCGCGCGCTGCTTCTGGGGTTAACGGAGCAGGACGAAGGAGTGCTTAAAGATCCAGCACCTTCGGTCTCCTTCCTGCCGAAGCCTGCAAATATTCAGGTGACGCTTGGGTTCTGGTGTGCTCCGGGAGATGTTTCATCACTGGTTGGAAAATATTCCGAGGAGTCCATCAAAGTGCTTCAGAAAGCTGGCTATCGTCTTGGCGTAACGGCACGAGCGGCAGCATGAAGCATGCCGGATCGGGTTCAGGAGAAAGGGTGAAGAGATAACCGCCCCTTGATCTCTCTGTCATCCGATGTCGCACATAAAAAGGCCCGGTCCCGCAAATTGCGAGACCGGGCCTTTTTACATTCAGAGTGGAGCGACCGGAGACGTCGCTCCTGTCACCGCAATCAGAACGGCGCGTCGATATCGACGACGTCGATCAGCTTGTGATTGACGAACTCCTTGATGCCTAGGTCGATCAGCTCACGGCCGAAGCCGGAACGGAGCACGCCACCGAACGGCAAGTCCGCCTTCACCATCGTCGGATGGTTGATGTAGACCATGCCGGTTTCGATCTGCTCGGCCACGCGCTCGCCACGGGCTTCGTCCTTGGTGAAGACCGAACCGCCAAGACCATATGGGCTGTCATTGGCCACGCGGATCGCCTCGGCTTCGTCCTTCACGCGGAACAGCAGCGTGACAGGGCCGAAGAACTCTTCGCGCATCGCCGGGTTGTCATCCTTGAGGTTGGTGAGGATCACCGGACGGAAGAACGCACCCTGATTGGGCATTTCCAGCGGGATCTCTTCTGCCTTTGCGCCTGCGGCAACCGCACCTTCGACCTGCTTTTTCAGATCGTCAGCGGCTTTCTGCGAAGACAGCGGCGCCAGCGTCGTGGCGGGGTCCATCGGATCGCCCATTTTCAGCTTGGACACGCCCTCGCGGTAGCGCTTGACGAACTCGTCATAGACACCGTCCACGACGATCAGGCGCTTGGAGGACACACAGACCTGACCGGCGTTCCAGTGGCGTCCGAAGACGGCCCAGTTCACGGTCTTCTCCAGATCGGCATCTTCCAGCACGATGAAAGCATCCGCGCCGCCCAGCTCCATGGTGCACTTCTTCAGCGCCTGACCGGCTTCGGAGGCCAGACGTGCGCCAGCGCCCTCGGAGCCTGTCAGAGCCAGACCGCGCACGCGGTGGTCGGCAAGGATGCGCGAGACCTGATCGTGCGTGGGGTAGAGGTTCTGGAACGCGCCCTTGGGCAGACCGGCCTTGATCATCAACTCGTCCATGGCGGCAGCACACTGCGGCACGTTGGAAGCGTGCTTAAGGACGACCGTGTTACCGGCGGAGAGCTGCGGCGCGATGATGCGCGCGACCTGATAGAACGGGAAGTTCCACGGCTCGACAGCCAGCAGCACGCCCAGCGGCTGATGGATCACTTTCGCGCGGCCCTCGTCCTTGCTGGCGACGGGCAGATCCTGCGGGACCAGCAGCTTCTCGGCGTTCTTGGCGTAGTATTCGAAGATCGCGGCGGACAGTTCCGTCTCGGCCTTCGATTCTGCGAAAATCTTGCCCATCTCCAGCGTCAGCAGCTTGGAGTAGTCATCAATGTTGGCGCGCAGGATGTCGGCAGCATTCTGCATGACCTTCGCGCGCTCAGCGAAGGAGGTCGTGCGCCACGACAGGAAGGCGTTGTGGGCTGCGTCCAGCGCCGTGTTGATCTCGGCGTCGGTCGAATTGGGGAACACCTTGATCTGTTCATTCGTGAACGGATTGGTTGTTGCGTAGGCCATCCTCTGTTCCTTTTTTCTTCTGCGCGAGGGGAAACCCGTGCCTGAGGACAGGCACGGTAAGCACGTCAGTTCCGGAAGTCGAGCACCACGCGTCCGTCGATGCGACCATGTTCGAGGTCGTCGAAGATGCGGTTGATGTTCTCCAGTTTGTCGGGCTTCACAACGCTGTGAATCTTTCCCTCAGCAAAGAAGGACAGCGCCTCGATCATGTCGAGACGCGTGCCCACGATGGATCCGCGGACCGTTGTTCCCGTCATGACCATGTCGAAGATCGACACCGGAAATTCACCCGGCGGCAGGCCATTGAGAACAATCGTTCCACCGCGTCGTGCATAGCCCATGGCCTGTGAAAAGGCGATACGGGAGACGGCCGTCACCAGCGCGCCATGAGCGCCGCCGACTTCCTTCTGCACGAAGGCTGCGGGGTCTGTGTCCTTGGCATTTACGGTCAACGCCGCGCCCAGTTCCTTGGCAGTCTTCAGTTTTGTGTCATCGATATCGACGGCGATCATGTTTTTGCCCATGGCCACGCCGTACTGAATGGCCATCTGGCCCAGACCGCCCACGCCCGAGATCGCCACCCAATCACCGGGCTTGGTGTCGGTCATTTTCAGACCTTTATAGACCGTCAGGCCCGCGCACAGCACTGGTGCGATCTGGATCGGGTCCACGCCCTTGGGAATGTGCGCCACGTAGTTCGGATCGGCCACGACATATTCCGCGAAGCAGCCGTTCACGGTGTAGCCCGTGTCTTGTTGCTTTTCGCACAGCGTTTCCCAGCCACCCAGACAGTGCTCGCAATGACCGCAGCTCGAATACAGCCACGGGACGCCGACCACATCGCCTTCCTTGATCCAGTTGACGTTGCTGCCAACCTGCACGACGTGGCCCACGCCCTCGTGGCCGGGGATGAATGGGGGTTTGGGTTTGGTGGGCCAGTCGCCGCTCACGGCGTGCAGGTCCGTGTGACAGACGCCACAGGCGTCAACCTTCACCAGGATCTGGTTCTGATTGATCGTGGGAATGTCCAGCTCTTCGATTGTCAGCGGTTTGCCGAACTCGTGGGCGACCGCCGCTTTCATCTTGCCTGCCATGTCCCTTTTCCTTTCTTTTGTCCGATCCCTGAAATGAAAAACCCCTGCCACCGGAGTGGCAGGGGTGGGGATCAGTTGGTTCCCAGTGCCTTCACAGCTTCAACCATCTTGCTCAGCACGGCTTGTGCGTCACCAAAGACCATCGAGCAGTTCTTCGCGAAGAACAGCGGGTTCTGCACGCCCGAATAGCCCGTGCCCTGACCACGTTTGATGACGAAGACCTGATGCGCCTGATCGGCGTTGAGGATCGGCATGCCGTAGATGGGGGAAGACTTGTCCGTGCGTGCGGAAGGGTTGACCACGTCGTTGGCGCCGATAACGAGCGCAACGTCGGTGGATTTGAAGCTGTCGTTGATGTCGTCCATGTCGTAGATCATGTCGTACGGCACGCCGGCTTCGGCGAGCAGCACGTTCATGTGACCGGGCATACGACCCGCAACAGGGTGGATGGCGAACTTCACGTCCACGCCCGCTGCCTGAAGCAGCTTCACGAACTCGTAGAGCTTCTGCTGCGCCTGAGCCACCGCCAGACCGTAGCCCGGAATGATGATGACGCTCGACGCATAACGCATGGTGGTGGCGGCATCGGCCGGGTCGACCGATTTCATCTCGCCCTGCGGTCCCTTGGCCTGCTGGGAGGCAGCACCGAAGTTGCTGAACAGCACGTTGGTGATCGAACGGTTCATGGCCTTCGCCATCAGCACCGTCAGCAGTGTGCCAGCCGAACCCACGACCATGCCCGCGATCATGAGTGCGGGATCGGCCATGACATAGCCTTCGAGACCCACGGCCAGACCGGTGAAGGCGTTGTAGAGCGAGATCACCACCGGCATGTCCGCACCGCCGATCGGCACCGTCATGCACAGCCCGAAGAACAGTGCGCCAGCAAAGAACAGGAGGGCGTACAGGCCGCCTTCCGGCGCTCCGTTCATCTGCGCGATGACGGTCATGATGCCCAACACGACGGTGCCAAGGAAAATGGCGAGGTTGAACACCTTCTGCCCACCGAAACGGATGGGATTGCGCATCTTGCCGTCAAGCTTGGCCCACGCGATGAGTGAACCGGTGAGCGAGATACAGCCGATCAGCGCGCCCGTGACGGTCACGCCCAGATGCAGGGCCGAGCCGCCCGCGTGGTGCAGAAGCGCCACCGCTGCCACGGCCGCAGCCGAACCGCCACCCATGCCGTTGAACAGCGCTACCATCTGCGGCATGGCCGTCATGGGGACTGTCCGCCCCTTGCGGCCCGCCCACAGGCCGCCCAGCAGAAGCGCAAGGACAGCCAGCCCGAGATTGACGGGAAGATGCGGCAGCACATCTTCGGGAAGGTTGAAGACCTGAAGGAAGCTGGCCACGACCACGAAGGCCATGCCCCAGCCCGCGATGACGATGCCTTTGACAGCCGTGACCGGCGAAGACATGCCCTTGAGGCCGTAGATGAACAGTCCGGACGCAACCAGACCGCTCAGGGCCACAATGTATTCGAGCAGATTCATGATGCGCTCTTTTCGTCAGACTTTTTCGCCGGCTTGGTGGCACTGGGCTTGAACATGGCCAGCATCCGGTCGGTCACGACATAGCCGCCCATCACGTTGCCCGCACCGAACAGGACACCGAAAAAACCGATGATCTGTTCCGCCAGCGTGGTGGCCGAGAGCAGGGCGCTGAGCGCGCCCACCACAACGATACCGTGAATGAAGTTCGAGCCGGACATCAGCGGTGTGTGCAGGATCGACGGCACCCGGCTGATGACCACGTAACCTGTGAACGCCGCCAGCATGAAGATGTAGAGGGCGATGATGAAAGTCATGGAGGTGATGATCATGACGTCGGTCCTTTCGGCGCAGCAGGGGCCGGAGAAGGCTTCGGAGCCGCAGGTGTCGGGGCAACCGGTGTGCCCTCGACCACGGCACGCACGCCATCATTGGTGATCTTGCCGTCATGGGTGACGAGTGTCTTGGCGATCACCTCATCCGTCAGGTCCAGTGTCAGCTTGCCATCCTTGATGATCTGTTCGAGCAGATTGAGGATGTTCTTGGAATACAGCTCACTGGCCTGCTCGCTGAGATAGGACGGCAGGTTGGTCGGGCCGATAATCAGCGCGGGCCCGACCTGAAGCGTCTCACCCGCCTTGGTGCCTTCGCAGTTGCCACCGCCTTCGGCACCCATGTCCACGATGACGGAGCCGGGCTTCATCTTCGCGATCTGGTCCGCGTCGATCAGACGTGGTGCACGGCGGCCCGGGACCGCAGCCGTGGTGACGATGAGATCGGCACGCGCGATATGATCGCTCAGCACCGATTTCACCTTGGCTTTTTCGGCGTCTGTCAGTTCGCGGGCGTACCCGCCCTGACCGGTGGCGTCCACGCCTGTATCCACGAATTTCGCACCCAGCGAGTGGGCTTCATCCTTCGTTTCCGGCCGGACGTCATAGCCTTCCGTCACCGCACCGAGACGGTGGGCGGTCGCCAGCGCCTGAAGCCCGGCCACACCAAGACCCATGATCAGCACCTGCGCGGCCCGGAGAGAGCCAACGGCGGTGGTCATCATGGGCAGAATCTTGGGCATGTGCACGGTGCCGAGCAGCACGGCGTAGTAGCCCGCGAGCGTGGCCTGACTGGACAGGGCGTCCATGGCCTGCGCGCGGCTGATACGGGGGATCTGCTCCATTGCGAAACAGGAAATCTTCTTGTCCCGCAGTGCCTTCACCAGATCGGGATGAGTGCGCCCGTAGATGAAGGAGATGAGGATGGCTCCCGGTTTCATGACCTGCACAAGGTCGGGAGAGGGGGGATTGACCGCAAGGACGATATCGGCGGAAGCGACGAGGGATTTCTCGTCTTCCACGATGGAGGTGTCCTTGTAGGTGGCATCGGGAAAATAGGAAGTGAGACCGGCTCCGGCTTCGAGGGCGACAGACGCCCCCAGACGCTTGATGCGCTCCGCAACGACGGGCACCAGCGCAACGCGCCGTTCTCCTTCGTCCTTTTCCCTGATCGCGGCGATCGTAAGGCTCATGATCAGTTGTCCATGCTGGGTTGTGGCTATCTGCGGTCGGCAAGTGCTGACGTTGCCAGTGGGCTTGCCCGCCGAACGCCCGAGGACGCTAACGACTCTGTTATCAACCTGTGCGGCAAGGCTCCTTGACGTGTATCAACTTCTGCAACGAAGGCAGGATTGCGTAGTTCATCCAGTTTCCCTGCACAGGAAAGACATTCGGCCTTCAGATTGGCCAAGTGACACTTTTTCATGTGCGATTTTCGACTGATATGAAGATTTCATGTCGGTGGAATGGGGAAGGCTTCCGGCGGAAAGATATTTCCACCTCCCTGCTCTTTAGAGGAGGGAGCTAGGGACATGAGGCGGATGCTGGTGGCAACTGGTTCTCGCTCACTCTTCGCGTGGGACTTTATATGATGTCTGGGGCAGGAGAGGGAAGAAAATGCCCTTGGCGTAAGAAACGGATGGAAGGACGCTCTGACACAGTATTATGTCGTATTGAGAGTGGAATATTTCCAGCAAAAGACGCAATAACAGGAATTGCATATATTAGGAGAGACGCAGATGGCTACCGGCTGGGCTCCCGACGGAGCCGTTCAGGATCAGATTGATGACACCGTGGCAGACGCGGTCAAACGCGTGCGGGCGCACATCCCCAAGGGAGAGAGCGCCATGCAGTGCGTGGAGTGTGGGGACGATATTCCCCAAGCCAGACGACAGGCCGTGCCGGGTGTGAAACTGTGCATCGAATGCCAGTCCGAGCGTGACAAGCAGCCTGTATTCAGTGGGATCAACCGACGCGGCAGTAAGGACAGCCAGTTGCGCTGATTACGGGGCCGTTTTCTTTCTCTTTGTTGCAGAAAAAGAGGGGGAACCCGTTGATCTTATAGATCCATTGAGAGCGAAAACTTGAAGGTCTGAGGTTCACCCATTGTCAGATAGCCTTGATAAGCGGATGCCCAGTAGCGTTGGTTATTGATGTTCTCGACACTGAAGCGTGCCGTCATCGGCTTTTTATCGACAAGGAAGACATAGCGGGCGCCGAGATCAAATCGGGTCCATGCGGGAAGATGCATGGAGTTGGAGACCGTAACCTGCTGTTTGCCTGTGCTGACCACACGCCCGATAACGGTCAGTCCTTTGAGGAAAGGCACATCGTATTCGAGATTGCCGTTAATCATGTAGTTCGGCACACCGATGGCGGTTTTTCCGTTATAGGGACCGCCTCTGGTGTTGGCATCGATCAGCGAGATACCACCGTTGTAGCGAAGGCCGGGAAGAATATCCCCATTGAAGGTGAGTTCCATGCCTTTGGCGCGTTCATTGGCGATGGTATAGATTGATTGTCCGGTGGTTCCATAGGCCTCGGCTACGCCATAACGGCGCGTAAGCTGATAAAACGCAAGTCCTACGGCAAAGCGGCCGATATCGTATTTAGCGCCGACTTCGTATTGGGTGCTTTGGTAGGGGGCGAATGAATAGCCCGCGTTTACATAGTTTGCGCCGACAAGATCGCCTTTCTGAAGGCCTTGAATACGATTGAAATACAGTGCGAAGTTCTTGATGGGATGGATGACAAGCCCGATGACGGGAGAGAATGCGTGCTGATCGTAGCTTGCGTTCTTGTTCCCTGTTCCATAATCGTAGTTGTTGGCAAGGATGTTCTGGAATCGAAAGCCGCCTGTGAGCGCGATGCGATCTCCCCAGAACTTCATCGTGTCGGACAGGACAAAGCTGTAGAGCTTGTTGAAACCCACGCGACCCGGATTTTTTAGACTTCCTCCCGAATAGTCTTCGAGATGATTTTTAATCGCCTTTGTGTCGTAAATATTTCCAGTGTACGTGTTTGCCCAGTTCATTGTGTAGGCCGAATCAATGTCCTGCCAAATGGCGTCCGCGCCAGCGTTGATCTCATGCTTGATCGGGCCTGTCTTATAGTTTGCCCGCACGCCAGCTTTGACGCTCTCGTTCATGAAATTATAGGCATCGGACATGGCGCCGATGGTGGCATCTCCCGTGCGGGCATTCGTAAGGGTCGGCGTTGAATAGTCTCCCATTTCATTGCCGCTTTGGGCGCCAAATGAGCCATAAGCGGTAATGTGTTTATCAAAATCATGTTCGACGTTCATCATGCCGAACAGATATTTGAGATTGGAATATGCCCATTTCTGTGACCAGTTATGGGAGGGGCTTGGTGCGCGAGGAGCCTTGATAACGCCGTCCAGACCGGATGTCAGAATGCCAGCGCGGCCGCCGTAAATATCCTGCTGCTGATAGGCCATATCGAGATTGATGCGCGTTTTTTCATCGTGCCAGTCGAATGCGCCACCAAGGGCGATGTCGTCGCGCTTTTCAAAATTGATGGCATCGTAACCATCCATGCCGGCCGCATTGAAACGGAAGCCGAACTGGCGCTCATCGCCAAAGCGCCGACTGATATCAACGGCCCCGCCACCGCGTCCGGGACTTGTGTAATCACCAGTGACACGTGTCAGGTCTTTCTCGCGGGCATGTTTGAACTCAAGATTGATGTTGCCACCCACACCGGAGCCACCCGGAGCAGCGCCGAAGAGAAAGCCGTTCGCACCGTTGAGCACCTGCACATTGTCGTAAAGCTGCGGTGAAACAAGCTGACGCGGCGTAATGCCATACAGACCGTCAATCGAGACATCGTCGCCGTAGAGCACGTTTCCACGGATCTGGAAGACCTGCGCAAAATTGCCGTAGCCGGTGGTGGTGCGTACGGTCGGGTCGTTGTCGAGCACTTCCCCAAGCGTTTGCGCCTGCTGATTTTCGATCAGAGAGGATTTGTAGTTGCGAACGCTAAAAGGGACATCAATACCGCGCTTTTTTCCCAGAATGCCAAGGTTGCCACCACTGCTGACATACATCCGGTTTCCTCGTGCCGCCGTGACGATGATGCGTTCGACACGTGTCGCTTCCGTTTCCGCCGGAGGAGTTTTGGAAGGGCGCGTTTTAGCGGGAGTGGCAGCGGTATTCACACTGCTTTCGGCAGCATGGGCGGGGTGTATCCTCAACGACAAGAGGAGGGCTGTTGCCAGAAGAAATGTTGTGCGGTTCGACAACTTTTCTTTCAGCCCTGATGTGATGTGGCCAGTCATGGTGACATCTCTCTTCGTGTCAGACGGGCGCATATAACGATTCTAAGAATCAATTGCAACAATGGGGCCGGACTGCCCATGTGTCGTGATGGTGTGCCTCACTCAGAGTTGGCTTTGCAGAAAAGGCTAGTGATTATAGGGCGGAAGAACCAGCATGAACGCACGAATTCTGCATTTCTGTGCGTTATGGTTCTGAAGAATAGAATGAGTTCTTTGCTGTTGTTGGAACATGGCAAAGAAAAAGCGGGCTTCAGCCCGCTTTTTCCGTGACGCGGTCCAGCAACCGCCGGAAGGCGAAGCCGGTAGGTTTCTCGTCCAGCACAGGGGAGGGTTGCATTGCCACATCAAACTGATCCAATGCGTGTGCCCACACGCTCAGATCGGTTCCATCGGGCACCTCCACCGTGCTCACGCCGCAGCGGATCAGCATTTCGTACTGATCGGGCAGCACATGTCCCGTAGCGCGGATGTCACCTGTGAAGTGTAGGTGCTCACGCAGGGCGCGCGCCTGACTGAAAGCGCGGCCATCACGGAAGATGGGAAAGGTTACGGCAACCAGAGCCAGTTTCGGTAGCGCTTCTTTCAGCGCCGACACCTGTGCATCTGCCGGCAGCAGCACGCCGACGCGCCCGCCCATATGCGCCAGCCCTTCTGTCAGGCGCTCCAGCGGCACGATGATATCACCTGTGTCCAGCGCCTCGCCCTCGGCCACATAACGCCAGGTGTTCTGGACTGGACGTCCATTTTCAAGCAGGGGCATAGACAACATCCTTGAACGTGGCGGTGCCGAGGCGGCGATAGGTGTCGAGGAACCGCTCATCATCCTTGCGGTTGACGAGATAGAAGTCGATCAGGCGTGCCGCCGCTTCGACCGTGTCGTCCTCGCTCATGGCCGGCCCGAGGATCTGACCGATGGAGGCGTCTTCCTCACCCGAGCCGCCAAGCGTGATCTGGAACGCTTCCTCTCCGCGCTTGTCCACGCCGAGGATGCCCAGATGCGCAACATGGTGATGACCGCAGGCATTGATGCAGCCCGAGATGTTGATCCGCAATTCCCCGATGCGCTCCTGTAATTCCGGGTCTGCGAAACGTGAACTGATCTTCTGCGCGATGGGAATGGAGCGGGCATTGGCCAACGCGCAGTAATCAAGGCCGGGGCAGGCAACAATGTCAGTGATGAAGCTGATATTCGCCGTGCCAAGGCCAGCGGCGGAGAGGCGCGTCCACACCTCATGCAGCTTGTCCTGACGGACATGCGCCAGAACCACGTTCTGAAGATGCGTGGCGCGGATTTCGCCAAAGCTGTATTCGTCCGCCAGATCGGCCAACAGATCCATCTGATCCGCCGTCACGTCACCCGGAATACCGCCCGCAGGCTTGAGGGAGACGACGATCGATATATAGCCCGGCGCCTTGTGCGGGTTCGTGTTGGTGCGCACCCATGCGTCGAATTTGCGATCGGCAGCACGCGCTTTGGTAAGCTGTGCGGGCGCGTCGCCCTCGGATGCGAAATCGGGTGTGCCGAAGCGGGCGCGAATGGCGGCGATCAGATCCGGATTGAGGCGATAGCGCGAGCGGTCCATGGCCGCGAACTCAGCGTCCACGCGACTGCGGAATTCTTCCGCGCCAAGCGCCTGCACAAGAATCTTGATGCGCGCCTTGTAGATGTTATCGCGGCGGCCGAATTCGTTGTACACGCGCAGGATGGCTTCCTGATACGCGAGCAGGTCTTCTTCCGGCAGATCGTCGCGCAGCAGCACACCCACGATGGGGGTGCGACCCAGACCGCCGCCCACATACACTTCGAACACCGGGCGACCATGCGGGCCGGGCTTGGCGATCAGCCCGATGTCGTGGAAGCGCGCTGCCGTGCGGTCATGCGGGCTGCCGGTGATGGCAAACTTGAATTTGCGCGGCAGGAAGGTGAATTCGGGGTGCAGTGTGGACCATTGCCGCAGGATCTCGGCATGCACGCGCGGGTCGAGCAGTTCGTCCTGCGCGGCCCCGGCGAACTCATCGGATGTGATGTTGCGGATGCAGTTGCCGCTGGTCTGGATGGCGTGCATCTCGGCTTCTGCGAGTAATTCCAGTGCTGCGGGTGTGTCTTCCAGCGCCATCCAGTTGAACTGGATGTTCTGGCGCGTGGTGAAGTGCCCGTAACCACGGTCGTACTCGCGCGCGATGCGGGCAAGGGCGCGCATCTGTGCAGAGTCCATCGTGCCGTAAGGCACGGCGACGCGCAGCATATAGGCATGAAGCTGGAGGTAGAGGCCGTTCATCAGGCGGAGCGGCTTGAACTCGTCCTCAGTCAGCGCGCCACTGACGCGGCGCTTTACCTGATCGCGGAACTGTTCGATGCGCTCGCGCAGAAACGCGCGATCCACTTCGTCATAGCCATAGCGGCCGACGGGGAGTATGCGGGGGGCGGTTTCGTTGCGGATCATGGTCTCAACCGACATGCTGCGCCTCCTTCTGGGGCGAGAACTCGGGGTGTACGGACGGCCCGAAGGCGCGGATGCGTTCGCGCACCGTGACGGGGACGACGCCGTGGCCCGGCTCCTCCGTCACCTGCACGCCATAGACACCCACGAGACCGAGTGACTGCGCCTGCGTCTTCAGGCTGGCCAGCAGGCCTTCGACCTCGGTGTTGGAGATCAGGGCAGCCTCGGCAATATGCTCGCGCCATGAGCCATCGGCGGCACGCCAGACCGTGATGCCGTCCAGCAATCGGTTGGCGGTGATGACGCTCTGTCCGTCGGCGTCGCGCCGGTTGCTCCTGATGTCCACCACTTCGAAAACACTCTCCCGCTTGTGTCCGCATATGGCGGACTCTCATTGCTAATTTTACGTCCAAGGAGCCATGAATACAACAGGAAAGCGATATTGAACGATCCTGATTCGTTGAATGTGATTGTCTGCTCAGGCCCAGCCGTCGCAGCGCTCTTCCACCATGCGTCCATTCCTGAACAGACGCGCGGCGTCGATGTGCAGTTCCACGCTCTCGCCCACATCCCACGGTGTAGCGCTGAGGATATCCACCACGCGGTCGCCCATGTCCACGGCCAGCCGCGCAAAGCCGTAACGCAGCCCCACCTTACGGGCCGGCGCACCATTGACGGCGGAGGTGATGCGCACCTCATGCGGACGGATAAGGGCTATGATCTCCCCATCCGCAACCCCCGGCACGGAAAAACGTGCCACATGCGGGTCAGCAGGAATGAACATGCCGCCTGAGACCTGTCCCGCGAATTTCAGGGTTTCACCGAGAAACTCCATCACGAACGGCGTGGCGGGACGTGCTTCCAGCGCGTCGGGGCCTGCGTCCTGCACGATACGACCGTCTTGCATCACCACCAGTCGGTCCGAGACGTCCAGCGCCTCTTCATGATCGTGGGTGACGAGGATGGTGGTCAGGCCAAGCTGGTCGTGCAGGGCGCGGAGCCATTCGCGCACCGAACGGCGCACGACCGGGTCTAGTGCGCCGAAGGGTTCATCCAGCAACAGATGACGCGGGCGGGTGGCGAGCGCACGGGCCAGCGCCACGCGCTGCCGCTGGCCGCCCGAAAGCCGCTGCGGCCACACACCGCCCATGTCGGGCAGATGGATAAGATCGAGAAGTTCCTGCACGCGACGGTCTATTTCGGCCTGCGGCGGACGTTGCGAGCGCGACATCACATCCAGTCCGAACGAGATGTTGCGCGCCACCGTCATGTTGCGGAACAGGGCGTAGTTCTGAAACACGAAGCCGATATTGCGGTCACGCGCGGACAGGCCGGTGGCGTCACGTTCATCGATCACCACGGAGCCGGACTGGAAAGCGTCCAATCCCGCAATGGCTCGCAGAAGCGTCGTCTTGCCTGCGCCCGATGGTCCGACGAGGGCCATGAACGAGCCGTCCGGCACGTCCAGCGACACGCCATCGAGCAGCACCTTGCTGGCATTGCCGGGGGCTGTGCGCACGAGGTTTTCGATCCTCACGCTCATGGCGCGGTGTCCTTTGTCTGAAGGCTGGCTCTGGCGCGGGCTTCGAGCAGCGAGCGCAGGCCCACCGTCGCCATGGCCATCAGGGCGAGAAGGGCGGCCATGCTGAAGGCGGCGACGGTCTGATAACCGTTATAGAGGGTCTCGATGTGCAGAGGCATGGTCTCGGTCATGCCCGGAATATGGCCCGAGACGACCGAGACCGCGCCGAATTCACCCATCGCGCGGGCGGTGGTGAGCAACACACCCGAGAGCAGCGCCCAGCGTGCTTCGGGCAGCGTGACGCGCCACAGGATTTGGAAAAACGACGCACCGAGCAGCATGGCGGCCTCTTCCGCATCACGTCCCTGCTGTTCCATCAGCGGTGCGATGGTGCGGGTGACGTAAGGGAAGGTGACGAACAACGTGGCCAGAAGGATGCCCGGCGCTGCGAACGCGATGTGGATGTTCATCCGGTCCAAAGCCTCTCCCCACCAGCCCTGCGTGCCGAAGAGCAGCAGCCACACGAGGCCCGCCACCACGGGCGAGACGCTTATGGGCAGTTCGATCAGCGCTACGAGGAACCCACGCAACGGGAAGCGGTATTTGGAGATCACCCACGCCGCCAGCACGCCGAAAATGGTGTTGATGAGCACCGAGAGCGCCGTCATCACCAAGGTCAGACGGATGGCCGAAAGGGCATCCGGGTCCGCCAGAGACGCAATGGGGGCGCCCGCGCCGTTGCGCAGCGCCTCGGTCATGACGAGGACGGGCGGCAGGATGAGAATGACGGCGATGATCGCCCATGTGAGCGCGGCCAGTCCCCAGCGTGACGATCCGATCATTCGTCCGCTCCCACGATCAGACCGCGGGCCACGCGGCGGCGCAGCCACGCCACGGCGGCAAGGCAGAGCGAGGAAATCACCAGCAGCACGAAAGCGATCGAGGTCGCGCCCGCATAGTCATATTCCTGCAAGCGCACCACCACGAGCAGCGGTGCAATCTCGCTGTGATAGGGCTGATTGCCTGCGATGAAGATGACCGAGCCGTATTCTCCGATCCCGCGCGCAAAAGCGAGACCAAAGCCGCTTACGGCGGCTGGCAGCAGGGTGGGAAGAATAACTCGCCAGACGGTCTGCCATGGCCGCGCACCGAGCAAGCCTGCGGCTTCTTCCAGTTCTGGCGGCAGATCGCGCAGCACGGGTTCCACACTGCGCACGATGAAGGGCAGCCCGACAAACATCAGCGCCACGACGATACCGGTCGCGGAATAGGCAATCGAAAGACCGAGTTTCGCCAGCGGTGCGCCCAGCCAGCCTTGCGGCCCATAGAGCGTGGCCAGCGTAATGCCTGTTACCGCCGTAGGGATGGCGAATGGCAGGTCGATCAGCCCGTCAGCAATGCGGCGTCCGGGCAGACGTCCGCGCACCAGCGCCCAAGCGAGGGTCAGCCCGAGCGGCACGTCGATGAGAGCGGCGAGAAGGGCTGTGGTGAAACTCACGCGCAGGGCGGCGAACATACGCCCGTCATGCAGGGCGGCCAGCATGGCGCTTGGGCCTTCCTGCCACGGCCGGACGATGAGGGCGGTCAGGGGCAGGGCCACGATCAGCCCCACCCACAACAAGGTGCCCCCGAGCGCAAGCCGGAATCCGGGCAGGGGATCACGCGCCCGACGGGATCGCAGTGAAGCCGCGACAGTCATTGGGCGGGGCTGCTTCCATGAAGCGAGACCAACCACTTCTTTGGAAAGGATGCCGGATGGGAAGAGCCAGTCGGTGCAGGGGCCACGTGGGCTGTCCGATGAAGGCAGACGCCGTGGAGCGTGAAAAACGGAAAGCTGGCCGACATCAACGGGTTCCCGGGTGATATATAACGTTCGTCAATCGTTTATTTTGACAAACTCACGTTAGAACCTGCGCGTTATTCCCGCAAGCCCTTCCGTGGAACCCGATTTATCAACTATTTTATTTTGTGCTTTTCCCGGCTGATGCGGCCTTCGGTTTGTCAGGATTGGTGCTCCCCGGCGGGAGATAGCGTGGGTCCACTACCTGTGACGGCAGGCCAACTCGTGCCAGCAGGGCGTCCGCCTTGTCCTGCCAGGGTTTCAACCCGTGGGCGTCGAGCAGCATGGCGTGCGAATCGTTGCCGAATTTCTTGATGTCCAGAAGCTCGGCCTTGTCGTTGCCGTCGTGATACGCGGCGAACATGGCCTGCCATACATCGGTGGGCGCTTTGGAATCGTTCTCGCCCTGTATCCACAATGTGGGCAGTTCACTGCGCTCGCCAAAGACGCGCGCGCCTTCGACCAGTGACTGTCCGTCATCGTGGCAATCGGATTCGTGCATCAGGGGATAGAACAGGAGTTGGGCTTTCATGCCCGGCAGGGGGGTCGTGCCGAATGCCATCTGCACCCATCCACCAAAACTGATCCCCGCTGTGACAATGCGGGTACCGTCGAGTTCGGAACGCTGTTCGAGCACGGTCTGAATAACAGTGCGGATGTCTTGTGCATCCGACCAGCCCACACTCGCCAGATCGCAGCCGCCGGTGATGATGTGCCCGCCCGAGCCGCCGAAGCCGCGCGGCATGGGGCGCAGCACCGCATAGCCCCGGGCAAGGAAATAACCCGAGAGATAGTCGTAGCGGTCGCGCTTGCCGCGCGCGTCTTCCGAGACACCGGACGCGCCGCCGCTGACGATGGCAAGGGGCAGAGGCTTCTTCGCGCCGTGGGGAACGAGCAGAGTGGCTTCCAGCGGAGTGCCATCCTCCACGGGAATACGGAATACCGTCTCGTCCATCGGCGCGTGAGTGTCGGGTGTCTGGCTTTCCTCGTGAGAGGTGACGAAGCTCTTTGCCGCGTGAGCCTGCGGTATCGCGACGGCCAGAACCCCTGCCACGATCAGAACATCATTCCATTTCATTATTCGCTTTCCCGGCATCGTCGTGGTGACATGCAGATATTCGTTTAACACTTGTGGCAAAGGATGGGACAGGTGCCTATTTTTATACAATGCGCCTGACCCTGCACACGGATTATGCTCTCCGTACGCTGATCTATCTCGCAAGCGTGCCGGACCGGTTCGCATCTGCCCGCGAAATTGCGCGCGCCCACGGTATTTCCGAAAATCACCTCGTCAAGATTGTCCATAAGCTGGGGCAGTGCGGCTTTGTGGAAACGACGCGCGGGCGCAATGGCGGTATTCGTCTGGCACGTTCTCCTGCGGAGATTCGCATTGGAGAGGTCGTGCGTCAGACCGAGCCGACCACCGTTCTTGGCCCCTGCCAGGCGGAAGAAGCCAAGCCCCCCGCGCAGGCCTGCTGCCTTTTACCCGATTGTGGCCTTCGAGGCGTTTTCACGGAAGCAAATGATGCTTTTTTCGGCGTGCTCGACCGTTACACGCTGGCCGATGTGATGAAGAAGAGCATCATGCGGACGCTGTTGCCGCCCGGTGTGACTGTGTGATCGCTCGTGCGGATACGGTGAACACACGCCAAATTACCCAACTATAGGGAAATGGCACGCCACGAGGCGCTCGTCCCCCAAGGACCGCAGTGTCGGCGCGTCCTGCGCACAGCGTGCCTCCGCTTTCGGGCAACGTGTGTGAAAGCGGCATCCCGATGGCGGGGCGATCGGGCTGGGTACATCTCCACGCAGCAATGTGCGAGAAGCGTGCAGACGAATGACAGGCTCCGGCACGGCCGCGATCAGTGCGGCCGTGTAGGGGTGAGCGGGTGTGTGCAGCACCGTGTCCGTTTCCCCCATCTCCACGATGGTGCCCAGATACATCACTGCCACCCGTGTGGAGATTTGTCGTACCACCGCCAGATCGTGGGCGATGAAGACATAGGTCAGCCCCAACCGCTCCTTGAGGTCCGTGAACAGGTTGACGATCTGTGCCTGCACCGAGACATCGAGCGCTGAAACCGGCTCATCCGCTACGATCAGGCGTGGCGAGAGGGCCAGCGCCCGGGCAATGTTGATCCGTTGCCGCTGACCGCCGGAGAATTCGTGTGGGTAGCGCGCGAGTGCTGAGACCGGCAGCCCCACGAGGTCCATCAGTTCTTCCAGCCGCGCCGCGATGGTGGCACGTGTTCGACGCTGGCCATGAACATCGCGATGGATTTTCAACGGTTCCGCCAGCAGGTCTCCGATACGCCGCACCGGGTTGAGGGAGGCGTAGGAATCCTGAAACACCATCTGCATCCGTGGCCGCAAGGGACGGAGAGTGCGTTCAGAGGCGCGGGAGATGTCATGGCCTTCAAAGAGCAGTTCGCCGGAGGTCAGATCCGTCAGCCGCAGCAGACAACGGCCAAGTGTGGATTTGCCGCAGCCGGATTCCCCCACCAGCCCCAGCACTTCGCCCGGTCGCACTTCCAGCGAAACGTCATCTACGGCCTGTAATGTCTGTCCCCGATTGAGTCGATACGTCTTTCGGATGCTGCGCGCGACAAGAAGCGGCTCGGTCATGGCGTCTCTCCCGCCGTGATACGGGGCGGCAGCGCATGGCCCTCTGTGGGCAACACACACGCGACTTCCTGTTCTTCCCATACGATGAGCGGTGGTTTTGTGGTGCAGCTTGCGTGTGCATAGTGACAGCGAGGAGCGAAGGCGCAACCGGAAGGGCGCGCGGCGGGAGAGGGGGGAACGCCCGCGATGGAGGGCAGGCGCGCCGGGCGTGGGCCGGTCAGGGGCGGGATGGAGTCCAGAAGTGCGGTCGTGTAGGGGTGCGCGGGACGTGCAAAAAGAGCGGCTGCCGGGCCTGTTTCCGCCATGCGACCGGAATAGAGCACCAGCACGTCATCGCAGGTTTCCGCCACAACGCCCATATCATGGGTGATGAGCAGAACGCCCGATCCGTAATCATGACGTAACCCACGAAGAAGATCGAGAATCTGCGCCTGTACCGTCACATCCAGCGCCGTGGTCGGTTCGTCCGCGATCAGTAGTGCTGGGTTGCACGACAACGCCATGGCGATCATCGCGCGCTGGCGTAAGCCCCCCGAAAGCTGATGTGGGTAGCGGTTGGCTGTGCGCTCTGGGTCCGGCACGCCCATCTCGTTCAGTAGTTTCACTGTGCGGGTGCGGGCGTCTCGACGACTGATTTTTTCATGGGCGCGGATGGCTTCGTCGATCTGCCAGCCGATGGTGTAAACCGGTGTGAAGGCTGTCATCGGATCCTGAAAGATCATCGCGATCTCGCGCCCTCGCACATGGCGCAACGCCCGTTGGGACAACCCCACCAGTTCACGTCCGCGAAAGCGCACCGAGCCGCTGACCACCAGCCCCGGCATGTCCAGAAGCCCCATGATGGCAAGTGCCGTGACACTCTTGCCCGAGCCGGACTCCCCCACCAGCCCGAGAATTTCCCCGGCCCCTGCCGTGAACGAAACGCTATCCACAAGGGTGATGTCTTTTTCGCTGCCAGTGAGCGTCACGCGCAGGTCGCGTACATCCAGAAGAGGCATGTCAGCGTCCATCGCGCACTCTCGGGTCCAGAACGAGATAGATCACATCCACCAGCGCGTTCGCCAGCACGACGAAGACGGCGGAATACATCACGCTCGCCATGATGAGCGGCAAATCCAGTGCCCCCATCGCCTGATAGGTCAGTCGTCCGACACCACCGAGGCCGAACACCACCTCTGTCAGCAGCGCGCCCCCACCGATGAGTTGCGCAAAATCCATGCCGAACATGGAGATGAAGGAAATCATGGATGTCCGCAGCCCATGCACCAGCAGCACGCGCAGCGGTGACAATCCCTTGGCGCGCGCAGTCCGCATGAAGTCCTCGTCCATGACGGACACGAGATCGGCGCGGAGGATGCGGGCGTAGAGTCCAATGAACAGCACGGCGAGTGTGCACCATGGGATTACCAGTGCACGAAACCAGCCCAAGGGACTTTCAGAAAACGGGATGTAGCCCGGACCCGGCACCCATGAGAACAGCCATGTGTCATGGAAACGCGCCTGCGTGATGAGATTGGCGACTTGTCCAAGCCAGAACACGGGGATGGAGAGACCCACCAGCCCGATCATCATCAGCGTGCGATCAATCCATGTGTTGCGAAAAGCCGCCGCTACCGTGCCCATGCAGATCGAGACGCTCACCCAGATCACGGCAGCACCTGCGGCCAGCGAGAGGGTGATGGGTGCGGCTTTCGCCAGTTCCGGCACCACCAGTTCGCCGCGATTGGCGTAGGAGGCGAGGTCTTGCGTGATGAAGAGCTTTTTCATCATGGTGGCGTATTGCACGGGCAGCGGTCGGTCGAAGCCGTATTCGTGCCGCACGCGCTCGATGGTCTGTGGGGAGGCGTTCTTGCCCGCGATGCGCGATGTTGGGTCCGTACCGGGCGTGGCGAGGAAGACGAGAAACACCATCACGGAAATGCCGAACAGCACGAACACGGTCTGGCCAAGGCGCTTGAGCAGGACGAGCAGCATCAGCCGTTCTCCCTGCGTGAATCCCGCACATCCAGTGCGTCACGCAATGTGTCGCCCAGCACGTTGAGCGCCAGAACCACCAGCACGATGGCAAGACCGGGGGCCATGGCGACCATCGGGCGTGTGTAGATCAGCCCTTCGCCATCCTGAATGATGGTGCCCCATGAGGCGGCAGGTGCCTGCACACCGATGGAGAGAAACGACAGCGCGGATTCCGTGAGCAGGGCAAGCGCCGTGAGCAGGGGCGCCAAGGCTACGAGCGAGCCGGTCACATTGGGCAGAATGTCCACCATAAGGATGCGAAAACGCGGCACGCCAAGACTGCGGGCGGCCAACACGAATTCGGCGTTGCGCAACGTCATCACGCGCCCGCGCACCACGCGCGCGGCGTAGGGGATATAGACCAGCGCGATGATGAAGATGGGCAGAAGCAGATTGTCGGACGCGATGGTGAAGGGACCGATCTTCAGCCCTTGAGCAATGGTAACGATGGAGAGCGAGATGGCGAACAGATAGACCGGCACGGCCCACATGATGTCCATGATGCGCGAAAGCACCATGTCCAGAACACCGCCGAAGAAACCGGCGAAGATTCCGACCGTGGCGGAAAGGATCATGCACAGTGCGGCGGCGAAGAAGGCAATCAGCAGGGAGTTGCGACCGCCATAGAGCAAGCGTGCCGCGACATCGCGCCCCTGACTGTCCGCGCCAAGAAAGAAGGGCGCGCGCCATGTCGGGCCGACCGGGCTGAGGCCGAGATGCAGCGGATTGTCATCGGGCTGCATGATGTCGATCTGTTGGCCATCGAGCGTGAAACTTCCGGCCACATTCGAACGAAATGGGTCTGTGTGCGCAATGTCGCGGGCATAGAAGGGCGCGCACAGGCTGGCTGTCGCCATACAGGCCAGAAGGGCAAGTGATGCCATGGCGGACCGACTGGCAAAAACCCTTTGACGGGCGCGACGCCATGGACCGGCTGGAGATGCTGCGCCTGTCATGCTCGAGGCGAACCGGAAAGGATACCGTAGGGTCGGACGTTTTTTCGAATACCGTGTGATACGGAGGCAGACGGAAAGATGCGGTTCATGGGGTCAGCGCACCCGGAACTGCGAGAACACCGCGCCATAGATCGCGGTTGCGACATCACTTTTTACACGGTTGGACAGAAGCGAGACGCTACGGGCCTGATCCAATGGTACGGCGGGGGCCTGTTCCATCAGGCGGCGTGAAACCTCGGCCCAGAGCGTGTCACCCGCCGCGCGGTCGGTCACCGCAACGGTGGCGGCGCGTTGCATGAGTGCGTCGATATCGTGGTTGCAGAACTGCGAGATATTCACGGAATTATCCGAATGCGGCACGAAGGTCGCGCAGGAGAACAGCGTTTGCAGGAAAGAGGACGCCGCCGGATAATCCGCGCTCCAGCCGGTCAGGCCGATCTGAATTTTGTTATCGCTGTTCTGGATGTAGGCAAATTCGGCGACGGGAGAAATCGTGCGCACAGAGGCGATGTAACCAAGATCCGTCAGCGTGTCGCGCAGATCGGTGGCAACCGCTGAGTGACCGGCAGCCGAGGGGGCGATGATGGTCACATGCTGTCCGGCTGTGCCGCTGCGCCGGATAAGGTCACGGGCTTTTTCCAGATCGGGCGCCTGCCATTGTTGCGCGGGATGTTCGAATGTGGCGCCTTTTGTGTAGAGGCAGGACGGCTCGAATCCGGGTGAGCCTTGCGGGAGCATCTGGCAGGCGGGCACGGAGACGGTGGGGCCGCCGCCATAGATCACGATGGCCTTTCGGTTGACGGCGTAGTTCAGAGCCTGTCGGGCGAGGAGATTGTTGAAGGGCGGTTCGTTCACATTCAGCGCGGCGTAGAACACGTTGAGTGAGTCCGTGATGCGCACCTGTGGCGCAAAACGTCGGCCCACTTCCGCCTGCCGGTCGAGTGGCACGCCTTCCATCCAGTCGAACTGTCCGTTCTCCACCGCTGTCACTTCGGATTCCGGGTCCAATCCGAAGGTGTAGTGGATACTGTCGGGATAGCCCGCAGGTTGGGCTTCCGCATCCCATTGCTGGAAATAGGGATTACGCTCCAGCACCATCGAAGAGGTCGGCTCATAGGAAACGATGCGATAGGGACCGGTTCCGATGGGCGCGGTGTTGCCCATGTCATGCGCCGGCGTGTCCGCAGGCAGGATGGAGGCGTGCTGGAACGCCAGCCTGTCCATGAACTCGGAGTCTGGATGGGTGAGGTGAAATGTCACGGTGCCCGTTGCATTGTCCGCGATTACGCCGCCGGCGAGCGTGCAGTGTTCCGGATCACGCAGGCAGGCATCACCGCCCACGATATGGCTATAATACGGACCGGCCGTTGGGCTGTTGACGCGAAACAGTCGCCGCATGGAGGCGGCCACGTCTTCGGCTGTCACCGGATGTCCGTTTGAAAAGCGGATGCCGGGACGCAGATGAAAGCGATAGGTCAGCCCATTGTCCTGCGGGGTCGGAATGGCGTCCGCCAGATCGGGGATGGCGTGTCTGTCGGCGGGGCCGGGCGTTTTCGGAAACGTCGTTAAACCGTCATAGACGATCGCTTCGACCTGATACGTGACGTGCATGTAGCTGATCTGAGGGTCGAGCGTGCCGGCCGACGTTGTGCCAGCCAGTCGCAGCACGCCTCCCGGAGAGGGAGGAGCAGGCGTATCAGCGTGGGCGCAGGTGGCCGCAAGTAATCCTGTGAGGAAAAGAATCCTACCCTGCTGCATGGATCAGGAATGCGGTCCTGCGAGCAGGCTGCGCAGGCGTGTTTCCATCTCCGGCTCTTCCGCAGCCGAGGACAGGGTTCCCGCATAATGACCCTGCGGATCCATGATGACGATCTGGGGCGACATCACGTAGGCATATTCCCACACAGGATCGGGACGTTTCTCGATGGGGGCGTGAAACTCCTTCGCCACGGCGTCCAGTGTGGCGGGCGCACCGGTGCCCGCTATGATCTTTGCCGGGAACTTCAGGGCATATTGCCGCAGTTCGGAGGACTGATCGCGTTGCGGATCGAGGCTGACGAAGATCGGCGCAAAGGCCTTGCCACCCGGATCCACGGCGTTGATTGCGCGGCTCAACTGCATCAGCGTCTTGTCGCAGGCGTTGTCCACGCAATGCGTGGCGCCGAAGAGCACCAGCATCCAACGTCCGCGAAAGCTGGTGTCGGTCATGGTGCCGTCCGATGAATCCATCAGCCGGAACCGGCCGCCGATCTCGTTGCCGTTGGAACCCACCATAGGCCCCATGGATTCGGAGGCTTTGTACGCGCCATAGCCCGCTGCCAGTGCAAGCGCGAGCACGGCGCCCGTGAGCATGCGACGTTTTGCGGCCTGTCCGGCGGGTTTGGGCGTCTGTGTGTCTGTCATTGTTCAGTGTGCCTCTGCCCAGTTGGCGCCGATCCCTGTTTCCACCACAAGCGGGACGCTCAGTTCCGCCGCGTCTTCCATCACGCGCTTGACGAGGGCTGCTGTTGCCTCCGCCTGATCGGCGCCGACCTCGAACAGAAGTTCGTCATGCACCTGCAATAGCATGTCGGCGTCGAGTTTCGCGCGTTTCAGTTCATGGGGCAGACGCACCATGGCGCGTTTGATGATGTCAGCCGCACCGCCTTGGAGCGGTGCGTTGATGGCCTGTCGTTCGGCGTAGGAGCGCTGGGCGGCGTTGCGGGCGTTGATGCCCGGCACGAAGCAGCGACGTCCGAACGGCGTGGTGACATAGCCGTGCTGCTTGGCTTCCAGCTTGCGCTCTTCCATGTAATCCCGGATGCCGGGATAGCGCGCGAAGTAAGCGTCGATATAGGCGCGGGCCTCTCCCATCGACACACCAAGCTGTTTGGCCAGTCCGAAGGCCGAGATGCCGTAGATGATGCCGAAATTGATGGCTTTGGCGCGACGGCGCGTTAGCGGGTCCATGCCCTCTTGGGGGATGTTGAACACGTCCGCTGCCGTGCGGGCGTGAATGTCCTCTCCGTGGGCGAAAGCTTCGCGCAGGGTGGGGACGTCCGCCACAGCGGAAAGCAACCGCAGTTCGATCTGCGAGTAATCCGCCGAAAGCAGCACTTTTCCCTCGGCTGGAATGAAACAGCGGCGGATCTGCGCGCCTTCCTGTGTACGGACAGGGATGTTCTGCAGGTTCGGCTCGTTGGAGGACAGACGCCCCGTGCTGGTCACCGCCATCTGGAAGGAGGTGTGCACGCGCCCCGTTCCAGGGTCCATTTGGCGCAAAAGTGCGTCTGTGTAAGTGCTTTTCAGCTTGGAAAGCTGTCGCCATGCAAGAATGCGCGCGGGCAGTTCGTGGCCCTGATCGGCCAGATCCTGCAACACGGAGGAATCCGTGCCCCACGCGCCCGCCTTGCCGCGCTTGCCACCGGGCAGGCTCATTTCATCGAAGAGGATTTCGCCAAGCTGCTTGGGGGAACCGACGTTGAACTCCCGCCCCGCCAACTGGTGCAACTCACGCTCAATTACGCTCATCTGCGTCTCGAACGTATCGGACAGACGCTTGAGTTCGGTGGCGTCCACACGGATGCCAAGCTGCTCCATGCTCGCCAGCACCTCGACCAGCGGGCGCTCCATTTCTTCATACAAAGCCAGCGCCTTGTTCGTGCGCAAAGTGGGGTGCAGCACCTGCCACAGTCGCAGGGTCACGTCCGTGTCCTCGGCGGCGTATTCGGCGGCGCGGTCCAGTGGAACCTGCGCGAAGGGGATGCGCTTGCGGCCCGTTCCGGTCACGTCGTCATAGGAAATGGGTGTGTGGCCGAGATGCAGCTTGGAGAGTTCGTCCATGCCTTGTCCGTGCTCACCGGCAGACTGGGCGTAGGAGATCAGCATCGTGTCGTCGATGGGCGCGATCGCGCCTGCGCCCGCTTTGCGCAGAACGAGCAGATCGAACTTGGCGTTCTGGAAAACTTTCAGAACGGAGGCGTCGGTGAACAGCGGCTCCAGAGTGGCGATGGCCTGCGCAACCGGGATCTGTTCCGGCACAGGCGCGTCCAGCGTGCCTTCATGACGCAGCGGCACATAGCAGGCACGGCCGGGAGCGGTCGTTAGCGAGAAACCGACCATCTGGGCGCGCAGCGGGTCGAGTCCGTCCGTTTCCGTGTCCACGGCCACGACGCCGGCTTTTCGCGCCTCATTCACCCATGCCTGCAACGTCTCGGTGCGCGTGACGATTTCATACGGCCCGTAAGGCACGCGGGCAGGCTCTGAGTCGGGTGCGGCCACATTCTCGTTGTTCAGGGCCGCTGCCCGCGCGGCGGCCTGAGCCGTGGCGCGGGCGAGAGGCAGACCGTCCCCCAGTCCGAAGCGGTGGCGGATTGAGCGGAAGCCCATGCGGTCGAGCCAGTCGCCCAGCACCAGCATGTCCGGCTCCTGCACGGCCAGATCGTTGACGGGCACGGGCAGGGGGATGTCGTTTTTCAGCGTGACCAGTTTGAGCGAGATGCGTGCATCGTCCGCATGTTCGATCAGCGCGTCGCGGCGCTTGGACGCCTTCATGGACGGGGCGGCATCCAGAACGGCTTCCAGTGAGCCGAATTCGTTCACGAAAGCCGAGGCCGTTTTCGGGCCGATGCCCGGCACGCCCGGTACGTTGTCGGTGGCGTCCCCCATGAGCGCCTGCACATCGATCACATGATCGGGCGGCACGCCGAACTTGGCTTCTACCTCAGCCGGACCGATGGGTTTCTGCTTGATGGGGTCCATCATTTCCACGCAGGGGCCGACAAGCTGCATCAGGTCCTTGTCGGAAGAGACAATGGTGCAGTGGCCGCCATTGGTGCAGATAGACTGCGCGTAGCTGGCGATCAGATCGTCCGCTTCGAACCCGTCGAGTTCGATCCCCGGCACACCGAATGCCGCCGTCGCTTCGCGGATCAGCGCGAATTGCGGGCGCAGGTCTTCGGGCACTTCCGGACGATGGGCCTTGTAGCGCGGGTAAATCTCGTTGCGGAACGTAATGCGTCCTGCGTCGAAAATGACAGCCAGATGCGTGCCGACATGCTCGCGCATCAAGCGCGTGAGCATGTTGCTGAAGCCATAAACCGCGTTGACCGGCACCCCTTCGGGACTGCTCATGGGCGGAAGGGCGTGAAAGGCCCGGAAGATGAAACCGCTGCCGTCCACCAGGACGAGGTGGGGCGCGCCCGTATCGCTCATGAAGTCAATCGGTCCTTAAAGTGTTCAGTGAGTGGTGTCGGTGGTGGCGTTCGGGTCGAGGACGAACAGGCGTGAGCAGTAGGGGCAGAACGTCTGATGATCGCCGATCTTCAGCCATACCTTGGGATGCCCGAGCGCACCAAGACCTCCGTCGCACGAAAGCTTGCGCGACTGCACGATGACCGTCTCGACATGACCGAGCTGCGGTTGTGGGGTCGGGTTCGTGGGCTGGATGAGCATGGGCGAAATCCTGTCGGCAAGAGAGAGCGCAGGCGTGCGGGCAGGGCCGCCCCGTCTGGCCGGATCAATGCCGCAATGATACGCAGGAATGCCATGAGTTCAAACCATCCCCACGTCCTTTTGTCCGGCGGGTTGTCCGGTTGGCGGAAAATTGGTGGCGTTGCCGCACTGGCGATGATGGGTCTTCTTGGGGGATGCGCGCGGGAGCCGGTCATTCCTGTGCCCGTGCGTCATGCCGAGGACGCGCGGCTGGTGCCGCCGGACCGGGTGGTCGTGCTTTCGGATGGCGCGCGGATTCCGCTGCGTGTCTGGCCGGCTGTGGGCAAGGAGAAAGGTGTCATCCTTGCCCTGCATGGGTTCAACGACAGCCGCGATGCGTGGGAAATCCCGGCTCCGCGTTTTTCTGCGCAGGGTTATACGCTCGTCGCTCCAGACCTGCGCGGGTTCGGACGGGCGCCGGACCGGAGCCATTGGGCGGGGACTGCGCGGATGGTGCGCGACGTGCAGGAGGAGTTGACTCTTTTGCACATCGAACATCCGGGTGTGCCCGTGTGGATGATGGGCGAAAGCATGGGCGGGGCGGTGGCCATGCTGGCGGCGACAGATGCCGCTACGCCGCCGATGGCAGGCGTGATCCTGCTTGCGCCCGCCGTGTGGCATGTGGGACCGGGTGTGGATTTTCCTCTGCGGTTGATGGCGGCCATTGCACCGGAGGCGCGCGTGAGCGGACGCGAGTTGCCCGTGCATGTTGTGGCGTCCAACAATATCGCAGCTCTGCGCCGCCTCTATTATGACCCGTTGACCCTACACACAACGCGACTGGTTGCGCTCCGGGGGCTGATGGATCTGATGAACCGTGCCGCGGCAAGTGCCGGGCAGCAGGTGAAGCCCACATTGCTGGTTTATGGAGACCGCGATCAGCTTGTGCCGGAACGGGAGATGATGCCGGTATGGGAGCGTCTGCCGACTTCCGTGCGGCGGGATGTCATCCCGGGTGGACACCATCTGTTGCTGCGGGAGCGCGACGGCGCGCAGGTGGCGGACGATATTCTGGCATGGATGAAGGATGCGGACGCGCCATTGCCTTCAGGGGGCGATGTGGCGGCGGGAACATGGACAGCCCTGCATGGGGAAGAACTGGTTTATCCGGAGCCGCTTGCCATCCTGCCCGCACAGATGGATTGGCTGACGCCGTAATGGCCCGGCATCACGGGCTTACAAACGAATAAGACAGCGTTTGTGGGAGATCGTGCGGGTCGGCGCTGACCTGTTTTGTGAGCACGACTGTATCCGTGCCATGGAAACCGGTGTCAGGGCGATAACGCATTCCTGCACCTTTAAGGATGGTTCCGTTGCATTTCACGAGCGGTCCCTGAGCGTAATGTGGACGCCCCTGAGCGGAGGCGGCAAGCATCAGGGTGCCATGGAGAGGTTTCTGCACGAGATGGATTTGCGGGATGTAGCGGGCCACGCAATTTTCATCGGAGGCGGAATAGAAAATCGAGACGGTTTTGCCGGTTGGGATGGTGATGGTCTGTTTTTCAGGCGATGGCTGGGGGTACGCCGGGACTGGTCCTCCCTGCCAGACCACGCGGTTGTCGTAGGCATAGAGGTGGCAGTTGGTCGTGACCTTCTTGCAGGCGGACAGGGCCTGCCCAATGGGATCGACTGTGTGTCCCGTGCCGCCGATGCTGACGGCATTGTCCCCCACGACAAAAGCGCGTGGAAGGTCCTGTTGCAGGAACTTGCGATAACCGTTCCGTAGAGTGTCGCTGTGGACCGGCAGCCGACTGATATCGTTGAGTGCCGCGTAGCCCGAGGCGGGAGGTGCCATAAGCGGGAGATAGGACGGCATTATAATCTGGCTGGGTAGGCCTACGGACTTCAGAAGGCTGTCCGCCTGCGCCATCCATGGTGTGAGACCATCCGGATCGTCCAGCATGGCGTGGGCGTCATTGAGAAAAGGCGGCACATCCACCAGTCGGGCATTTGGATTGCCTTCGTGATAGGCCGCAAACATGCTTTTCCATAGAGATGTGGGGGCCAGTGAGTCGTTGTCTCCCTGAACCCACAGAGTAGGGAGGGATGAGGCTTCTCCAAACTCCCGCGCTCCTGAGAGCAGGCTCGCGTTATCGTTGCGGCAGGCTGAACTGTGCATCAGTGGGAAGAACAGCAACTGCGCCTTTGTTCCGGGCAGCGGAGCCGTACCCATGGCCATTTGGGTCCATCCGCCAAAGCTCATGCCTGCCGTGACGATGTGGGCCGGATCCATGCCGGGTAATTGTGCGACGGCTTCTGCCACGGCACGGATGTCACGGGCGTTGTCCTGCGCCGTTTGCGCAAAGTCGCAGCCATGTCCGATGAGTTCTCCTTCCGATTCCGCAAAGCCGCGCAGCATGGGGCGGAGAACGGCGTAGCCGCGTGCAAGGAAATAACCGGCAAGGTAGCTGTAACCATCCCGCTTGCCGCGATGAGTTCTGGAAATGGCCGTAGCACCCCCACTGACGACGGCAAGAGGATGCGGTGGCGGTGTGCGAGGTAGCAGGAGTGTGGCTTCGAGAATTGTGCCATCGGCTGCGGGAAGGCGGAAAACCTGCTCATCCACCACCGCGTTCTGTCCGGGGATAGTGCCGACATGCGTGGAGACGGGGGCGGGTGGCACCGCCCATAGCGGCGTCATGATGGACAGGCCGAGGGCCAGAGCGGCTCCGCCGTGAAGGATGTCCCGGCGCATGTTCCACATTCTCCTCTTTCTCATGCCGCAAAGCATAGAGCGCCAATGGTTGAAAGAATGAGAAGTCGTGTTTTTCTGCACGACATACCGCTGATGACGGAGCTGTGATAGGCAGGCGGAACGAGGCGAACCGCAAGATGGTTTCGCCTTTGTTATAGCGAGAACAGGAAAGGGCGGCACATGGACATGCAGGTGATCGACCAGAGTTTTGGCCAGTTGCAGGCACAGGCACAGCAGACCGTGCAGGCACTTCAGACACTGGGCAACAAGTTGCAGGCGGCGGCAAACGGTGGCGATGCGCAGGCGCGTGAATGGTTGCTGGACCTCAAGGAAGTGGCGCTGTCCTTTCAGGGTGAACAGCAGCAGGTGACAGCGCTGTTGCAGGGGCTGCACGCTGGAATGAGCAACGCGCCACAGCAGGAGGCTGCGGCACCTGCTCCTGCCGCACCCGCTGGTGGGTTTTTCGGTAATCTGCTCAACTCAAGCTTCGGTCAGGCCATGGAGACCGGCGCGGGATTTGGGATCGGGGACGATCTGATCCACAAAATCTTCTGATCCGGTCCTCCTGTCCGGTGGGTGCCGGACAGGAGGAGATGGGTCGTTCAGTTCGCGTCCGTTTTTGGGCGTGTCTCGACGGACAGTGCGAGGACAAGAGCGGCTACCCAGCCGAGAATGGTCCATCCCAGAAAGAAATTGACCAGAAACACCGTGAGCTTGCGCGGAGTATTGCGCAGACAGGCCACGAAAAACGGCACGAGATAGATGCCTGTGCCGATTGCCAGAATAAACAGCGCGAAACCGACGCTCATGCCCAGAAGGGTGTGGCTTGTCGTGGCGGAAGCAACGCTTGCTTCAGTTTCCGGTGCCGTGGGACTGGCGGTTTCAGTGGGCGATATCGTGCTGGCTGCCGGAGTGGAAGGCGCGGGCAGCAGAGCCTGCGCATCGGCGTCCGAGAGGAAAGCGGTGTCCTCAGGGCGGCCGGTGTCTTTTTTCCACGCAAGAATCGCAGCCCGTGTGGACTCTCCATATACGCCGTCAGCAGGTGAAACTTTTGGCAGGTAGCCAAGTTGCATCAGGCGGGTTTGCAGGGCGATATGCCGGTCGAGCGGGCGTAGGGATTCCTCAAGTGCAGCTCCGGACAGACGGGCGCGGTATGTCTGTGTCAGACGATCCATGCCTTCGATGTAGCAGGCCGCGCCATTGGGCGGCAGGCTCTGGTCGTCCGCACCGGGGATGGGAAGGCCGCATTCGCGGTCAAGATCGTTCTCGGCTGTGATGACCTCCTGCTTTAGCGTTTTCCATCCATCGGGGCCGACAGTCTGACGCAGTGCGTAATAGACCTGATCGAACTGGAGTTCGTGCTGTGCCGCATCGCTGTTGGCGCACAGCATGGCGGCGACGCCGTTCTTTTTCGGCAGGTTCAGACAGGAAAAATCGGGACGGTACCATGTCGCGGCGCGGATGGCGGCCTCGGCATCCGGTGCCACCTTCAGCATTTCGTCGCCTGTGACATAGCTCCGCGAGACGAGAAAGCCGGCCAGCCCTTGCGGAAAAGGAAGCGGCGCCCGCTCGTCCTGTGTGCACAGCGCATCCTGTCGCCCTATCAGTGTGCAGAGCGAGACCGAAAAGGCCGGATCTTCCTCATGGGACTGATGGGCTTTCATGTAGTCCCATGCTTGCGAAAGTTGTCCCAGTTCGGCTTTTGTCGCCACATAGTAAGCGAGAAAACCATTGGGCTCGTTGCCGCTCTGCTCTTTCTGCCAGAAACCTTCGTTGCGCTTGAGATCGGTTTCCAGCCACGGGCGTGAGGCCGCGTCGCGCGTGACGTCGATCAGGCGACCACCGCTGTAACGGTAGATTATGGCTGGTGGCCATGAGCCGGCGTGGGAGGCAAAGACGTAGAGAAAGCTCTCGTCCTGCGTGACGATTTCCGGCGTGCCGTCACCGTCCACATCGGTGAACAGCGGTGGACCTTCACCGCTCAGTTCTGGTGTTGCTGTGTGCGTCCAGTTCGCGCCCTCGGGCGTGCGACCGAGAATGGAGAGCAGGGTGCAGCAATGCGCGCCTCCAGTGAAGACCGAGACGATGGCCTGTGGGAGAGCGGCTTTTGCATCCAGTCTGCGCAGGTCAAGCTGGAGATCGCGCGCGTCCGAACCGTCTGCGCTGTAGGGGGTGAGGCGAATCTCGTAAGGGGTGGAGGCCGGGTGTGTCGTGTCTTCCAGCCGCAGCACCGCCATACGGCACGCTCCACGTCGGGAGCTGTCGCCTTCATCCAGTAGGGTTTCGCCTTGGCAGTCGGGAAGCTGCCTGAGGTCGATGCTGGCTTTCAGTCCTGATGCCGCGACATCGAGATATGTGCGGTCTCCGATCTCGCCATGCGCCAGAGGAGGCACGCTTTGATCTGTCTGTGCCATGACGGGTGAAATGCCGAAAAGCAGGGCACAGGCCATGCCAAGAGAGATCGAAAACAGGGGTCTCGGGGGAGCGCCACGCAGCATCAGGCAGGTTTCCTCTGTGTTTTCCGCAGGCTAGCCCAAAGGAGCGGGGATTGTCATGCGCAGGGGAAACGCGAAAGGAGTGTGGCGGTTGCAAGAACGACAGGCTCCGTTCCTGATGGAGCGGAGCCTGAAGGCCATGGTGTAGAAGGATGTGGAGATCAGCTTTTGTAGAGCTGATCGAAAATTCCGCCATCGGCGAAGTGTTTTTTCTGAACGGTCTGCCAGCCGCCGAGACTGGCGATGTCGAATGTGTTCACCTTGGGAAACACGGAGGCGTGGGCGGCCAGCACGCCAGCATCGACGGGGCGGAAATAGTGCTTCGCGCCGACAGCCTGTGCTGCAGGTGCGAAGAGGAACTGCGTATAGGCCGTGGCGATGGCCTCCGTGCCGTGGGCTTTCACATTCTTGTCCACGATGGAAACCGGTGGTTCGGCAAGAATGCTCAGTGAAGGCACGACAATGTCGAACTCGTTTGCGCCGATGTCATTGATGGCCATGAGTGCTTCGTTTTCCCATGCCAGCAGAACGTCGCCCAAATGCCTCTGCACGAAAGAGTTGGTGGCACCGCGCGCGCCCGTATCCAGAACGGGAACGTGTTGGAAAAGGGATTTGAGATAGTCCTTGGCAGCGTCTTCGGAGTTGCCATGTGCTTTCAAAGCCCAGCCCCATGCCGCGAGATAGTTCCAGCGCGCACCTCCGGATGTTTTTGGATTGGGTGTGATGAGTGAAACATCGTCGCGGATCAGATCCGGCCAGTCATGGATATTTTTCGGGTTGCCCTTGCGGACGAGGAAGACGATCGTGCTGGTGAACGGCGTGGAATTGTGTGGAAGTCGGCTCTGCCAGTCCGTCGCGACAAGCCCGTGCTGGGCAAGGATGTCGATGTCGTAGGCCAAGCCCAGCGTCACCACGTCGGCAGGTGCGCCTTCCAGAACGGAGCGGGCCTGAGCGCCGGAACCGCCGTGAGAGGTGCGAACCAGCACACGGTCTTCGGCATGGTCCTTCGCCCATGTGGCCGGAAAAAGCCTGTCGATCTCGGCATAGAGTTCGCGTGTCGGGTCATAGGACACGTTGAACAGGTTGTAGCTTGCAGCCTGTGCCGCGCGAGCGCCGAGAAGGGTAGCCACGCCTGCGGCGGCGCTGCCTTTGAGAAGGCTGCGGCGGCTGAAGGTAAAATCATTCGTCATATCGAAAGTCCTTGTTCCTGCGCGATCAGAATGAAGCCTGCGCGCGCGCCACGATGGCGTTGCCACTGCGTCCGAAGAGATTGACGTTGCCGGACACGCCTTTTGAGCGGGAGACGATGTAATGGGCGTAATCCACCATGAACTTGATGTGCTGGTTGGGATACCAGTTGAAGCCACCCTGCCAGACGGTCTGCTGATTGCCGTTGATGCCGGTCCCGCCCTGACCTGCAGAACTGTAGAGATCCGTCACGCTCCAGCGTCCACTGACTTCCAGCGCACGGCAAGTTGCGGTCCAGCCGCCCAGATCTGGGACACATTGGTGAGCGCACCGGAGGTGAGCAGGGACGTCTCGCCCAGTGGTATTTCCATGTTGTCGCTGAATGTATACTGACGACCTTTGGAGTTTTCGTTGACCTTGAAGGCAGCGGTCGCGCCCGCACCGACATGCACGTCGATGTCCTTGCTCAGATAAGGACGGCCGGCAACGCGGGCGACGCCACCCGTCTGGCTGTCGGTGATGGTGGTGTCCTTGTTGCGATCACCGAATTTCTGGCCTGTGAAATAGGCAGCGGCCAGCCAGCGTTTTTCCCAATGTTCGCCGCCGACGCTGAAGCGGGCGACACCGCCTGCGATATTGCGCACCAGATCGACGATGGTGGGGCGCTCAAGGAACTCGAACGCACCCGAGCGCTCGGCACTTTCCTCTTCCATGCGCGGCTGGAAATAGCCGACTGTGAGAGTGGTGTTGCGCAGGCCAGTGTAGTTCAGGTTGGCTTCGAACAGCCCCACCGTGCCGTCAACTGAACTGGAGCCGAAATCCGGCGTCACGTTCACGACCCAGTCTTTGTAGCGCCAGGTCAGGTAGAGACGAAGGCGACGCGCGTTCTCGGTAAACTTGTTGAAGGTTCCAGCACCTTCGCCATGTTTCGGACCGGCGCCGAGAAAGCCGCCGAAATCCTCCTGAGCGAGCAGACCGATGGAAAACGCATAAGCCTTGTCTTCGGAAGCGATGGTGGGGCGTCCTTTGGGAAAGCCGATCTGGATGCCGCCGATCTGCATCGTCTCATCCTTGGCGCTGGCCGCTTTGAAATCCGCCCATGATTGTACGGGGCCTTCTGAGAGGGCCATGCGACTGTCAGCGGGCGCGCGTGGTCCGGTCGGACGAGGGGCGGCCTGCGAGAAGACGGGCCGCGGCTCCTCCGGTCCCGCAGAGGCGAGACGTGTGCCATGTGATGTGCGTGCGTGACGTGCGGCGGTCTGTTGCTGAACCTCCACATGCTGACTACGAAGTTCACGCTTCATGGCCATCATTTCCTGTCGCATGGCGGCCATTTCGCGCCTTAGTTCCAGCACTTCCGGATCGGGTGCACGCGCTAGAAGCTGCTGCGGAAAAGCAAGAGCCATCAATGGCGTGGCAAGAGCGAGAGTCTGGCGGAGAGGGAATCGCATGGAAAGAACCTGCTGCATGCGGTCGAAGGGATGTGCGCGGGAAGCAAAAAGAGGGCGGGAACAACGGACTGGGCGGTCTTCCTGACGAGTTGACAGTGACAGTGGGAAAGGGGCGGGATGGTTCATGATGCGGACTGTGTTCTCGAAAGGGTGAAGAGGTTTTTTACTGTGTCAGATGACGTAATCCGGTGCGGGAATGCTCTGGTCCATGGTCAGGGCGGGCAGTGTCGCATGCCGTGTGCCGACGGCCCGGGCGGGATTTCCCACGACGGTTGAAAAAGGGGCGACATCTTTCAGGACGATGGCGCCGGCTCCCACGCGCGCACCTTCACCGATTTCGATGTTGCCCAACACTTTCGCGCCGGTGCCGATGAGAGCGCCTCGCCGGACTTTAGGGTGACGGTCTCCGCTTTCCTTTCCTGTGCCGCCGAGCGTGACGTTTTGGAGAAGGGCCACGTCATCCTCGATCACGGCGGTTTCGCCCACGACAATGCCTGTGCCGTGATCGAACATTACACGTTGTCCGATTGTAGCACCCGGATGGATGTCCACGGCAAAGAGTTCCGATGCCCGACCCTGAATATGACGGGCCAGCGTCGGGCGTCCGTCATGCCACAGCCAGTTTGCCAGCCGGTGAGCCTGTACGGCCTGAAAGCCTTTGAAGAACAGGAAAGGTGTGAGGTGATCTGTGGCGGCGGGATCGCGCGCACGAATGGAGCACAGATCGGCCGCCGTCCGCTCAATGGCGTCGGGACGGGCCGATAGAAAGTCCTGCATCAGATGCGTGAGGGCATCGGCGGATACCAGTTCTTTGCCAAACTTGAAGGCCAGAAGATGCCCCAGAGCCGCCCCGAGGTCGGGCTGGCGCAGGATGCTGCGCTGGATCAGCCGAAACAGAACGGGGTCTGTCTCGCGACGTGCCTCTTCATGCATGACGAGCCAGAGGGAGGTCGCCAGTTCATACGCATCGGTTTGCGATATGTCGGTGACGATGGCGTTCGATGTGGGACGAAAGGCGAGGACATCGCTCATGGAGGCGAGGTCTTTTTGTCCGTGCGGGGGCATGTCATGCTGGCGTGTGAGCATGATGACCTCCACGAGCGGCGCTGCGACGGAACTGGATTGCGGCCTGACGGAGGAGTTCGTTCCGTTCGTCAAGGATACGGTTGTGGAGAGAGCGGACGCTTTCATGGATGGCATGGAAGCGTGGGCGGGTTCGTGACGAATCCAGAATGATGGTGCCGACGAAGGTGCCGTCGATCTCTACGGTGCGCGATTCAAACATGGCGTCTCTGCCTTCCTGACTGCGAAGTCTGGCCGGCAGGGGAACTACCGGCGATTCAGTGAATGAGGGGTGCGTGCAAGGCCCGACATCGGGTCGGGCAACACATTCGGTGCTGGATCGCGTTCATGGTCTTCCCTGTCTGGACCGCGTCTTGCGGGGTCGGATGACATTAGGTTCATATTCGTGGGGATGCGTCAACAAACAACGACAGAATGTGTGAGAAAATATAAAAATATTTTATACAACTATATTTATTTGTATATTAAAATCTTTGCGAATCAATGTGTTGAGTGATTGTCGTGGAGTGTGAAAAACAACGCCCACACGATGTTGCTTGGTGTGGAGGCAGGATTCGACGCGGCGTAATAAATACGAAAAATTATAGTGATTATGGGATGCTGCAGTGCACTTCAGATTCATAAGCACCAGAATCAAAAAGCGGGAGACCTCACTAAAGGTCTCCCGCTTCATTGATATCGGTCGGCTGTCCGCCTGTAAGGGGTGTTTAGCCGAGAGTGCGTGCGTGGGACGAGGACCGCTGTGGCGCGCACAGAACCTTCTCGGCCATTGGCCCGAAAATCAGGGCCATGGACGACCACAGCAGCATTTGGGTGCCGATGGAGGCTTCGCGGAAACGCCACAATACGGTCGCCGGGAAGGTGTCAGGCACCTCGCTGATGTCGGGCAACGTGAACTGCATGCCGCTCACCAAGGCGATGAACAGCACACCTGCGATAATCGTGCCGTTCCATGTTCCAAGCTTCTGGATCAGTGGTCGGGAAGCGAGGCACGCGATGACGGCGCAGCAGATTGAGATGAGGATGATCTCAAAATAGACTTCCGTGCGGAGCCCGATTGTGTCGGGGTTGCCGACGGCAGGTGGATTGGGCGGGTATTTAAGGTCCGGCACCAGCACCAGCACGACAAACCCGATGGCGGCTACAAGCAGGGCGGTCGCTCGAGGTGTCAGTCGGGCGATGCGGCCATAGGCCAGCGAAAAGCCAAGCGAGAACAGGCCACCATAAGCAGCGCCAAGCATGACGATGGCGGTCAGCAGACCCCAGGTGGACTGAACAGTGCGGCTGACAAGTTCGGGTTCAGGAGGCTCGCCCGCGAGGGCATCACGGGCTTCCTCGAAGGAAATGGCGTGCGCGATTGACGGTTCACCGAAGAGGCGACCGAACAGGAACGCAAGACACGCCGCGACCAGACCCGCGATCAGACCGCGGGCCAGGAGACGTCCAGTCATGGATGGGTGCCTCTCTTAGTGGCAGGGGAAACCCATCAGGTGACGACCGTCATGCACGAACTCATGCACCATATGGCCAGAGATCAGGGAAGTGGCGCCCTGCTCGGCCCCCACGAAATAGATCAGCACGAGGCTGAGAAGCAGCCCGAAGATGGCCCACGGCGCCACGGCGCCCAGCGGGATGGCACCCGGCAGCGTGGTGGAGTTGGGGGCGTGAGAGGCGAGTGACTGGCTCATGATGATACTCCGCTTGGAAATGCGCGTTCCGCGGTGGAAGAAAAGGAGACGGGGTCTGGCTTCACTGTCTTGAGAGACGACAGCGTTACAGTGGCGCGACCGCACCGGGATTGCACCGGCTTCCCGTTCTCCTGCGTGACATGTGTTTAAACCCCTTGAGTGCTGTGCGAGTCAATTAGAAAGCGTGGGCACGTGCAAGCGGCAGAGCCGCAGAAAACGCTGGAAATCGCGCTTTGACAGGTTTTGGGGGTGTCGATAGACATTCCTTCAGATGGCGTCCCGAGAGGGACTGAAAAGGGAAGCCGGTGCGGCCTTGCGCTCATTCCGGCACTGCCCCCGCAACTGTAGGCGGTCTGCATGCCCCATTTTCCGCGCACTCTGCGTGGGAACGTCACTGGACGGAAGGTCCGGGAAGGCGGTGGGCGAGGGAACGGATGTTCCGGCCGTAAGTCAGGAGACCTGCCATCGTAACGTGAGAGTGTCATGGCCCGGCGGGGTGCCCGGATCATGTGGGCACGCGCTTTGCGTGCCTCCTCCCGGTGGGAGGCTCTGCTGGATCGCACCCTGTTTTTGCAGCAGCCCGAACGGGCGCAGGGACAGGACCATGAACGACCGATTGACCGGCGTGACGACAGGAAGCGAGGCCACCCAGCCTGTGCTCCATGTCTGCGTCACATGCCGAAAGCCAGCCCCCGATGCCCAGCCAATGGGGCAGGAACTCTACGACAGATTGCTGGAGGGTGCAGGCACCGCAGGCGTGCGCGTGTGTGCCGTGAAATGCCTCGCGGCTTGCGCCAACGGATGCACGGCGACCATTTCCATGCCGGGGAAATGGGCGTGGCTGCTGGGTCACCTCACTTCCGACAAGAGCGATGATCTGCTGACCTATGCGCAGGCCTATGCGGCCTCGAAAAGCGGCACCGTCATGCCCTCTCGCCGCCCCGCATCTCTGTCCGATATGATTCTGGGTCGCTTTCCGGCTCTGCTGCCCGCCGTTGAGGAACTGTCATGACCATTGCTGCGACCGCACCCGTGCGGAAAATCCCCGTTACCGTCATCACCGGGTTTCTGGGGGCGGGCAAGACGACGCTGCTACGCAACCTGCTCTCTCAGGCGCATGGCCGCCGTATTGCCGTGGTGGTGAACGAGTTTGGCGCGCTTGGCATCGATGGTGAGACGCTGCGATCCTGCGGGATCGAAGGATGTCCGGATGAGGACATCGTGGAACTGACCAATGGTTGCCTGTGCTGCACGGTCGCGGACGACTTCCTGCCAACCATGCGCACGCTGATCGACCGGCCCGAGCCACCCGAACACATCGTGATCGAGACGTCCGGGCTGGCGCTTCCCAAGCCGCTGCTCAAGGCGTTCGGGTGGCCCGACATCCGCACGCGCATGACGGTGGATGGCGTGATCACGCTGGTGGACACACCGGCGGTCGCTGAGGGACGCTTTGCCGATGATCCGGAGGCGATTGCCGCCCAGCAGGCGCAGGATCCGTCGCTCGATCATGACAATCCCTTGTCGGAAGTGTTTGAAGACCAGCTTCTCTCGGCGGACCTTGTGGTGTTGAACAAGACCGATCTTTTGTCCGAGGACGCGCTGGAGAAAGTTGAAGCCGAGATTACGTCGCTGCTGCCGCGCAAGCGGGTGATGCTACGGGCTGTGGAGGGCAAGCTCGATCCAGCGGTGCTGCTTGGTCTCGATGCCGGGGCTGAGGACGATCTGGCGGCGCGCCCTTCCCATCATGACGGTGCGGACGAGCATGAGCATGACGATTTCGAATCGTTTGCCCTGAGCGTGCCGGAACAGGCCGGCGCGGAAGCTTTTGTGAAGCGTCTTTCGGATGTGGCCGCCAAGTTCGATGTGCTGCGTCTCAAGGGATTTGCCGCCGTGAAGGGCAAGAGCCTGCGTCTGGCGGTCCAAGGTGTGGGCACGCGGATGCGGCATGCGTTCGATGTGCCGCTTGCAGGCGCGGATCGCACGGGGCGGATTGTCGTGATTGGCAAGAAGGGGCTGGATCGCGCGGGTATCGAGGCTGCTTTGCAGGAGGGCTGATCCGTCATGCATCTGCTTGTCCGGGAACGCCAGTCGATTGATGAACAGGACGTGGCCGAGGATCTCGCCCATGCGCCGAGCGATGTCGTCGTTCTGTCGTTCTCGGACAGCGATCTGCTTTCGCTGGAACAGGCCTATACCCGTCTGCCGGATCCGGGATTCTCGCTTCGGGTGGTGAATCTGGGCCGGTTGCGCCACCCCATGTCGATCGATCTCTATGTCGAGCAGACCATAGCGCAGGCGCGTTGCGTGGTGGTGCGGCTGCTCGGCGGGGTGGATTACTGGCGTTACGGCGTGGAGGAAGTGGCGGCGTGCTGTCGCGCGGCCGATATTGCCTTGGCGCTGCTGCCCGGGGACACGCGCGAGGATGCGCGGCTTGTGGGTTGGTCCACGCTGACGGGTGCGCCTTACACGCGGATGCTCGGTTTTCTGCGCGAGGGCGGCCCGCGCAATGCCCGTGAGGCGCTGCTGCTGATGCGGCATTGCGCCGGTTTGGGAGAGGATGACGGCGCGGAGCCGGAGGAATTGCCTCCGGCGGGTCTGTATCGTGAGGCGATGCAGAGCCAGCCACTGCGGGCCAGCCTTGTGTTTTATCGCGCACATCTTCTGGCGGGCGATACGGACGTGATCGATGCTGTGACGGATGCGCTGGAGCGTAAAGGCATCGGTGTGGAGGCGCTGTTCGTGTCCTCTCTCAAGCAGCCTGATGTGGCCGCGTGGGTGGAGCGCCACCTTCTGGAAACAACGCCGGACGTAGTGTTGAATGCGACGGCTTTTGCCGTGCGGGGCGAGGGAATGGAAACGTCCCCGCTGGAAGCGCCGGGTGTGCCCATTCTCCAGCTTGTGCAGCCGGGAGCGACGCAGGCCGCATGGCGCGAAAGCTTTCGCGGGCTGAGCCAGTCGGATCTTGCGATGCAGGTCGTGCTGCCCGAACTCGACGGGCGTATCACCACGCTTCCTGTGTCTTTCAAGGCGGATGCCGCCCCCGGTCATCCGGCGCGGCGTGAACCGTGGGCACCGGGGATTGCGGCGCTGGGCGAGCAGGTGCGCAGGCTGGCGGGACTGGGGCATATTCCAGTTGCTCAGAGGAAACTGGCTGTTGTGTTCTCGGACTATCCGGGAGCCTGTGCGGATGGCGTGTCGGCGCAGGTGGCACATGCTGTTGGACTGGACAGTTTTGCAAGCCTGTCGTCCATCCTCGGGATGCTGCGCGACAGCGGCTACAGTTGTGGGGAGGCGGCTGCTCATGAGGCAGAGGAGCTTGTCCGCGCTCTGACGACAGGAACTGTCGCGTCCTTCCTGTCGGTTTCCACATATCGCAAACAGTTTCAGGAACTTCCCGAAGCGTTTCGTGCTTCGGTCCTGCGGGCATGGGGCGAGCCGGAGCAGGATGCTGCGGTGCATGACGGTGCGTTTCATGTGCGTCATCACGTGCTTGGCAATGTGGTCATGGCGGTGCAGCCCGATCGGGGAAACGTGGCTGAGCGCAAGGCGCAGTATCACGATCCGGATGTGCCGCCCTGTCATGCCTATGTAGCCTTTTATCTGTGGCTCCGGCAGACGTGCCGGATTGACGCGCTGGTGCATCTGGGCGCGCATGGCACGCTGGAATGGCTGCCCGGAAAGGCCGTGGCGCAGGCGGATACGGATGCGCCTTCTGTGCTGGTGGGCGGTGTGCCGGTGATTTATCCGTTCATTGTCAATAATCCCGGAGAAGCAGCGGCGGCGAAGCGCAGGCTCGGGGCTGTGACCATCGGGCATATGACGCCTCCGATCATGAAGGCCGGTCTGTCAGATGACATGGCGGAACTTGAAGCCCTGATCGATGAATATGCCGAGGCCGATGGGCTGGATCGGCGCCGCGTGGCCCTCCTGCGGCGCGATATTCTCGATCGTGCCACACGCACCGGCTTGCTGGCCGAGAGTGGCGTGAAGGCCGGAGAAGGAGACGAGGCGGAAGAGCTGGCGCGTCTGGACGCCTATCTGTGCGATGTAAAGGATCTTCAGATCAGGGACGGTCTGCATGTGTTCGGTCAGACCCCGCCTCAGGCCACGCAGTTGGCGCAGACCATCGCGACAGCGTCCGGGGCGCAACCCCGGGATGTGATGCTTCGGCTTGAGGCCAGCGCCGGACGTGAACGTCGGGCGTTTCTGGCCGCGCTTGATGGACGGTTTGTCGAGCCGGGACCGTCGGGTGCCCCCACCCGTGGGCGGCTGGACGTTCTGCCCACGGGACGTAACCTGTTCACAATCGATCCGAGGGCGATCCCCACGCCGTCCGCCGTGGAACTGGCGCGAACGCAGGTTGAGCAGATCCTTACACGCCACCTTCAGGAAGAAGGCGAGCCGTTGCGGCATCTGGTCATGGACCTGTGGGGTTCGGCCAGCCTGCGGACGGGGGGAGAGGATCTGGCGCTGGCGCTGCTGCTTATGGGCGTGGAGCCGCTTTGGGACGGCGGCAGCGGGCGGGTGAGCGGTATCGAAGTTGTGCCCATGCCGGTGCTGGATCGTCCGCGTGTGGATGTGACGCTGCGTATTTCAGGGTTTTTCCGCGATACGTTTCCGGGGCAGATCGCCCTGTTCCGGCAGGCGGTGGAGGCTGTTGCCGCCCGCGTGGAGGCTCCGGAGTGGAATCCGCTGGCCGCATCGCTTGCGGAAGGCGCGTTGGTGCCGTCGCGTGTGTTCGGCTCGGCTCCCGGCACTTACGGCGCAGGCGTGGAAGAGGCGCTGCAGAGCGGGGCGTGGACGGATCGCGCCGGGTTGGGAGAGGCGTATCTGGCGGCCAATGACTGGACATATGACCGTGAGCAGGATGTGCGACGGGAGAGGGACGGGCTTGCGCGCCAGATCGGGCAGGCGGAGGTGATCCTCCACACGCAGGACCATGCCGAAACCGACATTCTGGAAACGCCGGATGCGGCAGCGCATGAGGGCGGGTTGATGGCGGCAGCAGCGGCGCTCGGCGTGACGCCGCGTTCGTGGCATGGCGATACGTCCGATCCAAACGCTCCGAAGCTGCGGGACACGCAGGCGGAAGTGGTGCGTGTGGTGCGCGGGCGGCTGGCCAATCCGCGTTGGATGGCGGGAATGCGACGGCATGGATATCGCGGGGCAGCGGAGATCGTGCGCGGAGTGGAGGCTCTGTGCGCCTTTGCCGTGACAATGCCCGTGCGGTTCGATGCGCAGTTCGATCTGGTGTGTGCGGCGACGCTTGGCGACGACACCTGTGACGCTTTCCTGCGCGATGCCAACCCGGCGGCGCATGCCGCCATACGGGCGTGGCTGGCGGAGATGATCCGGCGCGGCTTGTGGCATCCCCGTTCCAACAGCGTGCAGGCGCTTCTGGATGATAACGCATGACGAGTGCTTCTCTCGTTCGTGGCTGGTGTCCAGACCTGTTCGCACCGATGGCAGCGCAGGATGGGCTGCTTGTGCGTATCCGGCCGCCTTTGGGCCGGCTGACGGCAGCGCAACTGCATGTTGTGGCGGAAATGGCGGAGAGTGGCGGCAACGGTGTCATCGAACTGACCAACCGCGCCAACCTGCAATTACGTGGGTTTTCCCCTTCCAGCGTGAGGACGGCGCGGGAAATGGCGGTCAAAAGTGGACTCACGCTGGCGGATGAGGCGGCGGAGCGTCGGTCCGCGTTGATTGTCTCGCCGTTGGCGGGGCTGGACCCGGAATGTGCTGCCGACACACTGGTCTGTGCGCAGGCTTTGCGAAAGACTGTGTCTGAAGCTGCGGATTTTGCGGCGTTGCCGGGGAAATTCGGTTTTGCCGTGGATGGTGGAGGGTATTTCCCGACAGGACTGCTTGCGGGCGATATCGTTCTGCGTGCGCGCAATGATGGTTGGGCGGTGTGCTGTGGACACGCCACGGCCGAGCCTGCAAGCGTCACGGACGCTGTGGGGGCGGCGGTTAGGGTTGCCCGGATGGCTCTCAGGCACCCTGATCGTGCCCGGCCAGCGCGGATTCCTGAAACCGGCCTGAGTCTGCTTGAGGAAGCGGGACTGGTTGCGTGTCCTCTGCGGGCAGAGGCGATACGGCGTCCGCCAGTCGTGGGCCGTTTGCCCGAAGGCGCGTTGGGGTTGGCGGTTCCGTTCGGGCGCATGAATGTGGCTGCCCTGCGGACATTGGCCGACCATCTTGCCCGCTGTGATGACGCTGTACTGCGTCTGACTCCGTGGCGCAGTGTGGTGTTGGCCGTGCCGTCGCTGCCGGATGGCACGATGCTGATCGATGATCCTGCCGATCCAAGGCTGCGGGTGCAAGCCTGCATCGGGTCGGCTGGGTGCGCGCGGGCGCTGGCGGATGTTGCGCAGGACGCGCTTGCGCTGGCCATGGATGTGCCAAGGGGCAGAACGCTGCACGTTTCGGGTTGTCCAAAGGGATGCGCTCATCCCGACCGAGCAGACGTAACGCTGTGCGCCCAGAGCGGGGGATATGACGTGATTCCCGATGGGCGCGCAGGAGACATGCCATGGCGATCCGGTGTTGGCAGGAAGGAGATCGTTGCCCTGTTGCGCAGGCTGTGGAAGGAGAGGCCGGACGTGACCGGGGAGAGACGTGATGCTTGATTACATTCGCGATGGGGCCGCGATTTATGCCCGGTCGTTTGCGACCATCCGCGCAGAGGCCGATCTGTCGGCCTTTTCGCCTGCGGAGGCGCAGGTGGTTGTGCGCATTATTCACGCTTGCGGCATGGTGGATGTGACGCAATCGGTGGAAATGACGGTGGATCTCGTGGCCTCGGCGCGCAAGGCGTTGCGGGCGGGCGCGCCGATCCTGTGCGATTCCGAGATGGTGGCGCACGGCATTACGCGCGCGCGTCTCCCGGTCGACAACGCGGTTATCTGCACCTTGCGCGATCCGCACACTCCCGATCTGGCCCGTGAGATCGGCAACACACGTTCGGCCGCCGCACTCGATCTGTGGGGCGAGAAACTGGCGGGCGCGGTGGTGGCCATCGGCAACGCACCGACGGCACTGTTTCATCTGCTGGAACTGATCGACGCGGGCGCACCCCGTCCGGCGGCGATCATCGGTATGCCTGTGGGTTTTGTGGGGGCAGCGGAATCCAAGGACGAACTGGTGACGCGCCCGGATCTGCCGCACATCGTGGTGCGGGGGCGCCTCGGTGGCAGCTCTATGGCGGCGGCGGCCGTGAACGCGCTGGCGAGCGAAGTGGAATGAGCCCCGCCACGCTTCATGTCGTGGGCGTCGGGCCGGGCGATCCGGAACTGCTCACGCTCAAGGCGGCGCGCGTGATCGAGCAGGCGGCAGTCGTGGCGTATTTCTGCCGTCATGATCGGCCTGGGCACGCGCGCACCATCGCTGCGGCGCATGTGAGCGAAGGCCAGCGCGAACTGCGCTTTGCCTATCCTTTCACCACAGAGCGCACGGTGCAGGATCCGACTTATCAGCCCGACATGAGCGCGTTCTATGATGAATGCGCGGCCCATATTCACGGCGAGCTGCATGAGGGGCGGGATGTGGCGCTTCTGTGCGAGGGCGATCCGTTTCTCTATGGCTCGGCCATGTATCTTTTTGACAGGCTGCACCGGGAAGTGCCGTGCGCGGTCGTGCCGGGCGTGACGGGCATGGGCGGATGCTGGGCGCAGGCCGGGCAGCCGATGGTGCATGGCGATGACGTGCTGTGCGTGCTCCCCGCCACCATGCCGGAGCCGGAGTTGGCGGCGTGGCTGGAACGTGCGGATGCGGCGGTGGTGATGAAGCTCGGTAGCAATCTTCCCAAACTGCGGGAGGCGCTGGCCACAGCCGGGCGTGCGGACGAAGCGATCTATGTCGAGCGCGGAACCCAGCCGGATGCGCGGGTTATGAAGCTGTCCGAGAAGGAAGGAGCCGCTCCTTATTTTGCGCTGGCGCTCGTGCCGGGTCGAAAGGACGTGCGATGAACATGCTGTTCATCATCGGGTTGGGGCCGGGTAATCCGGACCAGCTTACGCCCGAGGCACAGACGGCTCTGGCTGGCGTGACGGATCTGGTGGGGTATGGCCCCTATGTCGCGCGGGTACAGGCGGGGCCAGATGTTGTGCGGCACGGATCGGACAACCGCGTTGAACTCGATCGCGCCCGTCATGCGTTGGAGATGGCCTGCGCGGGCCGACGGGTGGCCGTCGTATCGGGTGGGGATGCAGGCGTGTTCGGTATGGCGAGCGCTGTGTTCGAGGCGGTGAAGCAGGGGCCGCCCGAGTGGCGTGCGCTGGATATCCGCGTCATTCCCGGTGTTTCGGCGGTATTGGCCGCTGCCGCGCGGATCGGTGCGCCTCTTGGGGGCGATTTCTGCGTGATGTCGCTGTCCGACAATCTCAAACCGTGGCCTGTGGTGTGCGAGAGACTGCGTCACGCGGCACAGGCCGGATTTGTGATTGCGCTGTATAATCCGCGTTCGCATGCGCGGCCCGACCAGTTGGGGGAAGCGTTCGATCTGCTGCGCACGGAATTGCCGGGAGATGTGCCGGTGGCCTTCGCCCGCGCCATCGGACGTGCGGATGAACGGCTGCTGCTGACGACACTGGCGCAGGCGCGAGGCGAGGATGCGGACATGAGCACGCTGGTGCTGATCGGAACGCCGCTAACCCATCGCATCGCGCGACCCGATGGAAGCGCGTGGCTCTACACGTCCCGCCGCGTGCCCGCATGAGCGAGGCCGTGCAGCCAGTCTATCGCTTCGTGAACGGTGGCGACCGTTCGCGCGGGCGGAAGGGTGGGGCGTGCGATCATCACAACGGGCAGACCCAGATCGCGTGCTGCAGCAAGTTTTGGAGAGGTGGCGTCGGAGCCGGCGTCTTTCGTGACGAGGATATCGACACGATGCTCTCGCATCAGGCGTGTTTCGGACTCGCGCGTGAAGGGGGGGCGCTGGAGCAGGATCGTGTGATCCGGCGGCAGGCTGGCCGGATCGGGGGCGACAATGCTGCGGATGAGATAGTGATGTTGCGGTGCGGCGCGGAAGGGCGCGAGATCCTTGCGTCCGGTGGTGAGGAACACACGGCGTGGAGTGGCGCCAAGAGCGGCCGTTGCGGCGTCGATGTCCGGCACAATGATCCAGTTATCATCCGGCGAGGCTTGCCAGCCGGGCCGTTGCAGACGCAGGAGCGGTGTGCCGGTCTGGGCGCAGGCGGCGACGGCATTGCGACTCATCTGCGCGGCAAAAGGATGTGTGGCGTCGATCACCGCGCCAATTCCCTGTGCGTGAAGATAGGTGGCCAGACCTTCGATGCCACCAAAACCACCTTGTCGCGTTTCGATGTGCGGCAGATGTGGGGAGGGCGTGATGCCTGCCAAGGAAAAGATGCCGTGCAGATCGAAGGTATTTTCCAACGCGCGTCCCAGTGCGAGGGCTTCGGTGGTGCCGCCGAGAATCAGCACGCGCAGGGGATGAGATGATGACGCCATGGCTTGCCGTTATCGGGATTGGTGAAGACGGTGTCGAGGGGCTTTCACTTCAGGCGCGCCGTCTTGTGGCGCAGGCGCGGTATGTGATGGGCGGGGAGCGTCATATCGGGCTTGCGCGCTCCCTGATCGCCGGAGAGGCGCATGTCTGGCCCCATCCGTTCAGCCGCGGTGTGGAGCAGGTGCTGCATTGGCGCGGGCAGTCGGTCGTGGTGCTGGCGTCAGGAGATCCGTTCTGCTTTGGCGTGGGGTCTGTTCTGAGTGACCGGGTGGCGATTGGAGAGATGATATGCGTGCCGGTGCCGTCTTCGGTGGCGCTGGCCTGCGCGCGTCTTGGCTGGGCCGAACAGGACGTGCGCGTCTTGTCATTGTGCGGGCGGCCTCTGTCGAACCTGATCCCGGCTCTGCAGCCGGGACAAAAACTGCTGGTTCTGTCAGCCGATGGCGCAACACCGGGGCAGCTTGCCGCATGGCTGACGGAGCGTGGTTTCGGCGAATCACGGCTGCATGTGTTGCAGGCGCTTGGCGGTCCGGACGAGACGACGTGTACATGCCGTGCGCGGGAAGGTGTTCCGGACGCAATCGCGGCGTTGAATCTCGTGGCGGTGGATCTGGTAGCTGGTCGTGGCGCATGTGTGATTCCACGCGCTCCGGGGTTGCCGGATGATTGGTTCGAGAGTGATGGGCAACTGACCAAGCGCGATATTCGGGCCGTCACGCTGTCCGCCCTTGCGCCTCGTGTGGGTGAGGTGTTGTGGGACGTGGGCGCCGGGTCCGGATCGGTGGCGATTGAATGGATGCTGGCGCACCCGGCCAATCGTGCGATTGCTATTGAAAGCAATTCTGACCGTGTCGCGCGTATTACACGCAATGCGGTCTCGCTGGGCGTGCCATCACTGGATATCGTGCAGGGGCGGGCGCCGGATGCGCTGGACGGACTGGCAGAGCCGGATGCTGTTTTTGTCGGTGGTGGCCTGACCGCGCCCGGTCTGTTCGAGCGTGTGTGGGCCTGTCTGCGTCCGGGTGGTCGGATCGTGGCCAATGCCGTCACGTTGGAGAGCGAAGTGGTGCTGATTGCGCAGCAGGAGCGGCATGGGGGCACGTTGTCTCGTATATCTGTTGAGAGGTTGGATCATGTCGGAAGGTTTCGGGCGATGCGCCCGGCCATGACAGTCACCCAATGGTGCGTGGTGAAGGAGACGGACGGATGATCGTGGCGGGGATTGGCTGTCGTCCGGGGATTTCCGCGGACAACGTAGTGGAACTGGTGGCGCAGATGCAGCAGCAGGCGGGCGTGAGCGCCAATGTGCTTGCCATTCCGGCTTTCCGTCAGGAGGAGCCGGGCCTTGCCGAGGCAGCCGAGCGTTTGTCCCTGCCCGTGCGCGTGCTGGATCTGGAGATTTTGCGGTCGCGGCAGGGCGAGTGTGTCAGCGTGTCGGATGCAGCGCGCAAGGCGCATGGGCTGGCCTCCGTCGCGGAAGCATGTGCGCTGGCAGGTGCGGGGAAGGGGTCCATCCTGCTGGCTCCACGCGAAAAGGGGCGGGACGTGACCTGCGCCCTTGCAAAACGTCTTGTCAGGACTGGAGACGAATCATGACCGTCCATTTCATTGGCGCGGGTCCGGGAGCGGCCGATCTGCTCACCCTGCGCGGACGCGATCTGCTGGCAAGCTGCCCGGTGTGTCTGTATGCGGGGTCGATCGTGCCTCGGGAAATGCTTGAGCATTGCCCGCAGGATGCGCGGCTGGTGGACACGGCCCCCCTCTCGCTCGATCAGATCGAGGCGGAATATGTCCGTGCGGAGAAAGCGGGACAGGACGTGGCGCGTCTTCATTCCGGGGATCTCTCGCTTTACAGCGCCGTGGCCGAGCAGACCCGTCGTCTGGATCGTCTGGGAATTGCATGGACCATGACGCCCGGCGTGCCGGCCTTTGCGGCGGCGGCGTCCGTGCTCGGGCGGGAACTGACGGTGCCGGAGGTGACGCAGAGCGTGGTATTGACGCGCGTGAGCGGACGGGCTTCCGCCATGCCCGAGCGTGAGGCGCTGTCAGCTTTCGCCGCGACGGGGGCGACGCTTGCCATCCATCTCGCCATCCATTCGCTGGAACGCATTGTTGAGGATGTGACACCGTTTTACGGCGCGGACTGTCCGGCGGCGATCGTGGGGCGGGCAAGCTGGCCGGATCAGGTGATGGTGCGGGCTACTGTGGGAACGCTGCTTGAGCGTGCGGCGGAAAATCCGGTGGAGCGGACAGCGCTTGTTCTGATCGGCCCCGCTTTGGGCGCCTCGGAATTTCGGGAAAGCGCGCTCTACAGCCCCGATTATCATCGGCGTTTCCGGTCCTGACCTTCATGTGGCGCATCGAGGCTCCAGCCCTGATCCATGGCCTGCCCGACGCATTGACCGGCGCGGTCGAACACAAGCACGTCAAGGGCCGTCGGTGCGCCGTTCAGCACGTCCAGCGCCACGTTGCGCGCCTGTCTCGCAATGGCATCCCCAAGATTGAGGCCCGCGTTCGTTGTCAAAAGGAACGCTTCTGCCACGGTAGGGATCGTGGAGATGCGTTGCGCAAGAGCGTTGTCCGCCCCGGACTCTTTCGCAAGTTTGGCGAGAGCATCCATATCGGTAAGACCGCGTTTGGAATGCAGATCGAGCCGCCCTTGTGCGAGTTTGGTCATCTTGGCGATGCCCCCGGCGATGGTCAGGCGGGGGACTGGGTGGTCGCGCACGTATTTCAGCACACCTCCCGCGAAATCTCCCATTTCGATCAGCGCGGCATCGGGCAGGTTGAACAGAGCCTGCACGCTGCGTTCGGACACGTTGCCCGTGGACGCCGCCAGATGCGGAAGGTGCATGGCGCGCGCCACATCGATTCCGCGCCGGATGCTGTCGATCCACGCCGAGCACGAGAAGGGCACGACAATGCCCGTCGTTCCCAGAACCGACAGGCCGCCGACGATGCCCAGCCGTCCGTTGAGGGTGCGTTGCGCCAGTTCCTCGCCATTGGCAATCGAGATCGTGACAGAGGCATCGGGTGTGGGGCCGCTGACCTCCTCAAGGGCTGTGCGGATCATGGCGCGGGGAACGGGATTGATCGCGGGTTCCCCCGGCGGGATCGGAAGGCCGGGGCGCGTGACGGTACCCACACCAGCGCCTGCATGAAAAGTGATGCCGGAACTGGGTGGCAGGGCCATCACATCGGCGCGGATCAGCGCGCCGTGGGTGACGTCGGGATCATCGCCTGCGTCTTTCACGACTGCGGCCCACGCTCCATTTGGAGTGAGGCCGTGGTCAGCCAGAGCGAATGCGACCTGTTTTCCTCCCGGCAGCGTGATGGTCACCGGATCGGGCGTATGCCCGGTGCAAAGCGTTGTCCACGCGGCCTTGGCGGCGGCGGTGGCGCAGCTTCCGGTGGTCCAGCCGGAGCGCAGATGGGGAGAAGGCGCATTCATCCGGTGCAGGATAAGGCAAACAGCCGTCGGCGCGAATGGTTTTCGGAGGAGCCGGCATGACGACGCGCACACTCATGATTGCCGCTCCGCGTTCAGGTGGCGGCAAGACAACCGTGACATTGGGGCTTCTGGCAGCGCTTCGCGCCCGTGGTGTGCGGGTGAGGGGGGCCAAAACGGGGCCGGATTATATTGACCCCGCCTTCCATGAAGCGGTGACGGGTCTGCCGAGCTTCAATCTCGACAGTTGGGCTATGGCACCCTCATTGCTGGAAGGTGTGCTGGCGGATGCCACGCAGGATGCCGATCTGCTCGTCGTGGAATCCGCCATGGGGCTATTCGACGGTTTGATGGAGCCGCAGGGAAACCGGGGCGCGCCGTCCGATATTGCGGCAAGGTTCGGTATTCCTGTTGTTCTGGTTCTGGATGTTTCGGGACAGGGGCAGTCGGCCGCCGCCGTGGCACACGGGTTCGCAACGCTTGATCCGGCAGTGCATGTGGCGGGCGTAGTGCTCAATCAGGTGGCGTCCGCGCGGCATCTGGCCATGGCAAAAGGAGCCGTGGAAGCCGCAGGGCTGAGCGTGCTGGGCGCGTTCTTGCGTGACAAGACATTGGTGTTGCCGGAGCGGCATCTCGGGCTGGTGCAGGCGCGCGAACAGCACGAACTGGAGGCGCTGGTGGGGCGCTTGGCGGAGCGCACTGTGGCGTCACTCGACCTTGACGCAATGCTGGGTGTGGCGCAGCCGCTGGACATTCATGGTGGGCACGACATCGCTGTGGCTCCGCCGGGGCAGCGGATCGCGGTGGCGAATGATGTGGCGTTCTCATTTTTTTACGGTCATCTGGCGCATGGATGGCGCAAAGCAGCCGCTGAACTGGTGCCGTTCTCGCCGCTAGCAGACGAAGGGCCGGACGCATCGTGCGATATCTGCTGGTTGCCCGGAGGCTATCCCGAGCTTCATGCGGGGTGCCTGTCACAGGCGCGAAATTTTCAGACAAGTCTTGCAGAATTTGCGCGAACACGACCTGTGCATGGTGAGTGCGGCGGCTTCATGGTGCTCGGCCGCGCTCTTGAAGATGCGCAGGGCGTGATGCATCCCATGAGCGGGCTTCTTGGCCATGTCACAAGTTTTGCCAAGCGAAAGATGAATCTCGGTTATCGGGAAGCCGTGCTTCGGGAGGACTGTGCCCTTGGCAGGCGCGGTACATGCCTTCGGGGCCATGAATTTCATTATGCGCAGGTGATTGAGGCCGGTCATGATGAACCGCTGGTGGATCTGCGCGATGGAACGGGCCGGGATCTCGGTTTGGCGGGTGGTCGGTGCGGACACGTGTCGGGCACGTATTTTCATGTGATGGCGCAGCGGGAGACACGTGCATGAGTGAAGAGCGGGACGAAGCGCTTCGACATCAGGAGAAGATGCGCAAGCGCAAGAGGGTGCAGGATCGGGAGGTTGCGGAGAAAACCATCGAGAAGGGACTTCTCGCGGTGAACACCGGTCCCGGCAAGGGAAAATCCACGGCGGCTTTTGGGCTGGCTCTGCGGATGCTCGGGCGCGGGAAGCGGGTTGTGGTTGTGCAATTCATAAAGGGTGCGTGGTCCACTGGAGAGCGTATCGCGCTTGAGCGGTTCGACGATCTGTTGGAATGGCACACGATGGGCGAAGGATTTACGTGGGAGACGCAGGACCGCGCGCGCGATGTGGCCGCGTGCGCCAGAGCGTGGGATGTGGCGCGGGTGGCGCTGGAGCGTGAAGACGTGGCGCTCGTGGTTCTGGACGAACTCAATATCGCGCTGCGCTACGATTATCTGCCTCTTGAAACGGTTCTGGACGATCTGGCAGCCCGTCCAGAGATGCAGCATGTGGTTGTCACGGGACGCAATGCGCCACCTGCGCTGATCGAGACGGCGGATCTGGTGACGGAAATGATTTTGGTGAAGCATCATTTCAAGGCGGGTGTGAAGGCGCAGGAAGGCATCGAGTTCTGATGGCCCGGGCGCTGATGTTTCAGGGAACGGGTTCGAGCGTTGGCAAATCGGTGCTGGTTGCGGGACTTGCGCGATCTCTCACGCGGCAGGGCCTGCGGGTGCGGCCCTTCAAGCCGCAGAACATGTCCAATAATGCCGCCGTGACAGTGGATGGCGGCGAAATCGGACGCGCGCAGGCATTGCAGGCACAGGCGTGCGGGGTGGCGCCTTCTGTCGATATGAATCCGGTGTTGCTCAAGCCCCAAAGCGAGACGGGCGCGCAGCTTGTGGTGTGCGGGCAGGTGCGAGGTGCGTTTCGGGCGCGGGATTATCAGGCGATCAAGCGCGAGTTGATGCCGGATGTTCTCGGTGCTTTTCACAGGCTTTCCGATGAGGCCGATATTGTTCTGGTTGAGGGGGCGGGCTCGGCCTCCGAGGTCAATTTGAGGGCGGATGACATTGCCAATATGGGGTTCGCGCAGGCAGCGGATGTGGATGTCGTGCTGGTGGGCGATATCGACCGGGGCGGCGTGATCGCCAGTCTTGTGGGAACGAAAACAGTTCTGAACGAGATGGATGCTGAGCGCATCAAAGGATTTGTCGTTAACAGGATGCGGGGTGACCCGACTCTCTTTGCTTCGGGGATGGAGGCGATTGCCGCTTTTACCGGGTGGTCACCGCTTGGGTTGGTGCCTTATCTCGATCGTGTGAAAGAATTGCCGGCGGAGGACGCGGCGGATCTGCGCTCAGACGGTGGCCATGGGGGAAGCGTGCGAGTGGTTGTGCCGCATATGCCCCTGATTGCGAATTTCGACGATCTGGACCCATTGAGTGCGGAGCCGGGTGTGGATCTGATAATCGCGGAGCCGGGAAAACCACTTCCGTTGTGCGATCTGGTGATCCTGCCCGGATCGAAGGGCACGATTTCAGATCTTGCGTTCTTCAGGAAAGAGGGATGGGATATCGATCTGGCAGCGCATGTGCGCCGTGGCGGACGTGTTCTCGGGATCTGTGGCGGATATCAGATGTTGGGACGTATGATTGCCGACCCAAAAGGTATTGAAGGTGAGCCTCAGGAAGCGCCGGGACTGGGACTGCTGGATGTGTGCACGGAACTGACGGCGGAGAAACAACTGGTCGAGGTATCGGGTGTTCTCGTTCCAGAGAATGTTGCTGTCCATGGCTACGAAATTCATATGGGCCGCACACAGGGCGTCGATTGTGGTCGTCCATTTGCGTGGTTGGGCGGCATTCCCGATGGTGCGCGCTCAGTTGATGGGCGTGTATGGGGGACGTATCTGCATGGTGTCATGCAGAGTGGGGCTGCACGTGAGGCGCTTCTGGGACGCGTTGGCATGGTGACAGGCCCGTTGAGCGATCATGAGGAACGTGTGGAGGCGGCTCTGAACGCATGGGCGGATCATCTGGAGAAGCATATCGACATGCAGGCACTTGTTGCCCTCGCGCGTCCGGTGTCGCGCGGATGAGTCGTGTTGTGCGCCTGCCGGAGCACGGTGGGCAGGTGCGGCAGGTTATGGCGTCTTTTCCCAATGCACCGGCTCCATTTATTGATCTTTCCACCGGTATCAGCCCGTATCCCTATCCGTTTCAGATGCCTTCCGTGATGGAACTGACGCATCTTCCGGAACATGCGGATGAAGAGCGGCTTGTGGCGGCTGCGGCGGATGTCTACGGCGTGCATTCGCAAGAACTGATCGTAGCTGGTCCCGGCACGCAGATTCTGATCGGTCTTCTGCCGTATGTGCTTCCCGGTCGAGATGTTGTGCTGTTTGGTCCCACCTATAGCGGCCATGAAACGGCATGGCGAAATGCGGGTGCGCATGTGCAAGTTGTAGAGGATATGACAGCATTTTCCGCGAGTGCTGTGCGGAGTGGGGGCATTGCGGTCCTGTGCAATCCCAATAATCCAGATGGTCGCCGCGTATCGGTTTCCCGCTTGCATCAGTTGGCGGATCGGTGTGCGGAAGCCGGTGCGTATCTGGTTGTGGATGAAGCATATGCGGATCTTGAGAACGGAGACAGTCTTGCGCCATGTCTTCCGCATCCGGCGTTGATTGTTCTTAGGTCTTTCGGAAAGAGCTATGGCCTGCCCGGTGTGCGGCTTGGTTTTCTTCTGGCCAACAGAGAGATCGCGGCGCGCATGCGGCGACTGTTGGGGTCATGGGCGGTGGGAACGGTTGCGATTTCTGCCGGATGCGCAGCTCTTACGGATCGTGACTGGCGTGAACGTCGATGCACTATTCTTGCCAAAGATATGCGGCGCTTATTCGGTCTTTTTGCGCAATGTGGACTTTTAGTGATCGGTCATACGCTGCTTTTTGCTCTTGTGCGGAGCGCAGATGCTCCCGGTCTGTGGCAGTGGTTGTGCCGGCATGGCATCGTCACCCGAGCTTTTGACGATCGCCCGACGGAATTGCGATTTGGGCTTCCGCGTAGTGATGAGGAGTGGGGACGTCTGGAAGAGGCGTTGCAGGCCTGGCGTCCATGAAGCGGGCGGAACTTATATGTATTGCTTTGCCGCTTCCTCAAGCGGTGAAATGCGGTGTGTTTCCGTCTCCCCATGACAGAATAACGGTCGATCCGAAGTGTCTCGCGTTTCTTCCTGTTTCTGCTCCGCTCTGCGTGGGACACGTTGAGGATCGCCACGCTCTCCTTGATACAGGACGAAAAGACGTTTTTCTCGAAGCGTGTTTGCGTGATCGCGATTACGGCCTGTGGGCGGGCCAGCCGCTGCGAGATCTGCCGCCCGAGCAGGTGGAACGGTGGGTGAATGATCCTTCATTCCAGCCACCGGAAGGGGAAAGCCGTAATGACATGTTACAGAGGCTCTCGAAGTGGTTAGCGATAGCGCCGTCATGGCAAGGTGTTGCCTACGCGGCCCTGCGTCCCGGTGTTATCCGCAGGCTGGTGCTTGCCGCTTTGCGAGCGGATGCGACGGGGGAAAATGTACTTGATGTGCCGCCTGAGACCGTCACAGCGCTTACATGGGCCGGCCGGTGGCGGATACGGATGGTGGGAAGCTCGGCCTTTTTGAAGTGATGCCTGCGTTCGTAAGGTTTTGCCAAAGATAGGGCGAGTCTGACCTGCGGGAGTTCGATGGACTCTGCAGGTCAATTCGTTCTTATTGCCCGGTGTGAGGGGAGACGTCCTGTGGGGGAATCTGCGGCGCTGGCCAATAGGCTGCGGCCAGATCGTTTTGTAGGGCTGCGATCTCTTTCTGTATCCATTTCATGTATTCGTGAAGCCCGCGGATAATCATGTCTTCTGTTGTCTGGTCTTCCAGCGTGGCGCGCAGTTCGGCCAGCCGTTCGCGCACAGGTGAGCACTGACGTCGAAGGTTGTAATGCGTGGAGAGCGCTGTCAGCAGCCCGTCCGCCTGCCGCAGGTTCAGCGCCAGTGAACGGGGAAAGCCTTCGTTCTTGAGAAGGAATCCGACCACATTCGTCGGAGTGGTGGTGACAGGCTGCAATCGGCGAAATGCGTGATAGGCGGCGGCAGAACGCAGAACCGAAGCCCATTGCGTCGTGTCGATTTCCGAGCCGACTTCTTCATCAGCCGGCAGAAGGGTATGGTATCGCGTGTCGATCAAGCGTGTGATCTGGTCTCCACGTTCCAGATGGCGCCCCAGAAGGTAGAAGAGCCACGCCTGATCGCGGTAGAGCGTGCCTTCAGTGATGCCTGTATGGGTCTGGCAATCCTGTTTGATCCTGTTGCACAGTGCGGAAAGACCCGTGCGGCGGATATGGGAAGGCTCAAGATCCAGAAGCGCCTTCGTGAAGACATTGAGGTGCATCCACATTTCCGTCGAGATCAGCGGACGGACAGAACGGGCATTTTCACGTGCAGCATTCGCCATGGCTTTGATGGAGCCCGGATTGGCAAGATCCGTGATGTAGAATGCGAGATAATCATCTTCGGTGGCGTGGGGATACAGCGTGTGGAAATGCACCTCATCCGTGTTGATTTGCACGATGGTGTCCCACACGGTCCTGCCATCGGGGCCGCGCACGAATGTTTCCGTCACCTCGATCAGACGGGCGAGGTTTTCGATGCGTTCCATGTAACGCGCCAGCCACATCATGCTTTCGGCATAACGGGAGAGAAGCGTGTTCAGGCCGGGAAGCATTCCGGGCGAAACCGGAGACATCTGTGTCATGCCGACATCACCCATGTATCTTTGGAACCACCACCCTGAGAGGAGTTGACCACCAGAGACCCTTTACGTAGCGCCACGCGCGACAGTCCTCCCGGCAGCACCCATGTGGATTTTCCGGTCAGGGCAAAGGGGCGCAGATCCACATGCCGGGCTTCCACGCCGTCCGGGCAGATTGTGGGGGTGACCGAGAGATCAATGACAGGCTGGCTGATATAATTGTCGGGACGCGCCTTCAGACGCGCGCGGAAATCATCCAGTTCGGCGGCTGTTGCGTGCGGTCCGATGAGAAGACCGTATCCGCCGGATTCGCCTACCGGTTTGACAACGAGTTTTTCGAGATTGGCCAGTGTGAAAGCCAGACCTTCGGCTTCTGCACAGATATGGGTTTCCACACTGTCGAGGATTGGATCTTCGTCGAGATAATAACGGATGATGCGCGGCATGTAGGCATAAACCGCCTTGTCGTCCGCAACACCGGTGCCGAGCGCGTTGGCGATTGTCACATTGCCGCGTCGATAGGCCTCCACCAGTCCGGGAACACCGAGCAGGCTGTCGGGATTGAAGGCGAGGGGATCGAGAAAGGCATCGTCGATGCGGCGATAGATGGAATGGACCGGCCGCAGTCCGGCGACGGTTCGCATATAGACGCGGTGGTTCTCAACAAGGAGATCGCGTCCTTCCACCAGTGGTACGCCCATCTCACGGGCAAGGAAGACATGCTCGAAATAGGCGGAATTGTAGATGCCCGGTGAGAGCAGGACAACCTGCGGATCCGTCACGCTGGCGGGTGCGACTTCGCACAGAGTTCGGTAAAGCTGGCTGCCGTAATCCTCCACGGAGCGCAGGGGGACACCTGAGGCGAGGTCAGGCATCAGGCGCAGCATCATATGCCGGTTTTCAATAACGTAGGACACACCCGACGGCGTGCGCGCATTGTCTTCGAGCACCAGAAAGCGACCGCTGCGGTCACGGATCAGGTCCGTGCCGTTGATATGAACATAAACGCCGCCGGGCGCGTCCACTCCTACCATCGCTTCGCAATAATTGGCGTTTTTAAGAACCAGATGCTCGGGCACGACCCCGTCGCGCAGGATGTTTCGGTCGTGATAGATGTCGTGCAGGAATAGATTGATGGCCTGGACGCGCTGCTGCACGCCTTTTTCGATGTGAGTCCATTCCTGAGCGGTCAGGATGCGCGGAATGACGTCGAAGGGAAGGATGCGGTCGATGGCTTCGCGGTCGGAATAAACGGTGAAGGTGATGCCCAGACGATAGAGCTGCTTTTCGGCGTTTTCCGTCCTGTGACGAAGTTCTGCGAGATCGAATTGGGCCAGCCGGTCACGAACAGAATGCAATTCATCGGGCAGCGGACCGCCGCGGTTCATCAACTCGCAAAAGAAATCCGGCACATGATAGGCAGCGAAGATGCCTGCGTCCTGAAGCTGGGATTGCAAGATCCTGGCGCCCATCTGTCTGCCTCGCTTCTGGATCGGACGAAAAAATCTGCGCCTGATCGTTACGATAATTTATTAAAACACTCGTCTCTCCCTTTGCCAAGAAGCAAAAGAGTAACGGGTTCCGTTTTATGCGTGTGGGTCGCGAAGAGTTGCCGCCTTGCGTGTTCCTGTTACGATGTCAGAAGGAAATGATGGCCTGTCATGATGGCATGTGAGAAGAAGCGGCCGGTAGTGAAAGCGTGTTTGGGAGAGATGTCCGGGTGAGTGCTCACGTCGCGTTGCGTCATCGGACATCCTATCATTATGACCGGCCCGTTTCTCTCGGTCCGCAGACGATCCGCCTTCATCCGCGAGAGATCGGGCGCAGATCCGTGCTGACCTATGAACTGGATGTTGGGCCAGTGGGCGGCGCTGTCCTTTGGAAGACCGATGGGCACGATAACACTGTAGCCGAAGCTGTTTTCGACGGATTGATGTCGCGGTTCGATATCGAGGTCCGCATGACGGTCGATCTTTCGCCCTATGATCCGTTGGAATGTAGAAGCGGCCCGATACCGATTCTTCGGCGTGAGGCTGATCGCGCCAGTTACCGTATGCCGGTGTTCAATGGGCCTCTTCCTGACGATTTTCAGACCCATTCGGAGAGAGGTGCGACAGCCATGCCGCTGGATTGGCTATGCGGTCTCAATCAGCGCATTGCGTCTTCTCTCATGTATCGCACACGGTTCGAACCCGGAGTCTGGTCGCCGGCTGAAACTCTGGCGCGTCGAAGCGGATCGTGTCGTGATAGTGCATGGCTTTTCATCGCCCTTGCGCGTCGTGCGGGCTTCGCCGCGCGATTTGTGTCCGGCTATCTCGTTCAGGAAAAAAGTGGAGGCGCGTTGACCTGCGATCTGCACGCTTGGGCGGAGGCCTTCGTGCTGGAGCGTGGATGGCTGGGGTTTGACACCACGTCCGGCCAGATTGCCGCGCAGAATCATATTGCGCTCGCTGTCTCCGCCGTGCCGGAGGAAGCAGCGCCCGTGTCGGGCCTTCTTGATCGTTGTCAGGCGCGTTTCGACGTGACGATGGAAGCGCGGGCATTGCCACGGCCATTGCAAGTTTCTGCAAGAGCCTGACATGATGGGACGATAGAGGCGATGAGGGTGGCGGTCGCGTGAAGCTGTTTTCCTGTCAATGCTGTGAGCAGCCGCTGTTTTTCGAAAATACGGCGTGCGAATCCTGTCATCATCCGGTGGGGTATCTGCCCGGCTTGTCCATGCTGACGGCGCTGGAACCCGCTCAGGTGGCAGGGCGGTGGCATCCGATGGAGCCTCAGGTCCGACATGCGGAAGTCGTCTACTGCGCTAACCATGCGTACGATGTGTGCAACTGGCTGACCTCGGCCACCGATCAGAACCACACGCCAGTCTGTTTTGCCTGCCGTTTCAACCGCACCATTCCCGATCTGTCCGTCCCGGGCAATCTGGAACGCTGGCGCAAGATCGAGATCGCCAAGCATCGTCTGTTTTATACCCTGCTGCGTCTGAGACTTCCCCTCCGCAATCGCTGGGAAGATCCCGAAGGGGGGCTGGCGTTCGATTTTCTCGACGATGCCCCCGATGGATCGGCCCCTGTGATGACGGGGCATGACAACGGGTTGATCACGCTCGCGATCCGGGAGGCCGACGATGCCGAGCGTGAACGGATGCGCGTGGAAATGGGCGAGTATTACCGCACGCTTCTGGGGCATTTCCGTCATGAAGTGGGCCATTATTACTGGAACGTGCTGGTGCGTGACGCAGGTCGCGTGGAGGCGTGCCGCAGCGTGTTCGGGGATGACCGGGAGGACTATCAACAGGCCTTGCAGGCGCATTATGGCCGCCCGCTGTCCACGGACTGGCGAGAGCATTATGTCAGTGCCTACGCCACGGCCCATCCTTGGGAAGATTTCGCGGAGACCTGGGCGCATTACCTCCACATTGTGTCCACGCTTGAGACGGCTTCGGCCTATGGTGTGACAATCAATCCCGCCACCGGAACAGCCGCCGTCTCTGCTCCGGGGACATTGAAAGATCCGTATCTTCGCGCCTCTTTCGATGAGATCATGAATGCGTGGATGCCCCTGACATCGGCGGTGAACAGTCTGAACCGTTCCATGGGGCTGTCGGATTTCTATCCGTTCGTCCTGACGGCGGGTGTGCGTAGGAAACTGGCCTTCATTCATGCCCTGATCCGCGAGACACAGGCGCTGCGATAGGTCGGGCGGTCTCTCTCCATTGCGTGATGCGAGTGAATGCGTGAGGGTGCCGCTCCGCACGATGAGGAGAAGATGCGTCCATGAAGAAGTTCCGGCGGCTTGTGAGCGAGGTGTGGTATCTGAGCCGCCCCTATTTTACGTCTGAGGATCGCAAATGGGCGTGGGGGCTTCTTCTCGCGGTCGTGGCGCTCACACTAATCCTTGTGGGGCTGGACGTGCTCCAGTCCTTCTCGCGTAATATCTATTACACGGCGCTTCAGCAGCGGGACGTGAAGAACTTCATGCTCGGGCTGTTCTGGTACGTCCGTACGCCGGACGGCCTCGTGCCGGGCTTCTTCATCATTGCCATCCCGTCGCTTCTTGGGGCGGTCTATGCCACCTATCTCCAGCAGCTTCTGCAACTGCGCTGGCGTGGATGGATGACACGCCACATGTTGGCGCAATGGCTTGAGCGCAACACGGCCTTTCTCATTGCCGTGCATGAGGCCGGATTGGACACGGCGCCCGAGAGGGAAAGCACGCCCGGTCAGGGGCCGGACAATCCGGATCAACGTATTCAGGAAGACATCGATCGTTTTGCGGCCGACACGCTGACACAGGTGACGGATCTTCTGTCGAACGTTATTACCCTGTGCAGCTATGTCGGCCTCCTGTGGGTGCTGTCAGGGCCGCTTGTGGTGCTGGGTGTGCGTATTCCGGGGTATTTCCTGTGGGTGGCGCTGATCTATTCCATCGTGGCGACACTTATCACCCATCTGGCGGGACGCCGGCTGATCGGTCTGCGGATGTTCCAGCAGAAGGTGGAGGCGGATTTCCGCTATGCGCTCGTGCATGTGCGCAACAACGCCGAAAGCATCGCGCTTACGGGAGGTGCCGCGCAAGAACAGGCGGGACTGCTTGGAAAGTTCACGTCCGTTTACGGCAATTTCCTGCGCATCATGAACCGCACGAAGTGGCTGGGGCTGCTGACGAGCGGGCTTGAGGTGCTGTCGGGAAACTTTGCGCTTCTTGTGGGGTCGATCCGTTATTTCGCGAACAAGATCAGTTTCGGCACGCTCATGCAGCTTGTGCTGGCCTTCTCCCGTGTGCAGGGCGCTCTGGGATGGATTGCTTCCTCTTACGCTTCACTCGCGGAATGGCGCGCCAATGTTGCGCGTCTGGCCACGTTCCAGCGCACGATGGACCGAGCGCGGGCACATGAACAGGCCATCGAACGTGTGAAAGGTGCTGCTGACTCGGACCTGCTTGTGGAGCATCTGAGCATCATGCGGCCGGATGGGAGCGTGCTGCTCAACGATGTCTGCCTGACGCTGCCACGTGGCCGCAACATTGCGCTGACAGGTCCCTCGGGCATAGGCAAATCTACGTTTCTGCGTGTGCTGGCCGGTATCTGGCCGTTTGCCGCCGGGCGTATCGTGCAGCCGGACGCGCGAATGATGTTCGTGCCGCAGACGCCGTACCTGCCGTTGGGCACGCTCAGACAGGCTCTGTGCTATCCCGGTGCTGTGGAAGCGCACACTCCGGAGGCGGTCAATGCCGTGCTGGCGAAGGTGGGACTGGCAGCCTTTGCGGGACGGCTCGATGAGGAAGCGCGCTGGGCGGAGACCCTCTCTGCGGGTGAGCAGCAGCGGCTTCTGTTCGGGCGTGTGCTGCTGACCGCGCCGGACTGGGTGTTTCTCGATGAGTCCACCTCCAGTCTCGACGAAGATGCGGAAACAGCGCTTTACAGCCTGCTGCGGACGGAATTGCCGTCGGTCACGCTGGTGTCCATTACCCATCGTCCCGGTCTGCTGGCACGACAGGACGTGCAACTCGATATCGCGCATTTCCGCCCCGCTGGTCCTGCGGTCTCGGCACTGGGGTAAGGGTTGCTCAGCTTGGATAACGCACGGACAGCGCTGAGAGAACGGCTCCCTGAAGCAGACAGGCGCTGCGGTAGAGATGCAAGGCCGCGCGAATGTCGCTGGGGGTAAGGTCTGCGCGTCCCGTGCCCATCCAGCGCACCTCCGTCATTGTGCCCCCATACACACGCGGTCCGGCCAGCGCGACACCGAGTGCGCCCGCCATGGCGGCTTCCGGCCAGCCCGCGTTGGGGGAGCGGTGATGGGGGGCGTCGCGTCGGATGGTGCGGATGGCTTCTTTCCAGTCCGCGCCGGAGAGAAGTGCGGCGAGAATGAGCAGAAGGGCCGCGAGGCGCGAGGCGGGCAGGTTGATCGCGTCATCCAGCCGGGCGGCGCATTTGCCGAAGGCTTCGAAGCGGTCGCTGCGATGGCCGATCATGCTGTCGGCGGTGTTGACGGCCTTGTAGAATACGGCTCCCGGCAGTCCGCCAAGCGCGCACCATAGGGCCGGAGCCACGATCCCGTCCGAGAAGTTCTCGGCCAGCGTTTCAATGGCTGCCCGGCAGATCGCGGACTCATCCAATGTGGCTGGATCACGGCCCACGATCATGGAAACGGCGCGGCGCCCCTCTTCCAGCCCATCTTTTTCCAAAGCGATGGCCACAGCTTCCACGTGTTGGTGCAGGGAGCGTTGAGCCATGCAGGCGCTTGCAAGGAGGCCGCATGGCAGCGGTTTTTTGCCCACAAGCCGCGCGGCACCGGCCGCAAGAGCGGTGGGAATGAGGGTGATGGCCCCTGTTGCGGCTGCGCCGGTCAAAAGGCGTGTCGTGCGGGAAGCAGTGGGACGATTGAGGCGACGTTCCAGCGCGTCGATGAGGGTGCCCATCCACACGACGGGATGACGGATGCGTCGATACAGTGGCGCTGGGTAGCCGCAGAGGCCTTCCGTCAGGAGAGCGATGGCGGCGGTGGCGGGCGAGAAGCGGAGCATGGAGACAGCATAGCGGTGGCGAAGTGCTGCGGGCAGGGGTGACACGTCTGCCTGTCGGCTGTATCTGGTGCCGTTTGTCGATAACCCCGAGAGACGGAGTCACGGTCGCATGTCCGCCGAGACGGAAGCGCTCAACGAACAGATCAAGCAGTCGGTCGCGCTGCTGAGGAGGCATCTTTGACTGGGATGTCGCTCAGGGCAGGCTTGCCGAACTGAACAACCGGGCCGAAGACCCGGATTTGTGGAACGATGCCGAGGCCGCGCAGAAGATGATGCGCGAGCGGACGCTTCTGGCCAACCAGATCGAAGGCGTTCAGAACCTTGAGAACGAGGTTCAGGACTCGCTCGAACTGGTGGAAATGGCCGAGGCGGAAGGCGACACCGACATGGTGGCGGAGGCCACCGGCACGCTTAGGCGTCTGGCCGAGGAGGCCAAGCGGCGCGAAATCGAGAGCCTGCTTTCCGGCGAGGCCGATTCCAATGATTGCTATCTTGAGGTCAATGCGGGTGCGGGTGGCACAGAGGCTCAGGACTGGGCCGAGATGCTGTTGCGCATGTACACCCGCTGGGCGGAAGCGCATGGCTACAAGATCACGCTGATCGAAAGTTCGGAAGGTGAGCAGGCTGGTCTCAAATCCGCGACCATTCAGGTCAGTGGGCCCAATGCCTATGGCTGGCTCAAGACCGAGGCGGGCGTACACCGTCTGGTCCGTATCTCGCCGTTCGATGCGGCGGCGCGTCGTCAGACGTCGTTTGCATCGGTGTGGGTCTATCCGGTGATTGACGACACGATCGAGATCGAGATCAACGAGGCGGATCTTCGTGTGGACACGTTCCGCGCGTCCGGCGCGGGCGGTCAGCACGTCAACAAGACCGAATCCGCCATCCGTATCACGCACGTGCCTTCGGGCATCGTCGTGGCATGTCAGACGGATCGTTCACAGCACCGCAACCGTGCGACGGCCATGGGCATGCTGCGCGCCCGTCTCTATGAGGCGGAATTGCAAAAGCGTGAGGCGGCGGCGGCCCAGACCGAGGCGGCCAAGACCGATATCGGTTGGGGACATCAGATCCGTTCCTATGTTCTGGCGCCTTACCAGATGGTCAAGGATCTGCGGACCGGCGTGGAGAAAACCAACCCGGACGCAGTGCTGGACGGTGATCTGGATGACTTCATGGCGGGATCGCTTGCGGCCCGCGTGGGGGCAACCCGTTCGGAAGCGAGTGCCAGCGCTCAGTGAGACGTCCGTGCCGGCGAGGAAATGTCTGTCCGGAGCGTCGATAATGCTCCGGACGGTATTTTCTTGTTGTCTTCCGTCCGAGAGGGCGTGACGCGGTTGCCAACCCGTGCGGACGCACCATGGTTTCGACTGTGGGATTTGCGCGGGAATCCGGAAAATCTTGTAAAATTTCACGGTTTTCCTGTTCACGAATGTGTATCAAAATATGTCGTGGTGACTTGACATCCGTTGTCCTCAGCGGCCCAATCAGGCATCACGGGCGCGATCCGGGTCGTATTGCGAAAAGTTCGCAGTTCGGGCAAGTGTGCTGTGCCATTGATCCGACCCAATTATAGGGTGGATGATCCGGTGACGATGTCTAGGGAGATGTGCTGGAATGCTGGAGTACGCGCGGCAACGACGCAAACCGACGAAGCAGATCGTCGGCATCTCGGGTGTCGTCCTCGTGTCCATGGTTATTGCGATCGTTTATGAAAATTGGGTCGACAAGGAAACGGTTCCGGTTCTGCGCGCGCCTCTGAAGACAACCGTCATTCATGAAGCGGCACCTCCTCCGCCACCTCCACCGCCGCCGCCTCCACCCAAGATGGAGGCTCCGCCGCCGCCCTATATCCCGCCTCCGAAGATTCATACGGAACCGCCGCCCAAGCCGGTAATGCGTCATGTCACGCATACGAAGCCGCCCAAGCCGGTGGAGCAGAACGCCAATAGCGAGCACTCGACGGCGACGACACCCGCACCTCCGGCCAATGCCGCGCCGGATCGCCCGGCAAGCGAGAGTGTGGTCAACCACGTCACCCCGATCTATCCGCCCGAAGCGCTGGACGAAGGGCGCGAAGGGGAGGTGACGGCCGTGTGTGATGTGGAGGTGGATGGCCGTCCCACCAACTGCACGTTCAAGACCGTGCGCGGCGGACAGGATTTTGCAAAATCGGCCGCTGATTTCTTCCGCAGAGCCCGTTACGCGCCTGCCACTTTGCGTGGTGTGCCCGTGAGGGAACTGCATCATGTGTTTACCATATCCTTCGATCTGTCCGACAACTGATCCTGTTGCCGCTTCATTCATGAGGACGCTGCCACGATGACCCGACTGTTCCGCCGCCTGCCTTTCTCCGCGCTGGGTGTTCCCGCTCTGGCCGTTCTTCTGGCGACGGCCGCGCCCGTGGCGGTCTTTGCTCAGGAAACCGCACCTGCCGCCCAGACGGTGCCGCAGTCGGCACCTCAGCCCGGCACGCCTGTGGCGGGTCAGGAAACGCAGGTTCCTGCGACGACGCCCGCACCGGTCGCAATCTCGCCCACCGGCACCGAAACCGTGGTCAATCCCTACGGACTTGGCGCGCTGTGGGGGAATGGCGATATCGTGGCGCGGACCGTGCTGATCATCATGCTCGGAATGTCGCTCGGTTCGTGGTACATCATGATCACGAAATTCTTCGAGCAGTCGCGCCTTTTCTCGGCCTCCCGCGAGGCGGCGAAGAACTTCTGGACGCGCCCGACGCTCCAGGAAGGCGCCTCTTCGCTGAGTGGAGCGTCTCCTTTCCGCTATATCGCGGAGACCGCGATCGTGGCGGCGGAGCACCATGAAGGAACGATGCAGGAATCCATCGACCTCTCCGCCTGGACGTCCTCGCAGATCCAGCGTGCGGTTGATTCGGTGCAGAGCGACCTTCAGAGCGGACTGGCCTTCCTCGGCACGGTCGGTTCCACCTCGCCGTTCGTGGGGCTGTTCGGCACGGTCTGGGGTATCTACCACGCGCTCACAGCCATCGGCATCGCGGGTCAGGCGTCCATCGACAAGGTGGCGGGCCCGGTGGGTGAGTCGCTCATCATGACGGCCATCGGTCTGGGCACCGCCGTTCCCGCTGTGCTGGGCTACAACCTGCTGGTTCGTCGCAACAAGACGAGCATGGACCGTGTGCGCAACTTCGCAGCCGATCTCCAGTCCATTCTGATCGGCGGTTTCCGTCATGGTGCCGTGCGCCAGACGGTGGTTGTACGTCCGGACAATTCGCCCACCACGGCGACCACAAACGACCGGGTGGGCTGAGACCATGGGCATGTCCGTCGGCGGAGGGCATGACGAGGACGAGGTCGTCTCGGCGATCAACACGACGCCTCTCGTGGACGTCATGCTGGTGCTCCTCATCATCTTTCTCATCACCATTCCGGTGGCGACGCACACGGTGAAAGTGACGCTGCCCAAGGACACCAACCAGCCCAGCAAGGTGCTGCCGGGCAACATCACGCTGGCTGTGACGCCGGACGGGCAGGCTTACTGGAACCAGACGCCGCTGCGCGACCGGGACGATCTGATGGCCAGACTGGCGCAGGTGGCGGTCGAGAAACCACAGCCTCAGATCATGATCCGGGGCGATGCAAGCGCACGTTATGAATCGGTGGGTCGTCTGATTGCGGCCTGTCAGGAAGCAGGCGTCACGCGTGTGGATTTTGTCATTGAGCAGCCGCACACGAATTGATTGGCAGCGTTTCGCCGTCCTGACGGCGGAACGGATCGGCCGGGGAGGGTTTTGGTTATGGGCATGAATGTCGGGTCCGAGAGCACGACCGAGGACGAAGGCATCGTCGATATCAACACCACGCCGTTGATCGACGTGATGCTGGTGCTGCTCATCATGCTCATCATCACCATTCCGCTTCAGACGCATTCGGTGTCGATGGATCTGCCGCAAGGCAATCCGCCGCCGCAGACAACGCCAGATCCGCGTGTGGTTACGGTGGGGATCGATTTCGACAACACGATCACATGGAACGGCGCCCCCGTGACCAATGAGGCCGAGTTGCAGACGCGCTTTCGTGAGGCCGCCGCCGAGCAGCCGGAACAGCCGGAGATGCACATCAGCCCGAACCGTCTGGCGGATTACAAGACGGTGGTTCATGTGCTGGCGGATGCGCAGCGGCTTGGCATCACGAGGCTCGGCATCGTGGGCCAGGACCAGTTTACCGACGGAGATTGAGTTTCATGAGCCTGCGTTCGTTTCGTGCAGCCCTTCTTGCTTCCGTCCTGATCTGTGGCGCGCCGGTTGTGGCGCATGCCGAGGAGGAGCTCGGCCCCAAGGTGGGAGCGGCTCTTCAGGCAGCGGAAACCGCGCTGGGGAAGCATGATTACAGCCGTGCGATGGCGGCGGTGAATGAAGCGCAGGCGGTTCCCGGTCGCAGCGATTATGAGACCTACACGATTGAGCAGATGCGCGCTGCCGTGGCGTCCCAATCGGGTGATCTGGCAGGCGCGACGCAGGCCTACGATCAGTTAATCGCCTCACCGCGCACCTCTCGTGAGGCCCGCGCCCAGATGCTCAAGGCGGAAGGCACGATGGCCTACACCGCCAAGGACTATCCGCGTGCCGTGAAGGGGATCGAGCGCTACCTCAAGGAGGTCGGTCCGGACGCGCAGATGGAGAACCTTCTCGCGCAGGCCTATTATCTCCAGCACGATTACGCCAACGCCGCGCGGGTGCAGCGAATGTTGGTGGACAGTCTGCAAAAGCAGGGCAAAAAGCCAACCGAAGACCAGCTTCTGCTGCTGGCAACGTGTGCCACGCAGATCAAGAATACGTCAGCACAGACGCACGCCTATTCCCTGCTGGCCACACTGTATCCCAAGCCGGATTACTGGGCGCAGCTTCTGCATGCGCTGGTGACCAACGACCGCCTGCCGCCCTCGCTGCATCTGGACGTCTACCGCATTCGTCTCGCGCTGGGGAACCTGATGCAGACAGCCGATTTCATGGATGCGACCGAGATTGCCGTGCAGATGGGGCTGCCGCAGGTGGGCCTCGACATCATGACGCAGGGCTATGCCTATGGCGCGCTGGGACAGGGGCCGTCGGCCGCGCGTGAAGGACGTTTGCGCGCGCTGGTGATGAAGGCGATTGCGGACAGAAAGGCCTCCGCCGATGCGGATGAGGCTTCGGCCCGACAGGAAAAGACCGGCAACCGACTGGTGACGGTGGGGTACAACCGCGTGCTGGCCGGACAGGTGGATCAGGGTCTTGCGGTGATGAAAGACGGCATCGCGAAAGGCACGACGGATCTCGATATCTCGAAACTGCGGTTGGGCGAAGCCGAAATGGATGCGGGCCGCACGAAGGACGCCATTGCCACGTTCCACACTGTGGGAGGCGATAATGGCGCAGCGGATATCGCACGGTTGTGGGTACTGAAGCTGACCTCGGGGAAATAAGGTCGGCGGATCGGCTGTTTCGCCGGTCTGGTCGTTCATGCCACTATCCCCCGGCTTCCGATCCGTTGCGGGAGCAGGGAAGGGAGAGTCATGACAGCCACCCACAAGGCGCTTGAACAGGTCGATTCCAACATCAACGACAGTCTTGAGCGGCTGTTCGCCTTTCTGCGCATTCCCAGCATTTCCACACAGGCCGCCCATGCGCAGGATTGCCGCGCGGCCGCCGACTGGCTGGTGAAAGAATTGCACGCACTTGGGTTCGAAGCATCGAGCCGTGAGACGCCGGGACATCCCATCGTCGTCGGGCATCGGGCTGGGCCACAGGATGCGCCGCATGTGCTGTTCTACGGCCATTACGACGTTCAGCCGGTCGACCCGCTGAATTTGTGGCAGACGCCCCCCTTCGAGCCGTGTCTGATGGAGGGGCCGGATGGCGCACAGGAAATTCGCGCGCGGGGAGCGGCGGACGACAAGGGACAGGTAATGACCTTCCTTGAAGCCTGTCGCGCCCTGATCGACGCGAATGGCGCGCTCCCCGTGGGTGTCACGATGGTGATCGAGGGGGAAGAGGAGTCCGGAGGTACGAACCTGCTGCCGTTTCTCAAAGCCAATGCGGGGGAACTCAAGGCGGATGTCGCGCTGATCTGCGACACGGGGATGCTGGACGCGAAAACACCAGCCATCACAACCATGTTGCGCGGCATGGTGGGCGAGGAAGTCATCGTCACGGCAGCGGATCGTGATCTGCATTCGGGCATGTTCGGCAATGCGGCGCGCAATCCCATTCAGGTGCTGTGCGACATTCTCTCGGATCTGCGTGACGGTGCGACGGGGCGTGTCACATTATCGGGATTTTATGACGGCGTGCCAGAGCTTCCTGACGATGTGCGGAGGCTCTGGCGCGATATCGGGCCGTCGGACGAAGCCGGTCTTGGAAGTGTCGGTCTGCGCTGGCCTGCGGGCGAGGTGGGATATACCGCGCTGGAGCAGACATGGTGTCGTCCGAGTTGCGAGATCAACGGCATTTCCGGCGGGTATGAGGAGCCGGGCTTCAAGACCGTGCTGCCTGCGAAGGCTTCGGCCAAGGTGTCGTTCCGCTTGGTCGGGACGCAGGAGCCGGAGACAATTCGCGCGGCGTTTCGCGAGCATGTGCGTCTGCGGCTGCCCAAAGACTGTTCGGTCGAGTTCATCGCGCATGGCGGCTCTCCGGCCAGCGTCGTGCCGTCCGACATGCCGCAGCTTGAAAAAGCGCTGGAAGCACTCAGCGAAGAATGGAACACGCAGGCCGCCGTCATTGGCTGTGGCGGCTCCATTCCCGTAGTGGGGGAGGTGAAGGAGGCGCTCGGACTGGATACGTTGCTGATCGGGTTCGGACTGGACGATGACCGCATCCATTCTCCCAACGAGAAATACAGCCTGACGTCCTTTCACAAGGGCACGCGCTCATGGGTGCGCGTGCTCACGGCGCTGGCGCGATGAGCGCCTTGCCGTTGGCTCTGACCATGGGCGATCCGGCCGGGATCGGGCCGGAGATCACGGCGGGCGCGTGGAAAAGGCTGCGCGCGGAGGGGCCAGTATTCGCATGGCTGGGCGATCCGGCCTGTCTTCCGGCGGGGATGCCTGTGCAGGAGATTGAAGAAATTGGTGATGCTTCAGCGGTTTTTGCCGAAGCGTTGCCGGTATTGCCCATGCGGCTGCCCGTCCCCGTTCGCGCGGGAGAACCGGATCCCGCCAATGCCCAGACAGTGATCGACAGTATCGCGCGTGCGGTTGGGCTGGCGCGGGCCGGGGCGGCAGGTGGAGTGGTGACCAACCCGATCAGTAAGGCCGTGCTTCGTCGCGCAGGATTTCCGCATCCCGGACACACGGAGTTCCTTGCCGAACTGTGCCATGTGCCGGGGCGAGAAGTGATGATGCTCGCAAGTCCGATGCTGCGGGTCGTGCCGGTGACGATCCATGTCTCATTGCGGGATGCTCTGGACATGCTGGATGAGGCAATGATCGTGGAGACGGCACGCACAACGGCGCAGGCGTTGAAGCGCGATTTCGGTATTGCCTCACCACGACTGGCGATTGCGGGTCTGAACCCCCATGCGGGCGAGGGGGGAATGATGGGACGCGAAGAAATTGAGACGATCATTCCGTCCATTGAGCGCCTGCGGGCGGAAGGGCTGGATGTACAGGGGCCGATGCCGCCCGACACGATGTTCACCCAAACCGCGCGGGAACGCTATGACGCGGCGCTGTGCATGTATCACGATCAGGCGCTGATCCCGCTCAAAACGCTGGACATGGCGAACGGGGTAAACGTAACGCTGGGATTGCCCATCGTGCGCACGTCCCCCGATCATGGCACGGCGTTCGATATTGCCGGGAAGGGCGTGGCGGAACCGCAGAGCTTGGTGGCGGCGTTGAGGCTGGCTGGTGAGCTTGCGCACAATCGGCAGGTTTTCGGAAAAGGAGAGGGCGCATGAGCGGTTATCAGCGTCTTGGCGTGAACATCGACCATGTGGCGACGCTGCGCAACGCACGGGGTGGACAGAGTCCGGACCCGGTGGAAGCCGCGCTTCTGGCGGTAAAAGCCGGTGCGGATGGCATCACGGCGCATCTGCGCGAGGACCGACGGCATATCCGTGATGAGGATCTCAGGCGTCTGCGCACGGAGTTGCGGGTGCCGCTCAACATGGAAATGGCGGCGACGGAGGAGATGGTGAACATCGCCTGCGAACTGCGTCCGCATGCGTGCTGCATTGTGCCGGAACATCGTCAGGAAGTGACGACGGAAGGCGGAATGAACGTGGCCAGTCAGGTGGACGCGCTCATTCCGCAGGTGAAGCGTCTGCGTGAGCGCGGTATTCGGGTGTCTTTGTTCGTGGACCCCGATACGGCGCAGATCGAAGCGGCGGCGGCGGTGGAGGCTGCGGTCGTTGAACTGCACACCGGTGCATATGCGCAGGGGACTGAAGGCGAACTGGCGCGGCTGAAGGCAGCGGCCCGACAGGCAGCGTCTCTTGGGCTGGAGGTCCATGCCGGGCATGGGTTGAGCTTCGGCAATGTCGCGCCCGTGGCCGCGATCCCTGAGATCGTGGAATTGAATATCGGTCATTTCCTGATCGGGCAGGCAATTTTCGACGGGCTGGGATCGGTTGTGCAGGAAATGCGCCGGTTGATGAAAGCGGCGCGCTCGGCCGAAGTTTGAGCCGCCCTTAACCGGGCGTGAATATCTGCCCGTTACGCGGGCAGGATGGTTCTTTCACTTCGAGCTGTCTGTGCGGTGGGTGCGTTGGCGGCCTGTATGGTCGGGATAACGCCTGCTCTGGCGGATGAGACGTCGTGCGAGCAGGCGGCGGCCCTTGCCGAGCAGCGGTTGGATATTCCACGCGGACTTCTGGCTGCGATCGGTCATGTGGAGAGCGGCAACCATCCGCTGGCTGTGAACGTCAACGGTCTGTCCGTGCCGTTCGAGCGCCCTGCACTGGCAGCGGACGCGGTGAAGGGCATGCTGCAATCGGGCGCTTTCGGGATACGACCGCGGGTTGATGTCGGCTGTTTCCAGATCAATCTCGGCTGGCACGGCACGGCCTTTGCAACCATCGAGATGGCATTCGACCCGGTGATGAACGGTCTGGCTGCGGCTACCTATTTGCGTCAGCTTCGTGGAGAGACCGGCTCATGGCGCGGCGCTGTCGCGCGCTATCATGCCGCGTCTTCTGAAGGTGTGCGGTACGCGCAGGATGTTTTCCGGTTTTATGAGAGACGATTGGCGTCGTCTTCGTCCATGGCCCATCCCTCCGGCATTGGAGTGCCTGAGGGATGGATTGCGAAGATGTCCGCCCACGGCATTACCGTCTTTGAGCCTGCGAGTGGCCCACTCTCCGTGCGGAAAGCCTTGCGCACGGAAGGTTGAGCCGCCGCGTGGAGCGTGACCGGCTTATGGCCGGTCACAGCTTTCCGTCAGGGTGTTGAAATAAAGGCCTTTCGAGCACTGGACGACGTTGGAGGGCGCGGCATTCTGCTGCGGCATCGCGTTCGTGGGATAAGAGGAATACGTCGGATAGGACGTATAGCCCGACGCTGGCATCGGCTGGGTATATCCCTGACTGTAGTCTCCATAAGGCTGCGCAGTCGTGCCGGAACCCTGATAATAATCACCGGAGTCATAGCTCAAGGAAGCCGCCGCCGCGCCTATAGTGAGGCCGAGCAAGGAACCGAAGGCAAACGGCGCGCCCCAGCCCCAACCCCAACCCCAGCCGCCCCAGCCACCCCAATAGGGATAACCGCCCCAGCCATAGAAGGCAGGGTAACCACCCCAGCCCCAACCCCAGTTCCAGCCGGGACCCCAGCCCCAGCCGCCCCAGCCGCCACCGCCCCATCCACGGCCGCCCCAACCGCCGCCCCGGAAACCACCCGGTCCTCCGCCATGGAATCCGCCACCGCCGAAGCCACCCGGCCCGCCGCCGTGGAACCCGCCACCGCCGAAGCCACCCGGCCCGCCGCCATGGAACCCGCCACCGCCGAAGCCACCCGGCCCGCCGCCGTGGAACCCGCCACCACCGAAACCACCCGGCCCGCCGCCATGGAACCCGCCACCGCCGAAGCCACCCGGTCCGCCGCCATGGAATCCGCCACCACCGAAGCCTCCGCCCCCACCGTGGAATCCGCCACCGCCGCCGCCAAACCCACCGCCTCCTCCACCGCCACCGTGGGCAAAGGCGGGCGCAGTACTGCTGAAAGTGAGAGCAATGGCGAATACAGATGAAAGAAGGGAAAGACGGTTCGTGGACATGATGTGTCTCCCGAATGCCGGGCAGGATGATGGACCTGACGCCTGATGCCGACAGGGTAATGGCGCGAGGTCCGAAACGGAAACTGAGCGTCATATGGGTACGACGGCCCGCGTATGCCACCAGAGACGATCAGAACACTCTGGAGACACATTGTGACGGGATGAGGACCACTCAGCGCCGCAATTGTCTCGGTCCGTAACAGCGGGTCGCCCATGTTCAATATTCGGCCGTCTGCTAGATTGCCGTTGCGAGGAACTATGAGGGCGATCGTGCGGAAATTGATGCTGGCCAGTCTTCTGGTGATGGAATGTGGCGTGGCGCAGGCGCGTTCCTACAGGCCTGTGGCGGCCTGCACACCGCTTCCGCAAAAGGACGAGGCCGCGCGGCTTGTCTGTACGGATGACGATGTTGCCCGTCATGCGCTGATGTTCGATCAGGCATGGCAGGCGCTGCGGCATGAAACGCAGGGCGTGGCGCGTGACTCGCTCGATCGGGACGTCGCGGCGGCCATCGCTGTGCCGGAAACATGCCGGATGGAAGCGCGGGCGGAGGAAGGAAAATGTTACGCCGCATCGCTCGACCGACTGGCGGCCCGTTACCGCGAGCGCCTGTCGGGGAACGCTCTGGAGGAGGCTTCGCGCCCCATCGACCGTCATATCGCGCTTCAGCAGAAGCTACAGGATCTGGGATTTCTTGCGCCTGAAGTGCCGGTGGACGGCGTTTATGGCGATGACACGCGGCAGGCCATCGCGACATGGCAGCGCGTGGCCCACCGTCCTGTCGCGGACGGCTTCCTCTCCAATGCGGATGCGGCAGCGCTCGACGATGGGGAGAGCGTTCAGGAGCAGCCCGACGGTGATATGTCCGCCGATGCGCACGAACCCCCGCCATGGCCGGGTGGGACGGGCATGGAAAAAGTCATGACGGTGGATGAGGTGGTGGGCCGCCAGCGCCATCTGGACCGGCAGAAAGTGATGATCGTGGCAAGGGTGTACTGCGCGGATGACATCTGTCAGGCGACACAGGGACGTGGGCATCCTTCCATCACCTTCTCTCCTGACGATCTGGATGCGGCGTCCTGGACCACGCTTTCGCAATGCCATCAGCCGGAGGATGGGTGTGTGGGCAAGATGACGGGCACGACCATCAACAGTTGGACAGGTTTCACGGTCGAACTGTCGGACATCAAGGTGAAGTCCCTTCGCCAGACTCCCTGAGGGAGCGGCTTATTTCCGGAGTGAGGACAGGCATTGTCCGCGGCGTCGAGGCCTTGACGCTCACTTTCCTTGTTCCGGAGAAATATATTGAGTTCCTATACGTCGCGATGGACGATCGCCGATGCGCTGAAGGTCCATGCTGACGATCCGACGACGACCATGCCGGTCATCGCGCAGGATTTCCCGACCATGGATGAGTCCGTGATGATCTGGGACACCGGCGCTCTTCGCAACATTCATGGCCAGACCGTCACTTTTAAGGGATGGCATGTCATCTGGTCGCTGGCGGTGGACAAGATCGACCTGACCAACGCTGACATCTACGATGAATGGCATTCCCGCAATAACCGCGCCTATATCGGTTACTGGTATTCACGCACCGGCAATGGGGCCGACTGGCAGTGGGGCGGTCGCCTGCTGAACACGTCGGCCGATCTGCGTCCGCATGAATGGTCCGGTGGTCTGGTGATGCGCGAGGGCACGGGCAACGTCGTGGACATGTTCTACACGTCCGAGGCGGACTCGCCCATCAACCAGTCGGTGCCGTCCGTTTCCTCCGGTCAGATTTTTGCCGATGAGAACGGCGTCTGGTTCGGTGGATTCGAGACCACGACTGAGATGTTCTCGGCGGATGGCATTCACAACGCCAATTCGCAGCAGGACGAATATTTCGATTTCCGCGATCCGCATCCTTTCATCAATCCCGCTGATGGTCGCCTGTACTGCCTCTATGAGAGCAACGTCGCTGGTATGCGCGGTGATTTCGTCATCGGTTCCGACGAGCAGGGCGCACTTCCGCCGGGCTTCGAGGTTGGGTCTGGGGCGCAGTATGGCGCGGCTTCCATTGGCATCGCGGTGCTGGCGGATGGCGCTTACAAAAAGGGCGATTTCTCAAGCACGAACTGGACACAGCTCGATCCGCTGGTGAGCGCGCTGGGCGTGAACGACCAGATGGAACGCCCGCATATCGTGTTCAAGGACGGTCTGACCTATCTGTTCACGATCAGCCATCACAGCACGTACAGCGGCGGTCTGGGCGGTCCGGATGGTGTTTATGGCTTCGTCTCGGAAAAGGGACTGTTCGGCCCATACAAGCCGCTGAATGCCTCCGGTCTCGTGCTGGGCAATCCTTCGGCCGCGCCCTACCAGACCTATTCCCACTTCGTGGACCCTGCCGGATATGTGCAGGCCTTCATCGACACCCTACCGGGTGTGGGGGAAGATCCGAACAACCCTGCCACGTTCCGCATTGGTGCCACGTTGGCGCCGACGGTAAAGATCGAACTGGACGGCGACCGTACCTTCCTCACGGAAGTTCATGGCTACGGTCAGGTATATGCGCAGGCGGCGTGGCCGGTCGGCGCGGCCTGGGACAAGCGTCCAGCCAACTGATCGACTGATCGTTTCATAGACAGACAGCCTGTCTGAGAGACATCAAAAGGAGGCCCGGCGAGGCGTCGTCGCAGATCATGCGGCGTGGCGGAACCGGGCCTTTCCATTTGTTTACAGGCGACATTTATTCGCGAAAAAGATCGGGCTTCCGGCGCTCCAGCCAGCGCATGCCCTTGAGACCGATTGCGCGGAAGAACGGGATGTCTTCAGCAAGAAGCACAATACCAACGGGTGCCATCCACAGCCCCAGAATGGGAAGAAAGGAAAAGAGCCCTCCCAGCAGCATCAGAATGCCGGTGACGAGACGGACAAGCCGGTGTTCTTCCGCCATGAGCCAGAGCAGTGGTCGTGCGGACCAACGGGGAAGATGGGCGAACAGGCGATGCTTGTAGCGCTCCCATTCCATGTGAGAGGCGTTTTCAGCAACGGGCAGGATTTTACGTGGAGGAGGATTCATCGCGGCTCCTGAAAGCGCTCGCCTGTGACCTATGCATTTGCGATGGTCATTGCTGCGAGCCTGCTTGAAGAGATGCGCTCAGGAGCTAACGACAGGCAAGAGACCCTGACGCATTCATCACGTTTTTATTGGAAAAAAGAGAAGCCTTGAGTTCACACTGAACATTGAGGCTCATGTCACTTCGGGACGTGACTGAAAACCCTGGTCGGAGTGAGAGGATTCGAACCTCCGGCCCCTGCGTCCCGAACACAGTGCTCTACCAGGCTGAGCTACACTCCGATTGGGTGGGCGCGTAATACCGCTCCTCGTCGTGGGCCGCAAGAGGAGAAATGCGGCCCACAGCCTTCACGCAGTATTTTTGCGTGTCAGACCCGTTCTTCCTGTCGGCCGCTGGTGGCCTCCGTGGAAGATGTTGCGCACAGGCGTTTCATGGCGCTCTCCACATCGGGCACCACTTCCAAAAGAGCGCGCGCATTCGAAGAGGCGAAACCCTGCTCCACGGCTGTGTCGAGCATATTCACCAGAGCCTTTGCCCAACCGGCGACATCGACGATCAGGATGGGGCTTGTGTGCAGGCAAAGCTGCTTCCAGGTCAGGATTTCCATCAATTCGTCAAACGTGCCGAATCCACCGGGCAACACGACAAAGGCTTCGGCCAGCGCAAACATCTTCTGTTTGCGGGTGTGCATGGTCTCCGTGACGATCAGGTCCGTCACGCCATTGTGCATGATTTCCCGCGCCTTGAGGAACTCGGGAATAATGCCCGTCACCTTGCCGCCAGCGGCAATGGCGGCATCGGCCACAGTGCCCATCAGGCCCACATCACCCCCCCCGTAGACCAGATGGATACCCGCCCGGGCCAGACTTGCTCCCATGGCTTCCGCCGCAGCACGATAGTCGGGCAGATTGCCAAAACGGGAGCCGCAGAAGACGGCGACGGCGCTGATGCGGGCAGGCATGGGGCGAGGGCTCCTTCAAAACATGTTCATGCGCTCTCCGCGGGCGTGCGGACGTATGCCCTCCCTGCAGGAAGGGAAGATCATGATACCTTGCTCACAGCGTGCGCCAACCCGTGCGCGGGCACTAACGTCGCCCGCGCGGCAGGGCGACTGTCAGCCCAAGCCCAATGAGGGAGAAAACCGCAGCAATCGAGAACAGCGCGGAGAAGCCCCATAGCGGGATGATGAGGCCAAGCCCCGGTCCCGAAACACCGATGGCAAGGTCGAGGAACACGGAGAATCCACCCAGCGCCACCCCCCGATTCTCCGGTCCGAGCCGCTCGATGGCCAGCACGCCCAGAGCTGGAAAGATCAGCGAGAACCCGACTCCGGTGAGGGACGCGCCTATATGCGCGAGTAAAGGCGTGTGCCCGAAGGCGAGAACGAACAGCCCCAGCGCCTCCACGGCCATTGAAACGATGGCCACCTTTTCGCCGCCCACGCGGTTGATCATGCGTGAGAATACGAAGCGGGTGAGGACGAAGAAGGTGCCGAACAGCGTCAGCGAGAAGGCAGCACCTTTCCAGTGCTGCGCATCGAAATAGAGTGTCAGACACGACACGATCGCACCAAACCCGATGGACGCCGCGCCCAGCGCGCAGCCATGCGGCAGGACGCCACGGATCACCGCGCCAAGAGAGAGTTTCTGCTTGTCGGTGTTCTGAGGATGCGTCGTCTGCATACGCAGGCCCGGAAGCACGCATGCCCCCATCATCACGGCGCAGAGCACGCCCACGCCGGTCAAGCCACCCAAGGGGCTGTGTGAGCCGAAAATGAGAGAGGCAATGGGAGCGCCGAGCGCGATGCCGCCATAGGAACACACGCCATTCCACGAGATCACCGTGGCGGCGTTTTCCGGTCCGGCGCGGTACAGGTTCCACATGATGACGCCCACGGCCACCCAGCTTTCGCTGAACCCCAGCAGCGCGCGTCCCGCCAGCAGCAGGGTCAGCGAAAGATCCGCCCTGTGGGAGCAGAGGTCGGAGGTGATCAGGAGCAGCCCGGACGCGGCGCCTGCGATCAGGCCTGTGATGACAACCGACCGCGCCCCCGTCGTGTCCAGTCGTTCACCCGCCCATGTCCGTGTCGCCAGAGTGGCGAGATACTGCGCTGAGACGGCAAAGCCCGCGAGCACCGTGCCCCAGCCCAGCACATGATGGACAAAGAGCGGGACGACCGACATCTGCAGGCCGATCTCGGTGTAGCAGGCGAGAGTAAAGAGGAGGGGAGCGAGTGTGAGAAGGAGCGGGGCGGCAGAACGGGAGCTGGGCCGGGACATGCGGTTTCCAGAGTGATTGGCGGGACGGTTTCTCGAAGAAGCCGGGGAGACTACCTTGTGTAACACACGAAGGCCCGCACGTTTCCCGCAGGCCCATCATGATCTGAGGACGCCCCATCATGACGACCGATTCTTCCGATTCCCTTTCCCAGACCGGCACGCCCGACGATGGCGGCTATGTCACGCTTTCCAGCCGTGTGGCGTATGAAAACCCGTGGACACGTCTGCGTGAGGACATCATCCGCAGGCCCAACGGCAAGGATGGTCTCTACGGTGTGGTGGAACGGGGTGATTTCGTGGTGATTATGCCGGTTGGAGGCACGAAGGACGCGCCCACCGTCACCCTCATCCAGCAGTTTCGTTACCCCGTGCAGCGCCGCATGTGGGAGTTTCCCATGGGCATGTGGGAAAGCCGTCCCGGCACCGATCCGGACATTGTGGCTGCGGGTGAGTTGCGCGAGGAAACCGGGCTGACAGCGGCCACAATGCAGCATATCGGCGTGACCTATCAGGGCGCGGGCTACACCACACAGCTCGGTCACGTCTATCTGGCGACGGGACTGACACAGGGTGCGCGGGCGCTGGAAGAGACGGAGCAGGACATCACCTGCCACACGCTGCCGCTTGCGGAGTTCGAGCGGATGGTGCGTGAGAACGAGATCACCTGCATGGTCACGCTGGCGGCGTTTGCCATGATCCGTGAGCGTGGACTGATCTGACACGCGACGTCGTGTCCGAATGGCTGACGTGAGCGCAGGGCGCGGCTTGTCCGATGTGAAATTGACAGACGCGTCATTGCTTGCCTTGTGTGGCGTTCCGGATGCGGGGAAGGGGTTTCCCCGTGACGGACTGCGACTGACCGCAAGGTCGGCAGGGGAGCGGTTCAGGTGGTCATGCGAGGCGACACCAGCGGTTCGGAGCCGCGCACTCCGGCAGGCAACGCGCCCGCCCGATCGTCGCTCCCTCCTTCCGTTCTTGCCACCGAGCAGATCGATGACGCGGAGGCTGATCGTCTGCAGCAGGCCCGTATGCACGAAGCCGTGCGGCGGGTGCGGCTCGGGGTCAATCAGGTCTGTCTGCTCATCCTGACCGTGCTCGCGGTGCTCTACACGCTCAATCTGGCCGCTTCCATCGTCCTGCCCATGGTGATGGCGGTGGTGACCAACCTGATGCTAGTCACGCCCATGCGGTTGATCACGCATTGGACGCGCCTGCCCAAGCCGCTTGTGGCGCTGCTGCTGATCAGCGGTATGTTCGGCTGTCTGGCCATGGTGGGCATGGCCGTGTCCGGGCCTGCCGTAGCGTGGCTGTCGCATCTGCCCGAGGAAATCACCGTCGCTCAGTCACGGCTGGTGGTGCTGCGCACGCCCCTGCATCTGTTGCAGGCCACGAGCCAGCGGGTGCAACTTCTTCTAAGTGAAGGCGGCGGAGCGCATGCCGCGCAGGCCGCCGCTGCGCCCTCCATGGGGGGCTTCATGCCACTTGGCTCCACGCTGCTGGAAAGCACGCAGGCCTTCATGGGGCAGCTTTTCACTTTCTTCATTCTGCTGTTCTTCCTGCTGGCACAAGGGGACAGCCTGCTGCGTCGTTTCGTGGAGATCATGCCGACCTTCAACGACAAGCGGCGCACGGTGCAGATCGCCTCTCATATCGAGCGGAATATCTCGATCTATCTTGCCACCATCACGATGATGAACGTGTTCGTGGGACTTGCGAACATGGTGCAGTGCTGGCTGGTGGGCATGCCCAATCCGCTGCTGTGGGGCGTGGTGGCCTTCGCTCTGAACTACATTCCCATCATCGGGCCGTTTACCGGCATGGTGATCTATTTCTGTGTGGGTCTCTTCACCTTTCCCGTGATGCTGCATGCGTTCATCGCGCCGGCCATCTATCTGTGCATCCATGTGCTCGAAGGCGAGACGATCACGCCCATGCTTCTGGCACGGCGTTTCACGCTCAATCCGGTTCTAGTGATGGCGTCACTGTTGTTCTGGGACTGGATGTGGGGGATCACCGGCGCGTTTCTGTCGGTGCCGATGCTGGCGGTGTTCAAGATCATCTGTGACCATGTGGACTGCCTGACGCCCATCGGCCACATGATCGGCGGTCCGGGGCAGACGCATCATGACCATGAGGAACATGCTTCCGGAGTGTGAAGCGTTACTCCCGTCGCAGAACCTGATCCGTCATGAACGATGCCAGCTTGCCTGCCACAAAGTCCCTCTTGAGCGCGACTTCGTCGTATTCATGCTCTACCCACTCAAGAAACGGCACGCGCCCTTCCGCTTCCGCTTTGTAGTGGAGGAAAAATGCATCGAGAATGCCGGTGCGCGAGCGGTTGAAATGGCCGAAGCGCCATGAAAGCTGCCGTAATGCGTCATCCGCCGTGCCGCCTTCAAACAGCACCACCAGTCCAGCTGCCAGTCCCGCCCGATCCGCGCCGGACTTGCAGTGCATCAGCATGGGGAAGGCGAGGGCGCGATAGAGCGAGGCAAAGCGCAGGATACGGTCGCGATGCGGTGCGCCCCGGCTTTCGAACGCCATGTCCACATGGGCCAGCCCCAGTCCGGCGGCAGCGTTGCGCGAGAGAGCATCGGAGCCGCAGCGGCGATGCCCGCGCAGATTGACCAGCGTGCGCAGATGCAGCTTGCGGGTGGCGGCGGCCAGCCGAGCCGGAGTGGGATGATTGCAGCGATAGACCTTGCCGGGGATCACGGTGTGGAAGTTGGTCCACACGAGGCGAAACACCGCGTGATCCACGAACAGGCTGTCCATCCACGCCCGGCTTCGACCGCGCCGGGTCGTGAGACTTCCTTCAAACACGCGCCACTCCTGTATCCGGGCGAGGGATTACAGGAGGAGGCGCGGTTTTGTCCAATGTCGGCCCTTGGGTCGGATCATGGGCCGGAAAGTGTCCGGCCCGCAGATTTCAGTATTTCGGATCGTAGGCGAGGCCCTCGATCCATGCGCGGATGTCGGCGGGACGCTCCACCTGCGCCATGCCTTTCTCGAAGATGAAGTCTGCCAGACGGATGGCCGATGTCATGGACACGTCGATGATCTCGCTTTGCGGCGGGAACAGACGGCCACGCTCACGGGTCACGACATTGACCTGATCGGCCAGCGCGCGGGCTGTCTCGATAATCAGTTCGTCCGTGATCAGCTTCGGGCGCGTGGCATACACCGCGAGTGCCAGACCGGGGAAAATGTAGAAATTGTTGGCCTGCCCCGGATAGAAGGTGCGTCCATCCATCTCCACATTGGGGAACTGGATTCCGCCCGCAAACAGCGCGCGTCCGTCCGACCACTGATAGGCCTGCTCGGCTGTGCATTCCGCGTTGGTCTGCGGCAGCGACAGCGAGAAGATGATGGGCTTCTCGTTGAGTTTGGCCATCTCGCGGATGATGGTTTCATTGAACGCGCCACCGCAGGTGGACACACCCAGAAGCACGGTTGGCCGCACGCGCTGGATAGTGGCCAGCAGATCCTTGGTCGGCTTGGCCGGATGCGCGAAACGCTTGTGTTCTGGCAGAAGATCGGTGCGTGAGGATTCCAGCAGGCCGTCCACATCCATCAGCGTGATGCGCTCGCAGGCTTCTTCCTCGCTCAGCCCCTCCAGCTTCATGGCGGAGACGAGAATATCCGCCGTGCCGAGACCCGAAGATCCCGCGCCGAGGAAAAGGTAACGCTGGTCGGAGAGTTTCTCCTCCTTGATCTTCATGGCTGTGAACAGCCCCGCCAGCGTGACGGCGCCCGTGCCCTGAATGTCGTCGTTGTAGCTGAGCACGCGGTCACGGTATTTCGCGAGGTAGCGCAGCGCGTCCGTGCCTTTCCAGTCCTCGAAGTGGAGGCAGCAGCCGGGGAAGACATCTTGCACGGCGTCCACGAACTCTTCGACGAATTCGTCGAGTTCGGCCAGCGGAGGCGGTTCACGGCGCAGGCCGAGATAGAGCGGGTCGGCGCGGAGCGCGGCGTTGGTGGTGCCGATGTCAAGCTGGATCGGCAGCAGGGAACGCGGTGGCACGGAGCCGCAGACCGTATAGAGTTGCAGCTTGCCGATGGGGATACCCATGCCGTTCACGCCGATGTCGCCAAGGCCGAGGATGCGTCCGCCGGTGGTGACGCAGATCGTGCGCACGTCGGCCACGGGCCAGTTGCGCAGCACTTCCTTGATGCGACCGCGCATTTCCAGCGTGATGTACATGCCGCGCGGACGGCGATAGATATGGCTGAACAGCTTGCACGCGCGCGCCAGCGTGGGGGCGTAGATGATCGGCACGAACCGGGCCGGATCGGAACGCAGCACCTTGTAGAATAACGTCTCGTTCTGATCGACGAGGGAGTTCAGATAGATATAGCGTTCGAGGTCATCGGGCTTGACCTCCACATGGCGCAGGGAGCGCTCGACCTGACGGTCCAGTGTCTCGACCTGCGGAGGAAGAAGCCCTTCCAGTCCAAGCTCACGGCGCTGGTCCTGTGTGAAACCGGTGCCATGGTTGGATTCGCCATCATTGAGGAGAGCCATGCCTCGCAATGATGTTTTTGATGATGTCATCTGTCCGCATCCCTTGTTCCTGCTGGTTGTGTCAGACCGCCGTTGTGCACTGTGCTGAAATTCCGGGCCTTGTCCAAGAGGGAAAGGTGAGCGGAAAGGAGTGCAGTGGCTCTGTCTGTTCGCCTGCGCCATGGCAGGACGGCCATCACAGGATCACGTCCTCGTGAAGAAACGCTTTTGACACCACATATGCCCTGACAGAGTAAAGGGGTTTTGGGTGCAGGGGAGCGTCCCGCTCCACGTAACCTCAGATGACGTTTCAGCGATTGCGCCGGGCGTTGACCAGTTCCGTGACAACACCGTGCAGAGTGCGCAGTTCCTGCTCCGTCACTTCGCCACGGGTGAAAAAATGCCGGATGTTGCGCACCATGCCCGGACGCTTCTGTTCGTTGCGCAGGAAGCCACAGTCGTCCAGTTCCCGCAGAAGATGGCGCATGAAATTGTCCAGTTCACCCTTGGTGGCCACATGCGTCTCGTTGGTCATCAGTTCGCGTGGCGGCGTGTCGTCCTCGGTCATCCACCATTCATAGGCCATGATCATCACGGCCTGAGCGAGGTTGAGGGACATGAACGCCGGATTGAGCGGATAGCGGATCAGGGCATCGGCGCGTGCCATGTCCTCGTTGTCCAGACCGGCGCGTTCGGGGCCGAACAGCAGACCGACCTTCAGGCCGCGTGAAGTCGCCTCGCGCAGTTCCACAGCGCCACCACGGGCCGTCAGAACCGGTTTGACGATGTGGCGAGGGCGCGGACAGGTGGCGTAAACATGGTGGAGATCCGCTACGGCGTCGTCCACCGTTTCGAACACGGTCGCTTCTTCCAGAATGCGGTCTGCCCCGGAAGCGGAGCGCCACGCGCGGCTTTGCGGCCAACCATCACGGGGGGCGACAAGACGCATGTGGAACAGGCCGCCATTGGCCATGGCGCGGGCCGTTGTGCCGATGTTTTCGGCCATCTGTGGCCGGACAAGGATCACGACCGGGCTGTTGCCGATTGGGTGCAGGTCGGCCCCGCCGTCGCGCCCGGTCATGCGCGCCTCCATGTCGTGCCGGATGACCCGTCTTCCAGCATCACGCCCTTGTCGGACAGTTCCTTGCGGATAGCGTCGGCACGGGCGAAATCCTTTGCCGTGCGGGCCGCCAGACGCTCCGCGATCAGGGCGTCGATCTCGGCTTCGGACGGTCCGTCGCCAGCCTCTCCGCGGAACCACGCCTCTGGCTCCTGCATCAACAGGCCAATCGTGCGGCCCGAGGCCAGCAGATCGACGGCGGCATCCTTGTTACCTGCCAGTGCTGCCGTCGCCATGGCATGGAGTTCGGCAATGGCAAGCGGAGTGTTGAGATCGTCGCACAGGGCGGCGAGGAACGCGGCGGGAAGGGGGCGGTCCTCGACATCGAGCGGCCCCGCCATCTCAAGCGCCCTGTAGAACCGGTCCAGCGTGCGCCGTGCCTCATCCAGCCCGTCCCATGTGAAGTTCAGCACCGAGTGATATTGCGCGCCCATCAGCAGCAGGCGCAGGGCTTCGACCGGGCCTCGGGCCAGCACGTCACGGATGGTCAGGAAGTTGCCCAAAGACTTGGACATCTTCTCCCCATCCACCAGCAGCATGGCGTTGTGGACCCAGTAATTGGCGAATGTGCTGCCGGGAAAGCAGCACAGGCTCTGGGCGCGTTCGTTTTCGTGGTGGGGAAAGAGCAGATCGCTGCCGCCGCCATGAATGTCGAAGTTCTCGCCCAGATAGCGGTGCGACATGGCGGAACATTCGATGTGCCAGCCGGGGCGGCCGCGTCCCCACGGTGAGTTCCAGCCCGGTTGCGTCGGACGGGAGGGCTTCCACAGCACGAAATCGCCGGGATCGCGCTTGTAGGGAGCGACCTCCACTCGCGCGCCCGCCACTAGTTCGTCCGTGTCGCGGCCCGAAAGCGCGCCATAGGAGGGGAAGGAGGCGACGGCGAAGAGCACATGGCCCTCGGCCTCATACGCATGACCGAGTTCGATGAGATGGGCGATCATGGCCACCATCTCTTCGATGTTGTGCGTCGCGCGCGGCTCAATGTCGGGCGGCAGCATGTTCATCGCAGCCAGATCGGCGTGGAACTCGGCCGTGGTGCGCTCGGTCAGTTGCGCGATGGTCTCGTTGTTGGCCGCCGCGCGCGCGGTGATCTTGTCATCCACGTCCGTGATGTTGCGCACGAAGGTCACACGCGGATAGAGGCGGCGCAGCAGACGGGTGAGGATATCCGCCGTGAGCATGGCCCGCAGATTGCCCAGATGCGGCAGGTCATAGACGGTGGGACCGCAGTAATAGACGCGCACATGCTCCGGATCGAGCGGCTGGAAAGGCACATTCGCCCTCCGCTGGCTGTCGTGGAGCGTAAGCTGGGTCATGAGCGGCGGTGTCTCTGTTATCTCGAACGTGGGGCACGCCCCGGGCAGGGGAGAGTTCTGACCATATGGTCCTGATGGAGACCGGGAGATGCCCCGGAAGAGGGGGAAACGCAAATGTTTCCCCCTCTTGCAGCTCTGTCGTCGTCAAGTGGTCAGCGCGGCGCGACCCAGCCGTTGCCCGTGGAATCGCCCAGCGAGCCTGTGCCGGTCGGGCCGGAGTCCTGATAGGCCGAGCCGAACTTCGACAGGTCCGCGCCTGTGACGGCGTCGCGAGTGACATGCTGCGCATGGTCAGGATCGGGCCCGTGGGAGAGTTCCATGGACGGCGCATCCTGATAGCCCGGCGGCAATTTGCGACGACCGCGGACGCGCACGTGTTCATGCTGGCGGGACTGGACCGCAGCTGCGGAGGACGGATCTTCCTTCGTGGGATCGCCGGATGTCATTTCCACGCCCGCGAACGGGTCAGAGCCGGGCGCGGCCATCGCATGATGCGCCAGCGGTCCGCTGACGGCGGCCATCGCAAGAATGGCAACCGGAAGGCCGAGCCTGAAGCGAAAAATGGACATGATCGACCCAACCCTCTGCAAACCTTGTCACAGGCGGAAGATGGGAACGCGCCCACGGAGCACAAGACCGCCTGCTTCCTGTGGAGAAACCATTTCGCATGGAGTGATGGCTGACGGCAACATGGAGGACGCGATTTTGTGAAAAGGAGAGCAAAGGCTGGTGTCAGGAAGCGGATCTCCCCATGTAAAAAGAACCATGCCGCGACTGTTCTTTCCATGACCGTCGATCTGTTCGACCTGCCGGGGGCGTCGTCTTTTCGGCAGCGTGATCCTGTCATTCTGGATACAGGCGCCGTCCTGTTTCCCGGTATGGCACGTCGTGAAAGCGGCCCATTGCTTGACGCGGCCCGTGCGGTTGTCCGCGCTGCGCCTTTCCGGCATCTGATGACACCGGGCGGGCGGCGCATGTCGGTGGCCATGACTGCGTGTGGCGAATGGGGCTGGACGTCTTCGCTTGATGGTTACCGCTACAGCCGGACAGATCCACGCACGGGTGCGCCTTGGCCCTCCATGCCGGACCTGTTTCGCGATCTGGTGCGTCGGGCAACACATGAGGCCGGTTTTGCGCATGTGCCGCTTCAGTCGGGTCTTGTGAACCTTTATCGTCCCGGCACACGCATGTCGTTGCATCAGGATCGCGAGGAGCAGGCTCTTGACGTGCCGATTGTCTCGGTCTCGTTCGGAGTGGCGGCGACGTTTCTGTGGGGTGGCATGACTCGCGGAGACCCGGTGCGCAGGGTGCGGCTGGAGCATGGGGACGTGCTGGTGTGGGGCGGCCCTTCTCGCCTACGGTTTCATGGTGTGGCGCCGCTGGCGCAGGCGGAACATCCCGAGACGGGGGCATGCCGGGTGAATCTGACGTTTCGGCGTGTGACGAAATTGGCGTGACAGAACGGATTTTTCGCCTGGCCGTGTTGTCTGTCGGTGTCGGGCCGGAGTTCCATGAGCCGCTTTCGGCACCGTTTCTCCGACGGTCACCGCGCAGGTATTCTTGAGTGGGACGTGACTGCCACTCAGGTAAATGGAGCTATTGCGTGGGATGTGGCGCAGGCCGGCCGTCCATGACGGTAAAATCGAGCCGATAGACAGACTGATCTTGCGATCGTTTCTGTCCGGTCACGTGAACGGCCGGGTCTTGTGGAACCAGACAGTTCACCAGATGCACAATATCCGGTTCCGTGGCGGCGTTCGTATAGGTCAGACGGTAATGCCCGGCGGTCATGTGCATGGGCAGGTTGAACTGGAGTTCCACGACACCCGTGCCCGCTCGCAGGAGAGTCGTTGCAGGGAAAGCGCCACCGTCGAAGCGAAGGGTGGTCCTTTTTCCGTTCAGTGAAACGGACAGGTTTCGGGCGATCTTTTTCGCATAGGCCGTCTGTTCGTCGGGCGACAAAACCATGTCGCCGTTGCGGTCGATTTGTCCGATGACCTGCTCCGCCACATCGACGCCCGGTGTCAGCCGCACATGAAAGACCACCCTGTCGTGTTCCAAGATAATCGTCGTGGCCTGAAGATATTCATCCAGCCGGTGCGCCATGCCAACACCCGGAAACCCTGTGCTGACAACGATGGCCAGCGCACACCAGATGCGTTTTTTCATTGGACAGTGAATCGGCTGCCATAGCTGTTTGTCGGGTCGCGATAGACCGTGTGAACATGCATTGTGGCATCGCCGCCCACACCCTGCGGAGAAAACTCGATCAGAAGATGCGGCCCCTGAATCCGGTAATAGGACGAGCCGTTATGGCCGGGCATATGTGTCAGCGGCCCACTCCAGGCGAACCATGTCTCGTTCAGTCCGGCCTCAATCTCTTTCAGGCGTGGAGCGGCGTAAGCGTCGTTGATGATGCCGGCCCATTCCTCAATGACATCCATCAACAGTTTTTTCTGCGTGATGGTGAGAAAAGAGCCTTTGATTCCTTCAGGAACGATCACTTCACCATCGTGACCGGGACCGGAGACCAGATCGTCAACCTGATAGGGCAGGACAGCCTGTTGACGTTGTTGGGCACTCAGCGAGTCCAGCAGCGCGAACGCCTTGTCATTCTCTCCCGCCAGCACGCGCACCGTCCGGCCCTCTGTTCGATAGATCGCAGGCTGCGCTCCAGTGAGGGTCGGCGTCATGACGCCATGTTCGCCGTCGATCACCACATTGAGGCCGAGATGATGGCCGCCAAACTGCACCATCCACGGGGTTGTGGCGGACGGCTCACCAAATATGCCAATCGTGTAAACCGCTTTGCCCGACGCAAACGGTGTGCCGCTGTCGGCCAGAGCCTGATCCGAGCCCATGATGTCCAGCACTTTCTGATAGCCTTTGGCGCTCAGAAGAGTCTGTAACAGATGCAGCGCGGCGTCTCGTTGGGGCGCTGTCAGTTGTCCCATTTGCAAGCCGGGGCGTGGGACATCGCTGACCGGAAAGTTCGACCAGACCGCTTTGCCATACCGCTCACCGATAAATCCGCCTGGCGGCCCCATGCCCGGTCCCCGCGCCACTGGCGTCTGGGGCTGATCGTCTGTCACCGGCACCACGGGTTGCCCCGGTCCGGTTCGGCGGAATCTTGCCAGCGTGCCCTGTTTCGCGGCTGCAAAGGGAAATTGCACCGTTGGCCGGGCTTGTGGGGTGAATGTTTCGAGAAAAGCCTTGGCCGATTCAGTGATGATTCGGGTTTGGTTTATAGACATGCTGTTTCCCGAAAGTGCCGCTGTCGGCCCTATTTGCGCCATGGCTTTTTCGCCGCTGATAGGCAACGCTCCCAATAGGAGAGTGCTTGCGATTAAAAACCCTTTTCGTTTCAGAAACATTCTGTCCTGCTGGTCATTTTCCGGTATCCGCTTTCCATTCTCAGCAGGGCGAAACCTTGCCGCACCAGTGTCATGCGATCAAGGAGTTTACCCACCTTCCTTTTCCGCGTTCACATTGTCGTATCCGTCATGCAGCCCGCATGACGCCCCGAACCATCAAGTTTACCGGGAATCCGTCATGCCGAGCCTTCAGCCTGTTTCTTTTCCACGTTCCAAGCGGCAGGCGCTGTTGTGCGCGCTTGCTGCGGGCACGTTCCTCGCGACCGCTACTCCCATGCTCCGGCCAACCGCAGCGCACGCGACCGATTGTGTCGAGCTCGTGCATCATGCCATTCCGAATGCGACGTTTACGACGGTCGACGCGGAAATCTCACAGAAGGGTTGTACATCGGGTTAGATTATGAAAAAGTCTGTTTTGTAGAAAAGAAATTTCCATAATCATCAAGAAAACCCGATGCAGACAGAGT
>NZ_WOTH01000012.1 GCF_011516945.1 Acetobacter estunensis
AACAATCAGAGACCATTCTTCGTCGCTGATATCAGACGGATATGGTTTGCGTGCAGTATTCATCCATCTGTTCTGCAACACTCACGCCAGAAAGTACATAACACCCTCTAGGTCAGAGTATGACAGTCTGTCAGGCCACTACGCTGCTGAACAATGTTGTGGCTTCCATTCACTCCGCTGTGACATTGAATGGCTGTGGCAAGGTGACGGCAATGAACACGATTACCTTCCCGCCTTCCGCTGGCGGTGGCGGCTTCGGTTCCTGATTTTTTATCAGAATCGGCCCGCGCAGCCTTCGGGATGCGCGGGTGTTCCGTTTTTCTTTATTATTGGACACTAACCCTGTAAGGGCACGTTTTCCGCACCTCATGGGGTTTGCTCGGTCGTAATGTCATCTCTTTACCGTCAGGAAGCGCTGGACGCTCGTCGGCAGGCCTGGCTGGGACAGGTGCAGGCGACCCAGTCTCTTTCGATCAGAGTGATCGCGTGGGTTACGCTGATCCTCGTCCTCCTCACCGTTGTTTATCTCCGATTCGGCATCTACACCCGGCGCGTGCACGCCACGGGACTGATGCTGCCGCCCACTGGCCTTATCACCATCGATGCGACCGCCGCTGGAATCATCAGTCGGCGCACAGCGGAAGAAGGGCTCCACGTTCACAAGGGCCAACCGCTTTTCGTGATCGACCTTGAGGCGCGCACATTGGCGGGCGCCACGCAGGAACAGGTGCTTGCCCAACTCCATCGTCAGAAAGAATTGCTGGAACGCCAGAAGGAAATCCGCATCGCGGACGCTCCGGTGGAAAAGCAGTCACTGGTCAATCAGATCCGCAATCTCGATCAGCAGCATCGCCTGACGGCTCTGCAGCTTTCTCACGATGCGCAGGTTCTTCCCGTCGTGGAAGCGGCCGTCAACCGTATGCGCAACGCCCAGAGCGCCCACCTCGTGACGGAGACGCAGTTCCAGAGCCAGCTCTACACCTACGCTCAACTGCTGAGCAGTCACGCGCAGTTTCTGCAGAATTACACAGATACCGAAGGCAAGATCGCGGACAACACATCCAAGCTCATGCGCTATGACCGTCAGACGGCGCACGATATCAACGAACTGGATCGGCAGATTTCCGACGTCGATAAGCAGATCGACGAGAGCGAAAGCCACCGCGAAATCGTCATCACCGCGCCGGAAGATGGCGTTCTGACCGCTGTGCGCGGCAATCTGGGGCAGCAGGTGTCCACCGGCGCACCGCTTGTCACGCTGCTGCCCACCGGTCGCACGCTGGACGCGGAACTCTATGTCAGCAGCGCTTCCATCGGCTTTTTGCGTGAAGGCGAGCCGGTTCTTCTGCGTTACGCCGCCTTTCCCTACCAGCGTTTCGGTCTTGCCCGTGGGCATGTGATCGAGATTACACGCGCGCCCCTCACCGCCACGGACCCAACGCAGGCGTCCCAGCAGGCAAATGGGCAGGGAAGCCGCGACAAGAAAGACGGAGGCGGTGGCAACGACATCTACCGTATCCGCGTGAAGCCGGATCTCCCCTATATGATGGCGTATGGGGTGAAGAAACCGCTGGAGGCCGGCATGGCGGTCGAGGCGGATATCGCCATCGATTCCCGTCGACTCTATCAATGGATACTGGACCCTGTGATCAGCATGCATGACAGTCTGACGAACGTCAGCAGCGGGATTACGGGCCAATGAAGAATCCGTTCGCGGCGCTCCAGTTCGGTTTCGGCAAGCGCGTTCCAGTTATTTTGCAGGTTGAGGCTGCCGAGTGCGGACTGGCCTGCATCGCCATGGTCATGGGCTATTACGGCCACCGGATCGACCTCGCGACCATGCGCCGCCGCTACTCCGTCTCCATTCAGGGTGTGACGCTGCGCAGTCTGGTGCAGATCGCGGACCAACTCGGCTTTTCCACCCGCGCCGTGCGGCTGGAACTGGAAGATCTGACCAACCTTCGCAAGCCCTGCATCCTTCACTGGGGCATGAACCACTTTGTGGTGCTGGTGGACGTCAAGGGCGACAAGGTCATTATCAATGACCCGGGCGTGGGGCGCCGGACACTCTCCATGGAGGAGGTGTCGCGCGAGTTCACCGGTGTTGCGCTGGAAATCACCCCCAATGAGGGATTCGAGCGCAAGGACGAGCGCGAGACCATTCGCCTGCGCGATCTGTTCCGCCATGTGGTGGGCCTGCGCGGCGCGCTGATGGGGCTGTTCTTCCTTTCGCTGGGGCTGGAAGTCATTGCGCTGATGTCGCCGATGGTCTCGCAGGTCGTGATCGATGAGGTGATCGTCACCGCCGACCACGATTTGCTCAAGACCATCACCTTCGGGCTGGCGTTGCTGCTGCTGCTCCAGATGTTCATTGGCTCCGTGCGGACCTGGGCTGTGACGCTGTTCAGCACGCGCGTCGGGCTGGAGTGGAGCACCAGCCTGTTCGACCATCTCACGCGCCTGCCGCTGGACTATTTCGCCAAGCGGCATGTGGGTGATGTACTCTCGCGTTTCGGTTCGCTCGGCTCCATCCAGCAGGCGATGACGACCGACATGGTGCAGACCGTCATGGACGGCATCATGGGCGTGGGCATGGGCATCATGCTCTTCGTCTATGGCGGCTGGCTCGGTCTTGTGGCGTGCGTGGCGTTGTTCCTCGACATTTTGCTACGGCTGGTGACGTACAGTACTTACCGCGAAGCGTCGGAGGAGCAGATCGTCGTCAGCGCCAAGCAGCAGAGTCATTTCATCGAGACGCTGCGCGGCATGGCGAGCGTCAAGCTGCTGGGTCTGCGTGAGCGCCGCCGTTCGACGTGGCTCAACATCGTCATCGACAGCATCAATATTAAGCTACGCCTGCAACGGTTCGATCTGATCTATGGCCGTCTGGGTGATTTCATCTTCGGGGCCGATCGTCTCATCATGATGGTGCTGGGCGCGACGCAGGTGATGGATGGCTCCATGTCGGTCGGTATGCTGGTGGCGTTCCTGTCCTACAAGGATCAGTTTGCCGGGCGCGTCGGATCGCTGGTCAGCACCGGATTCAAACTGCGGATGCTCAACATCCAGAGCGATCGTCTGGCCGATATCGTCATGACCGAGCCTGAGCCGATCTCGCCCGGAATCGTGCATGAGGCACACGGCACGCCGGCGGGACTGGCCTGCCGTGGCGTGTCGGTGCGCTATGCCGCGCAGGAGCCATGGATTTTCCGCAATCTGGACCTCGATGTACCGGCTGGCAGCAGTGTCGCCATCGTGGGGCCGTCGGGCTGCGGCAAGACGACGCTGCTCAAATCCATGATGGGGCTGCATCCGCTCGATGACGGCAATATCTACATGGATGGCATCGACATCGCTGTGATGTCGCTGGAAGCCTACCGCGAGCGGATTGCGGGCGTGTTGCAGGATGACGGCCTGTTTTCCGGTTCCATTGCGGACAATATCAGCGGTTTTTCCGATCATCCCGATCAGGCGCTGATCGAGCAGTGCGCACAGCGTGCCGCTATTTTCGATGACATCAAGCGCATGCCCATGGGCTTCGAGACGCTGGTGGGCGACATGGGTGATGCGCTTTCGGGCGGTCAGAAGCAGCGCGTGATTCTTGCCCGTGCGCTCTACAAGCAGCCGCAAATCCTGTTTCTCGATGAGGCGACCAGCCATCTGGATGAATACACGGAATCGCTCGTGGCTCAGTCGCTGCGGGACATGAACGTGACGCGTGTGATGGTGGCGCATCGCCCGGCCACGATTGCGCATGCGGACTACATCTATTCGTTTGAGAAGGGCGGCGAACTGGTGCTGCGCAAGGCACCTCCTCAGCCGGTAGCGCCTGCACCCGCACCCGCACCCGCACCCGCACCCGCACCAGCGGCGGCTCCGGAAACACCGCCCACCGCCTCTCCGGCGGCGGGGACGGGCACGTATGGCATGACCTACGGCTTCGGCGGCGGCTGGCCCAACACATCGCAGTAAAGCCGGGCTTAAATCGACAGGACGTGTCTGCCAGCCACTGACGGCATTGGGTGCGTTCGCTGCGTTGCGGTATGACACTTTTCTCGCATGCAGAGTGGGAAGAGTTCATTGCGGTTCGTGCACACGTCCGACTGGCAGATTGGCAAGACCTTTGGCTTTGCCGACGATGAAGTACTCAATGCGCTCCAGAACGAGCGGCTTGAGGTTATTCTCCGCCTTGGCCGTCTGGCCCGCGCGCAGGGCGCGTCCGACGTGCTGGTGGCGGGCGACGTGTACGACCATGAAAGCCCGTCCGACCGCACGTTGCGTCAGCCGCTGGAGCGGATGCGCCAGTTTCCGGACCTGCGCTGGCACCTGATTCCGGGCAACCATGACGCACATCTGCCCAATGGTGTCTGGTCGCGCGTTCTTCGCGCTGGCCTGCCGGATAACGTGTGCGCGCATCTGGACGCGGCGCCCGTGCCGATGACGCCCGACGGGCAGACATGGCTTTTGCCCGCAGTGCTGAATCGCCGTCACACGATGGGGGATCCGACCGAATGGATGGACGCCGCCACAACGCCGGAAGGTGCGATTCGCATCGGTCTGGCGCACGGTTCCGTCCGCTCCTTTGGCAGCGACGAGAGCGCGCAACACAATCTGATCGCCATCGATCGCTCCGCCCGCGCCGGACTGGCCTATCTGGCCATGGGCGACTGGCACGGATTCAACAGGATCGGTGAGCGCTGCGTCTATTCCGGCACGCCCGAATGTGACGGCTTCGATCTCGGTGGGGAGGGGGGCGGTCACGCGCTGGTGGTGAGCGTGGATGCTCCAGACGCTGTGCCGGATATGGATGTGCACCGCACGGGACGCTTTTTCTGGTGCGAGATGAAAGCTATCGTGACCACGCGCGAGACGATTGACGATCTGGAAAACCGTCTGCGCGCAGTGCATCCGGAAGATCCGAGCTGCGTGCTGGTGAAATTGACGGCCGAAGGTGCCCTCACGCTTGACGATATGACAGCGTTCGAGGACCGGATCCTTGGTTCCGTGGCATCGGCCCTGCGCTGTTTGCGCGTGGAGAAGCTGCCGGAACTGGTGACATCGGCTGATGACCTCATGCTCTTTGATGAATCCGGTGTGGTCAGTCAGGCGGCGGCGCGTTTGCAGGAACTGGCAGCCGCACCGGGAGAGGAACAGGCGCATGCGGCAGCTGCGCTTCAGCGACTGGCCGTGCTGTGGCGCAGCGAGAGGGGGGCGGCATGAGCGGCATGATCCTCACCAGCTTCGAGGTGGAGCAGGTCCGGCGCTTTGGCGCGTGTCACCGGCTGGACGGGCTGGGACCGGGACTGAACCTGCTGGCTGCGCCCAATGAGGCGGGCAAGTCCACCCTGCTGGCGGCTCTCCGGGCGTTGTTTCTGCTGCGGTTCGGATCGAAAACGCAGGCCATTCGTGATCTTGCGCCACGCGATGGGGGCAGTCCGCGTATCCGTGCCGAGTTCACGTTGGGGAACGCGGCATACTGTTTTGAAAAACGCTTTCTGACGAAGGCCTTTGCGCGTTTGAATGGCGAAGGACGTACGTTGGAAGGCGATGACGCGGAAGCCCAAATCAACGATCTGCTCGGGCTGGATGCGGCCAAGCGCGGCGAGGTGGAAGGGCTGTTGTCCACTTTGTGGGTGGGGCAGACACAAAGTTTCACGCCGCCCGAACTTTCTGACACTGCACATCGCACCATTCAGTCCTGTCTTGCCACCGATCTGGACGAGATCACGGGTGGTGCGGAGGCGGGACGCATCCTCGTGCGTGTCAGAAGCGATCTGGCGGAACTGGTCGATGGACGCCGCAAACCCAAGGGACGCTACGCGGACGCGATCGAAGGCGAGGACGCTGCTATCCAGCGCCTGCGGGATCTGGAAAACCGACGTGCGATGCTGGAACACGACATTGCCGATCTGGACCAGTGCTCCCGCCTTCTGACCAAGGAAGCGGACCCGGCCCGGCAGCAGAGGGATCAGTCTGAACTGGAAAAGGCCCGTGCCCAGCGCGATGCGCTGATGCGCTTTGCCACCCGTGTGGCGGAGGGGAAGGCCGCGGTGCAGGAAGCGCAGCGTCTGGCGCAGCGGTGGCGTGATGAGCGCGCGCGTCGGCTGGAGCGTCGCGCGACGCTGACGGCTCTCGGTCATCGGCGGGACGAAGTGGCGGAGGCCGAACGGGCCGCGCAACTGCGTCTGACCCGCGCGGAGAGCGTGCTCGCGGAAAAGCGGACGCAACTGGCGCAGGCGGAAGAGAAGCTGGCACAGGCCGCGCACGCCACCCGCACAGTGGAGCAGCAGGTCGAACGGCTTCGCCTGCGTGAGCAGCGTGACGATGTGAAGCGCAGGCTGGAGCGGCTGGAACGCCTGCGCGATCAGGTGGCGCAGACGCGCGCCGCGTTGGGCGCTATCGCCGTGAACGAGGCGAAACTGCGCGAACTGACCGTGGCCGAACGCGCTGTGGAGACGGCGCAGGCCGCGTTGCAGGCTCAGGCCACGACTCTGGATGTGGCGCTGGACGCCGGGGCTTCCGCGCGCGTCACGCTCGATGGAAAGCCGCTGGTGGATGGACGGAGCAATCTGCTCGATCCGGCGGAGCTGCGTATCGAGGGGGTGGGCGTTTTTCGCATCGCGCCGGCTGTCGGAGATCGGGCCAAAGGACAGGCCGCGCTGGACCGGGCGCGTCATGCGTTCGAAGCCGCGCTGGCCAGCGTGAAATGCGCTGATATGGCGGAAGTTCACGCCACCATGGAGCGCCGTCGCCAGTTGGCCGTGACGTTGGGTGGCGCGGAAGAAGCCCTGAAGGGTGCCTGCGCGGAACCGGGGGCAGGCGCCGCGTCGGATGTCGAGAGTGCGCTGTCCCATCTGCGCGAACGGTTGGCGGCTTGCGATGCGGGCTTGACGGACGGCGTGGAAGAAGAGGGTCTGACAGCGGAGGCGGCGCAGGCCCAGCTTATGGACGCGCGCGCGGCCGCGTTGCAGACCGAGCAGGCCGTGGCGGCTGCGCGTCAGGCCGTGCTGGAACCCGATGGCGAGCATCGTCTGGCCGAGCGTCTGCTCACGGAGCGCCGCGCCGACAGCCGCACTGTGCGCGAACAGATGGAGCGTCTTGCGGCGGAAGACGAGATGGCGCGGGGCGAACTCCCCGATGCCGATCTGGATGAGCGGCTGGGCCGGGCGCAACAGACGCTGGAGCAGGCCGAGCGCGCTCTGGCACGACTGGATGAGCAGCGCCCCGATGGCAGCGAGGCGCTGCTGGATGCGTCCATACAGCGTCTGGAAGAGCGGATTTCCGGCAGTCGCCAGCGTCTGGCCGACTTGCAGCAACGTCGTGCCGCCTTGCTGGCCCGTGTGCAGGCGACGGAGGGCGAAGGTCTGGATGAAACCATTGACGCCACCCGCCGCGAGCGTGACCGGCATTGTTCCGCGCGGGAGGCGTGCGAGCGGGAGGTGGGCGCGCTCCGGCTTCTGGCGCGCACGCTGGAAGAGGCCGAACGGTCCGTGACGGAGCGCTATCTCGCGCCATTGACCCGTGCCGTGCAGCCGGCCATCGAAATGCTGTTCCCCCGTGCCGCGACGCGGTTCGGGACGGATTTCACGATTGAGGGGCTGGAACGCGGACGCGGCGAGGAGACGCTGGATTCGCTGTCCGATGGCACGCGCGAGCAGATTTCCGTTCTGGTGCGGCTGGGGCTGGCAGATCTTCTGCTCGCGCGAGGTCGTCCGGCGATGCTGGTGCTCGATGATGCGCTGTGTTTCTCGGATGCGGCAAGGCTGGAGACGATGTTCGACATTCTCGCGGAAGCGTCCCGACGGATGCAGATCATTGTCATGACCTGCCGCGCGGAAGCGTTCTCCGCTCTCTCGGCGCGAGAGTTGCGGCTGAGCGTTGCAGACATGCCAGCCTGAGCAGGAATGGGCATCGGGTGTCGGCTGTGCGGATGACACGGGGCGGCGACGTTGCTAGAAGGCGCGCAACGCCCGGGCACCGGGCGGGTTCCGGGGCAGCTCACGGGAATTTCGGCCGATGAAGATCGTCGCTTGTAACAGCAACCTCCCCTTGGCCGAGGCCGTGGCAGCAGAGCTCGACATGTCGCTCTGCAATGTCTCGGTCCGCCGCTTTGCGGATATGGAGGTCTTTGTCGAGATCTTCGAGAATGTCCGGGGTGAGGACGTGTTCGTGGTGCAGAGCACCTGCACGCCCACCAATGACAATCTGATGGAACTGCTGATCATGCTCGACGCGCTGCGTCGTGGGTCGGCCCGTCGCATTACCGCTGTCATGCCGTATTTCGGCTATGCCCGGCAGGATCGCAAATCCGGTCCCCGCACGCCGATCAGCGCCAAACTGGTGGCCAATCTGCTGGTCGAGGCCGGGGCGGACCGCGTGCTGACGCTGGATCTGCACGCCATGCAGATTCAGGGCTTTTTCGACATTCCTGTGGACAATCTTTATGCCGCGCCGCTGTTCGTGCGCGACATCAAGGAGCGTTACGGCGACCGCGACCTGATGATCGTCTCGCCCGATGTGGGCGGCGTGGTTCGCGCGCGTCAGTTGGCCCAGCGCCTAAACACCGATCTGGCCATCATCGACAAGCGCCGTGAGCGCGCCGGCGTGTCCGAAGTCATGAACGTGATCGGTGACGTGAAGGGGCGCCACTGTCTTCTGGTGGATGACATCGTGGACAGCGGCGGGTCGCTGTGCAACGCGGCGCAGGCCATCGTGGACAATGGCGCGGCGTCTGTCGGTGCGTATGTCACGCACGGCGTGCTGACAGGGCGTGCGGTTGAGCGTATTGGCGAGTCTCCGATTGAGATGCTGACGCTGACGAACAGCATCAAGGCGACCGAAGCGGTGGAAGCCGCGCACAATATCCGCCAGATCAGCATCGCGGGCCTGCTGGCGCGCGCCATGCGGGCCGTGTCGGACGAAAGCTCCGTCTCTTCGCTGTTCGACTGAGGGAGAGACGCCGTGATTACGCCCACAGCCTACTGGTATCTGCGTCACGGCGAGACGGACTGGAACCGTCAGGGTCTCTCGCAAGGGCGCACGGACATTCCGCTCAACGCCACCGGTCTCGCGCAGGCCGAGGCGGCGGGAAAGGCGCTGGTGGCCAATGCCACGGGCGATCTCAAGATCGCCCGTATCGTGTCCTCCCCACTGTCACGAGCCCTGCGCACGGCTGAGATCGCGGCGGACTGTCTGGCCCACGCCACGGGGCATCGTCCCCTCATAGGCATGGATGTCGGGCTGGAGGAAGTCTGCTTCGGAGAGCAGGAAGGCCAGCCGATGGGGGAGTGGTACGATGACTGGATTGAGGGGCATTACACCCCGCCCGGCGCCGAACCGTTCGCTTTCCTGCGTGACCGGGCTGTGGCCGCGCTCAATCGGGCGCTTGTCGGTCCGGACTTAGTGCTTGTGGTGGCCCATGGGGCGCTGTTCCGCGCCCTGCGCTCGGCCATGCATCTGCCGGCCAATGTGCGCCTTCCCAACGCTGTGCCTCTTCTCGTAGAGCCACCGGTCGGGGGCGCTCCGGCGTGGACGCTGCGCCGCTTCGACTGAGACAGGGCTGCGCGTTGCGGCGCGCAGCCTTGGGGCGTTTCAGCCGAACAGTTTGACGGCTGCCGATCCGACAGCCGTGTGATTCTTGCTCTTGTCTTCGGAGGCGATCACGTTGCCCGTGCTGTCGAGGGCAATGGCGAAGGAACTGCCATGTCCACGGCTGTTGGCTGCGCCGATGCCGGTGTCCGCCTGTTTGGCGGGCGAAGCAGAGGTGCGGCCGCGATGTTGGAGGGCGAGCAGATCGTGGCTGGTGCCGGTAATGCTGGCGGTTGTGCTCATGACGTATCTCCTTGTCCGGCGCTGACCATGCGCCGCCGGAGTTAGCGAAACATGAATCGTTACATCAGATATGAACGCCGGCAGGGCTGGGACGTTGGGAGATCGGGATATTCGTTTCCCGGGAGAAGCAGATATGCGAATGGGTCAGATAATTCCAGCGGCTTTCATGACCATCGGACTGACAGCCGTGTCGTTTGGCGCGGCACAGGCGGCGGATAAGGTGGAATTCGGCGGCCTTTTTACAGGCGAGCACAGCGCGACGTCGCAACCCCATGGGGACGTTAAAGCCACGCTCGATCCGGACACCAATAAACTATCCTACAGCATCCGCTGGAGAGGTCTGAGCGGTCCGGTGCAGGCCGCCCATTTTCATGGTCCGGCTAGTCCGGATCAAGATGCGGATGTCATCGCCCCGATCGACGGTCCGTATAACGAGCCACTCAAGGGCACAGTCCAACTCGACAGCGAGCAGGTGGCGGAAGTCATGAAGGGGCAGGTATATGTGAACCTGCACACTCAGGCGTTCCCCAATGGAGAAGCCCGTGCCCAGCTTGTGAAGCAGTGATGCCTGTCAAAGAGGCGTAATCATCTTTGAAAACCGATTATCTGTCAGAGGAATCAGGGTGAAGGGATCAGCGATCCCTTCCGGGTTCGGGCAGCGCCCGGTAATCATCCTCTCCTTGCGGAATCAGCATTCCACAAAATCCGCGCGACGATAGCCTTGGGCGAAGAGTGCTGCGCACAGCATGCCGTGATCGATACGATTGACGATCTCGCGTCGCACGGCGGGCTTGGCGTGGTAGGCTAGTCCCAGTCCTGCCGTGCGGAGCATGGGCAGGTCGTTCGCCCCGTCGCCAATGGCCAGCGTTGCCGCAAACGGCGCATGGGCAGCGGAGGCAAGCCGCGTCAGATGCGCGAGCTTGCTGTCGGGACCGAGGATCGGCTCCGAGACGGTGCCCGCCAGACGGTCTCCATGAATGTCGAGGGTATTGGCGTGATGTTCGGCAAAGCCGCAGGCTTTCGCCACGCGGTCCGTGAACCACGTAAAGCCACCCGAGACCAGCGCCGTGACAGCGCCGTTCGCCTTCATGGTGGCGACAAGGGTCTTCGCACCCTTGTTGATCCGAACCTCTTTCCAGGCCTGTTCCAGCAGGGAGGCGGGCAGATCGTGCAGAAGGGCGACGCGGCTGCGCAACGAGGTAGCGAAGTCGATCTCGCCGTTCATGGAACGGCGGGTTACAGCGGCCACTTCGCCTCCAAGGCCGGGGCGCAGGCTTTCGGCCTGAGCGGCGATGTCGTCCAGCGTTTCGTTGGCCACCATGGTGCTGTCCATGTCGGCCACGAGCACGCGCTTGCGTCGGCCTTCGCCCGGTCCATACAGCACGTCGATAAAACGGCTGGAGAGCGCGGTACGGATGGCATCGATCTGCGCTGGTGTGAGCGGCGCGCAGGGGATATCCACGGCCTCACCGTCCGAAAGGGTGGCGGCCGTGCGTCCTGCGGCCAGCGTCGTGGCGAGATCGATGTCCTCACGTGTGAGGGTCGTGGCTTCGCGGTTGGCGACGAGTGTCAGGATGGCAGTCATGATGTCCCTGCGTGTGGCAGGGTTGGCGGAAAGAGGCAAGCGGTTGGCGGATCGGGGCAAGCAGGGGGGCGGCACGGTGGAGCGCGCGGCCGTGATCGTTGCGGGGCCGACCTGTTCGGGCAAGTCGGCGCTCGCGCTCGCACTGGGGGAGCGTCTGGCGGGAGAGCGATGGCGCGGCGGCACTATCATCAACGCGGATTCCATGCAGGTGTATCGTGACCTGCGCATCCTGACGGCCCGCCCGACACCGGAGGACGAAGCACGCCTGCCGCATCGTCTCTACGGCGTCAGTCCGGCGGCCGAGGCGCGCAGTGTCGCATGGTGGCGCGAACAGGCTCTGGCCGCGATGGAAGAGGCGTGGGCGGTGGGACGTCTGCCCATTCTGTGTGGCGGGACGGGCATGTATCTGCGCGCGCTCACCAACGGTCTGGCCGAAGTGCCCGAGCCGACGGAGGCGGCCCGCGCTGAGGCCCGCGCGCTGGCGGCAGACCCGGCAGCCCTGCATGTCCGGCTGGCGGAGGTGGACCCCGCGACCGCCGCCACTCTCCGTCCGAGCGATCCGCAGCGTCTGGCGCGGGCATGGGAGGTATGGCGCAGCACGGGAAAGGGGCTTGTGTGGTGGCGCGCCCAGCCCGGCCTGCCCCCGGCGTCCTGTCGTTTTGTCATGGTGCGACTCGCACCCAAGCGGGAGGTGCTGCGGGAGGCCATCGCGCGCAGGTTTGCGGTGATGATGGAGCAGGGGGCGGTCGAGGAAGTGCGCGCCTTGATGGCGCAGGGGCTGGACCCCGCACTTCCCGCCATGCGCGCGCATGGCGTGCCGGAACTCTCGGCTATGCTGCGCGGGGTGTTGTCGCGCGAGGAAGCGGAGGAGCGCGCCGTGCAGGCCACAGGGCGTTACACCAAGCGGCAGGCGACATGGTTTGCTCACCAGAAATTGGTGGCGGATGAGGATGAGTTTATAATCGGAAACAGATTCGCTGACTCTGCGCAATTTTCGGAAAGGAAGAACGAAGAAATCGTATCTTTTGTTCTCAATCGGATTGACGCAGTGAGCGCACGGGCCTAAACCCGCACTCCACCCGCGCCATTGGGGCGTGGGCCACGGCCATGAATGTGTCCGGGAGCGTCCCGGTCCGGCCCCAGACAACCCGGCTTGGAGAGCGATGCCGGGGGAGATGACGCCATGAACGCCACCACCAAGACAGATATGACCCTGCCCGAGGCCAGCACCGCGCTGACCGGTGCCGAGGTGCTCATGAAGGTCCTTGTGGATCAGGGCGTCGAGGTCATTTTCGGTTATCCGGGCGGGGCCGTCCTTCCCATTTATGATGCGCTGTTCCAGCAGGACCGCATTCGCCACATTCTGGTGCGTCATGAACAGGCCGCCGTGCATGCGGCTGAGGCCTATGCCCGTTCCACCGGCAAGGTGGGCGTGGTGCTGGTCACCAGCGGTCCCGGTGCGACCAATGCCGTGACCGGTCTTCTGGACGCGCTGATGGACTCCATCCCTGTCGTCTGTCTGAGTGGACAGGTGCCGGTGTCCCTGATCGGCAACGATGCGTTTCAGGAAGCCGACACGACAGGCATCACGCGACCGGTCACGAAATACAATTATCTGGTCAAGCGTCCGGAGGATCTGGCGTCCACCGTGCATGAGGCGTTCACGGTGGCCCGCACGGGCCGTCCGGGGCCGGTGCTGGTGGATCTGCCCAAGAACATCACCGTCGGACCGGCGCCTTATGAGCCGCCGGGCGGCCCGGAGCGTGCGTCCTATCGTCCGCGCACGGAGCCGGATCACGACGCCGTGGCGCGCGCTGTTGCGGCCATGGTGAAGGCCAAGCGCCCGCTGTTCTATGTGGGCGGCGGTGTGGTGAACGCGGGGCCGAAAGCCAGCGAAGATCTGACGGCGCTGGTGCATGAAACGGGCTTTCCCTGCACCGCAACGCTGATGGGTCTCGGTGCCTTTCCGGGCAGCGACAAGCAGTTCCTCGGCATGCTGGGGATGCATGGCACATATGAGGCCAATCTGGCCACACATGACTGCGACGTGCTGATCGCGCTCGGCTCGCGCTTCGATGATCGTGTCACGGGGCGCGTGGATGCGTTCTCGCCGCATTCCTTCAAGATTCACGCCGACATCGATCCATCGCAGATCAACAAGATCATTCGCGTGGACGTGCCGATCGTGGGCGATGCCGGTCGCACCATCGAACTGATGCGCGAGGAATGGAAGAAACAGGCGGCCAAGCCCGATGCGGAGGCGCTGAAGGCGTGGTGGGCGCGGATCAAGGCGTGGCGTGCGCTTGATTGTCTCCGCTTCACGCAGGATCCATCCCCCGATGCCGTCATCAAGCCGCAGCAGGCGATCCGCCGTATCCATGAGTTGGCAGTCGAGACGGGTCGTGAGACCTTCGTGAGTACGGAAGTGGGCCAGCATCAGATGTGGGCGGCGCAGTTCTTCAGCTTCGAGAAGCCCAATCACTGGCTGACCTCGGGCGGTCTTGGCACGATGGGCTATGGTCTGCCGGCCGCGATGGGCGCGCAGGTGGCGCATCCGGACGCTCTGGTGATCGACGTGGCGGGTGAAGCCTCGACCCTGATGAACATTCAGGAACTGGGGACGATCGCGCAGTATCGCCTTCCGGTGAAGATCTTCATCATCAACAACCACTATATGGGCATGGTCCGGCAGTGGCAGGAACTGCTGCACGGTTCGCGCTATTCCGAAAGCTACAGCGCGGCTCTGCCTGATTTCGTGAAGCTGGCGGACAGTTTCCACGCCAAGGGATTCCGCGCCACGAAACTGAGCGAACTGGATGACACGATCCGCGCGGCCCTCGCGCATGAGGGCGCTGCGGTGATCGACATCTGCGTGGCCGAAGGGGAGAACTGCTTCCCGATGATCCCATCAGGAGCCGCGCATAACGAGATGATCCTTGGCCCAGAGCAGGAAGAAAAAGGCGCGGGCATCACGGATGAAGGGCGGATGCTCGTCTGACGTGAACCCGTCGGGACCGTCCTGCACGGGCGGTCCCTTTTCTTTTGCCCGCGCGGCCTATACAGCCGCACCGATGTCGCAGCGGATGTTGAGTCCATGAAACATATTTCCGGTCCGTCCTTCGAGACGGCAAATCTTTCCGCCGATGGCTACGCTTGCGGTCCCGATACGCAGGTGCGCGCGGTGATCTCCGTGCTGGTGGACAACGAGAGCGGCGTGCTGGCCCGCGTTGTCGGCCTGTTCTCCGGACGTGGCTACAACATCGAGAGCCTGACGGTTGCGCCGGTCGAAGCCGAGGGCGGTCGTTCACGCATCAACATCGTCACGTCCGGTACGCCGGAGATCATCGAGCAGATCCGCGCTCAGCTTGAGCGGCAGGTGCCGGTGTGCCGTGTTGCCAACCTGACGACGCTTGGGCCACATATCGCTCGCGAAATGGTGCTCGTGAAGGTGGTGTCCACGGGTGAGGCCCGAACCGAGGCACTCCGCATTGCGGAGGCGTTCCGGGCGAGGGCAGTGGACACGACCGCGAGTTCCTTCGTCTTCGAGTTGACGGGAGCGAGTGACAAGTTGGACAGCTTCATCGAACTGATGCGCCCCATCGGACTGGCCGAGGTGTCCCGTACGGGCGTCGCCGGTCTGACCCGAGGCCCCCGCACGCTCTGACGATTTTCCTTTGCGGACACGGCGCTTCTCTTGGCACCGGGTCCGCCGATTTCCACTGAAAGGCAGAACACATGTCCATGCGTGTCTATTACGATCGCGATGCCGACGTGAACCTGATCAAGAACAAGAAGGTCGCGATCATCGGTTATGGCAGCCAGGGCCACGCCCATGCCAACAACCTCAAGGACAGCGGCGTCAAGGAGATCGTCATCGGTCTGCGTCCGACGTCTTCCGCCGTCGCCAAGGCCGAGGGTGCCGGCTTCAAGGTGATGACGCCTGATGAAGCCGCCAAGTGGGCCGATGTCGTCATGGTGCTGACGCCGGACGAAGGGCAGGGCGCGCTCTACAAGGAGTCGCTTGAGAAGAACATGAAACAGGGTGCGGCGCTGGCGTTCGCACACGGTCTGTCCGTTCATTTCCGCATCATCGAGCCGCGCCCTGACCTCGACGTGTTCCTGATCGCGCCGAAGGGCCCGGGCCACACGGTTCGTTCCGAGTATCAGCGTGGCGGCGGCGTGCCGTCCCTCGTGGCCGTGGCGCAGAACGCTTCGGGCAATGCGCTTGAGATCGCCCTGTCCTATGCTTCCGCCAATGGCGGTGGCCGTGCGGGCATCATCGAGACGACGTTCAAGGAAGAGGTCGAGACCGACCTGTTCGGTGAGCAGGCCGTGCTGTGCGGTGGTCTTGTCGAACTGATCCGCGCCGGTTTCGAGACGCTGGTCGAGGCGGGTTATGCTCCCGAGATGGCCTATTTCGAGTGCCTGCACGAGATGAAGCTGATCGTGGACCTGATCTACGAAGGTGGCATCGCCAATATGAACTACTCCATCTCGAACACGGCCGAGTACGGTGAGTATGTTTCGGGTCCGCGCGTTGTGACGCCGGAGACGAAAGCCGAGATGAAGCGCATCCTGAACGACATTCAGGACGGCACGTTCGTGCGCAACTTCATCCTTGAGAACCAGTCCGGCAATGTCGGCTTCAAGGCTGTCCGTGCCCGCAACGATGCGCACCCGATCGAGGCGACCGGCGAAAAGCTGCGCGCCATGATGCCGTGGATCGCGAAGTCCAAGCTCGTGGACAAGACGAAGAACTGATCTTTGTTTTTTGTGAGATGCGGGCTTTAGGTCCGCATCTGTGAAAAGCCCCTTTCCTGTCTGATGCAGGGAAGGGGTTTTTCGTGAGAGATGCTGTTTATTTCAGGCGAACCATGGCGCATGGTTTGGGGGCGCCTCTGATTTCAATGTCGGCCATACCTGAATCCCGGATCAGTTCGCTCAATTTGGCATAACCAAAATTCTTGGCTGTGAAAGGTGTTTTCATCTTTCCAAGGTTGATGCCAACAACAGAAAGAGAGGCCCATCCTGTCGCGTCGGCAGAGGCGCGCATGGCCTTGCGCAGTCTGTTCAGATCGTTCTTTTCGGGAATACGCCGGGTGGAAAAACGCTGTGTGTCTGCAACAGTCTCCGTTTCTTCCAAAGTATCGAAATAAACAAACACGTCGCACGCTTTGGTGAAGGAATGCGGTGTTTTCCGATCCCCAAATCCATAGGTTGTGACACCCTGTTTTCGGATACGGGCGGCAAGACAGGTAAAATCGCTGTCGCTTGAGATGAGGCTGAAGTCAGAAAATTGCCTTGTGTGCAGCGGGTCCATGGCATCGATAATCATTGCGCTGTCGGGGGCGTTTTTTTTATGTGTATAAGAAAACTTCTGGCAGGGATGTATGGAGTGTTCGAGCAGAGCCTCTTTCCGTTCAGATGCGCTTGAGATGAGCGGGGCCATAGGAGCGGACCCGGTTGAGAAGTGGCGTGAGGATGCGCGGTGTGATGTTGTCGCCATCGATCAGAACGGCTAACGATTTTTTGTTGTCTGTTTCGGATTCCATAGAAATGGAAACGCCTTTCCTCAAACTTGCAATGTCATGCAGAAGATATGTCTGTCTGCACGGCTTTGCCGCCGTTCTCTGACGTGAGAGGATGCAGTCTGCTCTCTCGTATGGAGATTTCACCAATGACCATCAAACGCCTCGCCCCCGAAGAACGCCTCAGCGGAGCCTCTGTCTGCGGAAACATGGTTTATCTCGCAGGCCAGATTGCCGATGACACAACGCTGGACGTGGAGGGCCAGACCGCTGACATCCTGCGTCAGATCGACACGCTGCTAGCCGAGGCTGACACGAGCAAGAGCAACCTGCTCTCGGTTCAGATCTTCCTTGCCGATATCAACGATATGGCCGCGATGAACCGTGCGTGGGATGCGTGGCTGGACCGTGCCAACAAGCCTGCCCGCGCTACAGTGGAAGCCAAGCTGGCCGATCCGTCATGGAAGGTCGAGATCACGGGGGTCGCCGTTATTCCCTGACGTCATCAGGATTGTTCCGGTGCGCTATTCCGTCACCCGGACGATGCGCCGCCCGCGAATGCGACCAGCCAGCAGATCGTCCGCGGCACGCACGACATCGGGCAGGCGGCATTCGCTCACCACCGTTTCGAGCTGGCGCACATCGAGCAGTTCTGCCAGCAACGCCCACGCTTCCGTGCGTTCGGATGGTGGGCACATGACACTGTCGATGCCCATCAGGCTGATCCCGCGCAGGATAAAGGGCGCGACGGTCAAGGGCAGGTCCATGCCGGCGGCCAAACCACACGCTGCCACAGCACCGCGATGGGTGATGGAAGCGCAGAGCGTAGCCAGCACCTGCCCTCCCGCCACGTCGATTCCACCTGCCCAGCGGGCCTTTTCCAATGGTTTGCCCGTAGGAGCCAGAGTTTCGCGTCCCAGAACTTCGCGTGCGCCAAGTCCTTGCAGCCACTCTTTTTCCTGCGTGCGTCCTGTAATGGCCACGACCTCATAGCCCAGTCTGGCAAGCAGCATCACCGCCACACAGCCGACGCCACCAGAGGCACCTGTCACCACGATAGGGCCGCGTGATGGGACGAGACCCGCGCGTTCCAGTGCCATCACGCACAGCATCGCGGTATAACCCGCGGTGCCGATAATCATCGCTTCGCGCGTGGTGAAGGCTTCGGGCAAAGGGGTGAGCCATTCACCGCTGACGCGGGCATGGCCAGCGAAACCGCCCCAGTGCCGCTCCCCTACACCCCAGCCGTTCAGCAACACCTTGTCGCCCGGTTTGAAAGCCGGCGTGTCTGAGGACAGCACGGTGCCCGCGAAGTCGATTCCGGGAATCATGGGAAAGGATTTGACGATGGGGCCGCGCCCCGTGATCGCCAGCGCGTCCTTGTAGTTGAGGGTGGACCATTCCACCCCCACGAGAACATCGCCCTGCGGGAGTTGGCTGTCCTCCAGTTGACGGAGACTGACGTGTTGACGCCCATCGTTGAGGCGCTCGATCATCATGGCATCAAACATGGGAATCCTCCCTGTTTCCGCATCCTTGTCCTCACATGAAATCAAGTGAGGCTGGACGCTGTCATTCTGTCCGATGATCGGTGTTATCGCTGAGTCTATGCCAATATTTTCGCGCGGCAATCACTTCACACCTGCGTGGCCGGTCGATGCCTTGAATTGTAACAAAACATCGCATGGTAGTGCTGTTTGGGATTGTAAAACGGGAAGGATCGCCCCATGTCAGTCGGGCGTGCCGGTTTCTTCTTCCGCACGGTGCGTCGGGCGATTCTGATGTTCTTTCCGTTCAGGAAGGCGACAACAGAATCGCCCGTTACGCCGCGTCATGCGTAATGCTGAAAATATTTTGATTTTGGAGAAGTGGCGCACCCGAAAGGACTCGAACCTCTAACCCCCAGATTCGTAGTCTGGTGCTCTATCCAATTGAGCTACGGGTGCGTTGCGAGGCGCCTTATAGGCGGAGGAAAAACGCCCGACAATCCCCTTTTGTCATTTTTCCGAAAAAATTTCCGTCGTTGCGGAATATATCAGGAAAAATGCGGCGCCATCAGCCGACTCCATGCCTGTGCACGATCACGCAGGAGTTGCATGGCAAAAGTGAGCGCCTTTTTCTGCCGTTCTCCACATGCCGGTTCAGGCAGCATCGTGAAATATGCGGTCTGGGCATAGCCCGTCAGGCGACGAATCATCTCCATGGCTGCGAACCCCGCCATATCCTGTCGGATGACAGCCAGTTCGTCTTCATCGACACCTCTTCTGTGGCGCAGAAAAGCGGGCGCTAGATCGGCCTCCGGTGCGCCGTTCGCACAAAGATGGCGATATTCTGACTCGAAGTTCTCCGCGAACAGCGGCAGCGCCGTCGCCAGATGGGCGCGTGCGTCGGTGTCGGGCAGGGCGAATCCGGCGAGTAGCAGGCTTGCGGCGAACATACCGCAGTCGAAGCCGATGGGGCCGACCAACGCGAACTCGCCGTCGATCACGGCGGTGTCCGTGCCTTTCACCATGATGGAACCCGCGTGCAGATCGCCATGCAACAGAGCCTGCCGACTGGTGAGAAAACGCTCCTGCATCCGGCAGACGGCGTGGTGAATCTGCGCGTCCGTGTGAAGCTGTTTCACGAGATCGGTCAGCGCAGGGTGATGATGGTTGCGGGGATGCACGCGGTAGGGATCGCTCAGCACCAGATCGACGGTGATGCGCGTCAGCACCGTATTGCCGGCAAAGATCTGCTCGCGCCGCGCGCATTCCTCGAACGGGCCGCCGCGCGGAGACGTGTGAAAGGCGGTGTGGGCGATGAAGCGCCCAATCCGGTGCGCCACCGGCAGCGGATCGTGGCCTTTCAGAAGTGCCGGGCCGAGGGTCTCGTAACCGTCGAGGCAATGGGTGATGAGCAAATATAGTGTCGGGTTGAAATGCAGGAGTGCGGGAATGGCGTCGCCCACGAAGGGCGCGACGTTTTCCAGCCATGCTTTTTCGAATGCGGTGCGGTCCAGCGGCATCTTCCATGACGGGTCCACGCGCACATGCGGCAGGGACTGCTTGGCGCACAGCGAACCGGTGGGGCCATGCACCAGCCACACGGTGTTGAGGTTGCCGTCGCTCACTTCCCGGATGGACCAGTTGTCGGGCGCCCCTCCCAGTCGTTGTACCAGTGCGGGCACACCGGCCAGTTCGGCGCGCAGCCCCTCGATATCGAGGGGGCGATAGGAAGGGGGCAGAGAAGGTGCGCTCATGAAGTTGAGCCTGCCACGAAGGGCAGACAAGAAAAAAGCCTCTTTCCGCTTCGTAGGAAGAAGGAAAGAGGCTGCGTCTTATGGCGCGGCCGGTCGCACCTGATCGACGGTGAGGGGCTGTTTGCCCTGCATGAGTCGATCCGCCTCATCCTCGCTTGCTACGGCAGGCGGTGAGCCGCGCAGCGGCATGCGGGCAGTTTCCTTCACCGTCAGCATCGTCACGGCGCCGACAACGGCGGCCGCCATGAGATACCACGCGGGCATGTCGAGTTGTCCGGTTGTCTTCACCAGCCACGCCGTTACCAGCGGCGTCGTGCCGCCGAACAGGGAGACCGAGACGTTGAACGCCACCGAAAGCGCTGTGTAGCGAATGGGCGTGTAGAACAGCGCGGGCAGCGTGGACGGCATGGAACTGGTGAAGCACACCAGCGCCAGTCCGAGCAGCATCAGGCCCGTGAAGATCAGCATGTCATTGCCGCTGCGGATCAGGTGGAAGCAGGGAATGGCGAGCACCAGAAGCGCCAGACAGGCGCCGATGATCATGGGACGACGCCCCAGCCGGTCGCTGAAATAACCTCCCACCACATTCAGTGGCATCATCATCAGCATGACGATGATGATGAGGATCAACCCCTTGCTCTCAGGGTAGTTGAGCGTGACCGTCATGTAGCTCGGGATATAGGTAAGCAGCATGTAATCGGTGACGTTGAACACCAGCACGAGTCCGATGCACTTCAGAAGCTGCCGCCAATGCACCACGAGCAGTTCGCGCCAGCCCGGTTTTTCAAGCTCGCGTTTTTCCGCTTCCACGGCGTAGGCCTGAAAGGCCGGTGTCTCTTCCAGCTTCATGCGCATGTAGAGACCCAGAAGCCCGAGAGGTCCGGCAATGAGGAAGGGTATGCGCCAGCCCCAACTCACCATGGCGGTCTCATCCAGCGTCAACTGAAGCGCGGTCACCACGCCTGCGCCGGCCACGTAGCCCGCCAGCGTGCCGAACTCCAGCCAGCTCCCCATCAGGCCGCGATTTCGGTCGGTGGAGTATTCCGCAATGAAGGTGGCCGCTCCCCCGTATTCGCCGCCTGTGGAGAACCCCTGCACCAGACGGGCGAGCAGGAGCAGCAGGGGCGCGCCAACACCGATTCGGCCATAGGACGGGATGAGGCCGATGGAAAACGTCCCCAGCGCCATCAGGATCATGGTGGTGGCGAGCACCTTCTGGCGTCCGTAGCGGTCTCCCAGCGGTCCGAACACGGCGCCGCCGATGGGACGCACGAGAAAGGCGACGGTGAAGGTGGCGAATGTGGCGATCAGCCGCACCATGGCGTCATCGGATGGGAAGAACACCTTGCCCAGCGTGACGGCGATGTAGCCATAAACGCCGAAGTCGAACCACTCCATGGCGTTGCCAAGAGCGGCCGCGCCGACGGCTCTTTTAAGCATATCCGTGTCAACGACAGTAATGTCATCCGGACTTAACTGCTTTCGACGCTTGAACCAGCCGAAATGCGGGTGAAGTGTGTCGTGAGTATTCATGGGGAACACCTCTTCCTGCAGTGCGTTTTGAAATCTGTGCAGGGGATGTTCGTGGCTACTGTGGAACTGTTATCGGATCTCATGGCGCTGCATTTACACATTTCCGTCATGTATGTCGAAAATAGAATATCTGTTGAAGAGACAACGCATCGGCACCGGAAAAGATTGTCCGTTTTCTAAAAGGCCGGTGGGGGCGAGGGCGTATGACGCATTCCGACAACACCTTGGCCATTTCCGTGCGCTGTCTTTGGGATCGCGCTTGCGTCCATCCGCTCCCATGTGAAGGATGGCGGCCATGACAGCCACACCCTCATCTCCCGTTCTCAAGACCGCTCTCGCCGGTCTGCACGGCGCACTCGCCCGGGCGCGGGAAGACGTAACGCCGTTCCGCCACTGGACGCTGGACGATGTGCTGCCCGAAGCGGCCTGTCAGGCTCTGGTGGAATGGGAACCCGAACCGACCTCCGTTGCGGGCGACACGGGTGGGCGACGCGAGACCCGCAATGGCGCGCGGGTGTTTGTGGAACCGCAGGCGCGCGCGCGCGACGCACGACTGGATGTGATGGCGCGGATGTTCGATGCGCCGGAGGGACGTGCGGCCATTGAGGCGTTATGCGACACCGATCTGGCGCATACGGCCCTGCGGCTGGAACTGAGTCTGGACACGGATGGCTTCTGGCTGGAGCCGCACACCGATATTGGCGCCAAGAAACTGACGTTGCTGATTCCGCTCTCCGAGCATCCTGACGCCGAACAGTGGGGCACGGATCTGATGAACGCGGAGGGGGATTCCGTGGTCCGCAGTTCCGGCCGTTTCAACAGCGGCACCCTGTTCGTGCCGGGTGACGATACGTGGCATGGCTTTGTCCGTCGCCCCATCACGGGCTTGCGGCGCGGGTTGATCGTCAATTTCGTGGACACGACATGGCGGGCCACGCAGGAACTGGCGTTCGGTCCCGCTATCTGATTGCGATACCCTCTGGCGGTTCTGTCGTGTGCTCCGTCACGACAGAACGGTCTTGGCAAAACGGGACGAACGTCCTACCCCCCGACGCATCCGGGAGCGTCGTCTCCCGCCCGCACGCAGATCATGGAGAGCAGCAGCGATGAGCGAACGCGAGGCGATGGAATTCGATGTCGTCATCGTGGGTGGCGGCCCGGCCGGTCTTGCCGCCGCGATCCGCATGCGACAGGTTGCGCCCGAGGCCACTGTCTGCCTGATTGAGAAAGGCAGCGAGATCGGCGCGCATATCGTCTCCGGTGCGGTGATTGAACCGCGCGCGCTGGATGAGCTGTTGCCCGACTGGCGCGAGCGCAACGCGCCCATCACGACGCCCGTCACGCAGGAGGAGATGTATTTCCTCACCGAGAAAAAGGGCTACAGGATTCCAGCCCTTGAGCGCGTGATGCCGCACATTGCCAATCACGGGAACTACATCGTCAGTCTCGGTGAGGTCTGCCGCTGGCTTGCCGCGCAGGCCGAAGAGATGGGCGTGGAGATCTACCCCGGCTTCGCGGGCGCGGAACTGTTGATCGAGCGGAACCGCGTGGTTGGTGTGGCGACCGGCGACATGGGCATTGGCCGCGATGGCGAGAAAGGCCCGAACTATCAGCCGGGCATGGAGCTGCGTGCGAAATACACGCTGTTCGCGGAAGGTTGCCGTGGTTCGCTGAGCAAGCAACTCATGGAGCATTACAATCTGCGCAAGGGCGTGGACCCGCAGACCTATGGGCTGGGCGTCAAGGAAGTGTGGGAAATCCCCGCCGAGAACCATCGCCCCGGTCTTGTGGTGCACAGCTTCGGCTGGCCGCTCGATGACCGCACCTATGGCGGCGCGTGGCTCTATCATTTCGGGGAGAACCTTGTCTCCTACGGCTTCGTCACGGGGCTGGATTACGAGAACACGTGGCTCTCGCCGTTCGAGGAAATGCAGCGCACCAAGCTGCATCCGATCTTCCGTCCGCATTTCGAGGGTGGCCGTCGTCTGATCTATGGCGCACGCGCCCTGTCCGAAGGTGGCCTGCAGTCCATTCCGCGCCTGACCTTCCCGGGTGGTGCGCTGATTGGGGACACGGCGGGCTTCCTCAACACGCCCAAGATCAAGGGCACGCACACAGCCATGAAGTCCGGCACGCTGGCGGCGGAAGCCGTGGCGGAGGCTCTGACGACCGAGCGCGTGGAGCCTGCGTCCTACACGGATCGCGTGCGCAATTCGTGGGTGTTCGAGGAACTGCATTCCGCCCGCAATGTGCGTCCCGCCTTTGCGCGTTGGGGTTCGAAACTGGGCGCGCTCTATTCCGGCTTCGACGCGATGGTGCTGCGGGGCAAAGCGCCGTGGACGCTGCACTTCAAGCACGCGGACAACGAAACACTGCGTCCGGCGGAGCTCTGCAAGCCGATCGATTATCCCAAGCCCGACGGCAAGGTGACGTTCGATCGTCTTTCCTCTGTCTTCCTCTCCAACACCAACCATGAGGAGGACCAGCCGGTTCATCTCAAGGTCCGCAACATGGCCCTTTGGAAGACGGTGAACTGGGACGTGTTCCGCGCGCCCGAGAGCCGTTATTGCCCGGCGGGTGTGTATGAAGCGGCGGATGTGGAGACGGAAGCGCGTCTGGTCATCAATTCGCAGAACTGCGTGCATTGCAAGACCTGCGACATCAAGGATCCGACCCAGAACATCGACTGGGTCACGCCGGAAGGCGCAGGCGGCCCCAACTACCCCGCAGGGATGTAATTTCCGCGATAGTACGTTAAGCCAGCCGCCAATTCAGGTGGTCCGTCTGCGGGGCGTGGTTCCGTGGGCGGCTCACTTCCCCACGCGTACAGGCTAGAGAGACCATGAAGATTCTCGTCCCCGTGAAGCGCGTCGTCGATTACAACATCAAGGTTCTGGTCAAGTCCGACGGAACCGGGGTGGAGACGGCCGGTCTGAAGATGTCCATGAACCCCTTCGACGAAATTGCCGTCGAGGAAGCCGTGCGCCTGCGCGAGAAAGGTGCGGCGACGGAGGTGATCGCCGTTTCCATCGGTGTGCAGCAGGCGCAGGACACGCTGCGCACAGCCATGGCGATGGGGGCCGATCGCTCCATCCTCGTACTGTCCGAGGAAAGCCCCGAGCCGTTGGCTGTGGCCAAGGTGCTCAAGGCGCTGGTCGAGCGCGAAAAGCCCGATCTGGTGTTCCTTGGCAAGCAGGCCATCGATGACGACATGAACGCGACGGGCCAGATGCTGGCCGGTCTGCTCGGCTGGGGTCAGGGTACGTTCGCCAGCAAGGTCGAACTGGCCGATGGTCGCACCGAGGTCACGCGCGAAGTGGACGGTGGCACCGAGACGGTTTCGCTCGCGCTGCCCGCCATCGTGACGGCGGATCTGCGCCTGAACGAGCCGCGCTATGCCTCGCTGCCCAACATCATGAAGGCCAAGAAGAAGCCGATGGAAACGCTTCAGGCGGCCGATCTGGGCGTGGACATGGCACGTCGCCTCACCACTCTGTCGGTGGCTGAGCCGCCGGCCCGCAAGGCAGGCGAGAAGGTCGGCTCGGTGGCCGAACTGGTTGAGAAGCTGCGCAACGAAGCCAAGGTGATCTGATCATGACGGTTCTTGTTCTTATCGAGACCGAAGACGGACAGGTCCGTCAGGCGTCCCGTTCCGCCATTGCCGCTGCAGGCAAGCTGGGCGAAGTCCATGCGCTCGTAACCGGCACGGAAGCCTCCGCACAGGCGGCTGCCGATGCGGCTGCGAAGGTTCCGGGTGTGGCCAAGGTGCGCAAAGTTGCGTCCGACGTGCTGGCGCACGATCTGGCCGAGCCTCTGGCGGATGTGGTGGTCGCGCTCGCGGATGATTACAATCACATTGTCGCGGCGTCCACGGCGTCCGGCAAGAATGTGCTGCCCCGCGTGGCCGCCCTTCTCGATGTGCAGCCGATCCCCGATGTGGTGGAGATCAAGGCCGCCGACACGTTCGTGCGTCCGATCTATGCGGGTAACGCTCTGGCGACGGTGAAGTCTTCCGACACGAAGAAGGTGCTGACGATTCGTCCCACCAACTTCGATCCGGCAGCCGCCGAGGGCGGTTCCGCCGCGATTGAAGCTGTTGTGCCGAATGTGACGGACACCGTCTCACGCTTTGTCTCTTCTGAGACACCACAGAGCGACCGTCCGGAACTGGAGTCGGCGCGCGTGATCGTGTCCGGTGGACGTGGTCTGGGAAGCTGCGAGAACTTCCACAAGATTCTCGATCCGCTGGCGGACAAGCTGGGTGCGGCCCTCGGCGCCTCTCGCGTGGCGGTCGATTCGGGCTTTGCGCCGAATGACTGTCAGGTGGGTCAGACCGGCAAGGTCGTGGCGCCGGAGCTGTATATTGCGGTGGGCATTTCGGGTGCGATCCAGCATCTGGCCGGCATGAAGGACAGCAAGGTGATCGTGGCGATCAACAAGGACCCCGATGCGCCGATTCTTCAGGTGGCGGACTACGCACTGGTGGGCGATCTGTTCGAGATTGTGCCGGAACTGACGAACGCGATCTGAACGTCTCCGTCATTGAACATCTGAGGAAGGGCGCTCCGTTACCAGACGGGGCGCCCTTCTTCTTTACGAACATTCATCGTTGTTAACGCACCGGTGACGCACAGCAGGCACACTTGGGACTTCTGCCCCGAAAACAGTGTGCTCCATGCCCGATCTCCTCCGAGAACTTGCCGCCCACAACCCGCTGTTCCTCGCGGGTGCGACTTTGCTGTGCGCGGCGACGATGCTGATTTCGGTCCGCATGATCTGTCGTGCCGCCATGGCGCGACGGCGTTCGCAACGCTTGACACGGTTGTTTCTGGCGGCGGCGGTGGCGGCCAATGGCGTCTGGGCCACCCATTTCATGGCCATGCTGGGCCGTCAGTCCGCCGTTCAGACAGCCTATGACCTGCCGCTGACACTGTTTTCGGTCATCGTGGCGTGCGGGTTTTTTCTGGCCGCGTGGTGGGTCGAGATCCGGACGAAGGGTGGTTCCCGCTCGCCGCTGACCGCTCTTCTGATGACGGCCGCCGTGGGTGGCATGCACTATATCGGCATCGCGGCCATCACGAGCGATGCCTCCACCCATGTGCAACCACTCCGTATCGGATTGTCGCTGGGAAGCGGCTTTCTGCTGTTTCTTCTGGGGACATGGCTGCTGCGTGAGGAGCGAGGACACCGTCGTGCGTTTGCCGCTGTCGCGTGGATTCTTGGCGTTGTCCTTCTGCATTTCATCGGTATGCCCGCCGATCATATGACCGCAGCTATGTCGCACGCGGCCCATCGCGCCGATTCGGTTTCCCTGGCCGCGATGGTGATGGGCGGTTCCGGCTCATTTCTCGGACTGGCTCTGGTTTTTCTGTTGCTGGAGTATCGCGGTGTTCGGCATCGCAATGAGGAAAATCTGCGGGCCCGTCATTTTGCGGATGTGGCCATAGAAGGCCTCATCATCACGAGTGGCGGGGCTATTGTGGACGCCAACGCGGCTTTCTGGGAACTGGTGGGGGCGGCGCGTCCGGATGTGGGGCTGGTCCGTTCCCGTCTGCCGGATCTGCAAACGGAAGATGATGTGCAGGCGCTCGTGCGGCAGGAAAAGCCGCGTGAGATGGTCATGGTGCGCGCCGATGGCGAGACGATCCCTGTGGAAGTCTATGGGCGTCATGTCTCGTGGCAGGGGAAGAATCGTGACGTTCTGGCCATTCTCGATCTGCGGGCGCGGAAAGAAGCCGAGATGGCGCTGCAGGAACTGGCCGTCAGGGACATGCTCACGGGCATCGGTAATCGTGCTTTCTTCGTCTCTACCCTGACAGACATACTGGAACACGGAAAACGGCACGGGCGTTATCTGGCCGTGTTTCTGGTCGATGTGGACCGCTTCAAGTCCATCAACGAGACCTGTGGGCACGCGACGGGGGATGCGGTTCTGGGAGCTATCGCCCGCAGGCTCCAGCTTCTGGTGCCGCAAGGTGCGATCAGCGCGCGGATCGCTGGGGACGAGTTTGCCGTGGCCTTCGATGTCACGGAGCGGGATGCGGGCGAGTTCGCGGTGTATCTGGCGCACCAACTCCGGATGCCACTGCCCGATCATCCGGACGAACTGCCTGTTTCGGTCAGCGTCGGGTTTGTGATGTCCTCTGACGAGACACCGGACGGGGATACGCTGCTGCATCGCTCCGGCATAGCGCTTCTGGCCGCCAAGCAGGCGGGACGCGGCAATGCCCGCGAATATGACCAGTCCTTCGATACGTCGATTCGCGAGCGTATCCGCATGGAACGCGAAATCCGGCAGGCGCTGGATCGCGAGGAATTCTTTCTTGAATATCAGCCGATCATGTCCACCGGCGATCATTGCCTGACGGGCTACGAAGCGCTGGTGCGCTGGCAGCATCCGGAGCGTGGGCGGGTACCCCCCGATCAGTTTATCGGGGTGGCCGAGGAATGCGGTCTCATTGCCGATCTGGGCGAATGGGTGGTGCGCCGCGCCTGCGCCGATGCCGTGTCATGGAAAAACGGATTGGGCGTGTCCGTGAATGTTTCGCCCGTGCAGTTCGCCATGTCCGACCTTCCGGCGGTCATCAGTGCGGCACTGGGAGATTCCGGATTGTCGCCCGACCGGCTGAGCGTGGAAATTACGGAAAATACATTGCTGCAGGGGCGTGAGAATGTCCGCATCCTGCGTCAGTTGCGCGAAATTGGCGTGGGCATTGTCATGGACGATTTCGGGACCGGATATTCCAGCCTGAGTTATCTGCGAGAGTTCCAGTTCGACAGGATAAAGATCGACCGTTCGTTCATTGGGGACATGCTGAGGGAACGCCAGTCGGCCGGGATTGTGGATTTGATCCTGTCGCTTGGGCGCGTGCTGGGGGTGGACATCGTGGCCGAAGGAATCGAGACGGCCGATCAGTTGTCCTATCTGGAGGCGCGGGCCTGCACGTTGGTGCAGGGATATTTCATCGGTCGTCCCAGCCGGGAGATCGCGCCTGCGCCGTCTGCCGCGGCTTTGGCGGTCTCGCCCTGAGAACGGATTTCAGGGACCGGGACTGAGACGACGGCGTAGGGCGTTTGCCGCCACCATCATCACCGGCCCCAGCGCCATGACGCAGAAGGTGGGGATGATCGAGTCGGCGGGCATGAAGCCCATGATAAGGCCGCTCACCGATCCGATGCTGAATTGCAGTGTGCCCATCATGGCCGAGGCAGTGCCGGCATGAGCGCCGTGATGGTGCAGGGCCAGCACGGTGGCGTTGCCTCCGATAAAGCCCAGAGAGCCGGTCATGAAGACGATCAGTGCGCCTATGGCAAGCGGCGTAGCGGCCGTCACGATATGGGATGCGACCAGTCCCACACTCAATAATCCGGCACACGCGCACCACGCGATGCCGAACTGCATGAGCGTTTCCAGTTCCATGCGGTGAATGAGCCATCCACTGACCTGTGTGCTGGCAATGAACAGGGCGGCATTGATGCCGAAGAAGATGGCGAACTGAGCGGGGGAGAAGCCCAGAAGATGCTCGAACACCACAGGTGCGCCGCCGATATAGGCGAACATGACAAAGGTGGAAGCACTGGCGATGAGCGCATTGAGCAGGAAATGCGGCTCGCGCAGAACCAGAAGATAGCGTGAAAGGATGGCGATGGGCGGCAGACGCACACGTCGCGCCTGTGGAAGTGTTTCGGGCAGCATGAGCGCAATCGCCGCGCACCCTATGAGGCCATAGAGCACGGCAATCCAGAAGATATACCGCCATGAGCCGAAGGCGAGAACGACTCCGCCCAGAGAAGGCGCCAGAATCGGCATGACACCGAATACCAGCGTGAGCTGAGTCATGATGCGTGCGCCGTCCCGTCCGGTCGCGATGTCGCGGATCACGGCGCGCGGCACCACGGCGCTGGCCGATCCCCCGATGGCCGCGAGAAAACGGAACACACAGAAAAGGTGAAAGTTGGCGGTTACGGCGCAGCCGATGGACGCGAGGATGTAGATCAGCAACCCACCCATCAGCGGTGCGCGTCGCCCGAACCGGTCCGAAAGGGGACCTGAGGAAAACTGCCCCACCGCCAGCCCGGCAAACCATGCTGCCAGCGTGAACTGGGCGGAACCCGGCCCTCCCCCGAGATCGTGATCCAGAATGGGAAAGGCCGGAAGATACATGTCGGTGGACAGCGGACCGATGGCGGTCACGAGGCCCAGCAGGACGACAAGGGAGAAGGGCAGGCGTCCACTGGCCTGCATCAGTTCGACGGAGTGCTTGCTGGGCATGCCTGAATCCGGCCAGAAAACGAGAGAGTTGCGCCTATGCCCGTGCAGGCTGAGCCTGTCCATGCCTGCCCGGTGTGAAGCCGACCTCGGCACACGGCATGGCGGCGTTAGCGGGTGGTTTTGCGTGAAAAACGGCAGACCGTCTCGATCTCGGCCGACCACAGGAACTGGTCCACTACGGTCACCGCATCGATCGTGTAGCCACAGGCCAGAAGTCGGGTGGCATCACGAAACAGCATCTGCGGATTGCAACTTACATAGATGAGGGTCGTGGGTTTGGCGTCGAGCAGAGCCTGCATTTGCAGCCCGGCGCCCCCATACGGTGGGTCGAGCACCACAGCCAGCGCTGTTCCGAGTTCGCGGGTGTTCAGTGGCTGCCGGTCAAGATCGCGCTGGTGAGCTTCCACCCGATGCCCTGTGGCCGCGCGCTGAAGGGCGCGGGTGGCTCCGCGATGGCCCTCATACGCTTCGACCCGGACATGCTCTGCCAACGGAAACGTGAGAGTTCCACAGCCCGCGTGGAGTTCGACGACGTGGGCTTTGCGTCCCGGAATACGAGGCAGCGCGGCTACAACGGCCTGCTGGATCGCGGCTTCCCCTTCCCGACTGGCCTGCAGAAAGGCTCCGGGCGGTGGTTCGACATCCACGCCTGCAAAAGCGATTCGCGGCGCGCCCACCTGAGCCAGTATTTCCGGCTCTTCCTTCGGTCCCGGCTGTTTGCCCGCAATGCGGGGAATGCCGTGCGCACGGGCGAAATCGGCCAGCCGCTCCCGATCGCGTGGGGAGGCATCGTGCTTCGAGACGATCAGAAGATCAGGCCCGGTATCGAGAAGATTGATCGCAAGTTCCGCTTCGCGACGGAACAGATCAAGCCGGGGAAACAGATCCCGCAGAGGGGGAAGAAGCTTCAGGATATCGGGGTGCAGCACATGGCATTCGGTCAGATCCACCACATCGCCGCCACGGCGATGCAGGCCGATAACCAGAGCTGTGCCCTGTTGGCGCACGGCCAGATCCGCACGCCGGCGTGTGGAAGGCGCCGTTGCGACAACGGAGATCGACGGAAGCGTTGTGGCGCCCGCTTTTTGGAGCCCGTCCTGAATCCGGTTCTTCTTCCACGTCTGAATCCACGACAGGGGAAGATGCTGGAGCGTGCAGCCGCCGCAGACACCGAAAAGCCCGCAAGGTGGCGGAACCCGCTCGGGAGCCGGGATCATCACCTCCACAAGTCGGGCGCGGCCTTGAGCACTCGGCTGGGCCAGCACCACGTCGCCGGGGGCTGTCAGGGAGATGAAGGCAACATCCGTGCCATTCGACGGATCGAGTGGCCGCGCCAGCCCATCCCCGGCACTTCCAAGCGCTTCGACCTTCCATGCGAAAGGCGGAACAAGGACAGCGTCAGGACGAGGTGAAGTGCGGGAACGGCGGCGCTCAGGCTTCCGCCGCATCCTCACCCATATCCTCGATCTTTACCGGCACGCGGCGGGGGAGCGTCATGAAGTGGGGCATATCCGCGCCAAAACCGGTCACGCTTTCTGCCGGGGCATCGGGGATATCGGAACTGCCGTTATTGTTGCGACGGTCATCGCGCTTGCGCGGTGGTGCACGACGCTCCTCACGGGCCGGAGCCTGCGTTTCTTCACGAGGCTTGACCGGACGGGCCTCACGCTCCTCGGTCTTGCGTGCGGCGGGTTGCGCGTCCGTCTCGGATTTTTTGTCCGCGTTGCTGCGGCGCTTGCGCTTGTTGCGGCCGCGTCCACCCGTGTCATCGTCTTCCGCAGCCCAATCGAGCTGTTCGACGCCTTCGAGTTTAAGGCGGGGAATCGGCGCGCCGGTCAGGGCTTCGATCGCTTCGGCGAATTTGCGGTCATGCGGCGTGGCCAGACTGTAAGCCTTGCCTTGCTTTCCCGCGCGACCGGTGCGTCCGATGCGGTGGACATAATCCTCCGCATGGAACGGCAGGTCGAAATTGAAAACATGCGACAGACCGCCGATGTCGATCCCGCGAGCGGCAACATCAGAGCAGACAAGAATCTTCAGTTCGCCGGACTTGAACTTCTCCAGTGTCTGGAAACGAACCGACTGCGGCAGGTCGCCATGCAGTGCGCCTGCGGAGAAACCGTGCTTGAGCAACGATTTCAGCAGCACATCCACGTCACGTTTGCGGTTGCAGAAGATGATCGCATTCTGGAGATTTTCGGCCCGCAGCATACGGCGCAGCGTCTTGCGCTTGTCCCCGTCGTCCACGACCACCAGGCCCGCTTCGATCGTCGTGGCCACCGTGGAGGGACGGCTGACGGTGATCTCACGCGGGGACTGGAGAAAAGCGTCGGCCAGACGACGGATTTCGGGAGCCATGGTGGCCGAGAAGAAGAGTGTCTGGCGGGTGCGGGGCAGGAGGCCCACAATACGCTCAATGTCGGGGATGAAACCCATGTCCAGCATGCGGTCGGCTTCGTCGATGACGAGGATGCGCGTCTGCGTCAGCAGCAGGCCGCCACGCTCGAACAGGTCGATCAGGCGACCGGGGGTTGCGATCAGCACGTCCACGCCGCGGTTCAGCACTTCCTTCTGATCGGCCATGCTTTCACCGCCGATGAGCAGCGCGTGGGTCAGCTTGAGGTGCTTGCCGTAGTTGACGAAGTTCTCCGCCACCTGAAGCGCAAGTTCGCGCGTCGGTTCGAGAATGAGAGAGCGCGGCATCCGGGCGCGGGCGCGGGAGCCGGACAGGATTTCAAGCAGCGGCAGCGTGAAGGAAGCTGTCTTGCCGGTGCCGGTCTGCGCCACGCCCAGCACATCCTGCCCACGTAACACGGCGGGAATGGCCTGCGCCTGAATCGGTGTCGGATGGACGTAGCCCATCTCCTGCACGGCTTGCAGGAGCGGTGCGGAAAGACCCAGATCGCTGAACAATGGCTCAGCGTCTTCGGCTTTGGCCACAGGTGCCGCAACGACAGGCGCCGCTTCGACAATGACGGATTTGTGCGACTGGGGAGCCGGTTCTGTGGTGACTTCCAGCGCGCCGGTGATGTGGAGCGGGTGGTGCTCCTCATCTTCCGCAGGCGTCTGCGGTTCGACGGTTTCAGCCGTAGGGGTCGTCTCTTCGGTGGCTTCTACCTTGGTCGCTTTCTTTGCACGCGGTTTGCGGGTGGTCGTGCTGGTGGCGCGCTTGCGCGGTGTCTTTTTCGGAGTGTCCTCAGCAGCCTCGGGCGCGTCAGCCGATTCGGCTGCTGGTGCGGCTTCGGCAACAGCGGTTGTCGCGGCCTTGCGCCGGGGCGTCCGCTTTTTTACCGGGGCCTTCACCTCTTCCTCAGTGGCCGTCGGTGTTTCCACCTCTGTGGCAACTTCAGGCTTGGCAACTTTTTTGCGTGTGCGCGTGGTCTTGGGCGCAGGCTTCGCCGGAGTCTCTTCGATCTCGACTGCGGGCGTTTTCACTGCCGCGCTCGTCTTGCGTCGTGTCGTTCGTCGAGCGGGCTTGCCGGTCTCGGCCTGAGGGGCCTCTGTCTGCACGGCAGGGACTTCCGTCGTCTCGTCGGGGACGGGAGCTTCCGCTGTGGCGGCCTTGCGGGCGCGTGGACGTGCTGCCGCCTTGCGCGGCTTCCTCTCGGTCGTGTCGGTGGCTTTGGGGCTCAAGTCGCTCTCAGATATGTCGGCTGCGGTGAGGCAGATGCGCGCGGTGCGCGGATGGCCGGGATCAGAACCGGTGCCTGTCGGTAGGCTGTCCCGAGCAGAAAATCAAGCACCGTCGGCGGTACGGGCGCCGACGGAAATGAGGCGATGCGTGCGTCAGAACCCGTGTCCCATCGCCGCGCAGAGAATGGCGAGCATTCCACAGCCCACGATCCCCAGCATCAGGCTGCGGATGGAGTCGAACGTAGCGGGCTTGGGCCGCATGGCGCGTCGGGCCGTCTGATAGGGACCGTAGAAGACACGCAGGAACAGTCCAGCCATGATGAGACCGAAAACCTGCATGGCGTTGACGGTCCAGGGCATGACGGCAAAGCCGCCTTCGTGCACGATCATGAGCCAGCCGGTGATCAGCACCGTGGGCATCAGGTGCCAGACCACGCGCAGGAACCGCTTGAGCGTGAGCAGATGCACGGCGCTGCGCTGGGCGTTGTCGAGTAGCGTGAGCGCCGGACGGAGGATCAGCGCGGCATAGGTCGCCCCACCCACCCAGACGGCCATGCCGGCGATGTGCAGGGTGAGAACGAGGCTCCAGAGGATGTGAGGCATGCGGACTCCATCGGATCAGGACGACAGGACGATCGTGCGGCTTGATCGCCAATTCGGCCAAGGAACGCAAGCGAGCGCCTGTTTCGCGCGGCTTGCCGAAATCATGAAAGGTTCCCCGACATGACACAGGACCGTCACACATTCGCTCTTCCGTCCCCGCAGGAAATGGGGCGCATCGATCACGCAGCCTCCCGCACCGTGCCTGTGAGTGTTCTCATGGAACACGCCGGTCGGGCCGTGGCCCGCGCCGTGCGACGTTTCACGAAACCGGTTCGTGTGCTGGTCCTCTGCGGGCCGGGCAATAATGGCGGTGACGGCTGGGTGGCCGCCCGCCATCTGGCGAATGCGGGCTGGCCCGTCAGCGCCGCCGTAATGGCGGAGCCGAAACCGGGTAGCGATGCTGCGGCGGTGATGGCCCGATTCCATGGGCCGCGCGTGCCGTTTACGGCTCAGGAGGCCGCGCATGCCGATCTTGTGATCGATGCGGTGTTCGGCGCGGGTCTGTCGCGAGATGTGAGCGACGATGTGGGCGCTGTGCTCGCGGCGGCGAAGCGTGTCGTGGCCATCGACATGCCGACGGGTGTGGACGGCGCGACAGGGCATGTGCGCGGTCCTGCGCGGGCTGCGGAACTGACGGTCACGTTCTTTCGTGCCAAGCCCGGGCATCTGCTTCTGCCGGGACGGGAGTTGTGCGGCCGACTGGAAGTGCATGACATCGGCATTCCTGTCGCCACGCTCGATGACGTCGCGGTGCAGACGTTCTGGAACAGGCCGGGTTTGTGGCGGCTTCCAGTTCCGGGAATGGAGTCGCACAAATACAGCCGTGGCGTGGTGAGTCTGTGCGCGGGAGCAGCCATGCCGGGAGCGGCGCGTCTTTCGGCCACGGCCGCACGGCACACGGGCGCCGGACTGGTGCGCGTTGCAGCGGGTGAGGCGGCGCCCGGCTTCCGGCTGGGGGCGCCGGGGCTGATCATCGATGACGGGGCTCTCGAGACGTTGCTGGAGGACCAGCGGCGACATGTCTGGATCTGCGGTCCCGGTCTGCTGCCGGAAGAAGTGGAAAAGGTGATGCCTGCGCTGGTGGCGGCAAAGCGCTGCGTGCTGGCGGATGCGGGAGCGTTTTCGTGGGCGGCCGGTGCGCCGGAGCGTCTGCGTGGCGTGGCCGTGGTGACGCCCCATGCGGGCGAGTTCGCGCGGGTGTTCGGCAAGCCGGGCGACGACCTTCTGGCAGCGGCCCGCGCGGCGGCGGCGCACATTGAGGCGGTGGTGGTGCTCAAGGGCGCGTCCACGCTCATCGCGGCGCCGGACGGTCGCGTGGCGATCAACACGCATGCCACCCCCGCGCTCGGGACGGCGGGTTCGGGAGACACGCTGACGGGGATCATCGGGGCGCTGCTCGCGGCCCGGATGGCGCCATGGGAGGCGGCCTGCGCCGGTGTGTGGCTGCACGGAGAGGCCGGCCTGCGCGCTGGAGACTGGCTGATCGCGGAGGATCTGGACGTGCATCTGGGCGCAGCCCGGGATGAGGCGACGCGGCTTCAGGGGGAGAGCAATGAGGCGGAATCCCGGAAACGGTGAGCGCACAAGGAGCGGCCGCGACCTTGCCCCGCGCGGCGGTCTGCGGTAAGCGGGCGCCCTTGACGTTCCGGGTGAGCCGGCAGGTCATGTGCGGGCGTGGTGGAATTGGTAGACACGCCAGATTTAGGTTCTGGTGGCGCAAGTCGTGGGGGTTCAAGTCCCTCCGCCCGTACCAATTGTCTGTCTTGGGCTGAGGACGTGACCGCTGTCGCGGTCTTTCGCCGGAATGACGGGTGCAGCCACGAGGGTCGGCGCCCGGATGTTTGTGACGAGTTCGTACGAAGAGGATGGCCTGGGCATATGCAGGTTACAGAGACGCTTTCCGAAGGCCTGAAGCACGCCTTCACCGTGGTCGTTCCGTCGGCCGAACTCGAGCAGAAGGAGGAGGCCCGTCTCAAGGAAGTGGCCGCTTCCGCCAAGCTGCCGGGCTTCCGTCCGGGCAAGGTGCCCGTCGCCATCGCGCGTCAGCGCTTCGGTGACAGCGTGAAGGGCGAAGTGCTTGAGCAGACGGTGAACGACTCGCTGCGCAGCCTGTTCGAGGAGCGTAACCTGCGCCCCGCTCTCCAGCCGAAGGTCGAAGTGACGTCGGGTGGTGACGGCAAGGGCGATCTGGAATTCAAGGTTGAGACGGAAGTTCTGCCCGAAATCAAGGTGCCGGATCTGTCCGATCTGTCCCTCGTGCGCCTGAAAGCCGAGCCGGACGCCGCCACGGTGGACAAGGCCATTGAGGACATCGCCAAGCGTCAGCGTGAATTCGTAACGGTCGAGGAAGTGCGTCCGGCCACCAAGGGCGACGTCATCGCGATCGACTTCGTGGGTAAGCGCGATGGCGTGCCCTTCGAGGGCGGCACGGCTGAGAACATCAATGTCGAGATCGGCGGCGAAGGGTTCATCCCCGGTTTTGCCGAGCAGATCGAGGGCATGAAGCCGGGCGAGGAGAAGGTCATCACGGTGACGTTCCCCGAGGATTACGGCGCGAAGGAACTGGCCGGTCAGACCGCCACGTTCGACATCAAGGCCCGTGAACTGAAGAAGCCGGTCGAATCCGAGATCAACGACGATCTGGCCAAGAAGCTCGGTTTCGAGAGTCTTGAGCAGATCCGTGAGCTGATCGGCAAGCAGGTCGAGGGCGAATACGAGCAGCTTTCTCGCCTGCGTCTGAAGCGCGAGCTTCTGGACAAGCTGGCCGAAAAGACCGATTTCCCCGCGCCGGAAGGCATGGTGGACGCCGAGTTCGAGCAGATCTGGGCGCGTGTCGAGGCTGACCGCAAGTCGGGCGAACTGGACGATGAAGACAAGGACAAGGACGAAGCGACGCTGAAGGCGGACTACCGCAAGATCGCCGAGCGTCGCGTGAAGCTGGGTCTTCTTCTGGCCGAAATTGGCCGCGAAAAGGGCATCACCGTCACGCAGGACGAGATGGCGCGCGCCATCCGTGCCGAGGCCATGCGCTATCGTGGTCAGGAGCAGCAGGTGTTCGACTTCTTCGTGAAGAACCCGCAGGCGGCCGAGTCCCTTCGGGGCCCGATTTTCGAAAACAAGGTGATCGACTACATTGTCGAACTGGCGAAGGTTGAGGACAAGACGGTGACACCGGATGAGCTGGCCGACATGCCAGCCGCTGGCGCCTGAAACGGTTGAGCGGCCCTTTCGGGGCTTGCGATTCGCGGCACCCATCCCTTCCGGTGTGAGGGGATGGGTGCCGTGTTCGTTTTGGGGCATATGTTGGCGCCCGCGATGCAAATCACACCGATTTTCGCGTCGCGGGGTGGCGTCGGAGAGGTTTATCTCTATCTTAGGCAGACCGGGCGCTGCTCCGCCCCGTCTCCGCCATCGGGGCGGGACACGCAGGCACACAAGTCGGGAATGATGTGATGAGGGATTCGAACCCTGTCGAGATTTACAACAACTCTCTCGTGCCGATGGTGGTCGAGCAGACCTCTCGGGGCGAGCGTGCGTTCGATATCTATTCGCGCCTTTTGCAGGAGCGGATCATTTTCCTGACCGGTCCGGTCTACGATCAGGTCGCCTCCGTCATCTGTGCGCAGCTTCTTTATCTGGAGAGCGTGAACCCGACGAAGGAAATCTCGTTCTACATCAACAGCCCCGGCGGCGTAGTGTCGGCGGGCCTGTCGATCTACGACACCATGCAGTACATCCGCAGCCCGGTCAGCACGGTCTGTCTGGGGCAGGCGGCGTCCATGGGATCGTTGTTGCTGGCCGGGGGTGCCGCCAAGCGCCGCTACGCGCTGCCGAATGCGCGCGTGATGGTGCATCAGCCCTCGGGTGGTGCGCAGGGACAGGCGAGCGATATCGAGATTCAGGCGCAGGAGATCCTCACGATCCGCCGGCGCCTCAACGAGATCTACCGCGAGCACACCGGTCAGACGCTTGAGGAAATCGAGCGCAAGCTGGAGCGTGACAGCTACATGTCCGCCGAAGAAGCCAAGTCTTTCGGTATCGTGGACGAAGTCATCCGCAGCCATGAGGCCCAGTCACCGGAGAAGGCGTAAATCCTTCGCCGCAGGCCGGGATGGCCTCGCCTCGCCTTGATGGGCAGGCAGGGAGCGGCTACGGTTTTTATTTGGCCCGGCTTTCAGGTCGGGCGGCCCTTCGGGGTCAGAGGTTGAGGAACGGCTGATGAACGCGAAGTCCGGCGATTCCAAGAACACGCTGTATTGCTCGTTCTGCGGGAAGTCCCAGCATGAGGTCCGCAAGCTCATCGCGGGGCCGACGGTGTTCATCTGCGACGAGTGCGTCGAGCTGTGCATGGACATCATCCGTGAGGAGCACAAGACGACGTTGGTGAAGTCGCGCGACGGCGTGCCGACTCCCAAGGAAATCTGCGCGATCCTCGACGATTATGTGATCGGCCAGTCCGAGGCGAAAAAAGTGCTGTCGGTCGCGGTTCATAATCACTACAAGCGGCTGGCCTACGCACAGAAGAACAGCGACGTTGAGATTTCGAAGTCCAACATCCTGCTCATCGGCCCGACCGGTTCGGGCAAGACGCTGCTGGCCCAGACACTGGCGCGCATTATCGATGTGCCGTTCACCATGGCCGACGCCACCACGCTGACCGAAGCGGGGTATGTGGGCGAGGATGTGGAGAACATCATCCTCAAGCTGCTGCAGGCGGCGGACTACAATGTGGAACGCGCGCAGCGCGGCATCGTCTATATCGACGAGATCGACAAGATTTCCCGCAAGTCCGACAACCCTTCCATCACCCGTGATGTGAGTGGCGAGGGCGTGCAGCAGGCGCTGCTTAAACTGATGGAAGGCACGGTGGCGTCCGTGCCGCCGCAGGGTGGGCGCAAGCATCCGCAGCAGGAATTCCTGCAGGTGGACACCACCAACATGCTCTTCATCTGTGGCGGTGCGTTCGCGGGGCTCGAGAAGATCATTTCCGCGCGTGGAAAAGGTTCGGGCATCGGCTTCGGTGCCGATGTGAAGGACCCGGACGAGCAGCGCACGGGTGCTGTGCTCAAGAATGTGGAGCCTGAGGATCTGGTCAAGTTCGGCCTGATCCCCGAGTTTATCGGTCGTCTGCCTGTCGTGGCGACGCTTGACGATCTGGACGAAGCTGCATTGGTGCAGATTCTGTCCGCGCCGAAGAACGCGCTGGTCAAGCAGTATGCCAAGCTCTTCCAGATGGAAGATGTGAAGCTGACGTTCACGGACGACGCTCTGAAAGCGATTGCCCACCGTGCGCTGGAGCGCAAGACGGGTGCGCGCGGTCTGCGCTCCATTCTCGAGAGCATTCTGCTGTCCACCATGTTTGACCTGCCCGGGCTGGAAAACGTGGAGGAAGTGGTGGTCAACCACAATGCCGCGGAGGGCCGTGCCGCTCCTGTCTATGTGTATGGCAAGGGCAAGGAGCAGCCGACGGAGCAGTCCGCCTGAGTGCGGCCGGCTCTCTTTGCTTCACACTGCGGGGACGAGGGGAACATCTGTTCCGCTGGCCCCTTGTGAGCGCACCAATCGATACCGATATCAAGGAAGGAAGCGGCGGCCGGAATGTAGGTCGCCGTTTGCCGACGGGCAGATCTGCCGTGGGCGTGCCGAAGGCGGGCGCGCAGGGCGGGATCGTCCATTCAGGAGGTCATCGGCACTAGTATGACAGAAAAAAACAAGACCCCCGCTCCGCGCCGCAAGCGCACCACCAAGAAGACGGAAGCGGTTGTGCCTGCCACGTCTCCCGTGGAAGAGGCGGTGAAGACGCTTCCCGAGACGCCGGGCCGTGTGGCGGTGCTGCCGCTGCGCGACATTGTGGTCTTTCCGCATATGATCGTTCCCCTCTTCGTGGGACGCGAGAAGTCCGTGCGCGCCCTGGAAGCCGTCACCAGCGAGGACAAGCAGATCCTGCTGGTGACGCAGAAGGATGCGACGGTGGACGATCCGGCGGCGGACGATATCTATCGTTTCGGTACGGTTTCCACGATCCTGCAGCTTCTCAAGCTGCCCGATGGCACGGTGAAAGTGCTGGTCGAGGGCAACCGCCGCGCACGGGTAAAGACGCTGCACGAGGTCGAGGGCCATTTCGAGGCCGACATCGAACTGGTCGAGGATGTCCCGGTCGCGAGCGAGGAGGCGGAAGCCCTTGCGCGCGCGGTGGTGGGGCAGTTCGAGCAGTATGTGAAGCTCAACAAGAAGATCGCGGCCGAGGTGATGGTCTCGCTGAATCAGATCAGCGACCTGTCCAAGCTGGCCGACACGATTGCGAGCCATCTCAATCTCAAGATTTCCGAGAAGCAGGAAATCCTTGAACTGCCGACAGTCACCAAGCAGCTTGAAAAGATTCTCGCCCATATGGAAGCCGAGATCGGCGTCCTGCAGGTGGAGAAGCGCATCCGTGGCCGTGTGAAGCGGCAGATGGAGAAGACGCAGCGCGAGTACTATCTCAACGAGCAGCTCAAGGCGATCCAGAAGGAACTGGGCGAAGGCGAGGACGGCAAGGACGAGACGGCCGAACTCGAAGAGAAGATCGCCAAGACGAAGTTCAGCAAGGAGGCGCGCGAGAAGGCGCAGGCCGAGCTGAAGAAGCTGCGCGGCATGAGCCCGATGTCGGCCGAGTCCACGGTCGTGCGCAACTATCTCGACTGGCTGCTGAGCGTGCCATGGAAGAAGCGCACCAAGGTCAAGACCGATCTGGTCGAGGCCGAGAAGGTTCTTGATGAGGACCATTATGCGCTGGAGAAGGTCAAGGAGCGTATCCTTGAATATCTCGCGGTGCAGAGCCGTTCCCAGAAGGTGAAGGGGCCGATCCTGTGCCTTGTCGGGCCGCCGGGCGTGGGTAAGACAACCTTGGCGCGCGCCATCGCGAAGGCGACGGGGCGGCACTATGTCCGCATGTCGCTGGGTGGCGTGCGTGACGAGTCCGAGATCCGTGGCCACCGCCGGACCTATATCGGCTCCATGCCGGGCAAGATCATTCAGGGTATGAAGAAGGCGAAGGTGTCCAACCCGCTCTTCCTGCTTGATGAGATCGACAAGCTCGGCGCGGACTGGCGTGGCGATCCGGCATCCGCCCTGCTTGAGGTTCTCGACCCTGAGCAGAATGCGACGTTCTCGGACCACTATCTCGAAGTGGATTACGACCTGTCGGATGTGATGTTCGTCACCACGGCGAACAGTCTGAACATGCCGCAGCCGCTTCTGGACCGCATGGAGATCATTCGTCTCTCCGGTTACACTGAGGATGAGAAGCTCAACATCGCCAAGCGGCATCTGATCGTCAAGCAGAGCGAGGCGCATAACCTCAAGCCTGAGGAGTGGTCGATCTCGGATGCGGCGCTGATGGATCTGATCCGCTTCTACACACGTGAAGCGGGTGTCCGCAGTCTTGAGCGTGAGATTGCCAATGTGGCCCGTAAGGTCGTGAAGGAAATCGTCACGGGCAAGGCCAAGAAGGTCGCGGTCACCGAGAAGAATCTCGGCAAGTTCGCGGGTGTGCGCCGGTTCTCGCATGGAGAGACGGAGATCACCGACATGGTCGGCGTGGTCACCGGGCTGGCCTGGACCGAGGTAGGTGGCGAGATCCTGACGATCGAGAGCGTGATGGTGCCCGGCAAGGGCAACGTCAAGCAGACCGGCAAGCTGGGCGATGTGATGCAGGAGAGCGTCTCTGCGGCTCTTTCCTATGTCCGTAGCCGTGCGGTGCAGTTCGGCATCAAGCCGACGCTGTTCGAAAAGCGCGATCTGCACGTGCATGTTCCGGAAGGGGCGACTCCGAAAGACGGTCCTTCGGCGGGCATCGCCATGGCGACGTCGCTGGTCAGCGTGCTGACGGGTATTCCTGTGCGGCATGACGTAGCCATGACCGGGGAGATCACTCTGCGTGGCCGTGTGCTGCCCATTGGCGGTCTCAAGGAAAAGCTGCTGGCGGCTCTGCGCGCCGGCATCAAGACCGTGTTCCTGCCCAAGGAGAACGAGAAGGACATTGCGGAACTTCCCGAGGCGGTGAAGCGGAATCTTGAGCTGGTTCCGGTCTCGCATGTGGATGAGGTGATCGACCGCGCGCTGGTTCGTGTCCCGGTGCCGATCGAGTGGGAGGATGAGACGGACCAACTCGCTCCCATCGCCGCTCCCGCCGTTGCGAGCGCTGTCGCTCACTGAAGGGTGGAGTCGTCAACGGGCAGGTAACCATTTTTGCGGGCCTGCCGCACGCGGAGGCTGTTGACGTGGCGGAAAACGGCTTCATAGTGCGCCGCGGAATGTCCCCCGGGGTCGGAACGGTTCCGGGGGACCTGAACATAGAAAGGCGTACGTATGGACAAACCGCTCAACAAGCAGGAACTCGTCTCGGTTGTTGCAGACGAAGTTGACCTGCCCAAGGCGAAGGCTGGCGAAGTGGTGGACGCGGTGTTCGCGGCTATCGAGAAGGCGCTCAAGGGTGGGCAGGAAGTCCGTCTCGTCGGTTTCGGCTCGTTTGTGACGGCTCACCGCAAGGCCACCAAGGGCCGCAATCCGCGCACCGGTGAGGAGATCGACATTCCGGCCTCCACCTCCGTGCGCTTCAAGCCGGGCAAGACCCTCAAGGACGCCGTGAGCTGATCACGGTCCTTTAGGGCAAGCTTTTGGAACGGGCGGTCAGGGGAAACTCTGTCCGCCCGTTTCGTATTTCAGCGACTTGATTGTTCCGTGGCTTTTGGCTAACCACGGCGCGGGTGATTAGCTCAGCGGTAGAGCGTCTCGTTTACACCGAGATGGTCGGCGGTTCGATCCCGTCATCACCCACCATTCTCTCTTCCTTGCAAATTGCTGTTTCACGTCTCGACTGCTGGCGCAGAAAACCTTTGCGCGGCCGCCCGTAGTGTTTCGTGCACGGAATGACATACCGATTTGTTTCATGTCATTGCGTGTCACATGCGCGTGTGTTGAATAAGAAAAAGTGGCTGTTTTCCGTAGGGATCGCCGTGACTGTATACGGGCGAGTCGTTTCACACGGAAAAGTTCCCGTGCAGATGGGGGCGCGTCACTGGTCAGGCTGGGTTCACGGACCTAGTTTGGGCGCGACGGTTAGGACAGACGGGACACACCATCCGCAGCCATCGGATGGAGGAGAAGGGAGACAGCATGACTTCGACGATCGACGCTTATCTTCCCGTGCTGATTTTCGGAGCGCTGGCGGTGGTAATCGCCGGTGCGATGCTGGGCGCTTCCCTCGTGTGCGGGCAGCAGAAGCCCTATGCCGAGAAACTCACGGCGTATGAGTGCGGATTCGAGGCGTTCGATGACGCCCGACGTCGCTTCGATGTGCGGTTCTATCTCGTCTCGATCCTGTTCATCATCTTCGATCTGGAAGTGGCCTTCCTGTTCCCTTGGGCAATCAGCCTTTCGCGGATCGGGTTGCTCGGCTTTCTGTCCATGATGGGTTTTCTCGGCGTGCTGGGAATCGGTTTTCTCTACGAGTGGCGCAAAGGTGCGCTCGATTGGGATTGATGGACTGGGTGCGAGAGTACGGCCGAGTGTGTGATGTGGTGGAGAACGCGCGATGAGCGGTGAAAACCCCGAGACAGCCCAAAATGCGGGGCAGAATATCGTCTGGAACCGCGACATGGTGCCGCCGGGGCCCGAGCAGGACGCCATCGTCCGCGGAATCACCGGTGAGATCAGCGAGAAGGGCTTTGTCGTCGCCAGTCTCGACAAGCTGGTGAACTGGGGACGCACGGGCAGCCTGTGGCCGATGTCCTTCGGTCTGGCCTGCTGCGCGGTGGAGATGATCCACGCTTACATGCCGCGCTACGATCTTGACCGCATGGGCATCATCCCGCGTGGATCGCCGCGTCAGTCGGACGTGATGATCGTGGCGGGGACGCTCACCAACAAGATGGCGCCCGCTCTGCGGCGCGTGTACGACCAGATGGCCGAGCCACGCTGGGTCATTTCCATGGGCTCCTGCGCCAATGGTGGTGGCTATTACCATTATTCCTATTCGGTCGTGCGGGGCTGTGACCGCGTGGTGCCGGTGGATGTGTATGTGCCCGGCTGCCCGCCCACGGCGGAAGCGCTGATCTACGGCATTCTGCTGCTTCAGAAAAAGATTCGTCGGACAGGGACCATTCTCCGTGGCTGAGGCAACCGCACCCGTTGGGACGCGCGGCTCGTCCTGCCTTTCCGCTCTGGCGTTCACCCTCTCCACGACGCTGCCGGGCATCCGCTCCGCGTCGCTGGAAGGCGGGGAACTCGTTGTTCGGGCCGAACGTGAACGCCTGATCCCGCTGATGACGCTGTTGCGTGACGATCCGCGCTTTCGTTGCGAACAGATGATGGATCTCTGTGGCGTCGATTTCCCGGAGCGTCCAGAACGGTTCGACGTGGTGTACAACCTGCTCTCCGTCAGTCACAATCACCGCATCCGCGTGATCGTGACGACCGATGAACTCACGCCGGTCCCCTCCATTCACAAGCTTTGGCCCTGCGCCACGTGGTGGGAGCGGGAGTGCTACGATCTGTTTGGCGTGCTGTTCTCAGGCCAGCCGGATCTGCGGCGCATCCTCTCGGATTACGGGTTCGAGGGGCATCCGCTGCGCAAGGATTTCCCGCTGACGGGGTACACCGAGGTCCGCTACGACCCGGACCGTCGCCAGATCGTGCGCGAGCCGGTTTCGCTCACGCAGGATTTCCGCGATTTCGATTTCGTCTCGCCATGGGAAGGGGTGCTGACCCTGCCGGGTGACGAGCGGGCGCATGAACTGCGCCAGATCATGAAGAAGCTGAAGTGACAGGAGCCCAAGGATGACACAGGCCCTGAAAACGGATGGACCGCAGCCCGGTCTGCGTGATGTGCTCGATGAAGGTCCGCTGCCGGAATCGCTCCTGCCGGAACCCGCGGTCGAGCAGAAAGTCGAGCGGCGCACGGTCGAGATCGACAGCCATTCGCTGAATTTCGGCCCCCAGCATCCGTCGGCACATGGTGTGCTGCGTCTGGTGCTGGAGATGGAGGGCGAGGTTGTGGCCCGTGCGGTGCCACATATCGGCCTGTTGCATCGCGGCACGGAAAAGCTGATCGAATACAAGACATATCCCAAGGCGCTGCCCTATTTCGATCGGCTCGATTACGCCTCCCCGATGAGCGAGGAACATGCGTTCGCGCTGGCAACCGAGAAGCTTCTGGGCATCACGGCGCCGGAGCGGGCGCAGTGGATTCGGGTCATCTTCGCGGAAATCACACGCATCCTGAATCATATCCTCAATCTGACCGCCATGGGGCTGGATTGCGGCGCGGTGACGCCGGCACTTTGGGGATATGAGGAGCGTGAAAAGCTTCTCGAATTTTATGAAGCCGTCTCGGGTGCGCGGTTCCATGCCAACTATTTCCGTCCCGGCGGCGTGGCGCGTGATCTTCCGGCGGGGCTGGAAGAGCGGATCGGTCGGTGGGCGGATGAGTTCCCGGCATGGATCGACGATCTCGAAAGCCTGCTGACGGAAAACCGTATCTGGAAGCAGCGCACGGTGGGGATCGGTGTGTTCACCAGCGAGCAGGCGCTGGCGTGGGGTTTCAGCGGTCCCTGCCTGCGTGGCTCGGGTGTGCCATGGGATCTGCGGCGTTCGCAGCCTTATGACACCTATGACCGGGTGACGTTCGACATCCCCGTGGCGCGGCATGGTGACTGCTACGACCGCTATCTCGTCCGTGTGGCCGAGATGCGCGAGAGCGTGAAGATCATCAAGCAGGGGCTGGAGCAGATCAAGCCCGGTCCGGTGAAGGTGCAGGATCCCAAGTTCTCGCCGCCGCCGCGCGCGGAGATGAAGCGTTCGATGGAAGCGCTGATCCATCACTTCAAGCTGTTTACCGAAGGCTATCACGTGCCGCCGGGCGCGACCTATACGGCGGTCGAGACGCCAAAGGGTGAGTTCGGCGTCTATCTGGTGGCGGACGGCAGCAACCGACCCTATCGCTGCAAGATCCGCCCCACGGGTTTCGCGCATTTGCAGGCCATCGATGAGATGTCGCGGCGCGGCATGCTGGCCGACGCCGTGGCGATCATCGGATCGCTGGATCTCGTCTTTGGTGAGGTGGACCGATGAGCGACGTGAATCACGATCAGCCGACACACTTCGCGTTCGATGAAGTGAGCGAGGCCGAGATCACAAAGGTTCTGGCTAAGTATCCGCCCGAGCGGAAGGCCAGTGGCGCGCTGCCGTTGCTCTACATCGTGCAGGACCAGATGAAGCGCCAGACCGGTAGTGCCTGGGTGCCAACGGTGGCGATGGATGTGGTGGCGGAGCGTCTCGATGTCGCGCCGATCCGCATTTACGAGGTCGCGACATTTTACACGATGTTCAATCTCAAGCCGATCGGGAAGTATCACCTTCAGGTCTGCACCACGACATCATGCTGGTTGCGCGGTTCGGACGATGTGCTGGGCGCGTGCAAGAAAGCCGCAGGCATCGCTCATGTGGGTGGCACCAGCGCGGACGGCCTGTTCACGCTGAGCGAGGCGGAATGTCTTGGCGCATGCGCCAATGCGCCGATCCTTCAGGTGGATAACGATTTCTATGAAGACCTCGACGGCCCGCGCACCGAAGCGCTGATCGCGGCGTTGCGGCGTGACGAGGTGCCGCAGCCCGGCCCCACCAACGGTCGGCACGGCTCCGAGCCCGAAGGCGGACGACGGGTGTTGCTTGACGCGAACGCGGGGGCCGCAGGCCCACAGAAGGGCTGAGGAGAACCGGCGATGCTGAGCGACAAGGACCGGATTTACACCAATCTCTACGGCCAGAACGATTGGCATCTCGCGGGTGCTCGCGCGCGTGGGGATTGGGATGACACCAAAGCCATTCTCGACAAGGGTCGCGATTGGATCGTGAGTGAGATGAAGGCGTCGGGCCTTCGCGGACGTGGTGGCGCGGGCTTCCCGACGGGTGTGAAGTGGTCCTTCATGCCGAAGGGCGATGGGCCGCTGCCGCATTACCTCGTCATCAATGGGGACGAGTCCGAACCGGGCACCTGCAAGGACCGCGAGATCCTGCGCCATGAGCCGCACAAGCTGATCGAGAGTGCACTGATCGCCTCCTTCGCCATGGGGGCGCACGCGGCTTACATCTATATCCGCGGCGAGTTCTATAACGAGGCACGGCATCTCCAGATCGCGGTGGATGAGGCCTACGAAGCCGGGCTGCTGGGCAAGAATGCGGCGGGCACCGGCTGGGATTTCGATTTCTACATCCATCGTGGCGCGGGTGCGTATATCTGCGGTGAGGAAACGGCGCTGCTGGAAAGCCTTGAAGGCAAGAAGGGCCAGCCGCGCATGAAGCCGCCTTTCCCGGCGGGGGCGGGTCTGTATGGGTGCCCGACGACGGTGAACAATGTGGAGTCCATCGCCTCGGCCTCCACCATTCTGCGTCGTGGGGCCGCGTGGTTCTCCGCTCTTGGTCGTCCGAACAATGCGGGCACCAAGCTGATGGCCATCTCAGGTCATGTGAATACGCCCTGCGTGTTCGAGGAAGAGCTGGGTGTTTCGATGAAGGAGATCATCGAGAAGCATGGCGGCGGCGTGCGCGGCGGGTGGGATAACCTGCTGGCTGTCATTCCCGGCGGCTGCTCGGTGCCGGTGTTGCCGAAAGAGACCTGTGAGACCGTGCTGATGGACTATGACAGCCTGCGGGCCGTGCAGTCCGGTCTGGGCACCGGCTGCATGATCGTGATGGATAAATCCACCGACATCATCAAGGCGATCGCCCGTTTTTCACAGTTCTTCAAGCATGAGAGTTGCGGTCAGTGCACGCCCTGCCGTGAAGGCACGGGCTGGATGATGCGCGTGATGAACCGGATGGTCGAAGGACGGGCGGAGATCGAGGAGATCGACATGCTCGAACAGGTCACGCGGCAGGTGGAAGGCCACACGATCTGCGCGCTGGGCGATGCGGCAGCGTGGCCGATCCAGGGGCTGATCCGCCATTTCCGTCCGGTGATGGAAGAGCGCATCCGCACCTATAAACGGCAGCATGGCGGCTCGCAGCAGGTGCAGGTGCCTGTCGGTGCGCCGCTCGCCACGATTGCGGCGGAGTAAAGCGGATGGTCAAGGTTATCGTTGACGGCATTCCGGTCGAGGTTCCCGCTGGGTCTTCCGCGTTGCAGGCGTGTGAGGCGGCGGGCAAGGAAATCCCACGCTTCTGCTACCACGAGCGTCTGTCGGTCGCGGGTAACTGCCGCATGTGTCTCGTGCAGGTGGCGCGTGCGCCCAAGCCGGTGGCATCGTGCGGTTTCCCGGTGGGCGAGGGAATGCAGATCTTCACCGACACCGAGACCGTGCGGAAAGCACGGCGGGCGGTGATGGAGTTCCTGCTCATCAACCATCCACTCGATTGCCCGATCTGCGATCAGGGGGGCGAGTGCGACCTTCAGGATCAGGCCTACGGGTATGGCAGCGGCATGTCCCGCTACCATGAAGACAAACGCGCCGTGACCGACAAGAATCTTGGGCCGCTGGTCAAGACGGTGATGACACGCTGCATCCAGTGCACCCGCTGCGTGCGTTTCTCCACGGAGGTGGCGGGCACGCCAGAGTTGGGCGGTATTTCGCGCGGCGAAAATCTGGAGATCACCACCTATGTCGAGAAAGCACTGACGTCCGAGCTTTCGGGCAACCTGATCGACATCTGCCCTGTGGGCGCATTGACGTCGAAGCCTTCGGCCTTTCAGGCGCGGCCGTGGGAATTGAAAAAGACGGACGCCATCGACGTGATGGACGCGGTGGGCACCAACATCGTCATTCAGGCGCGGGGCGGCGAAGTTAAGCGCATCGTGCCGCGCATCAATGACGAGGTGAACGAGGAGTGGCTGTCCGACAAGGGACGCTTCTCTGTGGATGGCCTCAAGCGTCGTCGTCTCGATCGGCCTTGGGTGCGCGTGCATGGCAAGCTGCATCCGGCTTCGTGGCAGGATGCATTCGTGGCCATAGCCAAACGTCTCGAAGGTGTGCCCGGCTCACGGATCGGCGCGATTGTGGGCGATCTGTGCGAGGCCGAGAGCATCATGGCGCTGCGTGATCTGATGCACGCGCTCGGTTCAAGCAACCTCGATTGCCGTCAGGATGGTGCGCAATACGATCTGACCGATCGTGCGAACTACATTTTTGCCGATGGCATCACGGGCATTGATGAGGCGGACGCGGTGCTGGTCGTGGGCGCGAATGTCCGTCAGGACGCGCCGGTGCTCAATGCGCGCATCCGCAAGCGGTATCTCTCGCTTGGGCGCGGCGGTCTGCCGATTGGCGTGATCGGCACGCTGCCCTCCGATCCGACATGGGCCTATGAGCCACTTGGCGATGATCCGACGGCGCTGAACGCGCTGATGGATGGCACGGAAGGCTTCGCCGCGAAGCTCAAGGCGGCCAAGCGGCCTTTGATTATTGTCGGGCAGGAAGTTCTGGTGCGTGAGGATGCGCTGGCGATCCTCGCCGGGTGCCGCAAAGTGCTGGCAGCGGGTGAGCGGGCGGAAGGCTGGCACGGTTTGAACATCCTGCACACGGCGGCCTCGCGCGTGGCGGCTCTGGATCTGGGCTTCGTGCCCGGCAATGGCGGCCGCAGCGTGCGCGGGATGCTCAGCGGCGGTGTGGATGTGCTGTGGCTGCTGGGCGCGGATGAGTTTCCTGTTCACTCCATCAGCCCGGACACGTTCGTGGTCTATCAGGGCCATCATGGGGACGCAGGGGCCGCGCGCGCGGATGTGATTCTGCCGGGTGCGACCTACACCGAGAAAGAGGGCACCTGGGTCAACACAGAAGGGCGCGTCCAGCGTGGCTTTCAGGCGGTGTTCCCGCCGGGCGAGGCCAAGGAGGACTGGAAAATCCTGCGTGCTGTCTCGGAAGTTCTGGGGGCGACGCTGCCCTATGACACGATTGGCGCATTGCGCGAACGAATGCAGCTTGGCGTTTCATCGGCGGCCGCTGCGCCTGAGGTAGCCAGTCAGGTGGCGCTCGACGCACGGCCTCTTGTACCGGCAACACACGGATATTACCTGACAAATCCGATCAGCCGGGCCAGTCCGACCATGAATGAGTGCGCGGCGGTGTATGCGCCGAGTGCGGCTGTAGCGGCGGAGTAGGAACGTGGCGTATTTTTTCCTCCGTACGCTGATCGGTCAGATCATTCTGATCGCTCTTGAAGCGCTGGCGGTGCTGGTGCCGCTGCTGATCGCCGTGGCCTATCTCACGCTGATGGAGCGCAAGGTGATGGCCGCGATGCAGTTGCGTCGCGGGCCGAACGTGAACGGCATTTTCGGTCTGCTTCAGGCTTTTGCCGACGCGATCAAGATGATCACCAAGGAGACCATCATTCCGGCGGGGGCCAACAGGTTCCTGTTCCTGTTCGCTCCGTTCCTCACCTTCTCGCTGGCCATGCTGGCCTGGGCGGTGATCCCGACCGGCAGCGGGCTGGCGGTGGCCAACATCAATGTGGGTATTCTCTACCTGCTCGCTATTTCCTCGCTGGGGGTTTACGGCACCCTGATCGCGGGCTGGGCGTCCAATTCCAAATACGCCTTTCTCGGTTCGCTGCGAGCGGCGGCGCAGATGGTGTCCTACGAAGTCTCCATCGGCTTGGTGATCGTCTCGGTACTGCTGGCGGTGGGAAGCCTGAACCTCAATGACATCGTGCTGGCGCAGCAGCACATCTGGTTCTGCGTGCCGATGTTCCCGATGTTCATCGTGTTCTTCATCTCGGCGCTGGCCGAGACGGGGCGCGCACCGTTCGACCTTCCCGAAGGCGAGAGCGAACTGGTGGCTGGCTTCTTCGTGGAATATTCCTCGCTGTCGTTCGGCCTCTTCTTCCTTGGTGAATACGCCAACATGATCCTCATGTCCGGCATGGTCAGCATCCTCTTCCTTGGTGGCTGGTTGCCGCCGCTCGGGATCGCGCCCTTTACATGGGTGCCGGGGCCGCTGTGGTTCATCGCCAAGATTCTGTTCTGTCTTTTCGTGTTCATCTGGACCCGCGCAACCTTTCCCCGCTTTCGCTACGATCAGCTCATGCGGCTGGGCTGGAAGATCTTCCTGCCCATGTCCCTGCTGTGGATGATCGCGACGGCCGGGTTCCTTCTCGCGACGGGCATGTTGCCGCAGGGAGCAAGCTGATGGCTGGCATGGACCGCGCACTGAAGTCTTTTCTTCTGACCGAGATCGTCTCCGGCATGGTTTCGACCTTCAAGACGATGTTCAAGCCGAAGGTCACGCTGAACTATCCCTATGAAAAGGGACCGCTCTCGCCGCGTTTCCGGGGCGAGCACGCCCTGCGCCGCTACCCCAATGGGGAAGAGCGCTGCATCGCCTGCAAACTGTGCGAGGCGACGTGCCCGGCGGAGGCCATCACGATCGAGGCCGAGCCGCGCGAGGACGGCTCGCGCCGCACCACGCGCTACGACATCGACATGACCAAGTGCATCTATTGCGGTCTGTGCGAGGAGGCCTGCCCGGTCGACGCGATCGTGGAAGGGCCGAACTACGAGTTCGCGACCGAGACCCGCGAGGAGTTGATGTACAACAAGGACAAGCTGCTCGCGAACGGGGACCGCTGGGAAAGCGTGCTGGCACGGAGGCTCGAACTCGATGCGCCGTATCGCTGATCGTCCCGTCATGACGACCTGCTCCAAGGGAAGGGCGGCCTGATGCTCCAGTTGATCTTCTATGTGTTCGCGACGATCCTTGTCGCTTCTGGCGCGATGGTCATCAGCGCGCGCAATCCGGTTCACTCGGTGCTGTTCCTGATCCTTGCGTTCTTCAACGCGGCGGGACTGTTCCTGTTGGCCGGGGCCGAGTTCCTCGCGATGATCCTTGTGATCGTCTATGTCGGCGCGGTCGCGGTGCTGTTCCTCTTCGTGGTGATGATGCTCGACATCGACTTCACGAAGATGCGCGAAGGTTTGCAGAAATACGCGCCGTTCGGGGCGGCGGTGGGCTGCATCCTGTTCGCGGAACTGGTGATGGCCGGGCTGCACTGGATGTTCTCGCCCGTCATGCCGCTGCCCATCACGGGTGGGCTGGGACAGATGGGCGGTCCGGTGACCAATACCGGCGCGCTCGGCACGCTGATCTACACGCATTATCTGCTGCTCTTCCAGCTTTGCGGGCTGGTGCTCCTGGTCGCGATGATCGGCGCGATTACGCTCACGCTGCGCGACCGTCCGACAGGGCGCCGTCAGATCATCTCGCTTCAGCACGAGCGCAAGCGCGCCGACACGCTGGAGATGATGGATCTGCCGCTCGGTCAGGGCACGGACGCCAATGGCGGTTTCCTGCGCCCGCATGACTCCTACTACGTCACGGCGGTGCCCGGTTCCTACGGCGTGCCAGAGGCCGTCGAGGAGGAACACGAGGAACTGGTGGTCCGCGAAGGAGAGGAACGATGAACGCTGCGATCGCCCAGATCGGGCTTGGTCCCTACCTCACGGTCAGCGCGGCGCTGCTGGTGCTGGGCGTGTTCGGGATTTTCCTCAACCGCAAGAACATCATCATTATCATGATGTCGATGGAGCTGATCCTGCTCTCGGCCAATCTCAACCTCGTGGCGTTTTCGGCCGCTCTGGGGGATCTGTCGGGACAGGTGCTCACGCTGTTCGTGCTGACCATCGCCGCTGCTGAAGCGGCGATCGGGCTGGCCATTCTCACCGTCTATTTCCGCAACCGTGGCTCGATTCAGGTCGAGGACGTTGCGACGATGAAGGGCTGAGCACCATGCAAGCCGCACTCATCCTTTTCTCGATTGCCATTCTTGCCCCTCTGGGTGGCTCCCTGATCGCGGGGCTGTTCGGACGACGCATGGGCGACGGTCCGGCGCAGGCCGTGACCATTGCCTTCATGCTGGTGGCGACGCTGTGCAGTTATGGCGCGCTTCTGGGCGGTCTGATCGGTGGCGGGATGCCCGGCGTGGCACTGTTGGCGCACTGGGTGGATGCGGGGTCGTTCCATGTGAACTGGGCGCTGCGCTTCGACACGCTCTCGATCACCATGGCGGCCATGGTGCTGACAGTCTCGCTGCTCGTGCATGTGTACAGCCTCGGTTACATGGCGCACGATTCCATGCCGCGGTACCGGTTTTTCTCGTACCTCTCGCTGTTTACCTTCGCCATGCTGATGCTGATCTCGTCCAACGACCTGATGCAGCTCTTCTTCGGTTGGGAGGGCGTGGGTCTCGCGAGTTACCTGCTCATTGGCTACTGGTATCAGCGCCCGAGCGCCTGTGCAGCGGCCATCAAGGCCTTCGTGGTCAATCGTGTGGCGGACCTGTTCTTTCTGGTGGGCATCGGCCTGATCTTCGTGGTGTTCGGCACCATCCAGTATGACGACATCTTCGCTACCGTGCCGGATCAGGTGAACACGACGTATCATCTGTTCGGCGCCAATCATTCGGTGCTGGAACTGATCGCGACCCTTCTGTTCATCGGGGCGATGGGCAAGTCGGCGCAGTTGTTCCTGCACACATGGTTGCCGGATGCGATGGAAGGCCCGACGCCGGTCTCCGCCCTGATCCATGCGGCCACCATGGTCACGGCAGGCGTATTCCTGATGGCGCGCATGTCGCCGCTGGTGGAGTTTGCGCCCGATACGCGCATCTTCATCGTGCTGATCGGGGCGACGACCTGTTTCTTCGCCGCAACCGTGGGGCTGGTGCAGCCCGACATCAAACGCACGATTGCCTATTCCACCTGTTCGCAGCTTGGCTACATGTTCATGGCGATTGGTGTGGGCGCGTATCAGGCGGCGGTGTTCCATCTGACCACGCACGCTTTCTTCAAGGCGCTGCTGTTCCTTGGTGCGGGCTGCGTGATCCATGCTCTTCATGACGAGCAGAACATGTTCCGCATGGGCGGTCTGTGGAAGAAAATCCCCGTGACCTACGCTGTCATGTGGATTGGCAGTCTGGCGCTGGCGGGTGTGTTCCCCTTTGCGGGTTACTGGTCCAAGGATGCCATTCTCAACGCCGCATGGGCTTCGCATTCGGGCATCGGCACCTATGGCTGGGTGCTGGGCACGATCACGGCCTTCATCACGGCGCTGTATAGCTGGCGTCTCATCTTCCTCGTCTTCCACGGTACGCCGCGCGATCAGCACGCACACGATCATGCGCATGAAAGCCCGCCGGTGATGATGGGTCCGGTGGTGATCCTCTCCATTGGCGCCGTTGTGGCGGGTGTCGTGCTGGCGCCGTTTTATATCGGCGGCAAGCAGGCGGCTTTCTGGAGCGGGGCGATCTTCAACGCGCCGGGCAACACCATCATGGAGCGTCTTGAGGACGTGCCTGCTCTGATCGGGCTGCTGCCGAGCATCGTGGGGCTTGCTGGCATTGCGCTGGCCTATGTTCTCTACATCGCCAAACCCGAACTGCCCGCGTCCATCGCCACGTCCTTTCGGCCGATCTACCTTTTTCTGCTCAACAAATGGTATTTCGACGAGTTGTATGACGTGATCTTCGTTAAGCCCTACGCCTTTATCGCGCGTGTGCTGTGGCGGGGTGTGGATGAAGGCGCGGTGGAGAAGCTGCCCGTCGGGCTGGCGCGTGCCACCCGCGATACGGCGATTGTCGCTACCCGCACGCAGACCGGCTCGATCGCGGTCTATGCGCTGACCATGCTTGTGGGCCTCGTGGTGCTGGTCACCACCGTGGTGTTCTTCCAATGAGCGCCGTCTTTCCGACTGATCTGATGAACGTCATGGAGTACGGGCGATGAACTGGATGCTTGCCTTGCCGGAACTGGTGCTGGCGGTCAGTGGTCTTGTCGTGCTTTCGGGCGGCGTTCTGACGAAGAAGGGCCATGCGTTCCTGCCCACGGCGGCGCTCACCATCGCGGCGTTCGTGGCGACGATCTTTCTCGTCGGCCTGTCCCCGGATGGCGTGGGGTATCATGGCCTGTTTCAGGTCGATGCCTTCGCGCGTTTCATCAAGGTGCTGGCCCTGATCGGGGCCATCGTGGCGGTGGCGCTTTCGGTGGGGCATCGCGATGAGGGCCATGAGCTTCCGTTCGAGATGCCGGTGCTGGTGCTGTTCTCCACGCTGGGCGCGATGGTGATGGCGTCGTCCGCCAGCCTGATGACGCTGTTCGTGGGGCTGGAGTTGTCCTCACTCTCCATCTACGTGCTGTGCGCGATTGAGCGGGATCGCCCGCAGGCGGCGGAATCCGGACTGAAATATTTCATTCTTGGATCGCTGGCTTCAGGGCTGCTGCTTTACGGCATCTCGCTGGTCTATGGCTTTGCCGGGACGCTGTCGTACGCGCCCATCGCCGCCGAGATCAACAGTGTGGGCGCGCTGCCGCTGGGTCTGGTGATCGGTGTTGTGTTCATGCTGGTGGGACTGGCGTTCAAGCTGTCCGCCGTGCCGTTTCATATGTGGACGCCGGATGTCTATCAGGGCGCACCCACGCCCGTGACGGCTTACATGGCGGGTGCGCCGAAATTCGCGGCGTTCGCGTTGATCCTGCGTGTGATGAGCGGTCCCTTCGGGGCGATGTCTCCGCGCTGGCAGATCCTCGTGGAAGTGATCGCGGCGATGTCGATGCTCTTCGGCTCGTTCGCGGCCATTCCGCAGCACAATATCAAGCGACTGATGGCCTATTCCTCCATCGGGCACATGGGCTACGCCATGATGGGTCTGGCGGCCGCCTCTCCCGCCGGGACGACGGGCACGCTGGTCTATCTTTCGACCTATCTGGTGATGAACGCGGGCACGTTCGGTGTGATCGAGGCCATGCGGCGTCGCGGGCAGGAAGTGGACGAGATCTCGGATTTGGCGGGACTTGGTCGCACCAACCCGGGCATGGCGCTGATCCTTGCCATCTGCATGTTCAGCATGGTGGGCGTGCCGCCTCTGGCCGGGTTCTTCGGCAAGTTCATGGTGTTCGCTGCAGCCTGGCAGGCGGGGCTGTATCCGCTGATCTTCCTCGGTGCGGTCTCTGCCGTGGTGGGCGCCTATTACTATCTGCGCGTGGTGAAGGTGGCGTGGTTCGATGCGCCAGCGGCACCGTTCGACCGTCCGGCGGCCTCTGTCTCCTTCGTGTCCATCGCCATGGGACTGGCGACGGTGCTGTTCCTGCTGGGGCTGGGGCCGATCAGCGACGCTGCACGGGCAGCGGCCATGGCGCTCGTTGGCTGAGGGGCGCGTGACGGACGGGGCTTTCGGCCCGGTTCCATTGGGTTGGCGGTTCGAGGTGTATGACGAACTGCCCTCCACCTCCGATTTATGTGTCGAGCGGGCAGATGGAGGCGAAGGCGGCTGCCTCGCGGTCCTTGCCCGTCGTCAGACGAAAGCGCGAGGCAGCCGGGGGCGTTCGTGGTCCGATCCGGGCGAAAGCTTGGCGCTTTCCGTTCTGTTGCGGCCGGAAGAGGCGGAGCGAGCGCGTCCCGATATATGGCCGTTTCTTGCGGCTCTGGCGTTTCACGATGCTCTGGGAGGCGAGCGCTCCAGTTCCCGGCTGCGCATCAAATGGCCCAATGACATTCTGTACGATGGCCGCAAGCTGGGCGGCATCCTGATCGAGACCGGCGGCGGAGCGTCCCCGTGGGTGGTGATCGGGTTTGGTGGAAACCTGACATCTTCGCCCGCTGTGCCGGGCCGACGGCTGGCGTGTCTGGGGGAGTTTCGGGTGGACTGCGCGCCCGAACCTCTGGCGCTACGGCTGCTGGAGGCGCTGGACGTGTGGCGGACGGTTCTGGCGCAGAAAGGCGTGGCGGCTCTCCATGCCGCGTGGCTTGCGCGCGGGCTGCCCCTTGGCTCGCCTCTTGTGGTTCGGGGCATGGGAACCTATGCTGAAGGCCTTTTCATGGGCATTGGAGAGGGCGGGGAACTGCTCCTTGATTGCAACGGCAAGGTGGAGCGTGTGATTACCGGTGATGTCCTCTTTGGCAATCACGTGACAAACGAAGTGGGTTCCGGTCGTGCTGCTGGTCATTGACGCTGGCAACACCAACGTCGTCTTTGCCGTGGATGACGGCGAAAAATGGCGCGGCACATGGCGCATCTCGATGCAGACCGCGCGGACCACGGACGAATACGCTGTCTGGCTGCTGACCCTGCTGCACAATGAAGGTCTCTCGCCTCGTGACATCACCGGTGCCGCCATTGGAACGGTGGTGCCGGCCGCGCTTTATCACCTGCGGCAGCTTTGCCGGCAGTATTTCGAGGTCGAGCCGCTTATTGCCTCGCCGCGGCTGGACTGGGGGTTTTCGATTGCGCTGGACAACCCGCAGGAAGTGGGCGTGGACCGGCTGCTCAACGGATTGGCGGCGCACAGGCTGTATGGCGGTCCGCTTGTGGTGATCGACTTTGGCACGGCTACGACGTTCGATGTCGTGGGAGGAGATGGAACCTATTGCGGCGGCGTGATCGCGCCGGGCATCAATCTTTCGGTGGAGGCGCTGCATACGGCGGCGGCGCGTCTGCCACGCATCGGAATTGGACGGCCCGAAGGCGGGCTGGTGATCGGGCGGAACACGAACATGGCCATGCGGTCGGGCGTGTTCTGGGGGTATATCGGACTGGTCGAGGGGATTGTTGAGAGGATCCGCAAGGAATTCGGGGCATCCATGAAGGTGCTTGCGACCGGCGGTCTGGCTCCGCTCTTTTCGGAAGGCACACGTATCTTCGATCACATCGATCCTGAACTGACCATCAATGGATTGCGGTTTCTGGCCGAACGTAACCCGGAACCGCCACTGCACAACGCATCTGACATCACACAAGAAGGATGACCTGACGATATGACAGAACACGACGACGGTCTGGCCTTCCTGCCTCTGGGCGGGACGGGCGAGATCGGCATGAACCTCAACCTCTACCGGTTGGGCGAGACATGGCTGGCTGTGGATTGCGGCATCGGCTTTTCGGGCAACGATACGCCGGAAGCCGAGATTCTGGTGCCCGATCCCACCTACATCATGGAGCGTCGCGACAAGTTGGCCGGTCTGGTCATCACGCACGCGCATGAAGATCACATCGGCGCTGTGGCGCATCTGTGGACGCGGCTGGGCTGCGCTATCTACGCCACGCCGTTTGCTGCGACTGTCCTGCGCCGCAAGCTGGGCGAGGCGCGGCTTGATCAGCAAGTGAAGATCCACGTCATCAAGTGTGGCGGACGCTTCAATGTCGGTCCGTTCGACATTGAGTTCATCCCTGTGACGCATTCCGTGCCGGAAGCGCAGGCGATGGCCATCCGCACGCCGCACGGGCTTGTGGTCCACACAGGCGACTGGAAGCTCGATCCGTCCCCCATGGTCGGGCCGCCGACGGATGTGGAGCGTCTGCGTCAGATCGGTGACGAGGGCGTGCTGGCGCTGGTGTGCGACAGCACCAACGTCATGACGCCGGGCGCATCGCGTTCCGAGGGCGAAGTGCGCATTGGGCTGACGGAGCTGATCTCCTCGCTCAAGGGGCGCATCGCGGTGACGTGCTTCGCGTCCAACGTGGCGCGTGTCGAGACCATCGCCATGGCCGCGCAGGCGGCGGGGCGCACGGTCGTGCTGGTGGGGCGTTCGCTGCGTAATCTCGATGTGGCGGCGCGTGAGTGCGGCTATCTCTCGGGCGTGCTGCCGTTCCTGACGGAACACGAAGCCAACGATCTTCCCGATGAACAGGTGGTGATGATCATCACCGGCAGTCAGGGCGAGCCGCGCTCGGCACTTTCGCGCATCGCCTCCGACACGCATCCGTCCATCGCGCTGGGCGAGGGCGATACGGTCATCTATTCCAGCCGTATGATCCCCGGAAACGAACGGGCCATCATGCAGGTGCAGGACAATCTGACCCGTCGCGGCGTGCGCGTCATCACCGACAAGGACGGGGTGATGATCCATTGCTCCGGTCATGCCACGGCGGACGATGTGCGGACGATGTACGACCTCATCCGCCCGCAATACGCCGTGCCGACGCATGGCGAGTGGCGTCACCTGACGGCGCATGCCGCGCTCGCTCAGGAAAAGGGCATTGCCGCCGTTCTTCTGGAAGACGGGGACATCCTCAATCTGGCGCCGGGCAAGGTGCAGGTGGTGGACACGGCTCCCACGGGTCGCCTGGCAGTGGACGGCAATCGCCTGCTGGCCATGACGGGCGATGTGCTGACCGCGCGCCGCAAGATGCTGTTCAACGGCATCATCATCGCGAGCTTCGCGGTGGACGATGAGGGCTATGTGATCGGTGAGCCCAAGATCAGCGCGCCGGGCCTGCTGGAGCCGGATGAGCCTGAGAGCATCCGTGTGCGTGAGGAGTTCGCGCAGGCGATCGACGAGATCCCCGACGAGTTGCGTCTGGACGATCAGGCGTTTCGCGAGGCCGCCAAGACGGCGTTGCGTCGCGCGCTGGGCCGCAAGCTCCAGAAGCGTCCGCTGGTGGACGTTCACGTCCTGCGCGTCTGATCCCGCTCGCCCCGCGACGGCTTTCAGCGGTCGCGGGGGCTGGGCGCTTGCATCCTGCGCCCGCGTGGGAGAACAGTTACGCCTCCGATGTCATCCGGTTGGGTGACGCTGTTTCAATGCCTTGCATTTCTGTCACGAGAGTTGTCGCGCATGCGCCTGTCCCGCAGTTTTCTGCCCACCCTGAAGGAAACCCCGGCGGAGGCGCAGATCGCGTCGCACCGTCTCATGCTGCGCGCCGGTTTGGTGCGTCAGACGGCTTCGGGCATCTACACCTGGTTGCCGGCGGGCCTGCGGGTGCTGCGCAATATCGCCAATATCGTGCGTGAAGAGCAGGATCGTGTGGGCGCGCAGGAAGTGCTGATGCCCACGATCCAGTCCGCCGATCTGTGGAAGAAATCGGGTCGTTACGACGCTTATGGTCCCGAGATGCTCCGCATCAAGGACCGTCACGAGCGTGAACTGTTGTACGGACCGACGAACGAAGAAGTCATCACCGACATCTTCGGGCAGGCGGTGAAGTCCTACAAGGAACTGCCGCAGGTTCTTTATCAGATCCAGTGGAAGTTTCGTGACGAGGTGCGTCCGCGTTTTGGCGTGATGCGGGGCCGCGAATTCTACATGAAGGACGGTTACGGCTTCGATATCGACTACGAGGGCGCGGTCGATACCTATCGCCGCATGATGCTGTCCTATCTTCGCACTTTCCAGCGTCTGGGCGTGCGCGCGGTGCCGATGGTGGCCGACACAGGCCCGATCGGCGGCGATCTGAGCCATGAGTTCCTGATTCTTGCCCCCACTGGGGAGAGCGGCGTGTTCTATGACGGCGCGCTGGACACGTTGGACTGGCTGGCCGATCCGGTGGACGTGGACAAGTCCGAGGATCTGGAGCGCTTCTTCAACAACGTTTCGTCTTATTACGCCGCGACGGACGAGAAGCATGACGAGACGGCGTGGGCGTCCGTCCCGCAGGATCGTCGCCGTGAAGGGCGCGGCATCGAAGTCGCGCACATCTTCTATTTCGGTACCAAATACACCAAGTCGATGGACATCACGGTGACGGGGCCGGACGGCTCGCCGGTTTATCCGGAGATGGGATCGTATGGCATCGGCGTGTCGCGTCTGGTGGGCGCGATCATCGAAGCCAGCCATGACGAAAACGGCATCATCTGGCCGGACAGTGTCGCCCCCTTCAAGGCTGCGATCCTGAACCTCAAGGTGGGTGACGAAACCTGTGATGCGGTGTGCGAGACGATTTACAACAAGGCTCCCACGCAGTTCCTCTATGACGACCGCAGCGACCGCGCGGGTGCCAAGTTCGCGGATGCGGATCTGATGGGCCATCCGTGGCAGATCATCGTCGGTCCACGTGGAGCCAAGGACGGCAAGGTCGAACTCAAGCGCCGTGCCACGGGCGAGCGGTTCGAACTGTCCGCCGATGAAGCGCTGGTGAAAGTGCTCGCTCCGGCCGCGGAGGGCTGATGTTCAACGCCTTCGAGCGCGCCGTTGCCGGGCGTTACCTGCGCGCCCGCAAGGGGGAGCGGTTTGTCTCGGTCATCGCCATCTTCTCGCTGGTGGGGATCGCGCTGGGCGTGGCCACGCTCATTATCGTCATGGCGGTGATGAACGGCTTCCGCTCCGACCTGATGGGCCGCATCCTTGGCCTCAACGGTGATCTTTCGCTCTATGGCGTGACACGCTCGATCACGGATTACGATGATGTGGCCGCACGGGTGCGCAAGGTGCCGGGCGTGGTCAGCGCCACGCCGCTGCTTGAGGGACAGGTGCTGCTGAGTGCCGGCAACTACAGCGCCGGTGGTGTGGTCCATGGCATGACAAGGCAGGGGCTGACGGATCTGTCGGCGGTCAGTTCGTCCATCATCGCCGGTTCATTGGATCAGTTCGATGGCGATGACGCCGTGGCCATCGGTGTGACGCTGGCGGATCGTGCGGGGCTGAACATCGGCTCACAGATCACGCTGGTCTCGCCCAATGGCGCGGCGACGGCGTTCGGCACGATGCCGCGTGTGCGGGCCTATCATGTCGTGGCGATCTTTGACGCGGGCGTGAACGATTACAATGCGGGCTATGTGTTCCTGCCGCTCAAGGCGGCGCAGGTCTATTTCCAGATGCCCAATGCCGTCAGCCAGATTCAGGTGATGACGAAGGACGCCGAGAATGTGCGGCCCATCACGCAGGCCATCGTGAACACGCTGCGCGATCCGCGCATCCGGGTGTTGGACTGGACCCGCAGCAACAATGCGTTCTTCGGCGCCGTGCAGGTCGAGCAGAACGTAATGTTCCTTATCCTGACGCTGATTATTCTGGTCGCGGCGTTCAATGTCATCTCGTCCCTCATCATGATGGTGAAGGACAAGACGGTGGACATCGCGGTTCTGCGCACGCTTGGAGCTACGCGCGGTGCGATCATGCGCATCTTCCTGATGTGCGGCGCGTCCGTCGGCGTGACGGGCACGGTGCTCGGCACGCTGATCGGTGTGGTGTTCTGCGAAAACATCGAGCGTATCCGCCAGCTTTTGCAGAAACTGACGGGCACCAACCTGTTCAACCCGGAGGTCTATTATCTTGAGCATCTGCCCGCCAAGCTGGTGTGGGGACAGGTGATCGAGGTGATTGTCATGGCGCTGGGTCTGTCGCTGCTGGCGACGCTCTATCCCTCATGGCGTGCGGCCAAGACGGACCCCGTGGAGGCGCTGCGTCATGGCTGAGGCGGTGATGCATCTGCGCGATGTGGCGCGGGAGTTCGTCAGTGGCGACGAGACGTTGCATGTCCTGCGCGGCGTAAACTTTACGCTCAATGCGGGTGAGACGGTGGCGCTCGTGGCCCCGTCCGGCACGGGCAAGTCCACGTTGCTGCATGTGGCGGGACTTCTGGATCACCCTGACAGCGGCACGGTGCGGATTGCGGGCAGAGACGCGGCCAAGCTGCCGGACGGCGAGCGCACCGCTATCCGCTGTTCCGAGATCGGCTTTGTCTATCAGTTCCATCATCTTCTGGGCGAGTTCACGGCGCGTGAGAACGTCATGCTGCCGCAGATGATCGCGGGCGTGCCGAAAGCGCAGGCGCGTGTGCGGGCGGATGAACTGCTTGGCCTGTTCGGGCTGGGACATCGGCTGAACCATCTGCCGGGCAAGCTTTCGGGCGGTGAGCAGCAGCGCGTCGCGATTGCCCGTGCGTTGGCCAATGCGCCGTCAATCCTGCTGGCGGACGAGCCGACCGGCAATCTGGATGTGGCGACGGCGGATGTGGTGTTCGATGAACTTCTGCGGGTCGTACGGGGGTCCGGTCTGGGAGCGTTGATCGCCACCCATAACGACGATCTGGCACGGCGCATGGATCGGGTGGTGGCGCTGCGCGACGGTGTGCTGGTCGAACTATAGGTGCCCTCGCGGATATGTGAGGGGTGTTTCACCTGTCGGTCATTGTGGTGCATCATAAACGAGACACAACAGGCCGGTGAAAGGGCAGCGAAAGAATGAAGGCTTTGGGAGCGGCGGCGCTGGCCGTGACGGTGGCAGCGTGGTCTTCACCCGCCTTGTGCGAAACAGCGGGCGAGACGACCGCTCCCACCGCCGGTTCCTTGTCCGTCATGGGCGAGACGCCGCCCACAGCCCCCACCGATCCAGCCTCTTCTGTCGTGCCGCCGGAGAGCGTTCCTGCACCGCCCCCCGTGATCGTGCCGCCTCTGCCGTCGCTGGACGATGACGCCGCGCGTGCCGAGGCCATGAAACTGTCTGTCGCGATGCGGCGCGAGGTCGTGGGCGTGCAGAAGCTGACCGCCGATCAGAAGGCGAAATGGGTGAAACTGGCGCAGGACCAGATTGCACAGTCCGATTTTCGCATTACCCGTGCACAGGTCATTGCCGTCGTGGATCGTAACCCGAAGGTGCAGCGTCTGGCGCTCATTCTTGCCCTGCCGGACACGACCGACTGGATGGTGATCGGCAGCGTGAAGGTCTCCACCGGCACGACGGGCCGCAAGTATTACTACATCACGCCGACGGGCGTGTTTCCCAACACAACGGATCGTCTGGGTTATCGCGCCGAAGGGACGAAGAACGAGAACGGCATCCGGGGCATTGGCGCCAAGGGAATGCGCGTGTGGGATTTTGGCTGGCACAATGCGGTGAAAGGCTGGCTCACCAAAGGTGAGACGGGCGACATCCGGTTGGAAATGCACGCTACGGACCCGCAGTTCCTTGAATGGCGGCTGGGGCATCCGGCGTCCGAAGGCTGCGTGCGGATTCCCGCGACGTTCAATGTGTTCATGGATCATCACGGCCTGCTCGACGTCGAATACGAGCAGGCAGCGAGTTACGATCCGCGTTTCAAGGCATTGTTGCCGAAGGACCGGGTGCCGTCTCCGATTGCAGGTGAGGCGCTGGTGGTGGTGGATTCTGGTGAGGTGCCGAGTGATCGGGCGTTGCTGGAGGCACGGAAGGCTTAGGGACGAAGGGCGGCTTACGCCCTCATGTCGGTCATTCGCAAAGCTCTATATAGCAAGGGAAAGCGGAATTCTGGTAATTGCTATTGTACATGTGGAAGGCATCTGTGACACCTTACTTGTTTGGCCTGCATTTTAAGCATGGCAAAATATCTTGCGGGCGTGAGATATTCATCTAACAATCAGATTTTATCATGCTTTTAATAAAGGCAATACGCAAAGGAAAGTGTATCGTGAAATACAAAAGCTACTCAAGTTCTTCGCAAGCAAAAGACCCCGAAAACAATATCCCAACATTTCATGATTATTGTGTCACTGGCGCAGATCATAAAAATAAAACAAACCATTGTTTCTCGACATTTCATTTGTGGAGATTGGTTTTAAAGAAAAAAAATGATGAACTTATCGAAATGTGGGAAGATATGGATTGGGTTTCTCCTGAAAAAATATTAGATATTCTAATTAATTCTGTAGATAATTTGTATTCCGGTAAGGAGAACTTTGCAAGTATTGAAACGGGTGAAAAAATAGAGCTTGAATTTAGAATTGCGCATAATGCTAGCTCTTTTGATTTAAGTAAGATGCCAGGTAAACCTCCAAAATAGATACAGAATAGAAGTTTTCATAATGGAAATGGCCTGTTTCCTGAAGCATCTCTACAACCGTAGAAGCTGCTCAATCTACGTAATGTCATCCAATGTCAGGTTTTGCGCCTCAATTGAGAGATAGGAGACATTCCGTTTCCCCCCCAAAGCCGACATAAACATTACCTACAAAACGGCAACTTAGCCCCAAACCACCCCACAAATGTCAGCAGCCCTTCCCGGGTCCGTCGGGGGCAACCACACCCCCGACACCACTTCCCCTCAAGCCGGCAGCGCTTCCGGCTCCGCCCGTGTCCGCTTCACCAGCAGCTTGTTCAGCGCATGGACATAGGCCCGTACGGCGGAGACCACCGTGTCCGCATCTGCGCCCTGACCGTCCACCATCTTGCCGTCCTCTTCCAGACGCACTGTGGTGCGTGCCTGTGCGTCCGTACCTTCGGTCACGGCGCCGACCGAGAACAGGGCCAGACGGGCATCGTGTGGGAAAGCGTGGCGGATGGCATTGAAAGCCGCGTCCACGGGGCCGTTGCCGGTGGCGGTGGCTTCCACCAGTTCGCCATCGATTTCCAGTTCCAGCGTGGCCTCGGCGGGACGGCGTGAACCGCCTTCCACATCCAGCGCGAGGAAACGGATGCGAGCGTGATCGCGCACTTCGTCATCGACCAGCGCCACGATGTCGTCGTCGTAGACAACCTTCTTGCGGTCGGCCAGATCTTTGAAGCGCTGGAATGCCTCGTTCAGCTTGTCATCATCCAGCGTGTACCCCAGCGCCGCCAGTTTGTCGCGGAACGCAGCGCGGCCCGAGTGCTTGCCCAACACCAGCGAGGACTTGGACCAGCCCACGCTCTCCGGCGTCATGATCTCATAGGTAGCGGCGTTCTTCAGCACGCCGTCCTGATGGATGCCGCTCTCATGCGCGAAGGCGTTGCGCCCGACGATGGCCTTGTTGGGCTGCACATCGAAGCTGGTGATGGTGGACAGCATCCGCGATAGCTTGAGCAGCTTCGTGGTCTCGATGCCGGTGGTGTAGGGATACTGGTCGTGGCGCGTGCGGATCGCCATGACGATCTCTTCCAGCGCCGCGTTGCCCGCGCGCTCGCCAATGCCATTGATGGTACATTCCACCTGCCGCGCGCCGCCGCGCAGGGAGGCCAGCGTGTTGGCGACGCCCAGACCCAGATCGTTGTGGTTGTGGGCCGAGAAGATGACCTGATCCGCGCCCGGCACGCGCTCCTTGAGCATGGAGAAGATCTTCTCCATGTCTTCGGGCGTGGCATAGCCCACGGTGTCGGGGATGTTGATGGTGGTCGCACCCGCCTTGATGGCGGCCTCCACGCAGCGACACAGGAAGTCCGGCTCGGTGCGTGAGCCGTCTTCGGCGGACCATTCCACATCCGCGGTCAGGTTGCGGGCGGCTTTGTTGCCTGCGGTGATGATCTCCAGAACCGTCTCAGGCTCCATCCGCAGCTTGTATTTCATGTGCAGCGGAGAGGTGGAGATGAAGTTGTGGATGCGTCCGCGCTCGGCATGGGCGATGGCTTCGCCTGCGGCCTGAATGTCGTTCTTGCCGCCGGAGCGGGCCAGCGCGCAGACGACGGCGCCCTTGGCCACGCGGGCGATTTCAGCCACGGATTCGAAATCACCTTTGGAGGCGACGGGGAAGCCCGCTTCGATCACGTCCACGCCCAGATCGGCCAGCGCTTCGGCCATGCGCAGCTTTTCCTCCAGATTCATGGAGAAGCCGGGCGACTGCTCGCCATCACGCAGCGTGGTGTCGAAAATGAAGACGCGGTCGTTGCTGACGCGGCCGAAAGAAGGATGTTCGAAGGTCATGGATGCCTCGGAAGTGACGTGTCTTGGTCCCTGTTTCGTCCTCGCTTACGGACGAAACGCCCTGCTCGCAATATCCCCTGGGCGTACCGGCGTTGGGCCAGTCTGCTCGCTCAGGGGCGGATAAGTCGAAGGAGAAGAAGCTGGGAGAGGCCGCACGCAGCCGTGGCGCGAAAGCGCTTCATCGACTCGGAGGTGGTGCGGACGGTCGTCATGGAGGCATTACATACAGAATCGAGGCGGCGTTGCAACCACAAGACGCCGCCTCCTTATCCTGCGCGGGTAAGGCGCGGTCAGTCCTGCGGGACGAGGAAACTGCCGTCATCCAGCCGGATGGCGTGCTGTGCGGCGTGGGCGCAGGTGGCTGTGCGGACATCGTCGGGCAGGGTGGAGAGGTCCGTCATCTGCCCCGCTGCCGTGGTCAGACGACCGACGCCACCAGCCGGATAAGCAGGATCGCCCTTTACATCATCGCGCTTGGCGAGTGAGCGCCCGACGGAGCGGACGGTCGTGTCATCGTCGATGCCGTGGGCGTAGCAATAATACATCAGGCCGGCGACATTACCGACGGAAGCGTTGTCCACGGACGGTCCCGGTCCAACCTTCACTTCCGGCAGAGCGACCTTCACGTCAGGAAGCGTGATGCCGCTGTCATCGGTCTTGGTGGTCGTGTCGGCTGCGTGAGCGGCGGGCACGGCGGCGGCCAGTGTCAGGCAGCCGAGGGCGGCGAGGGCGACCTTGCGCACTGTGTTCATGGTTAACCTCCTGAAAATCCGAACAACGAGTGCAGTGTTCGTTTCTCGTTGGAGGGCGGCAAGAGCGCTACGTGCCGGTCTGTCATGCGTATGTCAGGTCTTTGCCTCGGTCGGAACGCATGATGAAAAGAGGAAATAGCTTCAGAACCTGAAAGTGTACTGGATTTGTACGGTTATTTATCGCTCAAGCATCTGTGAATACGTGTGCGGTAGTGGGGCTGGCGTGCCGTCACCTGAAAGGCAGAACGGGACGCCGAGCATCAGCCCGGCTTCCCGTTTTTACATGATGTCAGTGAGGAAAGAGTGGCTCAGACCAGCCCTTCGACCCATGCCTTGAGCTGGCTCTTGGGTTTCGCGCCAACCTGCGTTTCCACCGGCTTGCCGTCCTTGAACAGGATGAGTGTGGGAATGCCGCGCACGCCGAACTTGTTGGGCGTTTCCGGATTGTCGTCGATGTTGACCTTGGCGACCGTCAGCTTGCCCTTGAACTCGGCGCCGATCTCATCGAGCGCGGGGGCGATCATTTTGCACGGACCGCACCATTCGGCCCAGAAATCAACCAGAACGGGGCCGGACGCCTTGAGGACGTCGTTTTCGAAAGAGGCGTCAGTGACGGCGACGGTGTTCTCGCTCATAGGTGTGTTCCCTTGATGGTGTGTCTGCACAGTTGGGGGTTGGCGGGACAGGGTCAAGTGTCGGCTCAGAGAAGAGTGCTCAAACGAAAATCTTTACCCCGGCGCGTATTCATCCAGTAATGCATCGGGCAGCCACATGACGGAAGGCGTTTCCGTCCACACGAGAGCACACCGTATCTCCCGTGTTGGATGGAGCGCGTGCAACAGGGCGCGGTAGGCCGCCATCTGGCGTAGATAGAGCACGGGCGTGCGGTCCACGGACACGGGCGGTTTGCGGTTGGTCTTGAAATCGCACAGCAGCACGGCGTCGTCCGTGACGACCATCCGGTCCACCTGACCCACGATCACGCTCTCTTCCACCACACCGGCCAGACGCTGCTCGGCACGGCTTGCGGTGCCGAACAGGGGCGCAAGTTGCGGGTCGTCCATCACCTGAAGCACGCGGGCGACCAGACGCATCGCCTCCTCATCGTCCAGTCCGTTGCCTCGGCGACGCAGCCAGTCATAGGCGATGTCGGTGCGGTCGTTGGCGGGACGTTCCGGCAGGAACTGAAGCAGCGCATGGACGAGAGTGCCGCGTCGGAAAGCCGCTTCACGCGCGGCATTGGGCGTAAGCGCCGCCAGATCGAGCGGGGAGCGCGAGGCGGGGCGCTCTCCCAGCTTCACGTCGTCGGGGCGGCTGGGGGAGAGCGGACGTGCCAGCGGCGGTTCGCTGGGGGGCGGTTGGGGTGTCCAGTCCGGTGCCGTGCCGACCCATCTGGGCAATGGCGCGGGAAGCGGGCGTTCCACGACACTACGTGGTCTGCCCGCCGTGGTGCGGGCTTCCTCGATCACCAGTTTCCCACCATCCCATCCCAGATCGAACGGTTCGCTCTTCGCGCCCGCGGAGGTGAAGCCGTCCACGCAGCGGGCATACCAGCTTTCGTCTCCCAGCGTGCGCGGTTCCCAACCGCAGATCACGAGCCGGTCGCTCGCACGGGTGAGGGCCACATAGAGCAGCCGGTTGTATTCCTCGGCCGCCCGACGCTTCACGTTCTCAGAAAGACTTTTCGTAAGATCGGTGGCGACATCCGCGCGGGGAAGGAACACGGGCAGGGGAGGGGCATCGCCTTGCCCCTCAAGCCAGAGAAGATTTGTGTCCGAGCGTGGTGCGCCGATGGTGTCGGGCAGAATGACCAGCCGCGCCTGCAGCCCCTTGGAGCCGTGCGCCGTCATCACACGTACGGCGTTCCCGCCTGTGTCCGGCTCGCGTTTTACGGATTCGTCCGAATTGCGCAGCCAGTGGAGAAAACCTTGCAGGGATTGGGCGTGCGCATCCTCGTAACGCAGGGCGGCGGAGAGCAACTCATCGATCGGTTCCGCAGCTTCCGGGCCGAGACGGGCGAGAATACGTGCTCGGCCACCAAGATTTCCCAAAGCAGCCGTCAGCAGCGCATAGGGCGAGATGTAGTCCACCTGCCGGAACAGCGTGGAGAGGAAGCGCCACGCGGTAGCCCAGTCAGGACGTTCGGCATGGCGTTCGCGCAGGACCGTCCATAACGGCTCGCCTTCACGGCCCATGGCCAGCGCCATCAGGCTGTCGTCGCTCACGCCACCAAGAGGTGATGTCAGCACGCAGGCCAGCGTCAGGTCATCCTGCGGCAGGAGCAGCGCATCGCACAGCGCCATCAGATCCTGCACCACGGTCTGATCGGCAAGTCCTGTGCGCACGAGGGTTGCCACCGGCACGTCCACCGATTTCAATGCCCGGATGAGTGCGCCGACGAAGGGAGAGCGCCGTGGCACCAGAACCAGCACGTCGGCAGGTGTCAATGGCGCTTCGCCGGGTTCGGGTGGACGCAGCAGTTCGCCTGCGATCCAGCGCGCCAGCGTCTCAGCCAGTTTCTGACGAGGCGAGACCTGCGTTTCGTTTTTCACGGCCGGCGCCCACGGGTCCGGCGTGGTGTCCTCGCTGTCTTCGCCGTTCTCGCGCGGCACGAGCGGCCACAGCTCCACCCGTCCGCCCTCACCGGGGCGCGCGCTTTCATGGCGCGGCATGTTCTCACCCGGTTCCGCCACGCCTCGGGCGGCGAGGGGATGACTGAACACGGCGTCCACAAGCGTTAGCACGGGCGCTGTGGAGCGGAAGGAGACGGTCAGTTGCGGTTCGCGCCAGATCTCTCCGGCATTCTTCACACGTTTTTCAAAACGCTTTCGCCATGTGTGGAAAGCGTCCGGGTCCGCGCCCTGAAAGCCGTAGATGGATTGTTTGTAGTCACCCACAGCGAAGATCGTGCGTGGTCCGAAGGCGGGATCATGGCTTCCTTCACCGGAGAAGAAATCCGACGTCAGGCCACCTGCGATCCGCCATTGTTCGCGCGACGTATCCTGCACCTCATCGAGCAGAAGATGATCGATGCCACCATCGAGTTTGTAGAGCACCCATGCCGCACCCGGATCGCGGAGCAGGCCGAGTGTGCGCAGGATCAGGTCGTCATATTCCACCTGCCCACGCAGACTTTTCCCGGTGCCATAGGTTGTGAGAATGGGCGCGGCCGTGCGCAGAAGTGCGAAAGTGAGATCGGCCAGAATGGCGGCGCGGCGCTGGTCTTCCACATGCAGGATGCGGGTGGCCTCGGTGAAAAGACGCTCGGCGATGCGTTCATGAGCATCGGCAAACTTCTTGTTCAGACCGGCATTCTTGCGGGGTTCACCTTTGGCCGTGAGGAAAAGTCCGCGCCATGTGGACCAGTCTTTCGCACGTTCGGGTGGATGCTGCGAGAGCCAGTCCAGCATCGCGGTGGCCATACGACGCACACTGTCGGAAGCTTCTTCGGCCACCACACGCAGATCGGCGCGCAGGGAATCTTCGTCGGGAATATCGGCGCAGGCGTCAAGAACAGGATCGTCTGTGCTGTCATCGGTAAGTTTCAGACCCTGTCGCAGAAGTGCGCGCAGCCGATCCGGATCGGTCGCGGCCAATGTCAGGGCTTCACGCGAGAGATCGGTGGTGCGCAGAGTCGCCAGCAGCTTCGTCAGTTCGGACAGCGGTACACGCGCTGCCAGTGTGGCTAATTGTTGTGCTGGCAGACGGGCCAGTTCGGTTTCTGTTGCGTTCTGTAAGGCAAGGGTCGCGTCCGTGTCTTCCAGCAGCGTGAAGTGCGGGTTGATCGCGGCTTCCAGCGGGAACCGGCGCAACAGCGACTGACAGAACGCATGGATCGTGCCGATACGCATCCCGCCCGGCAGGTCCAGCACGCGGGCGAACAGGGCGCGCGCCTCCGCGCGGGCGGAGGGGGGAACGTGCAGGGCGCGCAGCGCGGCGTTGAGCTTTTCGTCCGGTAGTGTCACCCACTGGCCCAGTGTGCGCTGGAGTCGCACGGCCATCTCGGCCGCCGCTGCCTTGGTGAAGGTCAGGCACAGGATGCGGCCGGGATTGGTGCCGGGGATGAGCGGTCCAAGTGGGTCACGCGGGTTTTCGCGCGGCAGCATCAGCCGCAACAGCCGGTCGATGAGCAGCTTGGTCTTGCCGCTACCGGCCGAGGCGGAGACGAAGACAGAGGCGTTCGGGTCGGATGCGGCGTCCTGCTGGGCGCAGGCCAGCGCGATGGCGGAGCGGGACGGAGACGTCATTCGCTGCCCTCCTCGCGGGCGGTGCTCCACTCAGCCACGCGGGCGAGTTGGGCGTAATCGGCAAAGCGGGGCTCATTGCCCGGATGGGGATGCGACAGATAGGGTTGGGCGAGGCTGTCATAGGCCACAACGCGGCGGCGCAGACTGTCCCATGCGTTCGCGGCCAGATCGGCCAGTGTCTGGTCCTTGTTGCGGATCGGGCTTTCCTCGCCGGCCGGTGTGCCGCCGGTCAGCCGCCAGTAAAGCAGGTCGGCCAGAGAGAGGTCTGCGCCTTCTGGAAAAGCCTTGGCTACATCAGGAAAGGCTCCAAGTGTGAGCATGGCCGCTTCAAGAGGAAGCTGCGGGTTCCATCCGCCGATGACGGCCTTGTTCGAGGGCACTGTGCCGGTCTTGTAGTCCAGCAAGGTCAGGGCTCCCTCTGGAGAAATATCGATCCGGTCCGCGCGGCCCGTCAGAGCGAAGGGACCGCCGGGCGCGTCCGCGATGGCGGCGCGGCCTTTCGTTTCGGTGACGATGGCGTGAGGAACATTCTCGTTTCGTCGTGCGGTTTCTGTCTCGGCCACCCAGTCCGCGATGCGCAGCAGCCGTGGACGCCACCATGCGGCAAGGGCGGGGCGCAGATCGGCTTTTTCCAGTGTCGCAAGAAAGGTACTGCGAAGCGAGGCGGCAGCGTTCTTTGGCCAATCCGTGCCATGTTTACCGAACCAGTCGTCCAGCGCGTCATGGACGAGTGTGCCGTAATCGGACGCATCCACGGATTGTTCCAATGGGTCGAGCGGACGCAGTTTCAGCACGTGCTTGGCATAGATGGCGTAGGGGTCGCGCATCCACGTCTCGATCTCGGTCACGCTCATACGGCGGGGACGGGCTTTTACGGGCGGGCGGGGTTCCGGTGGGGGAGCCGGTTGCGGCGGCCCCTCCGGTCGGTCGATGCCGCCCAGCCAGGATTGCGCCGGATGGTCCACAAGCTGCTGTCCGCGTCCGGCAAGGAAAGCTTCCAGCCGCACGAGCCATCGCGCGAGCACGGCGGGGGCGCCGTCACGCCGTGCGGGGGTGGAGAGCACGATCTCGCGCGCCGAGGCCACGCAGGCGGCGAAATCATGCGCCGCCTGTCCGATGGCCTGTTCCGGCGCGGGCAGCCCGACACGCGCGCGCATTGGGCGGCTGAGCCACGGACCGGGATCGGTGGCGGGAGGCCACACGCCTTCGACCAGCCCGCCCAGCACCATGACATCGGCGTTCTGGAGGCGGGCTTCGGTCAGTCCCCATATAAAAACGCGTGGATGCAGTTCCAGCGTGGCACCCCCCTGTCCGCGCAGGGCGCGGCGTCCCGGGATGCGGGCTTCGGTGAACACGGCGCAAAGCAGGCCGTCCACCACGGTCCATGGCTGGTCGGGCAGGATGTCGGTGGCCGTCAGCAGGTCCGACAGGCTAGTGGCGAGCGCATTGCCATCTTCACCGCGCCAGAGTCGGTCCGCGCCAGTTGCGTCATCGGTGGCCGCCAGTGCCTCGGCGGTGGTGAGGAGTGCCGTGATGAGATCCGGCAGGGAGCGGTTTTCTCGCGCGGCGTCCATCGCGGGGGCGAGGCAGTCTTCCAGTCGTGTGAGAAAGTCGTCCAGTGGGCGTGGCGCATCGGGCCGGTCGGCGGAAGTGCCGTCCGGGGCGTCGGGCGTGCGGGAAGGATGCTGGGCGATGTCGTGAGCCCGCGCGCGCAGCCCGTCCGGACCGGGAGCCGGGGCAGGGCCACGCAGGAGGCGGCGTTCCAGCAGGCGGGCGGAAGCGCGGCAGGCGCCGGGCGTCAGCCCGCAGGCGACGAGAGGATGCTTGAGCAGGGACAGGAGCGCCACGGGGGCGAGTTTCTCGTCCACGGCTTGGGCAATGAGCCGCAGCAGCACCGCAACAGGTGTGGAGATGAGCAACTCGCCCGCCGAATCGTCCGCCAGAATCCCCCAGCGACCGAGTTCGGCGGCGACACGTCCGGCCAGAGCGCGATCGGGCGTTACGAGGGCGGCCTGCTGCCCTTTTTTCTCGATGGCGTCGCGCAGGATGAGCGCAATGGCGGCGGCTTCTTCCTGCTGGTCGGCGGCGTTCAGGCGGGTGAGGCCGCCGCAGTCCACGCGGGCTGGATCGGCGGCCCAGTCGGACAGAGCCTGTGCGGGCAGCAGGGCGCGGGCGATGGTGTGGCTGCGGGCGGCGAGCCGGGCGCGATGCGCCGCGTCATCGTCCACCACGGAGGTCCATTCCTTCACATCGTCGCGCCGGACATCGAGAGCCGCGAGCAGGTGGGACAGACCGGCCTGTGGGTGACCGTCCGGCAGGGAAGCGAAAATCTCCCCCTCCATTGTGAGATCCAGTCCCGGCAGGATCAGTTCGCCTTTTGGGTGACGCAGGATGCCCCGCAGAGCCTCGACGGTGGCGGGAAAAGCATTGGTGAAGCCTGCGGCCCACAGCCGTCCGTCCGGATGAGCGGCGGCGTGTCCGGCCCAGTAACCGCCCTGCGCCTTGAGCAACGCGACCTGCCGGGCGATGGGGTTCATCAGCCCCTGTTCGCGCAGCCAGTCGGGCCAGACTTTCGTGACGATTTCGAGGAAGCGCAGCGTGACCTGCCAATGTTGTGCGAAGCCGTCCGCCACCGCATCGGGCAGTCGTTCGGCCAGATCCACGCCCGCCCATTCCGCTTCATCCATCAGATCGGCCAGAGCGCGGGCCAGAGGCCACGCCTGATCGAGCATCGGACGGGTGCCGAAAGCCTCGCCGGCCTGAAGCACCAGCCGCGTGAGCACTGCCAGACGGCGCATCGGCGGCACGGCGGGAGGCAGCAGCAGGCTGTCAGGATTGGCGAGGGCGGTTTCAGCCTCATCCAGGCCGCCCACGGGCATGATGCGCGGCAGAAGAATGGCGCGGCCATCGGCCTGTCGCAGGAAGGCTTCCGTCAGGGCGCGCGCGGCGCGGCGTCCGGGCAGCACGATCGTGCCGTCGCCGATACGCTCGGGATCGTGGTCCACACCCGCGCTCCAGCGGGCGGCCATCTCGTCGAGAAAGCGAAGATGGGCCGGAATGGTGACGATACGGGGAGCGGTGGTCATGCCAGTGGGAAATCCTCGGACAGCGGACGGTCCTCCCAGCCGCTCAGTGTAGCGGTGCGGGGCGTGTCCTCATCCTCGTTTCTGTCGGGAGCCGGATGCGGCGTGAGCGTGAGATGCAGGGCCGGTGTGGGGGTGAGGTCTTCCAGCCGTTCGGGCCATTCCACGAGCACGATTCCGTCGCGCGCGTCATCCCATCCAAGTTCTTCCAGTGCTTCCGGACCTTGAAGCCGCCACAAATCGAAGTGCCAGATGGCGCCTTTGGGCGAGTCATAAGTCTGCACCAGTGTGAAGGTCGGACTTGGCACGTCCAGAGAGGGATCTTCGCACAGTGTCCGGAGGAAGGCGCGGGCGAACACGCTCTTTCCAGCTCCCAAGGGGCCGGACAGCAACAGTGCGTCGCCCGGTTGCGTGACGCAGGCAAGGGAGCAAGCAAGGCGTTCGGTGTCGGCCCGGCTGTCCAGCCGGAAAGTGCGGGCGGTCATGGGCGCGTCATCCCGTCTGGGTGTGGGCGAAGGTGCGTGTCGTCGTGTGTTACCTGTCACGCATGGGCTTGTGCAGGGGGTGAAGCCTGATGCCGTCCAATGTGATGGGTGTGTGTCTGAGGCGACAAGACAGGATGCTGCCTTTGGAAACCGATTATGTATTGAGGAAATCAGGGTGGTGGGATCAATGATCCCTTCCGGATTCGGAGCGCCCGGGAGTGCCATACATGCGTGTGTTGGCGTCAGTCCTGCGGGGAGCGATGTTTCTGCGCGGACAGATCGTCCAGAGCCGCCTGCTCGCGTTTTTCCGCCAGCACCTGTTGCTCTTTGGCGCGTTTTTCCGCCAGTTTTTCCGCGACTTCCAGCGCACTGCGGGCGAGATTGACGCGCATGCGGCAGGATTCCACCTCGGCTGTGGCGTCGCGTTCGCTCCGGCGTGCCCGATCGAGCGCTGCCCGCCCAACGGGCAGCCAGCGGGAGTAGGCCTCCACGGCCTGATCGTTGGCGGCGAGATCAATAGCCGCGTTGCGTTCACGCACCATGTCCTGTTCCGCGTTCTTGACGGCGTCCGAGGCCATGACGGAGCGGGCGAGAGCCTCCGAAAGAAGCTTTTTCGCTTCGTCGAGTTCCTGTCGTCTGATCTTGAGAAGCGAATCGAGCGGAGTGCGGGGCATGGAGTGGTTCCGGTTTTCAGAAGAAAAGAGTGTCAGGCCGCGTTAGCCGGGACGGCCGGTTCGGGAATCGGTGTCTCCGCCAGCGCATCCCGCAGGGCGGCGAAACTTTGTTCCAGCGTCGCGCGCTCGTGGCGGCCCTGCGACAGAACGGCCTCGATTGCAGGCTGGAACCGGATGGCTTCGTCCACCGCGGGATCGGAACCGGGGCGATAGGCACCGAGGCGAATCATGTCGGCCATTTCGCTGTAGGTGGCGAGAATGGCGCGTGCCCGACGGGTCAGGGCGTTTTCATCCGCCGAGTTGCAGCCGGGGACGGTTCGCGAAAGGGACCGCAGCACGTCGATGGCGGGATAACGCCCGCTTTCGGCAATGCGACGGTCCATGACAACGTGGCCATCAAGAATGCCGCGCACGGCGTCCGCCACGGGTTCGTTCTGGTCATCGCCTTCCACCAGAACGGAAAAGAGCGCTGAGATCTGTCCCGCCGAGCCGTCGGGGCGCACAAGGCCGGGACCGGCGCGTTCCAGCAGGCGCGGGAGTTCCGCGAACACCGATGGCGGGTAACCGCGTGTGGCCGGCGGTTCGCCCACCGAAAGGCCAATTTCGCGGAGTGCCTGACAAAAGCGGGTCACGCTGTCCATCAACAGCAATGCGGATTTGCCTTCGTCGCGGAAATACTCCGCGACGGTGAGCGCGGTGTAGGCCGCTTCCCGACGCATGAGAGGGGGAGAATCGGAGGTGGCGATCACCACGACGGACTTCGCCAGTCCTTCCGGGCCGAGATCGTCTTCCACGAACTCCCGCACTTCGCGCCCGCGCTCGCCCACAAGAGAAATGACGGCCACGTCGCAGGCCGTGTTGCGGGCCAACATGGACATGAGAGTGGACTTGCCGACGCCCGAGCCTGCGAACAGACCGAGTCTCTGGCCCTGACGGCAGGTGGTGAAAAGATTCATCGCCCGTACGCCCAGATCGATTCGGGGGCCGAGACGAGCGCGCATCGTGGCGTCCGGGGGAGACGCGCGGACGGGGCAGGGACGGGGACCGGGAGGCAACGGTCCTTTTCCATCCAGCGGACGTCCGAGCGGATCGATGATGCGGCCCACCCACGCGTCCGAAATGCGCAGGCTGCCGCCGGGACCATGCGCGCGGGGGCCGGTGAAGAACGGAAACCGCACTTCACTGCCATTGCCCAGACCGTCGAGGCTGCCAAACGCCATAGCGCGTGCATGGTGTCCGGAGAAACCGATGATCTCGGCCGGGATTTCGCTGCCATCGCGGCGGATGAGGGTCACCCGGTCTCCTACCACGGCCAATCCCCCAAGCCCCGCCACCGTGATGGCGAGTCCCGACAGCGCCGTCACCCGCGCGGAGACGAAAGCAGCGGGAATACGCGCCGTGGTTGCATTGACGCGCTCGCATACGTTCAGAGTCATCGGGCGAGGGTTCCTGAAATATGCTGGTTTTCTGCGGGCTTCAGATAGGTGTGTATAAAAAACAAGACGTTTTCCGTTTCATTAACGCGCTTCGAATTTCTTTATACACGCTTTACGTGAAATTTCCGTGGACGCTTACAACCTACGATGGTAACTAATGGTCAACAACGAACCGGGAGTTACAGGGATGCGTGTTCTGCTCGTTGAAGACGATACGGCAGCCGTCGGTGAAATCACTCAGGTCATGAAAGGGGCCGGTTTTACGGTCGATCATGTCGAGTCCGGAGAAGAAGCGGTCGAGATGCTGCGGCATTACGATTACGATCTGGCGGTGCTCGAACTGATGCTGCCCGACATCGAGGGATACGAAGTCGTGCGTCGGGCTCGCGCGGCCCGTGTGGCGACACCGATGATCGTGCTCTCCAGCCTCACGCGACCGCAGGCCAAGGTGAAGGCGTTCTCTATCGGCGCGGACGATTATCTGACCAAACCCTTCGATCCGGACGAACTGGTGGCCCGCATGCAGGCGATCCTGCGTCGCTCCAAGGGCTTCAGTGAGCCGACCCTGCGTGTGGGGCCGCTGCATCTGAGCCTCGACAGCCGGGAGGTGAGCGTCAATGACGTGCCCGTGCATCTGACGGGCAAGGAATATGCCATTCTGGAGCTGCTGGTTCTGCGCAAGGGGATGGTTCTGACGAAGGATGCGTTCCTGAACCATCTCTACGGTGGCATGGATGAACCCGAGATGAAGATCATCGACGTTTTCATCTGCAAACTGCGCAAGAAGCTTCAGGCCGCAGGGGCTGGCAACGTCATCACCACAGTCTGGGGACGTGGCTACATGCTGCGCGAGCAGACGGCAGGACGTGTGGAAAAGCCTGCGGAAACGGCGGCTCCGGTGGCCGCGCATACCGAGACGGTCGCGGCCTGAGGAAGGCTCAGGACGCGGAAGGTGTAGCCCCGGTGGACCATGCCGGGCTGACCGTCACGCAGTGGTTGAGTGGTCCGGCACCCGCGCCATAGCCGGGAGCCTGTTCGATGGTCATGCGCAGATACGCCCGCGCATTGATGACGGCATCGGACAGGGGCCATCCCTGAGCCAGTCGCGTAGCGATGGCGCTAGCGAGTGTACATCCCGTCCCGTGGGTGTGACGGGTCTCGATCCGCTCTGAGGAAAACGTCTCCACACCCTGTTCCGTGGCCAGCACATCCGTAAGAAGGTCGCCGGACAGATGACCGCCCTTGAGAAGCACGGCGGGAGCGCCCTGTTCGCGGAGTTTTTTCGCGGCACGCACCATATCGTCCGGTGTCGTGATCGTTCGGTCCAGCAGGGCTTCGGCCTCCGGAATGTTGGGCGTCAGTACGGTGCAGAGAGGAAGCAGTTCCTCCGTCAGAGCCGCAACTGCTTCCTTCGCAAGCAGGGAGGCGCCACCTTTGGCCACCATCACGGGATCGAGCACGAAGGGCACATCCCGGTAGCGGCGGATCTCTTCGGCGACAACGCGAATAATGCCCGCGTTCGACAGCATGCCCGTCTTGAAAGTGTCCGCGCCCAGATCGTCGAGCACGCAGCGGATCTGTGTGCGCAGGAACTCGGGCGGCACGTCCATCACGTCCATCACGCCCAGCGTGTTCTGGGCCGTCAGAGCTGTGATGGCCGTCATGGCGAATCCACCCAGCACGGTCACGGCCTTGATGTCCGCCTGAATCCCGGCTCCCCCGCCCGAATCGCTGCCTGCGATGCTGAGAACGCGCCCTTTCATGGCTCAGGCCACGACAGGCATTGTGGTGATGGCGGCGCACATGTCGTCCACCGCACGCTCCACGTCGCGGGCGTCTTCCGCTTCCACCATGACTCGCACCAGCGGTTCCGTGCCGCTCTCGCGCAGGACGAGACGACCGCGTGCGCCGAGGCGTTCCTCAATCTGGCGACGCGCGGCCTGCACTTCGGGCAGATGAAGCGGGCTGCGGCCCTCGAAGCGGATGTTCTTTAGCAGTTGCGGGAAAGGCTCGAACACGCGGCAGACTTCACTGGCGGGGCGCCCTTCCTCAATGAGAACGGCCAGAACTTGCAACGCGGCCACCAATCCATCGCCGGTTGTGGCGAAATCGGACAGCACCACGTGGCCTGACTGTTCTCCGCCCACATTGGCGCCGTTCTCACGCATGCGCTCGACCACATAGCGATCGCCCACCGCCGTGCGTTCCAGCGCCATGCCCTGCTCATGAAGAAAGCGCTCGAGTCCCATGTTGGACATCACGGTCGCCACGATTGAGGAGGTGGCCAGACGACCCGACCGCGCCCATGAGCGGGCAATCAGGCCAAGAATCTGATCGCCATCCACCAGACGGCCGGTTTCGTCGGCCAAGAGCATCCGGTCCGCATCGCCGTCGAGCGCGATTCCGAGATCGGCCTTGTGCTCGATCACGGCGCGGCACAGCGCTTCGGGGTGCGTGGAGCCACATTTTTCGTTGATGTTCACGCCGTCTGGCTCACAGCCCAGACGCACCACTTCCGCCCCCAGTTCCCACAAAGCAGTGGGAGCCACGCGGTATCCCGCGCCGTTGGCGCAGTCGATGACGATCTTGAGCCCATCCAGACGACAGCCGCGCGGAAAGGAGGCCTTGGCGTGCTCGATGTAGCGTCCTGCGGCGTCGTTCAGGCGTGAGGCGCGGCCGATCTCTCCCGGTGCGGCAAGCTGCCCCGTCAGGGCGGAGAGCATCATCGCCTCGATGGTCTGCTCCTCCTGATCGGAGAGCTTGAAGCCATCGGGGCCGAACAGCTTGATGCCGTTGTCGCTAAACGGATTGTGGGACGCCGAGATCATGACGCCCAGATCGGCGCGCAAGGAACGGGTGAGCATGGCGATGGCGGGCGTGGGCATGGGGCCGACGAGGATCACGTCCATGCCGGCAGACAGGAACCCCGCCACCAGCGCGCACTCGATCATGTAGCCGGACAGGCGTGTGTCCTTGCCCACCACGACGCTGTGACGGTGATGACCACGCCGGAAATGCAGGCCCGCCGCCTGTCCGAGTTTCTGCGCCACGTCCACGGTCATGGGAGGGGTGTTGGCTTTCCCGCGAATGCCGTCCGTGCCGAAGAACCTGCGTGTATTGCTCATGCCGTGCCTGATGCTGTCGGTGAGGAACCGCTGTGGGCTCCACCCCTCATGTCTGGAAACCGGGACTGTTTACCGTCCCCATGCACAGGGGACCAGAGGCAAGCTCAGACAGAGTCCGGGACTTTTGCCACCCTCAGCGTGTTGGTGGAGCCGCTGACGCCGAACGGCACGCCTGCGATGATGACCATCGTATCGCCCGCGCGGGCCAGTCCGCTGGTGCGCCCTGTCTCGACCGCCGTGGACACCATCGATTCCGTGTCATGGGCATGATGCGCCGGGTCCGGCACGCAGGGGTGCACGCCCCACACAAGCGTCAGGCGACGGGCCGTTGTCAGTGTGGGTGTCAGGCCGAGAATGGCGGCGATGGGCCGTTCGCGCGCGATGCGCAGCGCGGTCGGTCCCGCATGCGTGTAGGCGACAATGGTGCTGGCATCGAGCGTATTGGCCACAAGCTGCGCGGCTCCGGCGATGGCGTCCGCCACATGATGTTCCGGCTCAAGACGCGCGGCCTGCATGAGCGCGCGCCAGCCCGCATCGGCCTCCACGCGCTCCAGAATGCGGTTCATCACCGTCACGGCCTCGCGCGGGTAAGCTCCCGCTGCCGATTCCGCCGAGAGCATCACGGCGTCTGCGCCATCGAACACGGCCGTCGCCACGTCGGAGGCTTCCGCGCGGGTGGGTGTGGGCGCTGTGATCATGCTCTCAAGCATCTGTGTGGCCACGATGACGGGCTTGCCCAGTTTCCGCGCGGCCCGCGTGATGCGCTTCTGCGCCAGCGGCACCGCTTCGGGCGGCAGTTCCACGCCAAGGTCGCCCCGCGCGACCATCACGGCGTCGGACGCTGCGAGGATGGCGTCGAGATTCTCCATGGCCTGAGGTTTTTCCAGCTTGGAGACGATCCACGCCCGGCCCTTCACCAGTTCGCGGGCTTCCAGCACGTCTTCGGCCTTCTGGATGAAGGAGAGGGCGATGAAATCTGCTCCGAGTTCCAGCGCGAAGGCGAGATTTTCCCGGTCGCGTGGCGTCAGGGCCGGAATGGGGAGCATCAGGTCGGGAACATTCACGCCCTTGTGGTCGCTCAGAGGTCCGCCGACCTGCACCTCGGTTTCAAGAAAATCACGACCGACGGTCGTCACTTTCAGGCGCAGTTTGCCGTCGTCGAGCAGCAGCACGCTGCCGGGATGGGCGGCGGCGATGATTTCGGGGTGTGGGAGCTGTACCCGCTTCGTCGTGCCGGGCGTTTCATCCAGATCGAGGCGGAAAGGCGCGCCCGTCTCCAGCGTGATGTGCCCATCGGCAAAATGGCCGACCCGGAGTTTCGGGCCCTGCATGTCGGCAAGAACACCGAGCGGACGTCCGACCTCCGCTTCCACCTGTCGCACGATGCGGTAGCGGGCGGCGTGCTCGGCTTGTGTGCCGTGGGAGAAATTGAAACGGAACACGTCCGCGCCTGCCGTGGCCAGTGCGAGGATCGTCGCGTGATCGGAAGAGGACGGGCCGAGCGTGGCGACGATCTTGGTGCGGCACTGGGCGGCGGTCATGGAAAATCCTCTTCCGACATGATGGGTGTCAGCAGGATAACACCTGAGGCGGCCAGTGGTCGCATCGCGAGCCGCAACGCTGCCCCGGAAAAGGACTGGCCGGAAGGTCAGGAGGGCGGATAGGCCTCGTCGGGCAGCAGGCCCCAGATCTGGTTGCGGTGCAGCCAGCCGTCACGACGCTGGATCGTGACCTGACACCACACCGACCCGGCCGCGCAACTGCGCAACGTGCCGACCGAGCCGGGCATCAGCACCGCCACGGGTGCTGCGCTGTCATCGCCCGATGACCGCAGAATCACGGCGTTGGGGATTTTCTCCGCTTCGGCCGCCGTGGCCACGTGGCCGATCACCTGCGACTCGGTATGACGGTTGCCGCTCTTTTCTTCCGGCTTGTCGGAAGAGGCGGCCTTCTGCTGCGGTGCGGCGTCGGGCGACGGCGCCTTGCCGGGCGGATAGGGGATGACGAAATCATGGGAACCCACAAGCGTGGCCTGATGCACCCAGCCCTTCACGCCGTCCGGGTCTTCCACCAGCCGCCAGATGTCGAACTCACGCTCGATTTTCACCGGCAGTCCCCGACGGTGATAGATGAACTGGATGGGATAACGCTGGCCGGGGCCGGCACGCATGTTCACATCATCCGCGCGCAGGGCCGCAAAGCGTGGCAGCGGCAGGCCGGTGTTGGTGCCCTTTGTCAGATCCGGGCCTGTGGGAGCGGGCGTCGCGGACGAGTCGGCGGCAGGAGCGGCATCGTCCGTGTCGGAATGGGCCGCGGCAGCGCCCGCCGCCGCACCGACCGCAGCCCCCGTCGCCAAATGGGCGGCGTGGTGATGGTTTGCACCGGAATGCGTGGCCTTGCTGTGGTGCGTTGTTTTTTCTTCGCTCGCATGCCGCGTGGCGTGGGTGTGGTGTTCGCTGTTCTCCGTCGCCTTGTGCGTGGCGTGCTTGTGATGAGCGGCTTTTTCTTCCGTGTGCCCCGAACTGTGGGTCACGGTTTTCCCCTCCGTGGTCGCCGCCTTCTTGTGATGATGGTGCGGCGTGGCGCTGTTTTGCGTTGCGGCCACGGCAGAACCGGTGAACGTGGCGAGGGGCGTTGCCGCCAGCAGCGAGAGGACGGCGCGCAGGGAGCGGGATGCGATCATGGGCGCATCCGTGCCAAGCCCTGACGCGCTCGGCAAGTGGGTTCGTGCATTCGGATGCGCGGAACTGTCAGAATGAGACGATCTGTCGCCCCTGCGCCTGGTCGAGAAAGGTCGGAATCCCCACGACTTTCACGCCGTCGAGCAGGTCCGACTCTTCCCGCGCGATCCGCCGCAGGCCGGTCTCGCACACCATCAGTTCCGCTTCCATCAGCACCAGTGCGTCGCGCAGCGTGGCCAATGTGGCGACTCCACGTTCCGCCAACCGCTCTTCCTCTTCCGGGCGAAAGACAGACGACGCATCGCGGCACAGAGCGGCTGTAGCCGGACCCGTGGCAAAGACCAGAACGGGGCGGTCGAGCGCCAGAGCGCCAGCGGCCAGCAGGAACGCTGCGTGAAGCCGGTCGGGATGGGCGTCGCACAGCAAAATGGCCAGACCGTTTGCGGGATCTGTCATGATGATGCGTCTCTATGCAGAGAGCCGCAGACCGGACAGGCCGGATCGGCATCCATCGTGATGGTGGTGAAGCGCGTGGCCAGCGCGTCCCACAGCAGCAACCGCCCGGCCAGTGTTTCCCCGATATGGAGCAGTTCTTTCAGGGCTTCGGTGGCCTGCAATGTGCCGAGCACACCCGCGACGGCCCCGAAGATTCCCGCGTCCCCGCAGGAGAGAGCGTCCTGTGCCGCCTGTGTGCGGGGAAAGAGACATTCGTAGCAAGGACCGCCCCGATGAGGTCGGAAGGTGGACAACTGGCCGTCAAACCGGGCGATGGCGGCGGACACCAATGTGCGGCGTTGCGCCACGCAGGCGGCGTTGACGAGGTAGCGCGTCTCGAAATTGTCGCTGCCGTCGCACACGAGGTCATAGGCCGCGACCAGAGTCTCCGCATTGTCGGGCGTCAGCCGTGCCTCGTGTGTCTCGATGCGGATGTCCGGGTTCAGGGCCGAAAGAGTCCGGGCGGCGGACGCAACCTTGGGCTGGCCCACGCGCTCGGTGGTGTGAAGGATCTGCCGCTGAAGGTTGGAGAGTTCGACATGGTCGTGATCGACCAGCCCGATACGCCCTACCCCGGCGGCCGCAAGGTAGCAGGCCACGGGCGAGCCCAGCCCGCCCGCTCCCACGATCAGCACCGAGGCGTTCTTGAGGCGCATCTGTCCCGTTCCACCCACCTCCGGAAGGAGAATGTGGCGGGAATAGCGCCGGATTTCGGCTTCCGTAAGGTCAATGGGCGGGGGTGTTGTTGAAGGCGGCATCAGGAAATCACTTTTTCGTGATTGATGGGAGCGGGGGCAACCGTTTGCTGCATGTCTGCTTTGCGTATGGTAGATATACTGACATGAACACAGGGAGTCCCGACATGCGCGCCGCTGAACTCACTTCTGTCTCCGAAGCATGGGCCTGTCCCGCACGGAAGCGGGCGCGGGTTCTGTGTGTCGCCTCGTTGGCGATGTCCCTCGCTCTCTATGCGTTGTCGCCCTTCGTGACGCTGTGGACCATCGCCCGTTCGGTCGAGACGCATGACATGCTTGCCCTTGGGCAGACCATCAACTGGACGTCGCTGGACGCGTCGCTCAAGGAGCAGGTTCTGGACGGGCTCAATCTCGGTCATGCGACGGAGGCGGCGGATGAACTGCCGGAATTCGGTGCGTCCTTTGCCACCAATGTCGTGTCGAATGCCGTGGATCTGACTGTGACGCAGCAGAATCTGGGGATGGTGGTGGATCAGGCCATGGGAGCGACCGCACCCGGCAAGATGAGCGCGAGCACCATGTTGTCGGCTGTCGGTCATGCTGTGGTGCGTTTCACAGGCGGCAACACGTTCGAGGCGGCGATGGTGGTGCCGGGGCATGAGACGGAGACGCCCTTGCGGGTGCAGCTTCGCATCGAGCGCTGGCAGTGGAAGTTGACGCGGGTGGATCTGCCGGCTCCTGTGCCGCATCCGGTCATGGAAGCGTCGCTGTCATCGCGCCGCCCTGCCTGAAAACGACTTTAATCTTTCTGCTTTGGCAGGCCGGCGCCCGCATGGATGCCGGCCTTTTTCATGCCGTCCTTCAGGCCTTGGGCGGCAGATCTTCTTCCAGCACCACAATGTTGAGAATGTAGGACACTTCGCCCTCGTCCTCATCACGGTGAACGGTGCCGATCACCTCGCCATCCACGGCCAGTTCGACGGACAGGCCACGGCGCGGCGGCGGGTTGACGCTCAGGCCCTTCGCGCCCAGCAGGCGGCGCAGGCAGGTCTGAAGGCGCTGGATTTCGTCGGAAGAAAAGTCGCTCATGATAGGAATCTCCGCAGCTGACGGCTGCCTGTGGCGGACGCGTCTGTCGTTCACGACGGAGCGCGGACATTCACATCGAAGGACAGCACAAAGGGAAAGGTCGTGCCGCTAATAGGCAACAGCGACCGAGGCTGCAACATTTCTGGATGCAGGTGGTTGTCGGTGAGGTGAGGGAACCGTTACCGAAGGCGGGGCGTTGGTCGAACCGGGATGAGAATGGTGTCGTTGAAGTTGCGTGTCGCGAGCCGTGCAGGGCTTGCGTGTCTGGTACTGTGTCTGACGGGGTGTGGGTATTTCGACTCCAGAACGGTCCACAAGGCGCAGCTTGCCATGATCGGGATGACGGAGAATGACCTCCACTCCTGTGCAGGGATTCCCGACAAGACGCTCAAGATGAACGCGACCACGGTGCTGGAGCAGTATATCTACAAGCCCAACACGCCGGGCACCTTTTCCATCGCGCCGCTGAACATGGGCACCGTGACCTATAACGGCAGCGGCAGCGCCTGCGTCATGATGATCCGGATCGATCGGGGGCAGGTGAGCGAGGTGCATTTTGCCGGGGATAATGATCGTCTCATCGGTCACGAGGGCATTTGCGAACCTGTGATCCGTGGATGTGTACGCCAGCCGGAGTCGACCATGCGCCATGTGAGCGGCGGCCTGTTCGGCCCGGTGTCGGCTTTCAGTTCGCCGCCCATTCCGCCGCAGAGTCAGAGCGCGGTGTGGAACGGCCCGGCGGCGGACTTGCCCGCACTGCGCACGCCTGCGGACCAGATCGCGGGTGGTGCGGCGAAAGCGGCGGCCGCCTCCCGCGCGGCGGCGCCATCGGCTCCTGTTGTGCCGGGGGGAGAGGCGGTCATTGAGCGGAGTGACGCGGCTTCCCAGAAGTGAGTGTGTGTCGTCAGCCGAGAATGCGACCGATGATCTGCGCGGTGTAGTCGATGACAGGAATGATGCGGCCGTAGTTGATGCGTGTCGGCCCGATCACGCCGATGGCCCCCACAATCTTGTTGCTCTCATTGCGGGCCGGGGCCACGACCATGGACATGCCCGACAGCCCGAACAGGTCGCTCTCCGCCCCGATGAAAATCCGTACGCCGTCCGAGGCTTCGGCCAGTTCTAGAAGACGCAGCATGGCATCCTGACGTTCCAGCCGCTCGAACAGGCGCTGAATGGTGGAGAGCCGCTCGATCTCGGTAATGTCCGTCAGCAGGTTGCCCTGTCCGCGGATGATGAGGGTGCCGCCGCGCCCCTCATCGCTCCATGTGGCAAGGCCGCTCGCCACCACTTCGCTCGTGAGCTGGTCGAGTTGGGTACGATCGGTGGCCATATCTTCGTCCACGAGGCTCCGCAACTCGCCCAGCGTGCGGCCGGACAGGCGCGCGTTGAGATAGTTGGCGGCTTCCGTCAGCGCTGAGGGCGGCATGCCCGGTGGTGTCTGGATGACGCGGTTTTCCACTTGTCCGTCCGCGCCCACCAGCACCACAAGCGCCCGGTTTTCGCCCAGCGGTACGAACTCGATATGCCGGATCGTGCCCTCTCCTTTGGGTGCGATGACGAGACTGGCGGCGTGTGACAGGCCCGAAAGCATGGTGGAGGCTTCCGTGAGCGTGTCCTCAAGCGAGCGCCCTCGTGTTTCCAGCGAATTGGCGATCGATTCGCGTTCGTCTTCGCTCAGGCTGCCGAACTGGAGCAGGCCATCCACGAACAGCCGCAGCCCCCGTTCGGTGGGCAGGCGACCGGCGGAGGTGTGGGGGGAAAACAGCAGGCCCGCTTCGGTCAGGGCGGCCATCACATTGCGGATGGAGGCGGTGGAAAGCCCGAGCGACAGGCGATCCGCCAAGGTACGGCTGCCCACCGGATCCCCGGTCTCCAGATAATGCTCCACCAGCTCGCGCAGGATGGTGGCCGAACGGGCGTTCAGGCCCGAGGCGAGGGTGGAGAGATCCGGTGTGCGACCGGTCAGGTCCAGTGGACGAGGGCCGGTGGGGCGTGATCCGGGGGAACGGGCGATGGTCGTCTCTCCTTGGCCAAGTGAGGGGCTTTGAGTCGGATTCTGGGAAGAGTGGTGGAGAGAAGCAAGGGGCAGGGTGGTCAGTCTGCGGAGCGCGGGTTATGCAGCCGTACGTCCGACAGGTGGGCTTATGCCGCCTGTTTCTGCCTGTTCTCCTGAGGAGCCTGCCCATGCGCCCGTCCGGCCGCGCCGCTGACGCCATGCGTCCCGTTACCATCGAAACCGGTTTTTCCCATCACGCCGAAGGCTCTGCATTGATCCGCGTGGGGGGCACGGAAGTGCTTTGCACCGCCAGTGTGGAGCAGCGGGTGCCTCCGTTCCTGCGCGGCAAGGGCACGGGCTGGGTGACGGCCGAGTATGGCATGCTGCCCCGCGCCACGCATACGCGCGGCAACCGAGAAGCCGCCAAGGGCAAGCAGTCCGGCCGCACGCAGGAAATCCAGCGTTTGATCGGCCGGTCCCTTCGCGCCGTGACCGACCTGAAGGCGCTGGGCGAGATGAGCATCACGCTCGACTGCGACGTGCTCAACGCCGATGGCGGCACGCGCTGCGCGTCCATCACCGGTGCATGGGTGGCGCTCCGTCTGGCGCTGGGTAAGCTGCACGCGCAGCGGGTTCTCTCCTCCATTCCGCTTACCGGACAGGTTGCCGCCGTGTCCTGCGGCCTGACCACGGAGGGCGCGGTGCTCGACCTCGACTATGTGGAAGACAGCAGTGCTGTGGCCGACACCAACTTCGTGCTGACGGCTGCGGGCGGCATCGTGGAAATTCAGGGCACAGCGGAAGAGAAGCCGTTCTCCGAGGAAGAATTCTTCAAGCTGCTCGCGTTGGCCAAGAAGGGCACGCAGGAACTGTTCGCGGCGCAGGATGCGGTGGTGCGGGCCACGGAAGGCGCATGAGCGCCACCCTTCCGCTGAAGGCGGGGAGCCGTCTGGTTCTCGCCAGTCACAACAAGGGCAAGCTCGTGGAGTTTACCGCTCTGCTGGCGCCCTATGACATCGAGGTTATCTCGGCCGGGGAACTGAACCTCCCTGAGCCTGAGGAGACGGCCACGACGTTCGAGGGCAACGCGCAGTTGAAGGCGCTCGCGGCGGCGAAGGCGACGGGGCTTCCGGCGCTGGCCGATGACTCGGGTCTGTGTGTGTCCGCCCTCGGAGGGGCGCCCGGTATTTACTCCGCGCGCTGGGCCGGGCCGGAGAAAGACTTTCCCGCCGCCATGAAGCGGATTGAGGACGGCATTGGCGGGGACGAGCGCGACGCATGGTTTATCTGCGTGCTGGCGCTGGCTTTCCCCGACGGCTCGGGGAAATGTTTCGAGGGACGGATCGACGGCACCATTGCGCCCGAACCTCGGGGCGCTGCGGGACATGGTTATGACCCGATCTTTGTGCCGGTGGGCGAAAGCCGCACCTTCGCGGAGATGACGGACGCCGAGAAGAACGCCATCAGCCACCGCGCGCGGGCGTTTGAGGCGTTTCGTGAAGGCTGTCTCAGCTAAAAAGACAGATGCGATAAGGAGAGCGCGCAAGCGCCCTCCCGTCAGGTGGTCGCGGGGATTTCGTTGCGACGGGCGTCCACGTCCGCCTTCATCTGTGCCTGCACTTTCTCGAAAGCGCGGCTTTCGATCTGGCGCACGCGCTCGCGGGAGATGCCGTATTGCTGGGCGAGTTCCTCCAGCGTGACGGGATCGTCCTTGAGACGCCGCTCGGTGAAGATGTGGCGCTCGCGGTCGTTGAGGGATTTCATCGCGGAGGTCAGCAGGGCGTGGCGATCCGAGAACTCCTCGTGTTCGCCCAGCATGTCTTCCTGATTCTCGCCCTCATCCACCAGCCAGTCCTGCCATTCTCCATCGCCTTCCGCCCGCAGGGGGGCGTTCAGACTGTGGTCGGCAGCGGCCAGACGGCGGTTCATGGACACGACGTCCTGCTCCGGAACGCCCAGCGTCTTGGCGATGTGGTTCACCTGCTCGGGGGCGAGATCGCCCTCATCGATGGCCTTCATCTGCCCCTTGAGGCGACGCAGGTTGAAGAACAGCTTTTTCTGGGCCGAGGTCGTGCCGATTTTCACCAGCGACCAGCTGTGCAGGATGTATTCCTGAATGGCGGCGCGAATCCACCACATCGCGTATGTGGCAAGGCGGAAGCCGCGCTCGGGATCGAAGCGGCGAACGGCCTGCATCATTCCCACATTGCCTTCGCTGATGAGTTCGTTCAGCGGCAGACCATAACCGCGATATCCCATCGCGATCTTGGCGACGAGACGCAGATGGGAAGTGACGAGCTTGTGCGCGGCCTTCACATCCGCTTTGTCACGCCAGCGGCGGGCAAGGGCGGATTCGTCCTTTGGGGAAAGAAGGGGGTATTTGCGGATGTCCTGAAGATAGCGCGAAAGGCTGGCGTCAGGACCGATTGCGAGAGATGGTGTTGAGGATGCCATGGAGACTGCTCCTTCATCCCGGCACCGGCGCTGTGCGTGATCCGACTTCAATCGGCGAACATCGGATCGGCCTGTGCTTTCGGGCAACGCTGGGGAGTGGACCTGTTCGTCCCCGAAGGCCTTCCCTCAATGAGGCAAAAGACTTCGGGACATCCATTCCGGCGGCCGCATCGGCGCGTCGAAAAGACCTTGACTTCGTAGAATAGGAGCCCGGAAAAGTCAAGATTAACAAAAGTTATTTTATAAGGGCATTCGTCAGCATGGTTTCAAGAGCGATGAAATCCGCGGGGGCTGGCGTTTCGAAAAGCAGGGCTTCACCAGTACGTGGATGGACGAAACCGAGCTTGCGCGCGTGCAGGGCCTGTCGGGGGAAATCCAGTGCGGCGTCCTTGGCCTCCACCGGGCAGCCTTTCGCGGCGGCAGGGATGCGGCGCAGATAGAGAGGATCGCCAAGCAGCGGATGACCGTTCGCAGCGAAATGCACGCGGATCTGATGGGTGCGGCCCGTTGCGAGGCGACATTCCACCAGTGCCATGTGGGAGCCGAAAGCGCGTAGCACCGTGTAGCGCGTAAGCGCCGTCTTGCCGCTGCGCGTGAGCAGCGCCATGCGTTTGCGGTCACGGGGATCGCGGCCGATATTGCCTTCGTATTCTCCCTTGGTCGGAGACGGCACGCCCCAACACAGGGCGAGATAGGCGCGGTCGATGCGACGGGCCGCAAAATCTGCCGAGAGGGCGAGATGTGTGGCCTCGGTCTTGGCCACGACCATGATGCCGGATGTGTCCTTGTCCAGCCTGTGGACGATCCCCGGGCGCCGCTCCCCTCCGATACCTTTGAGGCTTTCCCCGCAATGAGCGATCAGGGCGTTGACCAGTGTGCCGGTTTCATGGCCGGGCGCCGGATGAACCACCATGCCTGCCGGCTTGTCGAGCACGAGCAGATCTTCATCTTCGTAGAGAATGGTGAAGGGGATATCCTCGCCCTGCGGCGTGGCGGGAGCGGGTGGGGGGATGTCCAGCGCCAGCGCCATGCCGGTTCGCGTGGTGTGCGAGACGTCGTGCAGGACAACCCCGTTGCAGGTCAGACAGCCGCTTTCGATGAGAGATTTTATCCGCGAGCGTGAGAGTTCAGGGAGCGCCAGCGTCAACACGCGGTCAAGACGCTGTCCGGCCTGATCTTCGGTGAGGATGAGGGAGCGGGGACCGTGGGTTGAATCAGTCATGGGTGTCATCTACAGGCCGGGCGACAGAACGCAGGAAAGGCGGCACCGCAATGGAAGAGGGCAGTACGGCGCGACGGGTGCTGATGGCGGCTGTCATCGGCATGGGCGTCCTGATCGTTGCGGGAGTGGGGCTGCTGGTTGCGGTGATCCTGCATCGGGTCTCGCATCCGCATGCGGCTGTAACACCGCCGCCCGTCCTCGAAAAGCCGATACACGCGGAGACGCTTCTGCTGCATGAGCCCGAGGGCAGCCATGTCGCAACGATGGCGTGGCGCGATGGCAATGTGCTGGCCCTGAGTCTGACGGGCGGTGGCCCTGATCGCATCGTGCTGTGGGATGTGACGCAAGGGCGTGTCATCGGGAGGCTGGAGGTCGGGCGTTAAGCGCTGGGTGATTATTTTTCGTTTCCCTTCTTGCGCCGTTTCACCATTTTCCGTATGAACCCGCCCACGGCCAATGTCCCATTCGTCTAGAGGCCTAGGACACCGCCCTCTCACGGCGGCAACAGGGGTTCGAATCCCCTATGGGACGCCAGATTTGCCTACTCCTTACATGCTCCGAAGACACCATACCTGGTATCTCAGGCTTCGCGTTCCCGCAGACCTGAGCATATTGTCGGACAGTATGTCGTTCGCTCTTTGAAGACGGGGGATGGGTCTCTGGCCCAGGCGCGAGCCTTCCAAGCGTGGTGGAACCCTTGGACAGGATACGATTATCCGTCACCTCCGAGAGATGAAGTTTTTCCTCAAATGGTGCGTCCTGGCGTGTCTGATTGAGGGCAAGGGATTTGCCGATGTTCAGGCCCGCGCCCGCACTCAGGAAGAGAAGAAAACCCGTCAGGAGGACAGAAGATGGGCTTTCACGGAGACGGAACTGATGGAGGCGAAGCGTTTCTGGCTCATGCCTGACACGAATCACGGATTTCTGGTTCCTTGATTCCTCCAGGTCGGTACCTTTTCAGTATCTGCTCGATAGAGTATTATTCAGATATTTCTGGTGTGGAAATATTTCTTCGAATATTTGGTTGTTGTTCTTAATTAAATTATTTGTAAAATTCATATTGTTCTTTAAGTAATCATGAATTTCGAGGGTGTCTGCAATTTTCATTTAAAAATTTCAAAAAAATATCTGAAAAATCTTCTGTTTTTCTGTGATTGTTAAATCCTTTTTGTGTTTCAGTGAAAATGTAACCAGTTTTTTGTTGCAGTCTTTCTCCCACGCCAGATTGAAGAGCATCGAATGCGCCGTCTCCATGTATTCCGCAAACTGTTGTTTTTGGTGGGCTGAAAATGGAGCCATGGAGTCCGGAGCCATAAGGTCCGACAATATGAGTGGCTTTTCGGAACATCGAGATTTGTTCTGGTAAAGTAAGTAATTCTGGAGCTACTGCTTGAAAACCATAATTTTCAGCCATTTCTATTAAATTCTTTTCGTTAATAAGAGTTCGACCATGTTTTCCTCCCATAGAGCGAGAAATAAAAATTCGTGAGGAGAAATTTGTTTCAGGTAGAGAAGAAAATTCGTTTATACGTTCGTTTATCCACGTCGCTGCGGCTGTAAAAAAGGGAACGCATCGTCCTCCCCAACGCAATGTTGATGGGATGACTAACTCATCTATATCCAATATTTCTGTTTCTGGATTGTAAGAGATAAATTGATCATCGTAAAATCGAAGAACCTTGAGAAGATTTTTTCCGAATTCACCCATGTTCTCTGGAACTAATAATTTTATGTTTTCAATATTATATCCAGAGTGAGCTAAAAGGGCTAGCTTTGGTAGAAAATCAATCAACCAATGGCCGTATATTTGATGCCCATTGCATGCAATAAGAATGGCCTTCCCTCGAATTTTTCGTATTGAAATAATTCTTTCCTTCAATTTTTTTTCTATTTCTTGCAAGCGATTTTGTGAACTTTCAGTAGTGGGATTGGAGGCGATATCAGGAATATTAAAGAAATTGCCCATGGCTTCCAAAAGCACGCCTATTTGGAAGAACGGACCTATTAAACGGACATCGGAAATTGTTAAAATACGAACGGGTGGAATATATTGGTCATTGCGAAAGTGATTTATCTGTTTGGATGGAATATATCCATACAGAAAATCAGGGTCAGGTCTGGGTTCAAAAGCTTCAGCGCTTAAAAGGTTGATTGAAAATTTCTCAGATACTTCGAGTGATGTTGGTATTTCTACAACTGACGAAGTTTTTTTGTTTTCTTTCATTGTGTCGCTATCATTGGATCTTTGATTTCTGGATGTGAGGTCGTATTTATAGGCGTCAAAAACCTGACGAAGAAGAATATTATCAGATGGATCAGAAAAACAAATCCCTTCTTTTATCTCTGACGTTGGGGTAAATTCTACAATTCTAAAGTGTTTTTCATGTGTATGAATTTCATTTAATTGAGATTTTTCTTTTGGTTTGTTTAGTCCAATAAGCAGAAATCTTGCGGAATCTGTTTTGGTTTTTAAAGATTCCCATAATTTTCTGTATTCGGAGCTGTATATATGGTCGCTGGAAACTACGTGCACAAAAAGCTTTGGTTTTGAACTTTTTAGCACACATCGAAAACGATCCACAGCTCGTGTAAGTGCATAAAAATCCTTATCTACTGAAATGTTATGATGATTTATAATAACCTTATTCCCGTATAATTTTTCAAATATTGGAAGTTTCCACCTGGAGGGATCGAAGAACCGTTGGTTGATGCGCCTGGCTCGTGATTTCAGGCTTTTGACGATTTGATTGACGGTTTTTGGGGGAGCTTTTGATCTGCGTTTTGAGCAGA